>CAKRDT010000006.1 GCA_934316545.1 uncultured Agathobacter sp. | reverse complement strand
ACAATGATACTAGATTTATACATAAAATCTCCCCCTTCTTTTGGTAGACATTTTTGAAAGATAATACCTGATTATCCTTTGTAAAGTCCTGACATAAGAGTTTGCCAACATTCTTAAAGGATAAAAAGGAATATCAGGGATACCCAATTAGGGAATGGAACACTATGAATATAGGGGAGAATGTGTTACAATTAAGAAAAACCTATAGAAGTGAGATGCTATGGAAAAATTAGATGTTTGTATGGTGAAAAAAATCTTTACAATTCCCTATTTGGATAAAATGCTCGGCAGGCATAGCGTTCCGGAGACATTTTTAACGTGTGTAAAAAGATATGTTAGAAACGAGAATGCAACGGTTGGGGAAGCAATAAGCGAGATATATCATCGAATGGATCGTGAATATAGAAATGAATATTTTTATAAAAATACTATTTTCAATCAGTTATTGTTACAAAAACATGATCTGTACCATACAGCAGCATTGACAGAGTTGCCTATAGGAGATTCGAAAGCGGATTTTATTATGATTAACGGACGAGGTGTGGTCTATGAGATTAAAACGGATTTAGATAACTTGTCTCGTTTGGAAAATCAAACTCATGATTATTATAAGGTGTTTAGCTATGTATATGTTGTAGTTGGAAAGAAACAATTGCCACATGTGAAAGAGTTTTTAAAGGATCAAAAAGTGGGCATATATGAATTGACCGGAAGTGGGCGGCTGATATGTCGTAGAAAGGCAAAGTATAACAGGGATGATTTATCCTATTCTGTAATGTTTCAGGTCTTAAGAAAATCAGAATTTGAGTCAATCCTATTAAAACATTTTCATAAGCTTCCAGAGGTCAATAGTTTTCAATATTATAGAGAATGTTTAAAATGGTTGGAGAAAATCAATATCATAACGCTGCAGAAAGATGTAATGGAATGTCTTAAGGCGAGAACTTTGATGTCTGTTGAAAACAAATTCGAAGAGCAAGTGCCATATGAACTACGGTTTTATGCGTATTTTTCAAAAAAAATGAATTCTGATTTTCAGAAAATCGATGCGCTATGTAATGTAAGAATGGAGGGGTGAAAATGTATTTGCCATATCTTAGGGGAAGACAGAATGAATTGCTATGTTTGCGAGAACTGTTGGATGCAGGTAAACTCAGTCAAAAAGTGATTCCGATTATTGAACCTGTAAAGTTTAGTAGTACTCTTTTTTCGACATTGGCCAAATTTATTGAAATGAATCACCCGGTAATTGTGGTTAGAAATCCAAAGGTTGGTTCATTTCGCGATGAATTGGTGGAAATGAAAAATAAAATTGATGAGGAAGCGGATGAAAAGAAAAAAGAAAAGTTAAAGCTAATTGTAGATGGATATCAAAAGATATGGAATGATGAACATCTTCAAAGGGCATATTTAGTTGATGATAATGTCATTAAAAAAATTGAGAACAATAAAATAAATGCTCATGATACTGTAATGATAAATCTTGATCGGGAAAATTATCATTATTATGAAGAATATGGAGAAGAAATATTTGGAAAGTATACAGTGGTTCCGAAGGGAGGAGATTTTGAGGATATTGTAGAGGATGATATCATTGTTTTGGATGACAGTTATCGTAAAGCAAAGCGCAATATTGATTATACCGAGAAACCGGATGAGACGTTTAGCAGAAATCATCTTGTTTACAAGAAAAGAGGTTTTGCAGGTTTCTCTGATTTTTCTATTGTAGGAAAGGATTTTGAGGAATCTGGTTTTGCTCCTGTGGCGATTGCAATTCACATTATGTACTTTGGACCAAGGGAGGAAGTAAGGATACACCATTTTGTATCAGAGACGCATGAACGATATTCCGATCCGGCCAGAAAATTTGAAGAGGCAATGAATCGGCTGACAAAGTGGGAAAAATTTTCTGATATTCCGAAAACAATAGGATTAAACCAATTAATTGAATGTTATGATATGGGCAAATTTCCGGGATTAGGTGTGATTAAAAAATATTCATTGATGCATCACATACAAATGATGGGGGATTATTTAGAGGCTAAATAAATGATTTGTTGTAAAGAGTGTTATATAGATTCCGAAATACGAGCGGCAATCGAGATGGTTGGACACAGGGGGGATTGTCCGGTTTGTGGGGCCAAAAATACATGGCTATATGATTCTGAAAGTGATGCGGATAAAACAAATGTTGGTGAATTGCTGGATTCGATTTTGGAATTATATGTTCCGGATTCGGAGTTGCCTATTTCTTATCCAGAAGAGGAAAAGAGGACGATAGAGGAGCAACTGTTAAAAGATTGGGATATTTTTTCGGGAACAGCTGATTCTGTAAAGCAAATTGTAGAGGGATATGTGGGTGATTCTCTCGATTTGGATTCAAAAATTATTATGGAAAAAGTGGGCATTCCACAATTGTATGATGAACCTTTTTTGCGAGAGTATTCCATCATGGGGACACATAGTTGGAATGAGTTTAAGAAATATTTGAGAAATGAAAATCGTTTTCATGGACAATATATCAATTTGATGGTGTTGGGATCTGTTTTAAAAGAAACAGAAATTAGTATTCCTGAGGGAACAAAATTTTTCCGGGCAAGAGTATCGGATGAGAAGGGGTATTCCAGAAAGAAAATGTGGGCGCCACCAGATGATGTGGCATCTCCTGGGCGCGCAAATTCTAAAGGACAAAGTTGTTTATATTTGAGCAGTCATAAAAAAACGACGGTAAAAGAAATACGTGCGCGTGCGTTTGACTATGTTACGATTGCAACATTTCAATTGAAGCGTGACATAAAGGTTTTGGATTTGAGTTCTATTGGGCATGATTCGCCGTTTTATGCGGACTGTGATAAGGTGAAATATTTGCTGAATGAAGGTACATTACATCAGATTCAAAATGATCTGGCGAAACCTATGAGTAGATTAGATAGTGATCTTGATTATCTGCCAACACAGTATATCAGTGATTTCGCAAAATACTTGGGGTATGATGGAGTTAAATATTTTAGCACATTTGATAAAAACGCCTATAATGTTGCGTTATTTGATTCATCGGCCTGTGATTGTATATATCATAGAACTTTTTTGATAGGAGATCTTGATTATAAAATGTCAGCGGTATAGGCATTTCTTAAAATTACAATTAGATATTTGAAAAAGTACAAGGCAATGTCAATTGGCATCCTATATGCTGTATGCATATACTGAAAAAATTCATACAAAAAACAAAGGAAGGAAATGCCATGGTTCATTCAGAAAAATTAGACGAAACTGCATTATGGAAAGAATATAAGAAAAAAGCTGATACAGGAAGTGAAAGATGTATATGGGTAAAAAAAGTTTATGAATATGCTACAAATTATTTGAAGGATGTTCGCAGAAACTTTGGAAATTATACGTTACATGACGAAACACATATCTTAAATGTATTGTATGCCATGGGCGGATTACTAGGAGATCAGATTAGTAATCTCACTGTGGGGGAACTGGAACTGCTGATTTTAGTTGCAAGTTTGCATGATGTGGGCATGGTTTACACAGATGAGGAACAGAAGGCACAATACGAGGATACAGAAACATGTAAAAAATTCTTGAGAGAACATTACCCGGAATTTCTGGGGAGCACAGCAGAAGAATGGACAGAAGATATGCGGCAGTGGTATCTCCGCAGCTTGCATTCTGAACGTGTGGCTGAGGTGCTGCATAATGAGGCATGGAAGGAACTGATCAGTCAGCGCCCAATAGATGTCGTGCCATTCCAGTGTATTGTGTCCGTTTGTGAGGCACATGGTTACAATCCTTCAGATATGGTTGGTAATCATGATTTGGATTACTTAAATGCAAATGATGTCAGTCCACTGTTTTGTGCACTACTGCTACGGTTGGGCGATTTATTGGACTTCGATGATACCAGGGCACCAAAGGTATTGTACAGCTATGTAGGAGACAACGAAAAAAGTATTGAAGAGTGGAAGAAACATCAGGCTTCTGCCGGATTTTTTTATCCGGCATCTCCTTCGACTGAAGCTTTGCCGTATAAAGCCCATTGTACCCATCCAGGTGTGGAGCATGCGATCCGTGATTTTCTAGAATGGATCGAGGTTGAACTTGGAAATTGCATAAGGTTGCAGAAGTTTTGTAGAAAAAGCTGGCAACAGAACTTTCCTTTTCCCCGGACTATTTTACGCAATGAAATTGAATCCGATGGATATATGAGCGGAGATTTTTGTATTACGATGGATCAGACAAAAATTCTGGAATTGCTGACGGGAGAAAATTTGTATGATAACCGGGATGTTTTCGTGAGAGAATTGCTTCAGAATGCGATTGATGCTACTTTACTTCGAGGAGAAATGGATTCTGATTTTATACCGGAAAAGTCTCGTATTGATTTTTGGGAGTGGAATGACAAGGATGGCAATATCTGGTTTCGTATTGATGATGAGGGAACCGGAATGACCATGGGAATGCTGCAAAGATATTTCTTGAAAGTGGGAAATTCATATTATTCTTCCAAGGAAATCGAAAGAGACTTAAGAGATCACCATCAAACAGAAAAGTATTATGGTATCAGTCGCTTTGGAATCGGATTTCTGTCATGTTTTCTTAATGGTGATTATGCGGAGGTGTCGACTCTTTATTTTGATTCTGATAAAAACCGGCGAGAAGAGGAGACAACGAACTTGAACATGAACAAACATTATGGATTGCGATTGCAGGTGACGGGACTCAGTGGATATTATACTCTGTTGAATCAATCACAGAACCACTTTACAAATGAGCCAATGCCGAATCCGGGTGATTTTGTTACAGAGACTTCTTATCAACAGGAAAGAAACGGATATCGGAAGAATGCCGGAACTTCGATTGCGATACGTTTGAATCCAGGAAAACTAGGAACTTTAAATTTGAAGAATACAGTGGAAAAATATCTGTGTGGTTCCAGGGTGCCTGTGTATTATAATAATGAAAGAATTGGGCAAACCTATGAAGAAATAATGGGCGCAGCTCATGCTGTAGAGGGGAAGAAAGTTTATGAACTGACGGATGAATTGAAAGAACAATTTGACCGGAAGTTCCCAGAGGTGCAGGGACAGTATCCTAAAATTGTGATGACAACCATTCCTTTGGATACAAAAGAAGATCATGTCTTACAGGGGGTATACGGAGTTTTGGTAATATATGATATATATTTTGAAAAAAATCCCTGTTGGCAAGTGAAGGATTTGACTTACAGAGTTAGTGGGCGTATCAGCAGGGCAAATAAAATGTTACTGTTGGAAACGGATATAGAAGAATATGATTATGGGGTTGATTGGGAAAAATTAAAAGAAGGATATGGTGCAGAAGCGGTAGATGCACTTGCCGCTGCTTTTGAAAATTATGATGTGTGTCCTCGGTCAGAGGAACAGTTGGGAGAAGTATGGAGTCCGTTTCACGCATCAATCGGCTTAAATGAAAGTTGGAGGAGTTATTATAAATATAAACATGAACAACAGGGACGACGGGGAATGTGTGTTCAAATTGAAAAATGTGGATGCCCGGACATCGGTTCTCTTCAATCAAATGGTAGAGATTCGTCAGTACAATGTGCATATCAAGGCGTTTATGCGGGTGGTGTACCTGGGAGTTACTATTCAGAGGATGACTATAGAGGAATATTTTTTTTGGAGAATGAATGGCAACCGATGGTACAAGCTAGTCGAAAGTACGTGAAGCAGCTTCCGATAGAAGCTGAATTGTATATTTCTGGCATACTAAATAAATATATGATAGAAAATCCTTTGAAACATCAATATGTACGTTTAGAGGATAGGGATTGGATGAATTTTACACAAAAAGATTGGAGAAAGGTAGAAAATACACCATTGCGACAATGGTTGAAATGTAATCATAAGGATTACTTAAAAAAAAGAGTTAATTTTTTTAAAGAACCTATGCCGCCAAAAATCGTGGAAGTCGATAGTTATATAAACTATAATGGTATTTGGACTTTATTGAATTTATATCAGGATTCATACTTACAAGAATATAATCAGATGGAAATTGATTATGAGAAGGGACAATCCATTTCTTTTTTTAAAAAAAAGGAAAACGAATTTGATGAGAAACTGGATCTTTTCCCACCGATGCGATTTTGTAAAGCAAAAAATGATAAAAGCCGAAGATATCTTTGCAACGCATATCCTGATTGGCGGAAGGGAATTACCCTAGATCATCTTTTTATGATCTGGCTCGTTAAGAATGTGTTTTTGCTGGATAAATATTACCAAAGACAGTTTAGACAGATCATAGACTGCCTTCGTCACAAAGTGGCAAGTGATATTATCTCTGAAATAAATACCATTCGCCAGCAATTGATCTGCTTGCCTGAACATCATGGAGTGGATGTATATAACTTTCCACAACTTAGCAGGGATGATTTCTGGTATATGGAAGATGATGAGATATCCATATAGCTGGAATATTTTCTGGCACTACGGAAAAGCCTGGGGGTGTGATTCATTGAATCACGCCCCATAAATAGTTTTGGATCTGTTTAATTAAGAAATTTTCGCTTGTTCTGTAAGAAACGATAAAGTCGACTAAAATGCATGGAAATGAAAAAAAGATAGATGAAAACGGAAAAAAAGATAGATGAAGCTGACTTGAAATTTTAAATTCCAGTGCAGAGATAAATTCCATCACGCCTTAAAAATTCTTGATTTTATTGAATTATATAGAGCATAATATGCAAAAAACTGGTATAATTTGCTCAACTTCCCATAAAATATCTGAATTCAAGGCATGGCAAACAAGCCTCTGGACATCCGGTGTGCGAGACTGAATTCCACAGGCCACATCCTAAAAATGTGAATTGTTAAGTTCCAGTCTGACAGCAGATTTTTATGATAAGTTAACGGTTAAAGCGTATCAGCTTAGGTGTCAGGTTGACCTCGTCGGGTGGAATCGGCCTAAGCTGAAGTGCTTTTAGTATATCAATGTCATATTTATCGAGTGCCACGTCATAAGGAGTGCGGCCACCAAGACGTTCTCTTGGAGTGGAGTTTATATGATCCACGATAGTACGCAGATCTCACTGGGTGAGAAATTCAAAACTGGTTTTCTTTGGCAGAACCATGCGGAGCATGGTGTGTGCCTGCTCAATGCCTCCCTTTTGTCCGCTTCTCATGGGATCACAAAAATAGATGCTTGAACGGACCATTCCGTCAACACCTGTCTCCAAAGTTTCCGGGTCTCCGAATTCTGATTCACGGTCGGTCAGGATGGTGTGGAATAATGTCAGGAACTCATAGGTTCCCAGCTGACGCTCCAGCTTGTCAAAAATAAGCTTTACGGCACCTTTGGTGCAGCGATTCATGATAAAGGCCAGAAACAGCTTTTCACGGGCTAGAAAGAAAGTCAGGATGACACGTTTGGATTCCTGCGAAGAATGAACGGTGTCCATTTCCGCAAAAGAATCAAGGCTCAGCATTTGAAAGTCCGTGAACATACGCCCTTCAAAAACAGTACGGTCTTTAATCTGCGTTTTGTGTACCTTGCGCGGTTTGAACTTAACTTTGCGCTTCAGGTCAATGTTTCTTGCGGTAAGAATGCCATCGTCCAAATACGAATAGAGTGTTCTGACTGACAGATCCAGTTCTGGATGGTTTGTAATGATCTGATAGGGTGACTGCCCCTGATAAATGAGTGGAGTGATAATCATATCCTTTTTGTGCAGTTCCTGTTTGGTCATGTTAATGCCAGATCTGGATGAAGAAAGACATTCCCTGTACTTACGATTAGCAAAGATTGCATCGTAACGATACTTGTGAGCAATGGTACAGTGATTGATGGCTTTCGGACATCCATTGCAGACATAAGGAGCCTTGTCAAGGCGGTTACACCGTTCCCTTACAAAATCGGCACAGGTCTGATTGCAGGTAGGACAGGAAGTACATTTGATGTTACAGAGGATAATCTTGCCACATACATTTGTTTTCTTACAGTGATACCTATGAATGCAGAAGTTGTGTGCATTATAAAAGGTTCCCTTCGGATCAAGATCGAGACAGACCTCATCTACTGAAATGATGTCAGAGAGAGGAAGCCGATCCATTTTTACATAGCGGTCAAAAGTGTCTAGAACATAGGTGTCAGAAACTTTGTATTTGGAAGCAATGCTGGATGCAGAGACGGATAAGTCGCGAAATGCATGAATAATCAGCATATCAGTCGCATTTGTATTGCGTTTTCGTTTATCTACAAAGTTAAAAGATTCATTGATTGTGTAAGAACAAGGTGTGTTTGTACAGCGCCAACGGCGTTGCTTTAGTTTTAAAACTAGCTCATAACCATCCTGAAGCACGGGATGGTTGATGGTCCGGATTTTGATGCCGCGTGAATACATCTTAAAGCCACAAACAGGACAGAAATGGCGAATTGGTTTAGTTTCAAGAGTTAAGATTTTCTTTGTGCCATTAATCGAGATGTTGGAAATGAAGATGTCGGCATCTTCCAAGTTTAATAATTCTGTGATACTATTCATATGTCTCCTTTCAAAAGAATTTCGTTGCAGAATTATCATACGAAAAGAGACGAAGAAGGGCAAGAAATCGAGAGATTTCCTGCCCTATTTTAATATGTGTGGAGACCCTACTAAAGGATGCCCCCACTAAACTTTGATTACCCTTTTATTATGTTGAAAATCGAATGTGTATCACTCTAAATGACTTTATATATATAGTTTATTATGAGCAAAAAAGGACCATTTTGAATAAAAACTATATGAATTGTAAAATGAAAATTTTCTAGTGTAGTAAAATTTCAGTGTTAAAAAGCACAGTGTTTTGTGATAAAAAATTATTTTTGTAGAGAAATTGTACTATATATGGTATTATTATAGAAAAATATTGTGGAAGGATAATGCTTATGTCACATAAAGCAAGAAGATATAATAATTCAGGACCAGAAATTATGGCATCAGAAGTTCATATTGATGATATAGATGATATATATTATTGTTGGACTAGTGGATGTGAGGCAAAAATGACAATTGTTAATGCAGGTGATGCAGATGAAGCATACTTTAGAAGAATTCCATCATCCAAACACCATATTAGTGCTAATTGTGTGCGGTGTTCTATAGTATTTGATGAAACAAAGTATGATGAAAAAAGATTTAATAAAGATAATGCATTTGCATGGATGTATGAGAAAACATTGCCAAGACCAAAAAATGAAACTGGTGCTATGAGAAAAAAGGTTGGTGGAGGTCCAAGTAGAGGGATAAGAACTCTTGGGAAAATTTATGAGATGTGTGTAACTAAAGATAAAATGGATAATTATAATGGTGTATTGATAAATGATATTTTGGCAGATGAAGAAAATTATAGTACCTATGGAACAGCATTAAATGGCAATATGATTGTTGAATGCAGTTATTATAAAAAAGTATTTAAAGAAAAAGCCATTTTGTTTAATTACCCAACAGATTTTAGAAAACCACATGTGGTATTACGAGTGAATTTTAATAATGAACAAGAATGTTGGAATTACTATAATAGATTAAAGGGGTGTCATCATACAGAACCAATTGCTATTGCTGGTGATTGGAGTCCTGTAATTGGAAATAGTAGTTATCAATTTCAATGTGATTTTATAAGCAAAAGACAAATATATTTTGTAAAATAAGTCTGCATTTTAGCAGACTTATTTGGAAGGGGTTAGATAAAAAAATATAGCTGGAATCCAATTGATTTTATCTATATTTATATTAGAATTTTGTTCAGGATGTTTTGATAAATAATCTTCAATAATGATTTCGTTTTCGTACATAATAAATTCATTTGTTCCAGAAAAATTGAAATAACAATATTTTGAAATAAAAGAATTTCCAATACATCCTGTTGTGTAGGTTGAATATAAATTATAGGAATTTGCAAAGGAATTACTAATTAAATGAATAACAGGCAATTGAGGGTTTTTATTTATCAAATTTAGTAGTTTTACTTTATTATTCAATGAATGGTTTCACCTACCTTTTCTTTTATATAAAATTTGTTTTATAAAATTAAAAGTAAAGAGGATGAATTAGTATAAAAATTTTATAATCTCTAAACTTTAGCTTGGAAAATAAAAATTTTACTTTCTTAATAGGGTCTCCAAAGTTTAGTGGGGTTTCCCGAAGTTTTTTAGGGGCATTCCGTAGGGGCTTCTTAAATCGAATCATGAATAGATAACACAGGCAGGTCTTTCGACCTGCCGGATCTGTTTTGCAACGAAATATTTTTTAATCTTCCATATCAAAATAAGTGACGGGATTGTAATCGTTTATTCCATTTATAACAGGGGTGTCCCTGGTCGCATATAGAAATCGGGTTCGAAAATGCTCAAAGTTTCGATAGCCACGTCCGAGTCTTTTCAAGTCTTTAACTTTTCGATTTAAGGATTCAATAGGTCCATTAGAAAGTCTGCTGCTATATATTTTGCCAGCCCCGTATTTTTCAACCATTACAAATGAGTTGATGATATAAGCATGGTTTCGAATCAGAAGATTGGCAAAATCAACGAAAATTGAATTGCCGCAATGAAGATAGTGGTTGATCAGTTTGTCGAGTTCAATTCTGGCATCCATTGGCTTCCCAGCATTTCGAGTATTGAATTGGACATAAAGTTCCTTTAAATCACGAAGTTCCTTCAAGTTTGGATCAATCATAAAAAGAGAATCTTCATAATCATAAGTGTTCATCAGACAGTGAAGGAGTGTATCCATTCTTAAATCCGAATGATAAGTAATAGAGGAGTGATTAGCGAGGATCAGCCATCGATATTTTTGCAGTAGGTAGACTTCTCTGGATGCTGGAATAAAGGTGTGTTCATCGATAATGCCGCCGTTGGCCGTATATGCATCTCGATCACGTTTCTTAAAATTTTTGATGAGCTCACGTATGTAAAGATCTAGTTTATGAGTGATCCATTGAATTACGTGAAAAGAATCTACGACAGAAACAGCGTTTGGAAAGTATCTGTTAACCCAGTTGATGTAGGGATTATACATATCGGAAATTAGATACTTTACTTGTGAGCGTTCTTCGAGTGGGATGGACATAAAATAAGGTTCGGTGTCATTTGTTCTACGGCTGCTCAATAAATCAATTGGATTACCGGTATAAAAGTCCTGAATGACCAACGCGTAGAGACAGTTCGGATCAAGATCGAGACAGACCTCATCTACTGAAATGATGTCAGAGAGAGGAAGCCGATCCATTTTTACATAGCGGTCAAAAGTGTCTAGAACATAGGTGTCAGAAACTTTGTATTTGGAAGCAATGCTGGATGCAGAGACGGATAAGTCGCGAAATGCATGAATAATCAGCATATCAGTCGCATTTGTATTGCGTTTTCGTTTATCTACAAAGTTAAAAGATTCATTGATTGTGTAAGAACAAGGTGTGTTTGTACAGCGCCAACGGCGTTGCTTTAGTTTTAAAACTAGCTCATAACCATCCTGAAGCACGGGATGGTTGATGGTCCGGATTTTGATGCCGCGTGAATACATCTTAAAGCCACAAACAGGACAGAAATGGCGAATTGGTTTAGTTTCAAGAGTTAAGATTTTCTTTGTGCCATTAATCGAGATGTTGGAAATGAAGATGTCGGCATCTTCCAAGTTTAATAATTCTGTGATACTATTCATATGTCTCCTTTCAAAAGAATTTCGTTGCAGAATTATCATACGAAAAGAGACGAAGAAGGGCAAGAAATCGAGAGATTTCCTGCCCTGTTTTAATATGTGTGGAGACCCTACTAAATGCCCCTACGGATTCTCCCTACTTATAGACCCTACTAAAAGATGCCCCCACTAAACTTTGATTACCCGATTTTGCAATACAGGGGGAGTTGACATGGAGGAAACAGCTAAAGAGGATTTGATATGGAGACGCAAACCCAATGTTTGTAGTGTTGTCGAAGGAAGATAGTCACGACTTCGGTGAGATGGACGGATATGTGTGCGATTGGGAGAATCGGAGAGAGATGCGGTTCCTTGATTATCTTAGGGAGATAACACGCGAAGATAGCGAATCGTATGAGTGGGATGAAGTGGAAGAATAACCAATACAATGTGAAAAAAGTAGCGAGAATCGGCGATAAATGACGAAACGCGTTGAAAAACGGAAAGAATGTGGATATATCTGTATATATATGATATAATTATTTAGTTTAAGATAGAACTTAAAGATAGAGAAAAGAGGAAATACATTGTTTGACTTCACGAAGAAACGAGAAGCATTTGAAAATAAAGTATGGCTCAGTTCACCGACGATGCATGGACCGGAGCTTGAATACATAAAAGAAGCATATGAAACCAACTGGATGTCAACGGTTGGTGCGAATATCAACGAAGTGGAGAAGCTGGCTTGTGAAAAAGTAGGATGCAAATATGCAGTTGCTTTATCCGCAGGTACAGCGGCACTTCATATGGCAGTGAAGCTGGCTGGGATGGATGCGTATGGCATGCCGGACGTGGGACATGGCACATTAGAAGGCAAGAAAGTATTTTGTTCGGATATGACTTTTGATGCAACGGTCAATCCGGTCGTTTATGAAGGTGGAGTTCCGGTATTTATCGATACGGAATATGATACTTGGAACATGGACCCGGTAGCATTGGAGAAAGCATTTGTGACGTATCCGGAGGTAAAGGTGGTTGTCACAGCACATCTGTATGGCACACCGGGAAAAGTCGATGAAATTCGGAAAGTATGTGATGCGCATGGCGCAATTCTGATCGAAGATGCGGCGGAATCGCTTGGAGCAACTTATAAAGGCAAACAGACCGGTCAGTTTGGAACGTATAATGCCATCTCATTCAATGGAAATAAGATTATAACCGGTTCCGCAGGAGGAATGCTTCTTACAGATGATGAAGAAGCAGCCAAGAAAGTGCGGAAATGGTCAACACAATCGAGAGAGAATGCACCATGGTATCAGCATGAGGAATTGGGTTATAATTATCGCATGAGCAATGTGATTGCGGGTGTTGTAAGAGGTCAGTTCCCTTATCTGGAAGAACATATTGCGCAGAAGAAAGCAATCTATGAGCGATACAAGAAGGGATTACAGGGTCTTCCGGTACATATGAATCCATATGATGCGACCAACAGCGAACCGAATTTCTGGTTAAGCTGTATGATCATCGAGCCAGAGGCTATGTGTAAGCAAGTCCGCGGCGGACTAGAAGCACTCTATATCGGTGAGCCAGGAAAGAGCTGTCCGACGGAAATCCTGGATGCGATTGCGAGTATCAATGCGGAAGGGCGCCCAATCTGGAAACCGATGCACATGCAGCCGATTTATCGCATGAATGCATTTGTTACAAGAGAAGGTAATGGAAGAGCAAAAACTAATGCGTACATCAGTGGGGGATCGCTTGGAAAAGACGGAAAGCCGCTTGATGTGGGAATGGATATCTTCCATCGTGGATTGTGCCTGCCGAGTGACAATAAAATGACGGCGGAGCAGCAGGCGCGAATTATAGAAGTAATTAAAGAGTGTTTTGCATAGGTAGGAGTTTGCGATGCAACATAAACAGGGATTTTATGAAAAATATGTAAAACGATTGGCAGACATTGTGTGTTCATTGGTTGTTCTGGCAATATTCTGGTGGTTGTACATAATTCTGGCAATCCTGGTTCGTGTAAAATTGGGATCTCCGGTGCTGTTTAAACAACAACGACCGGGCAAAAACGAGAAAATTTTCAATATGTATAAATTCCGGACTATGACGGATGCAAGGGATGAGAATGGAGAATTGTTGCCGGATGAAGCTCGATTGACTGGGTTTGGAAAAACGCTTCGGGCAACCTCTTTGGATGAATTGCCGGAGATTTTCAATATTCTGAAAGGTGATATGAGCTTTATTGGGCCGAGACCTTTATTGGTACAGTATTTGCCGAGATATAATGAGACACAGCATCATCGACACGATGTAAAGCCGGGACTTACTGGATATGCACAGGCACATGGAAGAAACGCAGTGTCATGGGAAGAAAAGTTCGCAATGGATGTATGGTATGTGAATCATGTTTCAATGAAAACGGATATTAAGGTTATTTTGGATACAGTAAAAACTGTAGTGAAAAAAGAAGGAATTTCGTCTGATACATCAGCGACGATGGAAGAGTTTATGGGAAACAAATAAATGAAAAGATTAGCTATCATAGGTGCAAGTGGTCATGGAAAAGTGATTGCTGATATTGCTGTCAAAAACGGATATGAAGAAATAGTATTTCTGGATGATAATTCTGAATTAAAAGAATGTGCTGGATTTCCAGTTGCGGGAACATCAGAAGATGCAGAAAAATATCCAGATTATGATATTATTGTTGCGATAGGGAATGCCTCTATTCGCAAGAAAATGCAACAAAAAGTAGGAGAAGACAGACTGACCACTTTGATTCATCCTCAATCGGTAATCAGCAGAAGAGTTACGATTGGAAAAGGTACCGTGATTATGGCAGGTGTAATAATTAACTCTGATACAAATATTGGAGAGGGATGCATCATAAATACTGGTGCATCCGTTGACCATGATTGTAATATTGGAGACTTTGTACATGTTTCGGTAGGAGCACATGTTGCAGGCACTGTAATCATTGGAAATGGAACTTGGATCGGTGCAGGAGCTACAGTGAGCAATAATATTGAGATATGTGGTGGATGTATGATCGGTGCTGGTGCGGTGGTTGTAAGAAATATAAAGAAGAAAGGAACTTATATGGGAGTTCCAGCTATAGAGTTACATAAGGAGAAGAAAAGTTGCGGATATTAATACTGGCAAATAATGATGTTGGTTTATATAAATTTAGAAGAGAATTGATAGAGGAACTTGTAAAGACGCATGAAGTATATATGTGTCTTCCTGACGGAGAGTTTATTCCAGAATTGGTAAATATAGGTGCATATTTTATCCCATGTACTGTGCTTGAACGTCATGGTGTGAATCCATTCAAAGAATTAAAATTGGTTGTATTTTATCACAATATTTTAAAAAAGTATAAACCTAATATTGTTTTAACATATACTATAAAACCTAATATATATGGGGGAATAATGTGTACTAGAATGAAAATCCCTTATATTGTGAATGTTACGGGATTAGGCACAGCGGTTGAAAATAAGAGCGTATTGCGGTTTATAACGCTTAGATTATACAAAATGGGATTAAAGGGAGCAAAAAAGGTTTTCTTCCAAAATGAAGAAAATAAAGAGTTTATGGAACAGCATGGAACAGTAAAGGAGAATTATGAAATAATTCCGGGATCAGGTGTTAATTTGGAAAGATTTCCACTGCTTCCATATCCTGATGATGAAGTGATTCGGTTTGCATTCATTTCAAGAATTATGAAAGAAAAAGGCATTGATCAGTACCTTGAAGCAGCACAAAAAATAAAAGCACAATATTCGAATACAGAATTTCATGTGTGTGGTTTTTGCGAGAAGGAATATGAAGGAAAACTTTTTGAATTAAATGAAAATGGAACGGTAATTTATCATGGTATGGTTAATGATATTTCAGAATTCTTGAAAGATATTCATTGTGTAATTCATCCGACTTATTATCCGGAGGGAATGAGTAATGTCCTATTGGAAGCATGTGCATCGGGAAGACCTATTATAACAACGAATAGGGCTGGATGCAGAGAAATTGTGGATGATACTATCAATGGATATATTGTCGAAGCAAAAAACAGTAATGATTTGATTAGAACTATACAGAAATTTTTGATATTATCTTATACCGAAAAAAAAGAAATGGGATTAGAAGGAAGAAAAATTACAAAAAAAAGATTTGATAGAAAAATAGTTGTTGATAAATATATTAAGGAAATTAGTTTGTATGATTAGAATTTTACATGTTTTTGGCGGACTTGATATGGGTGGAGCTGAAACTATGATAATGAATATATACAGAAACATAGATCGGGAGAAAATTCAGTTCGATTTTGTTACTCATTCAGGTAGAAATCAGGCTTATGTAAGTGAAATAGAACAGTTAGGAGGAAAAATATATTTTTTCCCTAAAATTCGAATATATAATTTACCTTTATTAATAAATGAATGGAAAGCTTTTTTTGAAAAACATAAGGAATATAAAATACTTCACTCTCATGTTAGAAGTTATGCATCTATTTACATTCCAATTGCAAAAAAATATGGTTTGAAAACAATTATACATAGTCATAGCACTTCAAATGGAAAGGGAATGAAATCATTTGTTAAAGCTATTTTACAGTATCCATTGAGGTATGAGGCTGATTATTTTATGGGATGTTCTAAAGAAGCTGGAGAATGGTTATTCGGTAAAAGAATTGTAAAAAGTGATAGATATTTTACAATTAAAAATGCAATAGACACGCGGAGATATTCTTTTGATAGGGTACAGCGTAGTATATTAAGAAATCAATTTGGAATTGATGAAAGTGTAAAGGTATTTATGCATGTAGGACGGCTGCATGAGGCAAAGAATCATATATTTCTGTTGCAAGTGTTTTCGATATTGATAAAAGAAATGCCAAATTCCATGTTATTGATTGTAGGAGACGGAGAGTTATCATCGGAAATAGAAAAACAAATTAAACAATTGGAGTTACAATCAAACATCAAAATGTTAGGGGCAAGAAATGACATACCAAACCTATTGAATGTGGCAGATGTTTTCTTATTTCCGTCAAAATGGGAAGGACTTCCGGTAACCGTTGTTGAAGCACAAGCATCGGGGCTTCCTTGTTTTGTTTCTGATAAAATTACAAAAGAGGTAGGAATATCAGAACTGGTGAAGTTCCTTCCTATTGACAAAGGAACACAGGTGTGGATTGACGCAATTAAAGAAACTGATTTGACTAGAAAGAATGTTATAGATAAAATTGTTCAAGCGGGTTTTGATATAAAGAAATCTGTTGAATGGCTAACAAAGTTTTATGAGGAAATAAATGGGTAAATATATATTACGATTAGACGATGCGGCAGAAAGAATGGATATTGTAAAATGGAATAGAATGGAAGTATTGTTAGATAAGTATAATATTAAACCATTGGTAGGTGTAATTCCAAAGTGTCAAGATGCTATGATGGACGAATATCCAATTGATTCATCGTTTTGGAATAAAGTAAATAAATGGGAAAATAAGGGGTGGATTATAGCACTTCATGGTTATAATCATGTATATAGCACGAATGAGGGTGGTATTAATCCAGTGAATAAGAGATCTGAATTTGCGGGGATATCATTGGAACAACAAAAGGAAAAGATTCGTAGTGGGGTAAAAATATTTCGGGAAAATGGACATGACCCACAAGTTTTTTTTGCACCATCGCATACTTTTGATGAAAATACAATAAAAGCGTTAAAAGAAGAGAGTAATATTAGATTTATTTCTGATACTATAGCGAATAGGACTTATCAAAAATATGGTATGACATTTGTACCACAACAGTCTGGGAGAGTAAGAAAGTTACCATTTTATTTGATTACTTTTTGCTATCATCCAAATGTAATGAAAGAACAAGATTTTTTTGTGTTGGAAAGGTTTATAAAACAAAATAATAATAATTTTATAAAGTTTCCAATAAAACAAAGTGAAAGAAAGATGTCAGTGTATGATAGATTTCTTGAAAAAATATATTTTGCAAGGAGAAATTAGTTGAACAGAAAGATATTATTTTATATTAATACAATTGTGCGTAATGGGGCTGAAAGGGTTATGACTAATTTAGCCAATCAATGTGTTGCAGAAGGCTATGAAGTCGTTTTTGTTACATCATATTCGGTGCTAAATGAGTATAAATTAGAAAAATCTATTCATAGATTTAATTTGGAAAGTAAAGAAGCGAAGCAGTCTTTTATTAAGAGGAATTATTTACGTGTTTTAAAATTGCGAAAAATATGTAAAGAAGAGAAGCCTGATATACTTATTTCTTTTATGGCAGAACCGAATTTTAGATCCATTTTGGCAACCTTGGGGTTGAAAACAAAAGTTATCATTTCTGTTCGCAATGATCCGAATGTAGAGTATAGAGGAGAATTGTTTAAATTAATGGGGAAAATCCTTCTACCATTAGCAGATGGATGCGTATTTCAAACGCATGATGCAAAAAAATGGTTTCCCCAAAAGTTACAGAGTAAAAGTACAATTATTGTAAATGCGGTAAAAGATGAATTTTATGATGTAAAACGAAATCCACAAAAACATTTAATGATTTCATGCGGAAGATTAGAAAAACAAAAGAATTATCCTTTGCTGATAGATGCATTTGGTGAAGTTACAAAAAGATTTCCTGATGCCATGTTATATATATATGGGACTGGTTCTTGCATGAGTGAAATACAGAAAAAAATTACAGACATGGGATTGAAGAATTCAGTAATATTAAAAGGACAGACGGATAATGTACCAGAAGCATTGGCTGAGGCGGATGTATTCTTGATGACATCTGATTATGAAGGAATGCCTAACGCGTTGTTGGAAGCGTCGGTTGTGGGAGTCCCTTGTATAGCAACAGACTGCCCGTGTGGTGGTGTAAAAATGATTCTTACGGACAAAGAGAATGGATTACTAGTCCCGGTGGGCGATAAAAAAAGTTTGGTAAAAGCTATAATATATCTTATAGATAATGAAGAGGAAAAGAAAAAGTATTCTCAATCGAGCAAAAACAGAGCAAGACAATATCAATCAGATATTGTACTTAATGAGTGGATTGATTATATTAAGAGTATAGCAGGATAAAATGAAAGTATATTTACTTATTTATTTAGTAACAATTATATTATGTATAATAGAAACAAATTTAGAGTATGTAACAATTGGAGTTAGAAAAATTTCAACTTCTGTTTTTTCCACAATTATTATATACCCATATATATTATTGTTAGGGGTTTTGCGCTCAGAAGTATTGGGAGTTGACACTTTGAATTACAAAAATAACTATTGGGATGTCTACAAAAATCTGGATTTATTAAATGCTATAAAATATGATTCAGATGTAGGATATGGGCTTATGAATTGGGGAATATCCAGGTTTACATCTGATTTTTGGGTGTTTAGAGCAATTTTGTTTGCTATTACATTTTCAATTATAAGTGTTTGGATATGGAAATATTCAAAAAATGTTGCACTTAGTTATTTTATTTTTATTGCATTAGGGTTTATAGGATTTGATTTTACGATTTTAAGACAAGCGCTTGCGGTTAGTTTGTCTGTTTGGAGTTACAAGTATTTGATAGAAAGAAAAACATTTAAATTTGTTTTGATTGTTTTACTTGCAGCTTTTTTTCATAAGACGGCTTTAATCATGTTGTTGGTTTATCCACTACTCTCAAAGAGAGTGACGGAATTAAAAAAATGGATTAAAATTGTTTATTTGATAGGAGCAGGAAGCATAGTAGCTATCGGTGGAAAAATCATAGCGATATTATATCAAAGAAATGACTATACTTTGGATTTGAATTCGGGACATGGATACAGTTTGTTGCTATTTTATATTGGAGTTTTTTTGATTATTTATTTTTTTATACAAAGAATTTCAAAAAGAGATAAGCTGCTATACGAATATGACATAGCAATATCGAGCATTTATGTTCAAATAATAGCAACTTCTATAAGTATTTTTACAAGAATGTTAAAGTATACAACGCCATATTTATTTGTACTTATTCCGGATGTCATGGATAAGTTAGATAAAAAAACAAAAAATGTAATGCTGGTTGTTATTATTATGGTAATGTCAATTCTATTTTTGAAAAGTTATGGAACAGAAGAAAATATTGTTCCTTATATTTTGCATTAACAATGAAATCATTATCAGAGAAAATAAAACAGGTTAAAAGAAGAGATGAGATTTGAAGCAGATATTAGTTATCAGAATATAAAAAGGTCATTTGTATGGAAAATATTAGAAAGAATCGTATCACAGGGTGTTAATTTGATTATACAAATTGTATTAGCTAGAATTCTATTGCCAGAACAGTTTGGGAGTTTAGCTATAATGATCGCAATTGTTAACTATTTAGGCATTTTTGTTCAGTCAGGTTTAGGAGCGGCCATTATTCAAAAAGAAGATGTAGATGATATGGATATATCGACCCTCTTTACAGCAAGCATTTCAATTGCGATGATTTTATATGTGATTTTATTTATTTTTGCACCACTCATTTCTTCGTATTATAACGAGAATGATTTAGTATGGCCATTGCGAGTATTAGCGTTGGGATTGTTTTTGAATTCAATAAATGCAATTCAAACAGGAATTTTATCTAGACGAATGCAGTTTAAAACTATTTTTTTTAGAAGCCTATTTGCAATACCTATTTCAGGCGGGGTTGGAATTTCAATGGCATATGCTGGATTTGGCATATGGGCATTAGTGTTTCAAAGCTTATTAAATAGTTTGATTGTGGTTATTGTAATGTCTTTTGGAAAGGACATGAGAATTAAATTTGATTTTTCGAGAAGCCGTGCGAAAAGATTGTATTCGTTTAGTGTGAAAATATTGACGGCTAATCTAGTTTCTGGCTTGCATGATACTTTGCGGACAATGATAATAGGAAAACGATATTCCAAATCCGAATTGGCTTATTATGATAAAGCGTACGCATATTCTAATTATTTAGCACAGATTATTAATGGAAGTATAAGTAGCGTTTTATTGCCTGTCTTTTCTAGAAAACAGAATGATTCGCGCAAATTAAAAGAACTAGCGAGACAATCATGTCGGCTCGCATCTTTTTGTATGTTTCCGCTTCTACTTGGAGCGGCAGCTGTAGCTAAGCCATTAGTTTTGGGGTTGTTAACAGAAAAATGGATATTTTCAGTGCCATATCTTACTATATTTTGTATATTAAGATTACCAGGATGCATTATGGCGATAGATAAACAGGTATTTTATGCTTTGGGAAAAAGTAATATTGATTTACAATATGAAATTGTATTATTATGTGTTAACATTATTGTTTTATTGAGTACGGCAAAATATGGGATTTGGGAGGTCGCAATTGGAGCTACTCTAGTTGAATTTTCAGGAGGATTAGCAATTTGCATTATAAGTAGCAGGGTATATGCATATACACTAAAAGAAAGGTTTATAGATTTGTGGAGAGCTTCTTTAAATTCAGTTGTCATGTTTATCGGTGTAAGAATTTTGGTGAATAAAATACAAGATTTCAGCAATTTGTTTCAATTAGTAATATGCATTGCATTAGGAGTACTAATTTATGCGATTTTAGCAATAATTACTAGAGATAAAAGTTTAATTACAATTCGAAAAATTTTAGGTGAAAAAAATTGTTAGAAAGAGATTAAGTGAGTCATGTCAAGAAAAGAATTGAAATATAAGTATATTTATTTTAATGAAAATTATGGAAAAAGATGGAAGGTTGACCCATGGGAATACAACGCGATATGTTTAAGAGATGTAGAAAATTTGAAAGGTGTTCATGTTGTTCAATGTATTCCTGATTTTATGCCACAATGGGTTAGATTCCTATTTTGTATTCATACGTCTAAAAAAATCAATAAAAAGATAAGACTACCCTTTCAAAAATTATGGTATCCTATCTATTTTAAGAAAAAAAAAGAGACTAAGCCATATTGCTTTGTTGTTGCAAGATATGACCTGCCTATAGATTATTTGACGTATTTAAAAAAGAAATATCCAGATTGTCGTTTGGTAAAAATTCATAGAGATTTGGTAAAGATTACATATAATTATGAGGGATACTCGGAAAAAAATATGAGAAATATATTTGACCTAAGAATGACTTATGATATAGGTGAAGGAAAATTATATGGTTTTCCCACTTTTAATGAGATTGAATCTAAAATAAATGTACCTATTGCCAATGAGTATCCATTATGTGATGTTTTTTTTGCTGGAAAGGCTAAGGATAGGTTGGAAAAATTAGTAAAAGCTTATGATATTTTTGAAAAAGCAGGATTGAAATGTGAGTTTTATATTACAAATGTATCTCTGGAAGAACAGGTGCAACGGGATGGAATAACTTATTCAGATAAGTACATGCCGTATATTGATATGTTGTATAAGTCAGTGAATGCTAGATGCATACTTGACATAAATCAAGAAGGCGCGGTAGGATATACGTCTAGAATTATTGAAGCGATTATTTATAATAAGAAGTTGATTACAGATAATATAACGGTTTTGAAGTCTAAATATTACGACCAACATGCTATTCAATATATTAAAATAATAGAAGATATAGATCCACAATTTGTAAATCAAAACTGTGAGGTGAACTATTGTTATGAAGGGGATTTTTCACCAATTCACCTTATTTATCAAATTGATCGAGAATTAACTAAGTACGATGCGATCGATTTTGAATTGAAGTATAAGTAATAGATTATTAAGGTATGGTGGAGGTTATGCAATGAAGGGAATTATTTTGGCAGGTGGGACAGGTATAAGATTATATCCATTAACAATAGTTACATTGAAACAATTGCTCCCAATTTACGATAAGCCAATGATTTACTATCCATTATCAACATTAATGTTGTCAGGAATAAGAGAAATTTTAATTATTTCGACACCTTAAGATAGATCAAGATTCAAGTATCTTTTGGGCACAGGGACTCAGTTTGGCTTGAATTTGTCATATGAGATTCTGCCTTACCTAGAGGGATTAACACAGGCTTTTTTAATAGGTAAAGAGTTTAGGGGTGCTTTACGTCATTAATTATTGGTGCTGATTTTGTTCTAACAAGATCAAACGAACAAGCATTTATAAGTGGAAATGGTGAATATTTGATGGGCGATGAATTGATCGAACTTTTGCAATCAGTTGATTATAGATTATTCAATCTAGAATGTCCTATTATAAAAAAAAACGACAAGCTCTAAATGGGGGACAGTGCTTGAAAGACATATAAGCACTACTAATTTTTATAAAAAATAAACAAAAATTTGTTTACTCTAACCAACAATCACATCATAGATCATGAAGAACATGGGTTATATACAACAATAGAGCAATTAAACTATTTGAAAATAAATCATGTTGGAGAAGGAAAATCAATTCATGAGGCGGATAAGCTTATTTGTTTTGATATAAAAGGAAAAAGATATGGTGCATATGTGTGCTGCGCATGAGCTTTCAATTGCAGGTGAATGCACACCTGGAGCTAATTCATATATCCATTGAATTCCTTTGAACAAGTGTAATTATTGAAAGAAAAATGTGACTTTGTCATTGTGTTGTATCATGCTGGAAAAGAGCAATATAGATATCCTTCACCAAATCTACATAAGATTTGCCGAAAATTTGTAGGAAGGGAGTGAATCTTGTGATATGCTAACATATCCATTGTATTGGATGTTACGAGGAATACTATTCGTCAACTATTGTGTATGGTCAAGGGAATTTTTTGTTTAACAATAATAACGAATATTGGAACTCAGGTATATTAGTAAAGATAATTGATCAAATGGAAATTGAATACATTCCTTTTGTGAAGAATAAAGAATGTGTTAGGAAAGCGAGTGGATTGGAACAGGAACAATTAATGATGGATTTCCATAAAAGAAGCCGAGATATTATAGATCCCCAATTTGTTATTAATGAGTTTAAAAAGCTATCATCTTCAATGGAATATACTTATAAAAATGTATTGATTAGTCGCATAGCTTCTTTTTTCTATTAAAGTCTTAAACAAAACCTCAAAGAATTTGATGTTAAGATTATTCAACACAAAAATCAGAGGAACATTATCAAAAATTATGTTCAATGTGAGACGCACAGAGAATTATTAATTAATATTATGAAGTTAGATGGAAGGAAAGTGAAAAATGATTAACGTAATGCAGCCTACATTAGGCAAGGAAGAATTAGATAGAATCGCAGGAGTATTTGAATCTAATTGGATTGGTAGAGGAAAAATTGTAAAAGAGTTTGAAGAGGTGTATGCAAAACATCTTGGATCTACTCCAAATAGAGTTCTATCTACAAACTGCTGTAGTGAAGGCTTATTTTCTTCAATGTACTTGTTAGATATTGGACCTGGAGATGAAGTTATTGTACCAACAATTTCTTTCGTTGGTGCTGGTAACGCCGTTTGTGCGGCAGGTGCAAAGCTTGTTCTTTGCGATGTTGATCCTAGAACTTTAAATGTTCGTGGACAGGATATTGAAAAAGTAATTACACCAAGGACAAAAGCACTTTTATTGCTTCATTTTGGTGGTATTCCATGTGAAATGGATGAAATCATGGCGCTTTGTAAAGCACATAATATTAAGGTGATTGAAGACTGTGCAGCAGGTGTTTGCTCAAGTTATAAAGGAAAAGCACTAGGTACAATTGGGGATATGGGTATGTGGTCATTTGATGCAATGAAGATACTTGTTTGTGGCGATGGTGCTATCTTGCATTTTAATGACCCAGCACTTCGTGAAAAGGCTGAGAAATATCTTTACTTTGGTTTGGAATCAAAGAGCGGATATGAAAATGCAGTTGCACAGAAATGGTGGGAATTTGATATTTCGTGCTATGGCCATAGAGCAATTATGAATGATGTAACAGCGGCTATGGCTCTAGAACAGTATAAGAAGCTTCCTATGTATATGGAGAAGAGAGCAACTGTTCATAAGTTTTATGATGAGAATCTTAAAGATGTAGAATGGGTTGTAACACCTGACCCTATGCCTGAAGGATGGGTGACATCCTACTATTTCTATCACATTCAGCTTCCTAACGGAAAGCGTGATCAGCTTGCAAAGTTTCTTCGTGAGGCCGGCATCTACACTACTTATAGATACTTCCCATTACACAGAGTCAAAGGATATCATGTTACCGGAGAATTCCCTGGTGCTGATTATGCAACAGATAATACACTCTGTCTACCAATTCATCAGAGTCTTACACAGGACGATTTGGAATTAATTGTTGGTAAGATTAAAGAGTTTGGCGAACTTTATTGCTGATACTAATTATAGGGATAGAGGATAACTCCTATCCCTATCTAGGAGGTTTGGAATGAAAGGTATTATATTAGCAGGAGGGGCAGGGACTAGGCTGTATCCTTTAACGATGGTTACGTCTAAACAATTACTGCCAATTTATGATAAACCAATGATCTACTACCCATTATCGACTCTAATGCTCTCAGGAATCAAAGATATATTAATCATTTCAACTCCTGAAGATACACCACGGTTTGAACATTTGCTAGGAAATGGAAGTCAGTTTGGTATAAATCTACATTATGCGATTCAGCCTAGTCCGGATGGATTGGCTCAAGCATTCATTATAGGTAAAGAATTTATAGGTAAAGATGCATGTGCTATGGTATTAGGGGATAATATATTCTACGGAAATGAATTTGGAAGAATTTTGCGAGCAGCGACTAAAAATGCTGAGGATAATAAGCGGGCAACGGTATTTGGATGTTATGTGAATGATCCAGAGCGTTTTGGAATTGTCGAATTTGATGAGAATGGAAAAGCTATTACATTAGAGGAAAAACCGAAAAAACCAAAGAGCAATTATGCGGTAACCGGATTATACTTTTATCCTTCGGGAGTGAGTGATTATGCTGAGTCGGTCGTCCCATCGGTTAGAGGTGAATTAGAAATTACTTCATTGAATGAGATATATTTGGATAGGGACTTACTAGATGTGCAGTTACTTGGTCGAGGCTTTGCTTGGTTAGATACCGGTACAATGGATAGCTTACTTAAAGCTTCTGATTTTGTTCAAACAGTGGAGCGATTGCAGGGAATAATGATTTCTGTACCAGAAGAAATTGCATATATTAACAAGTGGATTGATAAAGAAAAAATACTTGACTCTGCACAGAAATATGGAAAATCACCTTATGGGGAATATCTTAAAACAGTGGCAGAAGGAAAGATTATTTATAAATAAGACGGAGGAACACGCATATGACAATTATTGTTACCGGTGGAGCCGGGTTTATTGGAAGCAACTTTATCTTTCATATGTTAAGCAGGTATCCTAAATATCGTATCGTGTGTTTGGATTGTCTGACTTATGCAGGAAACCTATCTACACTGATACCAGTGATGGACAATCCAAACTTCTGCTTCGTAAAGGATAGCATCACAGATAGAGAAGCTGTTTATAAGCTTTTTGAAGAAGAACGGCCGGACATTGTGGTCAATTTTGCTGCGGAGTCTCATGTAGATCGTTCCATTGAAAACCCAGAAGTATTCTTGGATACCAACATCAAAGGCACCGCAGTTTTGATGGATGCCTGCCGTGAATATGGAATCAAGAGATATCACCAGGTATCTACTGATGAAGTATACGGGGATTTGCCACTTGACAGACCGGATTTGTTCTTTACTGAAGAGACACCGATTCATACTAGTAGTCCATACAGTTCATCAAAAGCAGGAGCAGACCTTCTGGTATTGGCATATCACAGAACCTATGGACTTCCTGTGACCATCAGCCGTTGTTCCAATAACTATGGACCATATCACTTCCCAGAGAAGCTTATCCCGCTGATGATTGTCAACTGCTTAAATGCTAAACCACTTCCGGTTTATGGAGAAGGATTAAATGTACGTGACTGGCTCTACGTAGAAGATCATTGTAAGGCTATCGACCTGATCATCCATAAGGGAAGATTGGGAGAAGTCTACAACGTAGGCGGACATAACGAGATGAAGAACATTGACATCGTAAATCTTATCTGCGAAGAGTTAGATCGTCTTGGACAGACCAAAGATGCCAAGAGACTTATTACTTATGTAACAGACCGTAAGGGTCATGACATGAGATATGCAATCGATTCAGCTAAGATTCGCAAAGAACTGGGATGGTTTCCGGAAACCATGTTTGCAGATGGCATCAAGAAAACAATACAGTGGTATCTTGCCAATAGAGAATGGTGGGAGACCATCATTTCCGGAGAATACCAGAACTACTACGAAAAGATGTATGGGAATAGATGATGAAGAGGATGCTGTGAGAATCTATTTAAGATCAATCACAAAAGAGGACGGAAAATTAATAATCAAGTGGCGTAATGCGCCAAATGTATCAAACCATTGTTTTACAAAAACTGTTGTTACAGAAGAATCTAATCGGAAGTTTTTGGAGAATATATTGAGACTGGAAAGCATATGCAGTTTATAGTAGAAAGAATTGAAGAATCGCAAGGAGTAGCATCATATCCAATTGCGACCTGTTATCTGAAAGATATTGATCGAAATAATCATAGATGTGAATTATGTATTTTTACTAGCGATGATGAAGAATGGAGTACCGAAAGTCCGAGTATTGCAGTAAAGATGCTTATTATTAAAGCTTTTAATGAACTTGGAATGCATAAGATAAATTCTTACGTTTTTTATAAGTTTATTGATGAAGCAGAACTGCTAAAAAGAGCAGATTTTAAGAGTGAATCGATATTAAAGGATGAGGCACTAGACGAAGACGGAAAGTGTGTGGATATCGTTAGGTTTGCGATTGTGAAAGAGGACTAATATGGGACAAATTACTGTTGAAAAGGATGTAGCGGGAATTGAAGGACTTTGTGTGATTACTCCGGCAGTTCACGGAGATAACCGTGGATACTTCATAGAAACATATAGCCAGCGAGATATGGAAGAAGTTGGAATAAATATTGATTTTGTTCAGGACAACCAATCCATGAGTGTAAAAGGAGTTCTTCGTGGTTTACATTTTCAGAAGAACTTTCCACAGACGAAACTCGTAAGAGTAATTAAAGGATCTGTATTTGATGTTGCTGTTGATCTGAGATATGGAAGTAAGACTTATGGTAAATGGTACGGAATTGAGCTTACTGAAGAGAACAAAAAACAGTTTTTAATTCCGAAAGGATTTGCACACGGATTCCTTGTGTTAACTGAAACCGCAGAATTTTGTTACAAGTGTGATGACTTTTATCATGCCAATGATGAAGGTGGACTTGCTTGGAATGATCCGGAGATTGGAATTGAGTGGCCGAAGCTTACAGGGACGTATAAAGGAACCGCATCAGCTGAGGGGTATTTCGTAGATGGTGTAGCACTTATTCTTTCTGATAAAGATCAGAAGTGGCTTGGAATAGAAGATACGTTTAGACAATTTTAAAGGTCAGTGTGATTGTGTTTTTTTAAAAGGAAAAACTGTTTTGGTTAGTTCTTCTATTATGGCTTACATTTGTGGCTCTGTCATTATACGTTATGTACTTTTCGGAACTATACTGAGATGAAAATTCAATAAATTATTTTTAAAAAGATAAAAGAAATAGATGGGAATCCCGGTGTTGAATATGAGGATGATTCTAGAAGAATCGTATTCAACCCAAAACTAAGTTATGCAATAATGGTGTAAACCACACAAAATAATTATGTGCTAGAGAAGTATTATAATGCTCATAATGAACCGCAAATTCAGAGTCTTGGACAATATGCTATAGCGAAACGATTTGATGAAAATGGAAAATGTATATCTATTGCCTATTTGGAAAAAGAATGTAGATCCTTTATGAATTAACAGGGTTATGCTACAAAGTTGTTATTCTACGATTTGAATAATAGAATAACAAAGGACTTATTTACAGATATAAACAGAGATATAGTAGTAACAACCAAGGGAATAAGTGGGGAACTTTACGAGTTAAGTGATAAAGGGGATCAAATTAAGACCTTTTATATAGATAAAGACGATAATATAATAGACAATGTCTACGACTATGCGTCCACAGAAAGAGAATTTGAGGATTATGGGGGAGTACAGAAAGAAATATATTTTAATAAAAACGGAGTACCTGCTGAGCTAGTATATCGAATAATAAATAACTGTTATATTAATGTCAACTTCTCATTCGCGTTACACAAACCTGGTTGCGTACCACTAAAAAGCTGTAAAAACGTAACAGTTCAGCCCGCGCCATTCGCAAAGACGCCTGACGGCGTTTTCCCACTGCTTCGCAGTTAACTTTGCTCATAATCCGGCGCTCACCTCATGGCTTATCAAACGAATCCATTCATGCAAGCATGATGTCTTCGTTTTTTAAGCCATGGCTGAACTGTTACGTAAAAACCGCAGAAATACAACATTTTTGCTTGCAAATTATAGAACGGTTTGTTATATTTTGTGTAACGGCTATAGGTAATTGCGAAACTCACTAAGCTCGTTTGCAATTCTGATAAAAAACAAGGAAGAATTCGTGATAAGCACGAATTCGATGATAAAAAGTGGATAACTTTAAGGTTAATGCGCACTTTATTAAGACTTTGGCTATATTGAATTTTCCGGATGAGTTTCCACCACTGAATATTCTTGTGTAATGAAATCGTGATTCCGGATGCGGAAATCACTTTTTTGATTAACTTTTGTGCATACTAAATCATAATTTCTATAGGAATAGTTGTAAAGGCTGCTACGAACCGCAGATGCGGCAAGGGCGTGACAAATACTCCTATAGAAATAGAAAATGTAATCATGCACAAAAAGGTGATTTCTAGGTACAGGAACCCCGATTACCAAATTTACGGATTTGCGATTTCGAGCACAAGAATATTCATATATTGAGTTGGTAAGTCCTAGGCTATGAAAGATTTTAAGTTTCTGATGTATTGTCTCTGATTCATTTTATCAGCTACTACAGTTAATAATTGAGATATACCGGCGAGAAGCAAATCAGCGTGTAAAGTTTTTTGTTTGCAGTTTTACGGTTTGCTACACAGAATCTGTCCTTGATGAGATTTATGGATTTTTCAACATTTATTCTGATTTTGTAAGTATCATCCCACTCTTTAGACCAAGTTCCACACCGGGATAGGCTCTGAGATTTTTTCGGGATAAACATAAATCATTCTTCCGCATGTAGATGAGGTGCAGGGGGGCTCGCAATGACAGACATGGCGCTTTGATTTGTCTTCACGGTTGTACTTCCATTTCATCCTTGGACAGACAAATTTCATTGTAGAAAGCTTGCTTTTTAAGTGGGATTTGCTGCCTTCCTATTTCATTGGAAGCGAAGAGTCATGTGGATAGCAGGGTATACCATTCTCATTAAAGGTGTAATCCGCATTATTCATTGAAAGCTTTACTTTTAAAGGAATAGAATTTTTTTGAAATTAGAATCCTCAAATAAGGATTTGCAGATTTCAATGGTGTCAAAAGAGGTATCACCAAGAAAAATATCAGGTGTTATATCGGGATGTCTGAGTTTGAAATCGCTTAAGGCTAGCAAGAGAGTTTTATCTTCATCAGGAGATTTTGCTTTTTTCAATGGGAATATCCGGATGAGAATCGAGATAGTCCTTATTATAAAAATCAATTGAGCGGACAATAACAAGATCATTGGTTAAAATGCCGAATTTATAAGCATAGCAGAAATACCTATTAATGTACTGTCGTTTGACTTTATGGTTAGCCTTTGCAGATAAATGTATTGAAGAATAAGCAGCTTTGTAAGGGACATAAGAGGAATTAACGGTATTGGCTTTTACATAAGCTTTAAGCTGTTTAATAATGTGGTTAGCTTATTTGGATTGTTTTCAGTGACATATGCTTCAATACCTGAAGCAATGTCATTTAGTTAGCAATCAAGATATGCTTGACCTACTCTAGGATAAAGTATTGGTCATGCTATTGTTGCCATAACCAAATGAAATCGGAACTTTTTTGCTTTTTATGGTATGACAAAAAGATAGATTGCGTATCTGCCTTCCAAAAGTTATGATGATATAGATGTTTATGCAGCCTGATATATAAAATATCGTAGTTCCCGGAAATGAGCAGTTTGAAGCCTTGGATATTAGCGGTCATTTCGGATAAGGATTAATTCTTTTGGCAGTAGAGACAGCACATCATATTGGTCTTTCTTTGCGGTCAGACGGAGAAAGGCTCTACCGATATGTGCAACTATTGTAAAATTGACTTTATACTGGATCATTAAAGCCCAGCGCATAGCAGTCAGTGGATATTTACGGTTTCTGCTAGTAGCTGCATAGTAGTGGTTATAAAAAGAAACCGGAATAATTTCATCAAGGCAAATGTGATTTTTAAGCAGTGTTAGAAATAGAGTTTATCAGATGCGAAAATATTTTTACAATCTTCAAAAAAATCTACTAAAGAGAGTTGTTTTTGTGGTATCATATACATGTCTCCTTTCGGGGCGTGGTTAATTGGTTTCTAGCAACTCCATTATATTACAAAACGAGAGGAGATTTTTGGTTTTAGCGGTAAAAAATGCTGTATTTATGCGGCTTGTGACGTTTTGCAAATGCCTAGTAAAGGTTACACTAAAATGTATTTCGATTCTGTTGTTGTAATCCCACGCGAAAAAGGGAAAAGCATTATCAAGAAAAAGGTAATGCAACCTATGTGACGAGATAGCCGTTCCTAAAACCTACAAAAATCACTTTAATATACGTTGCAATAAGAATGGCTGACTTCTTATGAAGAAAAGAATGATGTTATCAAATCCAAACTTGAATTGTGTGGTTATTTCTGTATTATTACATCAGAAAATATTACGGCAGGAAGTTCTGATTCACTATAAATCATGACCACAACAAGGAGGACGACACCTAAGACGAGGATATGATCGATCACCTCGATTAACGAAGAGATACAGAAGGTCGAGGATGAATTAACTAAAGTTAGAAGCAAGCAGGAAGAACTAGAAACTGAGTTGCTTAAATTGCAAAAAGTAAAGCAAGAAATAGATACAAAGCAGGTTATGGATGCATTTTAAGAAAAGTGGAAAGAGTATGCATGAACTGATGGTATTTCTTGAAGGCTAAATGCAGTGCTCCGCTAGGGAGCTGATGGCCTTAAGTGTAACTTTTATGAAAAGTTGACAATTAAAGTGATGACACTTCAGCTTCACTAATTTTATCCATTTTTATGTTTATGTGCTTAAGCACATAAACATAAGAACTGGCTTTTTAGTGCCACCTCGAAAGGCGCTACGGCAGGTGCCCTTGTTTATGCAATGGTGGAGATGACAAAAGCGAACAATCTAAACACATATAAATATCTTACATATCTTCTCGATTGTTGTCCGAGCGAAGAAATGTCGGATGGCCAGCTGGAAACGTTCACTTCGTGGAGTGAAGAAGTTCAGGCTGTTTGCAAAAACTAAAATAGAGCAAAACGCTTGCATCTAGCAAAAGGTTGCAAGTGTTATTTAAAGTCTAGCGTTGAAATATTGAGTATTTACTATATAACGAGGAAAATTAGGAAATGTGGATGGTTAAGAATAATTTTGAAAAAGATAAAATCAGGTATGGTGAACAAGGGAAAATGCCTAAATTTCAGATTTATTTGCGAAAATATCAAATGGCAAAAGGAAGGGGGAGCAGATTAATCTGCAAATTTTTGTTCGCATATTATAGACGTAGAAATCTTGTAGACATGTCGATTGAGACAAGCATTGGGGGGGGATTGTATGTAGGGCATCCCTATGGAATTACTATTAATCCGCAAGTGGTTATCGGGGAGAATTGTAATATTCATAAAGGAGTAACTATTGGACAAGAAAATCGTGGAAAAAGAAAGGGGACTCCGGTAATAGGAGATGAAGTATGGATTGGAATAAATGCTACAATAGTAGGAAAAATTTCAATTGGATCAGATGTTTTGATCGCACCTAATACATTCGTCAATAAGGATATACCAGATCATTCTGTGGTGTTTGGAAATCCATGCGTGATTATTCCAAATACAAAAGCAACGGAGGAGTATATTTGCAATAAGGCATAAGTTTTCTTTCAATTAGTGACTGCTGAAGAAAGGATATAAGTTATGAAAACAAAAGAAATTCTAATATGGAACTTTTAAGAATCTGTGCAATGCTTATGATTGTTGCATACCATATCTATGTTCATTGTATTAGTTGCCAACTTACAGATTTACAAACTATGCAGAGAGGTAATGGGTGGTTTTGCTCTCCAAATTTTTCCAAAAGATTATGCATACTAGCATTAATTGCGCCATGGGGGCAGATTGGAAATGCCATTTTTCTGATTATTTCTGGATATTTTGTGTCAAGTAAAGATGTGATTGATTTAACGAAAGTTTCTAAAAAATTATTATTTCAGTTGGGCTTTGCTGCATGCGTTCTAGGGTTTGTATCCATATATATTAACATCATCACAGGGCTTTCAATTAGAGTGGTTCCTTTTAGCTGTTTCAATAGTGGATCGTGGTATATAGGATGGGATGGAGACTTGCAATTGCAACCAATATAATTGAGAGAAAAGGGAAGCATAAATAGTCTTTAATTAGATTTGAAATTGGAAGCTAAATAAAAAAATGTTGAAACATTGTGAAACATATTATGGATTTGATGAAAAATTTGAAAAAAGAATTTATAAATATTTATGTGGGCGAAAAATAGATTTGTCTGAATTGGAGATACAATACAGATTCCAGACATATAGTCAATGGCGTGATTATGTCCGAAATAAATATGAAAGTTATTCTTATGAAAGATTAGAAAATTTTGTTCGCTTTTTGAATCAAAGAATGAGAGATCAGAAACCATTTGGTAAGTATTGGGAGATGATAATACCAATCACCATAACAATTGCGATAAATGTACTAATTAGCCTTTCGATAAAAGATGCTGTAGATTGTAATGGAAAATTATGGATAGAAATATTGGGAGTATTAATTGGAGTGGGAGGTGGTACATTTCTTTTATGTTGTACCATAATGGCTGGATTGAACAAATTGATAAACTCAGCCGATAAAGAATATTTTTATGGAGATTATATAGAGATACTACAAGATTTATTGACAAAAAAGTATGCAGAACAGGTTGAAAAGTCGAATTATACAGTGAAGTAGAACGTTGAAAATGTTAGATCAAAGTAATTGGGTTATGAACGGTGAGCAGTAATTATTATTTTGCTATATACATATATTGATATTTGACATAGAAAATGTTATTTTTGTTTGTAGACGTAAAAAAATTACGGACAAAGTAGATGAGGAATCCAGTATGCTCAGAAAATTTAAGGTTAGAAATTATAAAAATTTTAAAGAAACATTAGAATTTGATTTTACTAAGGTCAGTGGTTATGCATTTAATCGAGAGTGTGTGAATAGTGGAATAATATCAAAGTGTATTATTTATGGGCGGAACGCGACCGGAAAGACTAATTTAGGAAAAGCGTTTAGTGATCTCACAGAAATTGTTGATGGTCGTATACATCTCGGACGGAATGAGAGAATTTTGAACGCTGATTCTGACGAGGATAAGGCGGTATTTTCCTACGAGTTTCAATTTGGAGAAGATTACCTTTCGTACGAATACAAAAAAAATGAGAGAAATGAATTGTGCGAAGAAAAATTAGAAGTAAATAATATATGTGTATTCAGTGTGGATTTTGCGACTGGTACTATCAATGATCTGAATTTGTCTATCATTAATGCGGAAACAATTCAAATAGAGAAGTATATTGAAATAATGAGGAGCAATTTAAATAATATTGAGGATGAAGATAATGGCAGAATTCCTCTTATTCGGTATATATTAAGTAATGCATTATTACCAATAGATTCGGCTTTGTTACAGTTTGACGAGTATGTGAGAAGAATGCGATTTTTTAGTGGTGCGCAGCAGTATGCCATGAATGCACATTCGAGAATATTAGAAGCTTTTTCCGATTATCTTGGGGAAGAGGCACATCTAAGAGATTTTGAACAGTTTCTTAATGCGATGGGGATTGCGTGCAAATTAAAGACAGTTCAAACGATTGACGGACATTACGAATTATACTTTGACTACCAGAAACTGGTTCCATTTTATGATAATACATCGAGTGGAACGAAATCTTTGATGACGTTTTATAGACGATATATTATGCCGATGAAAAATCCGTCATTTATCTTCATGGATGAATTTGATGCTTTTTATCATTATGAGATGGCGGATAAATTAGTTCAATATTTGAAAACAAGATATACAGATTGTCAGGTTGTATTAACAACACATAATACAAATCTGATGACAAATCATTTGATGAGACCAGATTGTTTGTTTATTTTATCTCGTGATGGCAGATTGACTGCATTATGTGATGCGACAGAGAGAGAACTTCGCGAGGGACATAATTTGGAAAAATTATATATTGGAGGAGAATTTGAAAGATACGAATGATTACGGAAGCTTTGCTGATATCCCGCGAAACCAGACGCTAGTAGTTGTTGAAGGTGATTTTGAAAAGAAAACGGTATTAAACTTACTATGTAATTGTTTTCCACAATTAAATATTCAAAAAGAGAATATTCATGTGTACGGTGCCAAAATATATGATCTATATCATTTGATAGAACTTGAGTATGGGGATGATTGGTTTGAGCAGGATGTGGATATAGATATTCCGCTGCTGATTAGTAGAAGAGAGGGGATTTCACCGGTTTTAGATCCGCGTAAATTTACAAATATATATTTGATCTTTGATTATGAGCATCATGATATTCTATATTCGGATGAAAAGATAGAACGAATGCAAAGACATTTTGACAGCGCAAGCGATGATGGAATGCTTTATATAAACTATCCGATGATAGAATCGTTTGTAGATGTGAAGTCTTTTGCAGAAGAGGAATATTTTCAAAAACGCATATCGGTTTGTTGCCAACCTGGACGATGTTATAAACAATTAGCTCAAAATGACTCTATTATATATGAGTATATCAATGTGTATAAGAAAATAATTGAGGAATTGAAGAGACAGGCTTGTGATATCTCGATAGAAGATTTAACAAGAGAAGTGTGTACACTTCCCAATGATGGTCAACGAAGAGAACAAATATATAATCGTTTAATGGAGGCAGAGTTTAAAGAACAAAGCGCGATGGAACTGAGTTATTCGCTTGACGCAAAACTGGGGAAGGTACTTTGCACGGAACAGACATCATATTGGGACAAATTGACCGAGATGATGATGTGGGTGGCAAAGCAAAATATTGCTAAGGCATGGATGATTCAGACGGGATATAAGCCAATCCCAAATCTGAAAGAGTGTTATGAAAAAATAAATTGGAGCAAGATTTTAGAAGAACAAAATAAGGTTAGTAGTGAGCCAAAGGATGGAATTATATGGGTACTTTGTACGTGCATAACTTTTGTTGGAGAGTACAAGTTTTTTTGGAATATTGCTTAAATTCGCTGGAGGATGTAGGATAAAGTGCAAAAGAATAGAGTATTAGTCACAGGTGCAGCTGGATTTATTGGCGCGAACCTGTGCCTGAAGTTATTTGAAAAATATGAAAACATACATATTATTGGCATTGACAATATGAATGCCTACTATGATGTTAATATTAAGAAGTGGAGATTGTCGGAAATTGAACGTGTTGCATCTGAGGCAAGCGTTAATGGATCGAAGTGGAATTTCATTGAAGGTAATATCGCAGACAAAGCATGTATTGATGAATTGTTTCGCACATATAAGCCGGATATCGTGGTTAATTTGGCAGCGCAGGCTGGTGTCCGTTATTCCATCACGAATCCGGATGCGTATATTGAGAGCAATTTGATCGGATTTTACAATATCCTTGAAGCATGTCGGCATTCATATGATGATGGACGGTCAGGAGTGCAGCATCTGGTTTATGCGAGCTCATCCAGTGTGTATGGATCAAATAAGAAGGTTCCGTATTCGACGGATGATAAGGTGGATAATCCGGTTTCCTTATATGCTGCAACGAAGAAGTCGAATGAATTGATGGCGCATGCGTATAGCAAGCTTTATAATATTCCGTCTACCGGACTTCGTTTCTTCACGGTGTATGGTCCGGCGGGAAGACCCGATATGGCATATTTCGGTTTTACCAATAAGCTGCGAAATAATGAAAAGATTCAAATTTTCAATTACGGAAACTGCAAGCGTGATTTTACATATATCGATGATATTGTAGAAGGAATCATGCGTGTGATGCAGGCACCACCTGAAAAGAAGACTGGAGATGATGGCTTGCCGGTTCCACCATATGCGGTATATAATATTGGAAATAACCATCCGGAGAATCTGTTGGAATTTGTTGATATTCTGCAGCAGGAGTTGATTCGTGCAGGAGTTCTTCCGGAAGATTATGATTTTGATAGTCATAAGGAATTAGTGCCGATGCAACCGGGCGATGTGCCGGTTACTTATGCGGATACATCTGCTTTGGAGCGGAATTTTGGATTTAAGCCGGGTACTGATTTGAGAACCGGTTTGCGGAAGTTTGCAGAATGGTACAAAGAATTTTATAAAGTATAATAATATTGATGGCAGGAATCGTGAGGACTCCTGCCATCATGTGTTAGTCACGTTGAAAGAGGTCGCGGGTGTATACCTTATCCTTTACATCGTCTAAGTTGGAGTCATAGCGGTTGGCAATAATGCTATGGCTTATTTTTTTGAAATGATCAAGATTATTTACAACTTTGCTACCGAAGAAGGTTACACCATCTTCAAGAGTTGGTTCGTAAATGATTACGGTAGCGCCTTTGGCTTTAATTCGTTTCATGACGCCTTGGATGCTGCTTTGACGGAAGTTATCAGAGTTGCTTTTCATAGTGAGACGGTATACGCCGATGATAATTTCTTTTTCTTTGGAAACGTCCCATTGACTGTTCGCTTCATAAGCTCCGGCTAATTCAAGTACGCGATCGGCGATAAAGTCTTTTCTTGTCCGGTTACTTTCTACAATCGCGGACATCATATTCTGTGGCACATCATTATAGTTGGCGAGAAGCTGCTTCGTATCTTTGGGCAGGCAGTAGCCACCATATCCGAATGATGGATTGTTATAATGCGTTCCGATTCTTGGATCGAGACATACTCCATCGATGATATCTCTGGTATTTAATCCTTTCATTTCAGCATAGGTATCCAGTTCGTTGAAGTACGATACACGGAGCGCCAGATACGTGTTGGCGAAAAGTTTTACGGCCTCTGCCTCGGTAAATCCCATGAAAAGTGTATCAATATCTTCTTTGATAGCGCCATCCTGAAGTAATGCCGCAAATGTATGTGTAGCTTCTGTCAGATGCGCATCCTCCGAATCCGTGGATACAATGATTCGGCTCGGATAGAGGTTATCATACAGTGCCTTGGATTCACGAAGAAATTCAGGGCTGAAGATGATATTGTTACTATGGTATTTTTCGCGTACAGAAGCAGTGTAGCCAACAGGAATCGTCGATTTAATGACAATGATTGCGTTCGGATTAACTTTTAGAACGAGTTCTATTGCAGCCTCCACGGCGGAAGTATCAAAGTAATTCTTTTGACTGTCATAGTTTGTTGGAGTCGCTACAACAACGTAATCGGCATTTTTGTATGCCGCTTCGCCATCTAAAGTGGCGGTCAGATCCAAGTCTTTGGTAGTGAGATATTTTTCAATATATTCATCCTGAATAGGAGACTGCCGCTTGTTGATCATGTCGACTTTCTCAGGAATGATGTCTACAGCGGTTACATGATTGTGCTGTGCAAGTAAGGTCGCAATCGATAGACCGACATATCCGGTTCCGGCCACGGCGATGTTCATTGGCTTAGGGACATTTCTTTTCTTCTTCTGTGTTCCATCTGTGAATACATCAATAGGTTCGAAGCCGAGGACTTCTCCCAATTGCTCCAATTGTGGAATGGACGGAAGAAAGTCTTCTTTTTCCATGCGCGAAATCAGCGAGCGGTTGATGCCGGTGGCATCGGCAAGGGATTGTTGCGTCATGGAGAGCTTCTTTCGATTGGTTGTTATAAGGTCTGCCAGGAGGGCAGTGGAAAGTTTTTTCATGGTGTGGTCCTTTCTATAAAAATATATGGTGAAAAAGTTATTTTAAGTAACGCCACATCTAGGATGATATTATTATATCATATATGACAACATGAATCAAATTGATATGTTATTAATAAAAACATCGGCATGGAGGATTGACTTTTGATAGGAAGTTATGAGTACAATACAAATATAATACAAAAAGGAGACTATATAAATGGAAACAGAAAAAGACAGATTATTAAAACGGGTACAACAGAAAGCATTAATCGTAGAAATTGTTGCTTTTGTGGTGGCTTTAGGTATGTCTTTGGCGTATCTATTGAGTGTTTTGACTAAGCAGCAAGTTACTATAAGTAATATTTTAAAAATTATTATATATTTTACAATTGTGGTTATTGTGCTAGCAGGATTAGCCTATTTTGTAACATTGATTGTTTGGATGATTAAAAATATTTACCGTAACGCTACTGGAAAAACAAGTCTTTCCAAAGAATATTTTGAGCGGTTAGATTATATGCGAGAACATTGGGGGGAACCGAATACCTTTTTAAAAAAGAGGATTGGTAGTATCAAGTACTTTTATGACAGACCTGAAATACAGGAGTTGGTAGAAAATGGTCGATTAGACATTCTGTATGATAGACATTCTGAACTAATGAATCGATTCGCGTTGAATAAAAATCTGGTAGCAATCGCACAAGGTATTGCTTCATCTGTCATATATGCGATATTTGGCGCAATTGTCAATCACCTTTTGACAGATGAAAATAGTTTTTCGGCACAATTGATGGTGGTTATTGGCATTATAGGAATCTTTGCAACTATTTTTGCTACAACTAATTTGGGAAATATATGGAAGGGACAAGGTGGAAGTATTGTTTATGAACTTGATACATATGAATTAAAGATTCTCGAAGAAAAAATTGCAGAAATAGAGGAAAGAATCGATATGAATGAAGCTGAGTTTAATTTAGAGAGAACAAGAAGCGTATTAAATAAAGAAATAATGAAAAAAAGACGTTTTTTAAGTTTGAATTTAGAAAACACTAAAGATTTAGAATGCCTACAATCTTTGAATATATCATATTCTGGAGAATTAGGAACGATGTATAAAAAGGAAAGAGAAGTGGATTTTCCAGGAACTACAAAGGAAACGAGAAATTATATTATAGAACAGAATAGTGAGTTAAAGGTACTGTATGGTTTATTAACAAAGTATGGCTTTAAGGATTAGATCATTTCATTTTAGGGAGGAACATGAATATAAAATATCCTCTTGAATAAAGAAGATGTACATGATAATCTTTTCATAGACAGTGGCATTGGTTTGTTGTATTGTTTTGGGCGCACTTAAACAGCTTATCACTGTTTTTTTATAGAAATGCCAAGTCGCTGCGCAACAACTTTGGCAGGCTGTCGCGCAGCGACTTGGTTCAATTAAAATTTTTAAAGTCTGCTTAGACAAGTTTTCTGAACAGAAGGCGTCTAAGGAAGAAAGTCATCGATGAAGTCTAGAGAAGTGTTGATAAGCGATATTTTACGTTAACTAAGGATGAGGAGTAGGTATGTTATTGGATGCGTCTTTGTTGATAGAAAAAAACTATAAAAAGAATCGTACAAGGATAAGAAAGGTATCTTCGAATGGGGAATATTTTATCGATTGTCAAAGTCAGGAACAGACATCTCTGGAATTGTTGCAGATACTTTCTGAAATAAAAGCTGTTATAAAAGCATATGGACGAAGCTGTCGTAAGATTATTTTGCAGTTCCGCATTTTTAATCCTCGTGATAAGCTAGTGTATATTCTTTTGGAATGCATTCTTTATACGATAATCAATGCATATCACAAGCAGGTTGATATGAGGGTTGGAGGTTTTGATCCGAACATTAATACGGAAGGATGGCGGTACACGCCATCATGTGCAATTGCTCAGTTTGGATATAATAATGAATTTAATTTATATTTTCAAAATGATTTTGCTAAAAATCATTATAGAAAGGTTTTGACAGATCCAACAGATGTGGAAGCACCGGCGAGGCTGGTAACGGATATCAAAACTTTTCTTGATCGCTTTCATATGCGTGATGAGTTTGATGGAAAATTAGCCTATACAATCGGCGAATTAGCAGATAATGCATTATGTCATGCACATACACCTTGTTTAATTGATATTGATATTACGGAGAAAGATTATCAGGCTACTGATTCAGAGGATGTTTATTATGCCGTCAATGTCGTTGTATTAAATTTTGGTGAGAAATGTCTGTATAATGATATTATTGAGAAAATTGAGCATAAATATTATAAAACAGATAGTCGATATATTTATGTAGAAGAAGCTTATAAAAAGCAATCCATGCATTTTGATAAGAAATATGGTAAAGAAGAGTTTTATCTTGTATCAACATTTCAGGATGAAATATCCGGAAGACCGAATGAGAGTTATTCGGGCGGCACAGGGCTTCCAGAATTAATCCGGACATTAGAAGAATATGCAGATGAAGATTTTTGCTATGTATTGTCTGGATATTCCAGTCTTTTATTTAAAAAAGAAATGCTGAATTTTGACGAAGATGGGTGGATCGGATTTAATTCGTTTGGTAATTTCTTAGAGGAAATACCGGATACAACATGCTTAGATTCTTCTTACACGTTTTTGCCAGGCACTGGATATAATTTTATGTTAATTTTTAAAGGAGACCAGCAGGATGGAGAATAGAATTGAATTGAAATTTGGTGTTTCAACGCAAGATTTGACGGGAAACAGCTTAGGACGAAAAACATTTGAAGTACAGGTGAAACCATATTTAAAGGAAAACGAAGAGAATGTTGTTGTAATCCCAAGTGAAATTGATGATATTGGAAGTTCATTTATACAAGGAATATATACTTTTCTAAAAGAAAAATATGGAAAGAGTGAAGCTCTTAAAATAATGAAACTTGATTGTGACAAACAAACAATTATTGAAAAAATAGAGAAGTCTATCAAGGCATACGGAATTTAGGGGGATTATATTGCAGGAGAAGATAGCATTTGCGGCACTTATAGTTTCAATTGCAACAGCATTTTTTACATTTTTTGCTTTGTATCAGAATAGAAAAATAAATATAACAAATTTGGAAGCAAAGCATTTTGAAGAAATCTTTACAAAATACATAGTTATGAAGATTCCGGATGCGGTGGAGGACATTGAATTCAGAAATGATGGAAAACTGCAAGGATACAATTATTTGATTGATACATTAATGGATATGATGTGTGATTGTAAATATTATGCCTACGCTAAGCACGATTTTTATCAAGAGCTAAAAGGTAAGTGTATTGCTTTGGAGGATCGGCTTTTGGAGACAGCAAATGGCGTAATATCTGATTCGGATTTGCAAGTCCAGTTTGTATATGAAATTCATTTAGATTTAATGCAGATTATTAAATTGATTAATAAGAATTATCATAGTTTTTAATGGTGCCCTGTTTATTAATTCATATAAAGGAATAATACATAACATCGTTTGATTGCGCAGATTAGAGAGGTATATAATTAAAGCATGATTAGATGGTTACATATATCGGATTTGCATTTTAATAATGATGACATGAGTACAGATTCGATGAGAGAAGAATTGCCGAAGTATCTTAAGAAAAATAATATTCGATGTGATTATGTTTTCTGCACAGGGGATATTAGGACGGCAAATGCCGAGTCGAATCATTTTCCGGAGGAGGCGGCACGGTTCCTGATAGATCTCTGTATAGCCGTTGGAACATCTACGGACAGGCTTTTTATTGTTCCGGGTAATCATGATGTAGACAGAGATGCTACGGGACGTGACGAGGTAATCAGAAAAATCTGCTTTCAAAGAAACGGATATTATGATCCTCCTATACTGAAGCGGGAGGCTGTCCTGATTATTCAGGGCTTGATCTGCGGGGCTTGCAAATTCCAGATGTTGAGAAAATAGGAGTGGAAAGAATCTCTTTAAGAAAAGCGAAGATAGACAATGCATGGGAGATGTTTTGGATATGGCTTTCAATACAGAAAATAAGGAATTGGTGGTAATTCTCTCCAATGGACAGATTATGTTCTGCCATGAGAAATACTGCCGCTATCACAGTGAGGTGGATATGATTACCAATTTTAATGTGGATGCATATGATTTTCGGGGCTGTATCTGTAGTGAATCGATAACGAATCAGATACGACAAAATGGTGGATTGATTGACAAGGGCTTTCGTTGAGAGCATTGCTTTTTATCAATAAATGCAGTACACTTAGTTACGTCTATTAAATTACAAATTGGAGAACATACAAATGGAAAATCAAGTTAGGGAAATTTCTCTTCGTCACTTATTCTGGAAGGTGATGTTGGGATGGAAATTGTGGATCGTGTGTGCTGTGCTTTTTGCAACCTTACTTCCGGGAGTGAAGTATGTCAAGGATGCGCGGGCGTATAAGGCGGCGCAGCAGCCACAAGATAATCAAGAAGTAATCTTTACCAAGGAAGAGCAACAGCAGATTGATGATGTGAAAAGTCTGCATGTGCTTATGGACAAGAACAGCACATATATGCAGGAGTCGCTTCTGATGAATATTGATCCGTATCAGGAGCATGTATTGGAACTCAAGTACTATATTGATTCGGATTATACTTATAATTATTCCAAGGATAACAGACAGGATTACACTTCGGCAATTACAAATGCTTACGTGGATTATGCAGAGCATGGATTAAAGCAGAAGGATATCTGGAAAGAGGTAAATACAAAGACTGAGGATAAGTATCTTGCAGAACTTGTATCTGCCAATGTGGATTCAGATAATACATTTTCCGTGTTTGTAAAGTACACAGATGATGAGAGTTTACAGACTGTATCAGAGGCAATTCAGAAGGCTTTGCAGGGACGGTATGAGGATATTAAAGATAGAATTGGAGCCCATAAACTGGTACTTGTTTCTGAAAATTATCAGGTTCAAACCGATTCCGATTTAGCAAATGCACAGAAAGCGGTAACCGATTTGATTAAGTCATATCAGGATCAGATTACAACGCTGACTTCTTCGATGACCGAGGAGCAATTGAAGGCGGTTGACAGTGAAGTTGCGGATGAGAGCGATAATGAAACGGAAGCAGCTGAAACAGTTGTTGCCGCAGCGCCGGTGTTCAGTAAAAAGTATGTTGTACTTGGATTTGTAATGGGAATCTTTCTTGCAGCATTGTATCTTGTTTGTGTGGCGGTTCTGTCAAATAAGCTGCAGGAGGCAGAAGAGTTGGTTCGCTTTTATAAGCTGCGTCAGTTTGGTATTCTGACACAGAATAAGGGAAGCAAGGGGCTTACAGGATTTCTGCTTAGAATCAAATACCGGAATCAGAAGATGCTGAGTGCGGATGCTTCTGTTCAGCTTGCAATCTCAAATATTGAGTTGTACTGCAAGAACGAAGGAATTACGAAGGTGTTTTTGACCGGTTCGGAGATTGAACGCGTTGACAAGACGACGATTACGAAGATTGTGGAAGGTCTTGGCGCAAAGGGAATTCAGACCGTATACGGTGAGAATATCTGTTACGATGCAGCAGCGATGCGAGAGGCTTCGGAGGCTGGACATGTGGTACTGGTTGAGATTACAGATGTCTCAATCTATCAGGAAATTGAAAAGGAACTTCGTATGCTGAAGGATTGGAATGTGGATGTTGCCGGATGCGTCGGGGTGGAATAATAGGATTTTAAAGTAATTGGAAAGTCGATGCTGAGGCATCGGCTTTCTTTGCAAAAAAGTATTTTGGGGAGATAAATTTTATGACAAGATCGCACACAGATAAAGAGCAACTCAGTTCAATGTTTGCATTTTTGCATACATATTTAAAATATAGTGGCAAGCTGAATATGCTCGATGAGAACAAGGTGATGGAAGATATCATGTGTGAGGTCCTGAATCGGATATATGGCTGGCATCTGGTAAATTTAAATACAAAAGAGAAAAATTATCCGGGGATTGATTTGGGTGATATACAACAGGGACTGGGGATTCAGGTGACTGCGGATAAGACGAGTGCAAAGATACAATACTCGTTTTCTAAGGTTATCGCACATGAGGTGTATGAAACATATCCTCACATTAAGATGATGATTCTTGGGGAGAAGCAATCAAGTTATACGATTCCGGAAATGGGGCAATATGGTGGCAAAATAGTATTTGATGCTAAGCAGGATGTATTGGATTTCACAGATCTGTTGGAAGCTTGTTCATGTATGGAGGCGAATGCAAGACATGAATTGGTGGAGTATTTGCAGGCAGAATTGGATTGGAACGCCGAGCGGACCATAGCAAGAGTAGACACCTATGAAAAGTTGCAGAGATATTTGGAAGAACAGAAAAAAGAGAATTCCTATATTACGGTTTTAGGTGTGCAAAGAAAGCTGCCGATCGAGAAGGCATGGATGCGGCTGAATATTATAGATGAAAAGGATTTAAGGGAGAAACAGGCTCAGACACAGTGGGAGTTTTTGAAAAAATATGATGAATATTTCGGAAGAACGGGTTCTGATACCTATGATGTAGAAACATTGTTGATGGAAACGGGAAATGAGGTTGTGCTCGGTGGTCCGGGAATGGGCAAAAGCACGATGTGCAAGAAGCTTTTTTGTCAGGCGGATGCCATGCAGATAGCGGCAGGTAAAGTGCGTTTATGGGATGTTGCGCGTTCCATGAGAGATGGCCTCTCTTTTGAAGAGGCTTTACGCAAAACCATGACACAATCCATGGATTTTGAGTTTGGCAAAGCGGATATCGCAAGGTTCTTTTCTTTGCTCATTCTGGATGGATTGGATGAGTGCGGTGATTACAGAAGAATTGTTGCAAAGGAGATTGCGTTATGGGGCTTTGGACATCCGGAACAGAAAATTGTGGTGACAAGCCGACCGATTGGATATGATGCAACCGAATTAAGCGAGTTCAAGCATTATCAGATATTACCGATCAATGAGTGGCAGTTAGATTCCTTTGCGCGGCAATTGATGGAAATGATACAGCCGGATTATCAGACAAATTATCAGTGGTTTTCGGATCGCATTAAGAATAGGGACATTTACCGTCTGGCATGTAGAAGCCCGCTGATATTGGGTTTTATGGTACAACTGTCTTTGAAACAAAAAGAGTTCGGAACAAATAAAATTTGTCTGTATCAGGCGATTCTTGATGAGTGGTTGCATGGATCAAGCAGAGAAAATGAGATGTTGCTTTCGGAAACAGACTTATCTTATGGAATTGAGACAATTGCTTATTACATGATGAGCAAGGCAGATGATGCAGCCGGTGATGCGTATACGAAAAATAAGATGATTGCTTATGCGGGTGATTTTCTTGCAAAAGAGATGGAATATCCGTTGGCAAAAGCAAGAAAGGCGGCGGAAAAGTGTCTGGAGTTCTGGCTGCAAAGGGGAATATTGGATAAGGGTATTCATAAGGGAAAAGAATGTTTTTTGTTTTTGCACTTGAATGTCGGAGAGTATTTGGCAGCTTGTTTTCTTGCAAAACGATCCAAGGATGAGAGAAGAAAATGGATTTCCGATCATTATCGAGATAATATCTGGCAGGAAACTTTACGTATGGCGATCGCCTGTGAGACAGATGATGCTATGGTGCAGGAATTGATCGCAATCGAACAACGGAATGAACTCCCGGAGGGCGCTGTCTTTCTGGCTGCAGAAGGAATCGGTGAGCGAAAAGATAAGCGGGTCCCGCAAGAATTGTATGATCAATTGTGGAAGTATGCTTTTGGCAATAATACATATTTATGTGAGAAGGCTTCGCGGGCGATTAATCATCTGAGAGGAAGCAAGATTGATTGGCATGTACAGCAGTTGGAAGAATATGTACAGTCTAAGAATTTGGAAAGACAGATGGTTGCATATCATATACTTCTTATCGCTTTTTCCGATGATAAAGAAAGAATGCAGGGACTTGCGAGAAAATATGTGCTGTATGTGATACGATTATTGCATCAGGGAGAGGCAGAAGATACCTTTGATGATCTGGCAAATGCGATACAAGCGTTAATTCCGAATGCAGAAGATCATGAATTGACAGATGCTATAAAAAGTTTACCTCTTGAAGAGATGTCGATGAATGAGTGGAAAGTGATTGAGAATTATGCTAACGCAATCGGTGAAGGGGAATGGATTGATGCAGAGGAGCAGGCGTTGGCAGAAGAGGGGCCAAAGTTTTCGCTTGATACATTTAATATGCAAATGAGGCAAAGTGAGCAGAAATTAATTGAAATCTTAATTGAACTGTTCGGAATGACTTCATGCGATAAGATTGCAAGTTGCTATGAGTATTCGAAGATATCGGCTGTAATGGGACTTTGGAGTGCTCCTCTGCCGGAGATGCGCTTGATGGGAAAGGATTTAGAGCGTCCACATTCTAAAAAATTGGTAAAAGCCATATGTGAAACTGTGGAGTTGGACGAAGCACAGCTTAAAAAAGAGTTGTATAGTTTATTACATTATGTAAATGAAAATCGCTGCTTTGTTTCATCGGATCATATATTGAATTTACATCTGGATGGGGAATGGGTAAAGTGTAAAGGAAATGTAGCCCCGGAAGTAATAGAAGAGGGAATGTATAGTTGTTCCGACATTCTTGGAAAATGTGCAGCATATATGGCGGCGTATAATATAGAGACTGCCGGTGTCAGGGATTTGCTGATCCGTATGCTTCGGACGAGTTCCATCGAAAAGGTTGTGGAGCGTGCCGGAAGAGTGCTTGCTGCATGTGGAGAGAAGAATCTTGCGATGTATGCAGAAGCACGCTTGCTGGACGATGCTATTCCGTCATATACCTGTTTGTATGACTATCTGCCAAAGAGAGTGGAAGATCCGGATGCGGAAAACTGGTTGCGGATCATTCGGCGCGGCTTTATGGGAAACCGCTACATGGTTTCTGCTACTTTGAATTATATATTAAATGTTGAGCCGGATAATATTCCGCAACGTATAAAAGACACGCTCATAAGTATGGTTGAAAAATCGTTTGTTGAGTGGAATCAAAAGCAGGTGAAATGCCTTCATTGTAAAGAGAAAACAATGATAAAAGAAGATGGCTTTTGCCCGAAATGTGGTATTGGGGCAAATCTTCCGACTAAGAATTTTATAGAAGTTCTTACCAAATATCAATGTTTGACTATGGAACAGTATATTTCATTGTGCAGACATCCTATGTCCGAGGTCCGTGATATTGCCAGACAGGAAGTGAAAAGGATATGGATGATGGATCCAAAGAAATTAAAAGCAGTGATTGCTGGTTTCGAGGAATGTGCATATGGTGAGAATATTTTTGCATTGATTCTTCAGCTGCCGTCCGATGTGACTTCTGTGTATAAACCAGATCTGCAAAGATTAGGCATGGAGACAAATGATAAAATGCTCGTTGAGTGGATTCGCAGATTGCGTCATCTGGACTGGGTATCTGCAAGTGAGAGGAAAGAGATGTTGAAGAAATGCTTGACCAGTGAGAGCGATAGGGTTCGGGATGGTGCTATGGCATGCTGGTTGAATGAGGAAGGAACATTTTGGTGTTTTATGAGATAAAGGGGGTACTCATGAGTGATACAATTACAGATCTTGTGAAATCGGTTACATATGATGCTGGTAAAGGTATTTTGAGTGGGCATATAAGAAACGCGATGGATGAGCAGCAGTTTATCAAGATATTTGTAGATGCTGGTAAGCACGTTGCCGGATATGAGCGGGATAAGACAGAAGAGAGTGAGTTTCGCACATTGGTTTTCGATGAAGAGAGTATGAAGACGCTGGCGAAGACTGTGTTTGCGGAAGACGAGTTTTCGTGGATGGAAACGTTGAATCAGAATCTGGATAGTATGCTTGCGGGTTTGGATGAGGGTAACCGTAAGAGTTGCAAGAAGCATTTCGTGGATATTATTAAGAGGTCTCTTCGTAATCAGTTCCCGGTGGCGTATGATCATTCTCTACAACTAAGCACGAATGATATGGTGTTGAAATTAGCGGGAATGCCGGAACAACTGCAGGCGTTTCAGGATAAGTGGGAGAAGCTGCAAATCGAGAATCGTCAGCATGTGAGGCAGGAACAAAGCGAGAACAGGGGAATTTATAGTCAGAGTTCACAAGGGGAAAAGAATGACCAGTATGATATTCCGGAGTGGAATATGGCTTTTTCGAATGTAAAGTGGCGACCGATAGCGGATCAGGAGGGGCGTAAGACGGACATAGTAACATTGAGTGCCTTATGGCGCGAGGAACGGTCCACTTATCCGGGATGGTATATTCCGTCATATTCCCAATGCGAGAAGCTGAATTACAGGACGAAGGAGTATGGTTTACTGCAAAGCTATACATTTGTGGATATTGATGTAATGCTTGCTTTTTGTTATGAATTTGTATGGCGGCATGAAATCGGAATGAATATCTACTCGGGATATGAGATTAAGAATATTTATGCCATCTGGAATGCTTTTGGGGAGAAGATTACAGACTGGAAAACCGACTCCATGGATGAAAAGCAGAAGGAACAGGGAAGAGAATGGTTTGAAATCGGACTGGCATTACTTCGGGATTATCGGGAGGATGGTATGGAGTCCTCATGGGACCTTTGTTTCGGAAAAATGAAGGCGCATGCATACATGAGGAAAAACGGGGAGAAGATGCTTCGGATGGAAAGATTGAAGCAGGCATACTATCATATGGATTTTGCGGCGATGCGTCGAATACTTGGGCATTGTCATTTGCAGACGGAGGATTATGAACTGCGGTTGCAGGTTCTAGGCATTCGAGTGGAATTGGATGAGGCCGAAGCTGTTATTGAAGAATTAAAGAAACTGATGAAGGACATTCATAAAGCGGAAGAGGGGGCAGCGGACAAAAACAGCAGTATATATTATGCATCACTTCTGGCCGGTGTGTTACAGCTTTATTCATTATGCGTACAGGGCGTGAGGGATTATGCTGGTGAATATGAGAAACATCAGGAAGCAATCAACCAGATTGAGGAGACGATAGAAGGTTATCAGGTTGTGTTTGACTGGTCGGAGTGGAGAAAGTGTACGACCGATGCTTTACTTCATTGGCACGTTAAGCATTATGAAAATGAAAACAAAGATGCATTCAATTTAAATCGGGAAATTCACACGATAATTGGAGCCGGTAATGGATGTGAGAGTGCATACCGCTTTTTTCGCTTGCTGGATCGGCTGAGTTTGCCATTACAATGCGGATATGTGACTTTGCTTGGAGATTGGGAGATGCCTTGGATGGAAGCTGTATTACAGCTGAATTATTCTGTGGGAGTATTTTTGTTATGCAGATCCGTGCGAAGTAACACGATAGAGACACTGATCGATAGGGAATGTTTGTCATTATTGAGCCATGTGGAGATTCAGGAGATTTTGCACAAATTGCTGGATGCTTTTTCACTAAATATGGATGAGATTGAGGAACAGGAAAGTACACCGGGCGGATTGATGAGGCAGTTAATGTCGAATGTGCCGGAATTGTTAATCCGCTTTATGAGCCGCAGTTCAGAGGAAAATCAGGAAATGGCGTTGTATGTGCTGAAAGATTTGATGGAGAAAGAGTCTTTACCGGTGTCATTTCCTATGGCAAAGATGTGTATCGAAATCATGCTGCAAGTATCGGAGCGCGTGAAGGCACGGATGTTGGATACGATGCTTCAGACTAAGATTGTGGAACATAAGACGTTACATGGACATGGGGACGGAATGGATCTCTTTGCTTATTATTTTAGAAAGATGGAGATCGGACCGTTGAAAGAATTGTGTTCTGTTGCTCCACAGACGATAGCTGAGTTATTAGAGATTCCGGATGAGTGTGGATATGTTTGGCAGACGAAAGTATTACGTCTGGAATGTTTGGATACTTTGGGACTGTTGAGTGAAGATCAGAGACAGGAATACGCAAAATTGATATGGGCTTTTGTGTCGGACAATGGTTTGCCGAAGCTGTCCAATATGCATCTTTTGGCATTTGAAAAGATGCCATGCATTGATTCAAACATACCGGTTCGGTCGGTGAAAAGTTATTTTCTTTCACAGTCGTTGGAAGCACAGTTTGAAGATGGAAAAGGATGCCGGATCTCGATGGACAATATCCCATATTTGGACGAGTTGATACTGGTATGTGATAATATGGAACCCGGATATTGGAGTGAGGCGGAAGCCGATCAGCTAATGGAAGGAATTCAAAACTATTGGAATACTCTAAGAGAAAAACTTGCAGCCGTGAGTGATGATGCATTTGTGTGGGATGAATATTGTTTCCGGGCGCGTAGAATGGTGAATGCGATTGCGGCAATTGTTCGTAATGTTGGTATTTTGTCTGACGCACGTATCGATGCATTAAAAGAACTTGTCGCTGAAATGCAGGTATATGCTATAAGTACGAGAGAATTGGAAATTCAATTCCCGAATAGTGAATGGGTAGCAAATCAGATTTTGGCAGAGATGCGATCGGCGGACAAAAATCTGACCGTTGGTGCCATGACGGCAGCATATCATTGTATTCTTGCACATCCGGATAGCGCATATGCACAGAAACTGCTGGATGAAATGTTGAATATTCTTCGTTATTGTAAGCGCCCCGGCGTAATTGCTGCTGCATGGAATGTACATAATCTGCTCTATGCGAAGTGCGAAATCATGCAGGAAGAGAATCTGAAGCAGGTGGATACGTGTTTGGTTTTGCTTGCTGAGATGCTGCAGACGGATTCGGATTGTGATATGAAATTCAAGAGTATGCTACATGTGCGCAAGATCAGCGTAGCAATTGCTTTTCTTATGTACCAATTGGATGAAGCGAGGGAATATTGTGGAGTGCTTAAGTGGAAAGCAATCGCGGAGGATTCGAACGAGATCAACGAAGTGAGAAATGAATGGGTGTGGGAAGAGGAATGGCAGAGAGCATAGGAAACAAAAATAAAATAGTGTAAAACGTTTGCATTTAACAAAAATGTGATAAATGCCTGTTAGAATCAGATTTTATGAAATTTATTTCCGATATATGACCAATTCTGACAAAATAATTCCATTTCTGCTAAAGGCATTTCCATTTTCTTCAATTTAAATTAATATGAACGATATAGAAATTATTTCGATGGCTGATATTTATGTGGATTGTGGAAACATTTGTAATGACATGATCAGATGGTAAAAAAATATTAGTGAAGAAGCGTAATGTACGAAAGGAGATACTGTATGGAGTATTATGTTCTAAAATTTTATGAATCTGCTAAGCAGAAATGTCCGGAAGTTGAGCAAGGATTTAATCGATTTGACCCCAAAATTAAGAAAATTGCGATGGTATGCTTAGGTGTGTTGTTTGGCGCTTGTGCCGAAATGATTATAACTGTGTTACTATTTCCAAAACATTTATGGTATTTTATAGGTATTCTATTGTGTGTAGGGGCATTGTTCGTACTTATTGCAATTGATAATAAAGATCAAAAGGTACATATGGATAAATATATGGGATCTCATAAGAAAAAAATTGAAATTTTGGGAGGCGTTTTAAAGACAGAGTTTGAGATAAATACAAAAGAAAAGGTGGAGAAATTAATCGATATGTATCAAGAATGTGTGGATGGAAAGAAGGCTGCTGAAAAAAGGTGCCATAGTATTATAGTAGCCCTGTTTTCGGCATTTGCAGGTGTTCTGACAATCTCTTTTGAAAATATGGGCGTGATAGGCATTAACTTTACTAGTTGGATATATTTGGCTACAATTCTGCTTGTTTTTGTTGCGGTGGCTGCTATTTTGATATATTCTTCTACTTTTTTTGATTCATTAAGAGGAAAATACGAAATGATGATAAAGGATTTGAAAGAATTAATTTTGTTACAATATTAAATGGGATATACGTGAAATAAAATCAGGTGGGTTAGTGATTGGAAAAAGCATTAGAATGAACGATGGAGAAAGAATTGTGATTGACAAAAATATATTATCATCGACACATATTAGTTTTTTGTTCGGTGCAGGTGTAAATGGTTCTGCACTTCCTCAACTAAGTACTTTTGTAGAAACAAAAAGTAAACTTAAGGAATTAGGTTTTGATATATCGGATGGAATTGAAAGTGCAATAGATCAAATTGAGGATAGCAAAGAAAGAGATATTGTAAAAAAGACGTTTGTTGATGAATTTAGACAATACCATTCAAGCGCGTTAGAAAAGAAAGCGTTTTCTGAAAATACATCTATAAAAAATATAGAGATGTTATTGAAAAAAATTTACTTAATAGAACATGAAACTCAAAATAGAGATCCTAGTATGAAACAAATCAATATATATACATTAAATTATGATACTATTATTGAAAATATTTTGGAAAAATTAGGATATCTTTATAATGCGATTTCAGCTAGTAATAATTCTTCGAAGGCAGGATTGATAGATGTAATTGGCTATGATTACAATATAAAGAGATATATTCCAACATTCATGATTAGTAAGCTTCACGGAGATATAGAAAAGCCGATTATTCCGGGAAAAGCAAAATATAAGGAAATATTGAATGAAGATTACTTTGAAGTGGCTTTTAATATGAAAGAACAACTTTGTAGACCCAATTCTATATTAATTATTATTGGTTATTCAGGAAGGGATAAGCATATTAATAAAATATTAGAGGATTGTTTAAATGCCGGACTTACAATTTATTGGTATAAGTATTCAGAGAGTGATTATATTCCGTTTGATGATCAGATAAATATTATTATTAGAGATCAAGATGATTATGATAATAAGAAAGATACAACGTTTGTTTGTTATCAAGATATGGAGAGAACATGGGCAGAGAAATCGGAAAGGTTATAGAAGTAAGAGGAGTGTTTGTAAGAGCTGAATTGTATGAGTTGCTCCCACCCTACATAGTAAAAAATGGTAAAACTACAATTTCTCCACGTATAAATTCTTTCGTAAAAACCAAGGTTGGATTAGATACCATAATTTGCCAAATAATAGGGGAGTATTATGATGAACAGAAAAAAGGCTCTTTTACTGGGTATTATATTGAATTATCAGTAAAGGGATATATTGATGATAATCATTTTATACAAGGGGTAAGAATGCTGCCTATGGTATCTGCCAGCATTGAGTTGCTGGATGATGAAGATTTTATGCGTATAAATGATTGTGCAAGTGTAAAGAATTTTTCATTAGGAACCAATCTATTTGATAGTACTCAAAGATGTTATTTTGATTACAATCTGATTATTCCTTCACATATTGGAATATTTGGAAATACAGGGAGCGGTAAGAGCAACACTCTTGCAAAACTCTTAAATACATATTCAAAAGAATTAGAAAAAACAAGCAAAGGAAAAGTACTTATTATTGATATTAACAATGAGTATGGAGATGAAGCAATATGTGAATCCGCATTAAAAATGGTGTACAATCTTACAACTAGAACGCAATCAGAAATAAGAATACCATTAGATTATTCAACATTACAGGAAGATGAATGGTGTGTGTTGCTTAATGCTACAGAGGCGACACAGAAACCTGTGATCAAAACAGCATACAAAGATTCAAAAACAGGTGAAGAATATGAAACGCTAATATGCCGGATGATTGTGAGTGGTCAACGTGATCTGGTTAAGTCTATGCAGTATAATATGGCAGAATATATCACTGGAATAGAAAAGCTAAGGTGGCATTCTACATCAGAAGTTTTTTATTTTGAAACTGCAAATGGAAATGTATATGCTAATAGTTCGGAAATACAAGAGGAATTACAAAATATTCGAGTTAATGTTCCGGAGGATTTGTTGAAGAATTTTCTGTTTAGATTATATTTTGCAGTTGCGATACATATTGGGTTTGGTACACAATATGAATTTGTTTCACCATTGTTAAGAAGAGCAGAGAAGCTTTTTTCTGATTTTGATAAAGTATTCTATTCTAGTAATGGGGATATTTTTAATGGCAAAAGAATTGCCGTTATCCAATTAGCTAACGTTAATAAAGATATGATGGAGCTAATTCCTTCAATAATTGTAAATCACCTATTTTACAACCAAATTGAGAAAAAACAAAATGATAAAGTAAATGAAATTGTAAATATCGTTGTTGATGAAGCGCACAATCTTTTATATGAGGATGCGTTTAATAATAAACATACGAGTATTACAATAGAAACATTTGAGAGAGCAATAAAAGAAGGAAGAAAGTTTGGATTATTTTTGTGGATTTCTAGTCAACGTCCATCAGACATTTCTTCGACGATTGTCTCTCAAATGCACAATTATTTTATTCATAAATTGGTTAATCCAAATGATTTGAGTAAAATCAGAAAAGCTGTAGCATTTTTAGATCAGAATGCCATGGACTCATTAACTGTACTTGGACCAGGTGAATGCATTGTATCAGGGACAGGAGTTAAAATGCCTTGTTTTGTAAAAATTGAACAATTAGATGATCAGTTTAGACCAAATAGTGAAAATGTTATCCTGTTTGGTGAAGAGGGAATTTTTGAGGAAGAGAATGATGCTCGTTTATGATTTTGGTGAATAGTATAAATAAATTGAACCCAAATGGGAATCAGGCAGGTCTTTCGACCTGCCTGATTTAATTCTTTGTAGAATTACTATGCAAAAAGAGATAAATAAGGTAAAAAGATTATAATATTTCCTATTTCTGTCAAAAAAGTTCCATTTCTGTCATCTATATTGTGGAATGTCCACATTCGGTCTAAAATAGATTAGACTAAAAGAAAGGATATAAGTGATTTTTAATTTTATTAATTATCATATTAGAGTGATATGGAAGAAGTGGTAAAAAGTGTTTTAGATAAAATATCTTCATATAATATATTTAACAATTTGTTCCCAGGGATAGTATTCTGTTATATTGTGGATCAGACCACAAGGTTTACATTTATAAGGTCAGGATGGGAAAATGTTGTAATGTATTATTTTGTTGGAATGTTGATAAGTCGTGTTGGATCTTTGACTGTCGAAAAGTGGCTAAAAGCATTGAAAATTAAGAATAAAAAAACAAAATTGAAAGAAGCCTATCTGAAATTTGCTCCTTATGAACAATACGTAGAAGCTTCCCAAAATGATCCTTTGATAGTAACATTGAATGAAACGAACAATGTCTATCGTACGATCATCTCTGTCTTGGCGCTTGCAATGGGAGCCAAAATATACGATTGGTTATTCTATGATTGTGTGAAGCAGATGGGGATGGTGGGCCAAAATTTACTTTGTATAGCGGGTGGATTTTTAATTATACTTATTTTTGTACATAGTTATAAAAAACAAACGGATTATATTAGAAAAAGAGTAGAAGTATATAGCAATTCTCGTAAGCTTCAATGATTTCAAAAGGGAGGATATTTATATGGGTGTAATTCATTTTTTAAATGTTAATGAAGGGGATTGTATTTTGGTAAAACATCCTTCTGGACACAATACTGTTATAGACATCTCAAATGGATCGGCATTAGAGATGGTTTTTGAGAGTGCGTCTTTATCAGGAAATCATAATCAAAAAAATTACCCGGTCAATCCAATAGAGTATTTGTCAGATTTAGGAATAAAAACGATCTTTAGATTTGTCTTAACACATCCTGATATGGATCACATGGATGGAATCAAAGAATTATTTGAAACATTTGAAGTTTTGAATTTTTGGGACACTGAAAACACAAAAGTGATGGATGAAAATACTTCTTGGGGAAAATATAAAGAGGAGGATTGGGAGTTTTATCAAGAAATTAGAAAGTCTGATACTTCCCCTAAAGTAATGCATTTATATTCCGGAAGTTATGGACAGTATTATAATCAGGATGAAAATGGAAACTCAGGAGCTGACGGTTTATATTTGCTAGCACCTACGCCCGAACTGGTGGAAGAAGCAAATAGAACAGAAGAATACAATGATTGTTCATATGTGATATTGTATCGAACTGGTGATGGAAAAAAGGTGGTTTTTGCAGGCGATTCAGCCGAGAAAACGTGGGATTATATATTGGAAAATCATAAAGAAGATGTTACGGACGTTGATGTTTTGGTGGCTCCGCATCATGGAAGAAAAACAGGTGGTAATGACGAATATTTAGATGTTTTAAATCCTAAACTTACCTTGTTTGGAAATGCCCAAAGTCAATATTTAGATTATGATTCCTGGAATACAAGGAATCTTGATCATATTACAAATAATGAAGCTAATTGTATCATTTTAAATACGGCGGGGGAAAATGGCATAGACGTATATGTTACATATGAGACTTTTGCGAGAAGAAGAAATGAAGAAACTTTTTTCTCAAATGAATATAATGGTTGGTATATAATGACAATTTGATAAATGTGTTAGGGCAGAAGGAGAAAACAATCAATGATGATTAGAAGTTTTTTGCCGGTTGGGCAAGGCGCATTTTATTGTGAACAATTTGAAGGTTGGGGAGATAATGAAGATGTTAATATTGTTTATGATTGTGGATCGTCAACCAATGTAAAATTAGTAGAAAAACAGATAAGGGATAATTTTTATAAAGACCAGACGATACATGCAGTATTTATTTCACATTTGGATGACGATCATATCAATGGAATTCCGTTTTTATTAAAGTATTGTCATGTTAAAAAAATGTTTTTCCCATTAATAACAGAGAAAAATACGAAGTATATAAGTTTGTTAAATATAATAAAGAATAACGGGGAAGAGTCATTTGCGTCTTTATTTGTGCGTGATCCATATGAAGCATTCAATCAATTTGATATAGCGGATAGACCAAAATTATATAAGGTTGAGGAGAATGACCAAAGTGGTAATAATGAAATCGATGCGATGTTGATTCGGTCGGGGGAAAATGTCATTGAGCGTATTTTAGAAAATGTTATTTATAATTCTTCACTAGAAAGAGAGTGGTTATTTATCCCATATAATTTTAGGCAAGAAGATAGACTTGAATTTTTGCAAAACGAATTAGAAAATTGCTTTGGGAAAGATATGGATAGTGCGGATTTACAGTCAATATGGGAGAATGGAACGGATACAGAGCGAAATAAAATAAAAGATTGTTATAAAAAAGTAAAGGGATCTTTTAATACAAATTCGATGACTTTATATTCTGGGATGGAAGCGCAAGTGGCAATACAATACGTAGGCCAAGGTGTAAATGATACATGTCATGCTAAGAGGTATTGTTGTTGTGACTCAAAAATGGCTGGTTGTCTATATATGGGGGATTATGATGCTTCTGGAAAATATAAGTGGAAAGAGTTATATGAGGCGTATGATACATATTGGGAGAACATTGGTTGTATTCAAATTCCACATCATGGATCTAAGCATAATTATAATTCAAAATTAGCACAATTAGATGCATTTTATGTTATGTCGGCAGGGGCGAGAAATAGATATCATCATCCGCATAGCATAGTAATTAAAGATTTACTATTTAATGGGCATTTTCCATATATTGTTACAGAATATAAGTGTAGTGAACTCCATTTGGTTGTAGACATATGAGAGGAAAACTAGTGTAACCTTTGAATGGTGGTCGATTGGATAAGAAACTTGCTGAACAGAAAAATATGTAGTATATTTATAAATATCGCAAAAAAGGAGAATGTCATGAAAAAAATAGTAAGTTTGATAGTTGCTGGGGCAATGTTGTTATCTGCCTTTTTAATGCCATCTGAGCAGGTTAAGGCTGAAACGACTACGATAAATGGAAATGATTGGTATGAGATGGCATTGCCAGGTGGAACGTCACAGGAGTATGTATATGAGATGCCTAAGTCCGGATATATAACAATTGAGGTTGCGTGTCAATATTATATGCATAAGAATCAAGTTTCTGATTCGACAACTTGGTGGATGCCGGTAAAGGTTGTTGTCAACGATAAGTTATACGAGAATACAAATGTTTATTATTCCAATGGTGTGTGGACATCATCCATGTTATCTTTTAAAGAAGGTACCAAAGTTAGACTGATTTTCTCTTCTTCATCTGGTTCTGATTATCAATGGGACTATAAATTCCGCGTTGTAGAGCATAGTGTGAAGAATTTAGAAACAGAGAACAATAATAGCAAGAGTTCAGCCGATAAGGTAAAACTGAACACCACATATAATGGAATTATGATGCTGGATGATGAGGATTATTATGTATTTACGGCCCCTTCAAAAGGCAGATATGCGGTTAAGGCAGTGAACACTGATATTGACCATTATTATGGTTTGACTTGTGCATTATATAATAATTCATATAAGTGTCTTGCAAGTACAAGATTGGGGAGCGGAGAAGGCTGGAAAAAAGTTGGAACGGTTTCTTTGAAGAAAGGACAGAAAGTTTATATGAAATATTCTTCATATGACAAGAATTTTTGTTATAAGTTAAAAGTGAAAAAGGTATCATAATGTGAAAAGTCGGTGTGTATACATCGGCTTTTTATATATGCAAAAACGTTAAATTTGGATATTAACAGACGATAACTTATGCATTTCAGAAAGAAGTTGATTTTATGAAAAAAAGAATTATATCCTACAGACTTAAAGTTGATTCTATCCTGTCTGATCCGGACTCAATCCCACCTGAGCGATGGAATGAAATCTTACAGGAACATTTGGTGCAGATTGGCTTTTTTCAGCATGAGCGCCTGATACATCTTATCGTGACGGTTACGTTTGCCGTCCTGACGCTTATGTCTTTTGTGGCTTCCCTGGTGGTTGGGATGCCGGCGCTTTTGGCACTGACCTTACTGTTTGTGGTGCTTTTGATCCCATACATTATGCATTATTATACGCTCGAAAATGAAGTGCAGAAGATGTATGTCCAGTACGATCGGATATTGGAACAGCTACATAAATGAAAAAGATGATGCGTTTATTGCGTTTGCTCCGGCAAAAATAGGAATCAGAGAATAAGTTCTCGTTGACAAAAGAAAACAGGAATGACATCCTAAATATGTTACAGTAATCATAAATCTAAGAGGAGAAATGAGTTATGAAAAAATTAAAGAAGAGTTTGATGGCTGCGCTTTTTGACGGCGGCTATGGTGCTCTGCACATTTGCAGGCACGGTACTGGCGAGCGCTGCGACGCTGACGGCGGATCAGTACTTAAAGAAGATGACACAGGCATCAGCGAAGGTTAAGTCCTACGAGGCGACTACAACAACGGTACAGAATATGATTGCGGATGGAGATACGATGAATGCCAAGACGGTGCAGAAGGTCATTTCCTTTGTAAAGCCGATGAAGGCAAAGGGTGTCTCTACAACGACGATGAGTGTGAACGGCAAGCGCAGCAAGGCGAAATCGTACACATATATCAGGCAGAATGCAAAGGGTAAGATCATTTCTTATGTTTCGTTGGACGACAAGAAATATGAGAAGATGGATATGAGCAGTTATGTTGACAGCTTATCATCGATCGACACGGAGATGTATTCCAATGCGAAGATCGTGAAGGAGAATGTGAAAGTCAACAATGTTAACACGGTTCAGATTTCCGCACAGATTACCGGTGAAGATCTTGGAAAAGCGATGGCAACTGTTTTTTCAGCAATCGGTATGGGGAGTGGATCGGATAGCGCAGCGATTGATTACTCAAATTTGAAATCCGTGAATGCGACAATCTGGGTGGATAAGAAAACATATCTTCCGGTTAAGATTACAACAAACATGACAGCGTTTATGAACAGTTATATGACAATTCTGACGCGGTCGATGCAGGACATGGGTGTAGACGGTGCGACAGATGTGAACCTCAGTTACACAAAGGCAGTTGCAACACAGACATATACGAATTATAATAAGGCAACAAACTTTAAGCTTCCAAAGGCTTGCAGGTAGTTTGAAATCTCCCTTTTCAGAATTGTGTGTTTCTTAACTCAACAGTATAAATATACATTTCACAAATCACGCATGCAATATAAAAATCAAATACCATACCCAAGGGCTTTCCAGAACTTCTGGAGAGCCTTTTTTCACGTCCTGAAAAACTACACTTTTGTAAGAATAAGAAAATATTTATTTTTATAAAAGGAGTGGAAGTTTATGGCACTGACAGACAAAGAACTACAGGAGTTTATTGACAGTCTTTCCCTAGAAGAACTGGAACAGTTACAAACACAGCTGAAAGCAAAAGAAAGTTCTGAAAGCAGTTCTGACTCTCCAAGGGCACAGCCAAAAGTAGGCAAATCCAAAATATCCTGCTGTCCCTACTGTAAAAGCACCCATTACAAAAAACATGGATGCACTTCTTCTGGCATGCAACGCTATATCTGCAAGGATTGTCGTAAAACATTCAGCGAAAACCATGGGGACAGTCTCAGGTACACCCATCTCACCAGTGAACAATGGAAAACCGTCATACGGGGGATTGTTTATGATCACTCCCTTCCCATGATAGCAGCAGATGCTCATATTTCCGTTAGCACCGCCTGGTTGTGCAGAATTAAAGTGAATCAGGCAATCGCAACTATGTATGGGTACAGTGACCTTTTCAAAGGACTCGCCGAAGCGGATGAATACTATTACCGGGCATCCTTCAAGGGCAAACGCAGCCCGGAGTTCTTTATTTACATCCTTCACCGAATGCCGCGTCATCACAGGAACTATGCTCAACGGGTGGAATATTTACAGCAGGCTGGTTTATATGACAAGTTACAAAAAGAGGAACCAGATTTTTTGGAATACCTGCTCTCAGGAGAGTCAGAAAAAGTGAAACGCGGCATCAGCAACGAGCAGATCTGTATCCTCACCCTGATTGACACCACGGGGGAACTTTATGTTGAGCCTGTTGCCGTTGGGCGGCTGGAAAAGGCAATGGCAAAGAGCAAGCTGAAACCAAGGTTTATCCCTGACAGGAGCAACATACTTGTCACAGATGACCATAATGCTTATAACCGTGTGCTCTATGGAACAAAAGCCAGACACGAAGTTGTCCCGGCGGGACAGCATACCGCAGGGAAATACAACCTTGCAAAAGTCAACGGCCTCCACAGCGGTATGGATTCCTACCTTGACAGATACAAAGGCAGGGCATTTTCAATTAAATACCTTGACTTAAATCTCATGCTTTTCTGGTGGCTCCAGAAATACAAAGATTACCCGGTAGAAGAAAAGGTTCAGGCACTTTATAACATAATGAATGATGAAATTCCTGATATTGACACCAGAGAACAGGTGAATCAGGTCACCATGGCAGAATTACAGTCAAGGGAAATCAGTCTTGATACAAAAGGAAAGTTTCCAACGAGATTGTAGAAAAATGCACCGGGTTTTCAGGTTTATGCAGGGAGTTTTTCAAAAACTGCACGGACATCCCCCTTTTAAGCACCAGACGTATGTAAACGACATTAAAATATGTTGAGGTACTTAAATTTTTTACACAGTGCCCTGGGCACTGTTAGAAAGGGGTACCTGATTATGGCAAGTGCAGCAGCAAAAGGAAAATCATATGAGGAACTGATCGTGGATATTTTGAACCAGAGTGGTCTGGAAGCATGGAGAACAAATAAGGCGAACATCGCAGATCCTGTACAGTACAAGGCAGGGTTTGACGGGGGTGTGGATATCTGCGCAACTTTCAGTCACAATGGAAAAAGCACATATAAGGAGTTCTTGTTTTACATCCAGTGTAAAAACCACAAAGTACCGTTGGAAAAGACCGCAGTTGCAGAGGTTTATGCAGGAATGCATGTAAGAAATGCAACGGCAGACAACTGTATCCCAGTGGTCTTTTCCACATCAGATGCGTCAGAAGAGACACGGCTGTATGCAAAACAGCTGGGTGTGGAACTCATTCTGCCCCATGAAATGAGTATGATCATTCAGGCAAAGAAAACAGGCAAAGTGCCATATGACAATTATGGAATACTGATGCAGACAATCCTCTTCTACCATACACATGACGAGGTCTGGTTCGATACACTTCCGGACAACAAAAACAACCTTGCAATGGTGTCCATGGCAGAACAATATATGGATTCTGCAAAGAGTGAGTTTGACAAGGCTGAAGTTTATCTGAACAACGCAGCAGCTTTGGAGCAAAAAGCACTGGAAAACCGGAAAAAAGCACTGGATATCCAAAAGGTCGCTGTCTACAGGAGTCTTTGTGCCTGTGAAAATCTCAGACCTCACAGGGACAGAAAAAAGAAGGACTCTGCGGAGGATGGATAGCAGGAAAAATGAAACATACCCTGCTGAAATTTCTGGCAGATACCATGGACTATGGAGAGGTGATCCATGGTGTGGAAAAACTCAACAATGACCAGCTTGTGGTAATCTTTGAAAAACTGAAAGCACAGCTTGCAGAAAAACAGCATACAAAAAACAGTGATTGTAGACAGGCGGAGAAAGCATGTGTGGAAAAGAATGGGCTTTCTGAAAATGGAAGCAAGCCCAAAGCAGAAATCTCCTGCTGTCCGCACTGTGGTTCCCTCTCTTTTAACAGGCACGGCAAGACAACAGGCGGTGTGCAGAGGTATCTCTGCAAAGACTGCGGAAAGACTTTTAGCGAAAATTACGGACTTATTACACACTACACACATTTGCAGGAATGGCAGTGGCTGGAAGCAGTGCGTGGAACGATCAATGGAGAATCATTGACGAATATTGCAAAAAACATGAATGTGAGTACTGCCACTGCATGGTTGTGCCGCATAAAACTGTACAAAATGATTCAGGACATTTATGGTTATTGCGATACATTTAACAGCATTACCGAGGCAGATGGCACTTATGTCCGTCTTTCTTTCAAGGGGAAAAGAGACAGGAACTGGTTTATTGACACCCTTGGCAGACTTCCAAGGCACCACAGGACAAAGGCAGAACGGATTGATTACATAGGGAAAGATTTCAACAGGCTTGCAAAGGCAAAACCGCACTGTTTGAGGGAAATGATCATGGGCAGCCAGAAGAAACTGACAGGCTGTGACATGATTGACAGGAACCACCAGCAGGTCTGCGTACTCACTGCGGTTGACAGGAGCAACCATATTTATGTGCAGCCGGTCAGCGCAGGTTCGGCAGACAGCAGTGATGTGAAGAAGTACCTGCAGGGCAGGTTAAAAGGTGAGGCAGTTCTGGTTACTGACGGGCATCACAGCTACAAATATCTCTGCCATACAAACAACATCCGTCATGTGGAAATCCCAAGTAAACAGCATTTCTCAGGAACGTTTAACCTTGGACGGGTGAACAGCCTGCACAGTTCTCTGAAGCGGTTCCTTGGGAAACATGCAGACAGACCCGCGACAAAATATCTCGACCTTTACCTGATGATGTTCTGGTGGCTGGAAAAACAAAAGGAACAGAGCAAAAATGAGCTGATGCAGAGACTGTTCCGTATTGCGACAGGATATGTGGATAACGCGACACGGGTAAAAATGAAGCGTATTACCTACAGGGGCATTACAGGACGAAAACTGCCGATAGACACAAAAGGCTTCTTCTGACAGGAAACCGCGGGCAGTGTTTTTTGCATGTCTGATAATAGAAAAGAAAACCTGTTTTTGGAAAGGTGGTGATGTCTGACAGTGGTGGTCTGCCATAAGCAGTGTGGATTTCAGGTCTGCATGGGTGAAAATCAAATAACCTGTAAAAGAAAGTTTTGTATACAGCAGGTTTGCAATTTCAGGTTTATGGCGGTAGAATAAATAATGTAAGGAAAGAGAAAAGAATAAAAACGACAGCAAAAAGCGGAGGTAGAGACAAATGAAGATTTCAAAGAAGCTGGTAAGTTTCATGCTTGCACTGGCAATGGTTGTAAGTGCCATGGCAGTTCAGACAGTACCTGTATAGGCAGCTACAGAGATTAGCTTTGACAATGTGAATAAGAAAAGCATTACGATCAGAGCAGGTGGAGTTTATACATTCAAGACTAATTACAAGGCAAGTGAGTTAAATTATAAGACATCCAACAAGTCAATTGTGAAGTCTCTTGGAAATGGCAAGATTAAAGCAGTAAAGAAAGGAACAGCAAAAGTGACAGTTAGTTTGAAAAATGATGCAACTGTAAAGGCAACTGTTACAGTGCATGTACAGAGTAAACCATCTTCAAATTGTAAAATTACATTAAGCAGAATTTGTGAAAGTTTAGTTGAGGAAACTTACAATAAAAAGACAAAGAAGTCTGATTACAGAATTTATATAGACACTGAAAATCTTGGCGACAAGAAAGTTGCAGCACAGCTTTCAGTAAGTGTCAAAGGTATGCAGCCAAATTGCCATGAACAGTGGGTTGGATACTATAATAATGGAAATGCTACAAAAGGTTGTTCATTATCCATTGAAATTCTTGATAAGAATGATAAGTATTATGTTCCATATGATATTGAAACAATGACAAAGGAAGATTGGTGGAACCTTTTTATAAAAAATAAATTGACGAATTATAAATATCCGAATTTGCTTGAAAAATATTGTAAAGTTACAACTGAAAATACCGCTAAATATTATAAAGCCATTATCAGCCTTGAAGGACGTGTTCCTTATGCATTAGTTAAGGATAAGGACAATGATAAAACATATTTTGTTCAATATTTTGATAATGACAAAAAGGGAAATAGAATAACATCAGAAAAAGCAAAGAAAAATTATGTTAATGTCTTAAAGAGTTTTAAGTTGCAGAACTTTACATATGACGAACTTGGATATAGATACTAGCATCAGGTAAATAAATGGCGATATAGAGGAATGGGTATTTGCGGGTCTCCAAAGTTTAGTGGGGTTTCCCGAAGTTTTTTAGGGGCAATTAATGGGGACGACAACTAAAAATCTATGAGTTTTTTAGGGGCATTCCGTAGGGGCTTCTTAAATCGAATCATGAATAGATAACACAGGCAGGTCTTTCGACCTGCCGGATCTGTTTTGCAACGAAATATTTTTTAATCTTCCATATCAAAATAAGTGACGGGATTGTAATCGTTTATTCCATTTATAACAGGGGTGTCCCTGGTCGCATATAGAAATCGGGTTCGAAAATGCTCAAAGTTTCGATAGCCACGTCCGAGTCTTTTCAAGTCTTTAACTTTTCGATTTAAGGATTCAATAGGTCCATTAGAAAGTCTGCTGCTATATATTTTGCCAGCCCCGTATTTTTCAACCATTACAAATGAGTTGATGATATAAGCATGGTTTCGAATCAGAAGATTGGCAAAATCAACGAAAATTGAATTGCCGCAATGAAGATAGTGGTTGATCAGTTTGTCGAGTTCAATTCTGGCATCCATTGGCTTCCCAGCATTTCGAGTATTGAATTGGACATAAAGTTCCTTTAAATCACGAAGTTCCTTCAAGTTTGGATCAATCATAAAAAGAGAATCTTCATAATCATAAGTGTTCATCAGACAGTGAAGGAGTGTATCCATTCTTAAATCCGAATGATAAGTAATAGAGGAGTGATTAGCGAGGATCAGCCATCGATATTTTTGCAGTAGGTAGACTTCTCTGGATGCTGGAATAAAGGTGTGTTCATCGATAATGCCGCCGTTGGCCGTATATGCATCTCGATCACGTTTCTTAAAATTTTTGATGAGCTCACGTATGTAAAGATCTAGTTTATGAGTGATCCATTGAATTACGTGAAAAGAATCTACGACAGAAACAGCGTTTGGAAAGTATCTGTTAACCCAGTTGATGTAGGGATTATACATATCGGAAATTAGATACTTTACTTGTGAGCGTTCTTCGAGTGGGATGGACATAAAATAAGGTTCGGTGTCATTTGTTCTACGGCTGCTCAATAAATCAATTGGATTACCGGTATAAAAGTCCTGAATGACCAACGCGTAGAGACAGTTCGGATCAAGATCGAGACAGACCTCATCTACTGAAATGATGTCAGAGAGAGGAAGCCGATCCATTTTTACATAGCGGTCAAAAGTGTCTAGAACATAGGTGTCAGAAACTTTGTATTTGGAAGCAATGCTGGATGCAGAGACGGATAAGTCGCGAAATGCATGAATAATCAGCATATCAGTCGCATTTGTATTGCGTTTTCGTTTATCTACAAAGTTAAAAGATTCATTGATTGTGTAAGAACAAGGTGTGTTTGTACAGCGCCAACGGCGTTGCTTTAGTTTTAAAACTAGCTCATAACCATCCTGAAGCACGGGATGGTTGATGGTCCGGATTTTGATGCCGCGTGAATACATCTTAAAGCCACAAACAGGACAGAAATGGCGAATTGGTTTAGTTTCAAGAGTTAAGATTTTCTTTGTGCCATTAATCGAGATGTTGGAAATGAAGATGTCGGCATCTTCCAAGTTTAATAATTCTGTGATACTATTCATATGTCTCCTTTCAAAAGAATTTCGTTGCAGAATTATCATACGAAAAGAGACGAAGAAGGGCAAGAAATCGAGAGATTTCCTGCCCTGTTTTAATATGTGTGGAGACCCTACTAAATGCCCCTACGGATTCTCCCTACTTATAGACCCTACTAAAGGATGCCCCCACTAAACTTTGATTACCCTTATTTGCACCCATTCCTTTTTTCATGCCTGTTTTTATACATGAAAATAATTAAATAAAAAATATTTTTTAATTATTGATTGGAGAACAGACATGGAAAAATTTAAGATATTGCGCGGTGCAGATTGTGAAAAACTCGTTCAGGATATGCAACAATTACAATTCTATGATCCTAGTGACAGTTATGATTATAGTGTAGATGTACCAGAAAGCAAAGAATACAACCAATTGGAACAAGAAAATACCAATAATGAAGAGGGTATAGACCATCAAGAACAAGAAATCTCCTCTTCTGCTCAAAAAATAGCACGTGGAATTGACGCACTTGCAGTAGTTGGAGCAATAGCCGTTTCAGAAGAAGAAATCAGTACCGGACACATACGTGCACAAGCTGCATGCAGAACATCTTGTAAAAAGGGGTGCAATGGATGTTCTGGCAAATGCAAAAGTGATTGTAGCACGGCGTGTGCTCGGGGGTGCAATGGATGTTCTGGCAAATGCAAAAATGATTGTAGCACGGCGTGCGCTCAGAAATGTAATAGTTGCTCGGGAAAGTGTAAAAATAGCTGTTCAGGAACTTGTGATGATACATGTGATAAAAAATGTAATAAAGAATGTAAAAGCACATGTCATGGTAAATGTGATCATAATTGTGGAAATGAATGTGCAGGTGGTTGTAAATCATCGTGTACAGGTGACTGTGCTAATTGTACAGCAGCATGTAAGGCTGGAAATAAAGGCGGTTGCAATGGGTGTGATGCAAGGTGTAACGCAAAATGTGCTCATTGTGATGGAACCTGTGGTAGCACTTGTCACCAAAAATGTAACAGTTGCAAAAGTAGTTGTGACAGCGGTTGTAAAGATGGTTGTAAATCCGGCTGCAAAACAAGCTGTAAAGACGCATGCAAAGATGGCTGTAAAGAAGGATGTAAGTCTGGCTGTAAAACTGGTTGCAAAGACACGTGCAAAACGGGCTGTAATGATGGATGTAAGACAAGCTGTAAAGATTCGTGCAAAGATGGATGCAAGGAAGGCTGTAAAACCGGCTGTAAGACATCATGTACAGGAACATGTGATGGTGGATGTGACCAGTCATGTTCAGGAAGTTGTGATACTTATTGCGGTGGAAGTTGCAGTGGTTCATGTGGATCTGATTGTTCAGGTCAATGTTACACTTCTTGTAGTACAGGCTGTTATCAAGGCTGCAAAACAGGTTGCAATGATTCATGTAAAGGAACGTGTAATACAGAATGTGTAGACAGTTGTACAGTTGGTTGTTTAGATGGCTGTGATCAAACTTGCAAAGACAATTGTGGTCAAGAATGTTCATCTAGTTGTGATAGTGATTGCAAGGGCTATTGTGGTGGAGCATGTACTGGATGTACAGGAACCTGTGAAGAAAGTGCAACAGGCGGTGATTTGTGTATGGATTGCACTGGCACTTGTGATGTTACATGTTCAGAAACCTGCACAGGCACTTGTGATACTACAACAAAGGGATGTACCGATTGTACGGGCACCTGTGAGAACTTATGTGGTGGAGATTGTACAGGCAGTTGTACTACCACTTCTACAGGAATGATTGGATGTGAAGATTGTAGCGGAACGTGTGAAAATACATGTACAGCCATATGCATGGGAGATTGTACAGGGACTTGCAGTACAGGATGCAAAGAAAGCTGTCTTAGTACATGTACTGGCACTTGTACAGGCTCTTGTAATACAACCTGCTTAGATGGATGTACAACAGGTTGTAAAAATGACTGTAAAGGCAATTGTTTAGCAGCTTGCACCGGCACCTGTATTGGCGGATGCACCGGAAGCTGCAAAATAACAGCAAACAGTACTACACCTGGAGGAGGAACAACACCTGGGGAACAGCCATCCAGCACTAATAAAGACAGAATACATACAGTAATTGTTCCTTAACATAAAGAAATAGTATATCGGAATAAGAACTGATACCCGAACAAAAACGGATATCAGTTCTTTGTTTTTGTGCAGATAGTTTTATCCAATTAGCATAAACAATTTTTTGCCGAACAAGATTAAAAACGAATAAAAATTATGAAAATATGTATAATATACAGTTTCAAGTCAGAACTATACATTAAGAACACTTTTCTGAAAAGGGAGTTTGAAATAACTTTGCCTTATCATGTTTTGCTGTTGAAATGCAATCCATCTCTTTCGGAGTGTTATATTCTATGGTATCATAGAGATGGGATTTTTCGTTCGTATAACAAGGAAGTTGAGGTATAGAATGCTTTTTGTAGCAATATGTGACGATGAGAATTATTTCTGTTCCAGAGAGCAGAAACTGATCTCAGAGTATCTGTCACAGAGAGGGCATAAGGTAAAGTTTGATCTGTATGCATCGGGAGAGGAACTGTTGAAGCAGGGAGCGAAAGTCGCTCAATATGATATTATTTTTCTGGACGTTAATATGGACAAGTTGGATGGGATCGAGACTGCGCAGCGGATCCGAAAGATTTCACACAGAAATTTTATCGTTTTTGTTACGGCTTTCGTGCAGTACGCGGTCTGTGGATATGAGGTGGATGCCATCCGTTTTATTTTAAAGGATGATCAATATGAGCTGCGTTTAAAGGAATGCATGGATGCTATCTTGCAGAGAATGAAGGGCAGGAAGGAGAACCATGTATTCACGTTTCAGGAGGGGATCGTGGATCTGCCGTATGAGCATCTTGTATATGTGGAGAGCCGGCTGCATAAAGTGCTTTTTCATGTGATCAATGAGGAAAAAGCAGTCTATACGATGTACGGAAAACTCGATCCGATTGATGAAATCCTGCATGAAGATGGCTTTTGCCGTACACATCAGAGTTATCTTGTGAATCTGCAGCACATTCAGGAAATCAAACGATATCGGGGTCGCCTGACCGATGGAAACTGGCTTGCGATATCCAAATCCAGATATCAGGATGCTTTGGAGCAATGGATCTGTTATAAGGGAGAAATATAATGGGAGCATATGTATATGGTTTGATCAATACCACGTTGTTTGTACTTCTCGGGAAACTTTTTATTGAGACGTTTTTCGATATATATCGCTTTGAAAGCCGAGGGATTCGATGTGGTATTCTTGCCGGTATGACGATCGGAACCTACGTAGTATCCGTTTTATGCAATGGAAACTGGATATTAAAAGAAGTGATGGTGCTGATCGTCTGCACCCTGTTTATGTGGGGATATTTTAAACAAAGTATTCTGCGGACTGGCGCTTTTATCCTGTTGTATCAAGGCATCACGTTTTTGATGGATTATGTAACGATCATCATGATCGCAAAGTGTTGCACCACGATTACGGAAGAATGCGTATCGGAACCGTTGATTACGGCATTGATGGGGATGCTTAGTCAGGCATTGATCTTCGTTCTCATCCTGTTGATTCATCGGCATATGCTGCGAAAGTCGACGGACATGCTGACGACGGTCGAGTGGGCACAGTTTTCAGTGTTTCCGGTATTTACGATCCTGTCTTTGATCGCTTTGCTTGCATGTTTCGGCATTCCGCTGACGGATGTGCAGAAAAACAGCCTGCTGATCATTTCTTTCGGATTGATCGTTATGAATATTCTAGTCTATTCTCTGATCAATTCCATTCTGGAGAGAGAAATGCGCCTGCGTGAGGACGAGATTTTTATGGAGCGCATCAAAAGCGAAACGGAGCGGTATCGGGATTTGTCACAAAATTATGAGCAGCAGAGAAAACGCGGGCATGAGTTCAAAAATCAGCTTTTTGTGATCGGTGAACTGGCAAAAAACAACCGGACGGATGAATTGGTGCAATACTTGAAAGAGTGCCATGTTGAGATATTGGAAAATACGGATGTCATCGATACGAACAATGTGATCGTGAATTCTATTTTAAATGCCAAATATCATGAGGCGCGCAGCAGAAATATTATTTTTGAAATGAAGATCAACGATCTTTCCCATTTGCGGGTGAGGGACGAGGATATTGTGTTGATCCTGACCAATCTGCTGAATAATGCGATTGAGGCTTGCGAGAAAAGTGATCGGAAACTGATACGGTTGAAATTGGTTAAGGAGGAGCAACAGACGGTTATATCGGTGTACAACACGATGAAGGTGCAGCCGGTGGTGGAAAGCGGACGCTATATAACCGGTAAGACGGAAGAAGCACAGAGACATGGTTTGGGAATTGAAAATATTAAGGAGACAGTAGCCGGGTATGGTGGTTCGTGTGCCATCCGGTACGATGATGAAAGTTTTCGTTTCGGCATCGTGATTCCGAATAAATAGGCGGGTGTTTTTGCAAAACACCTGCTTTTTATGTCCAATTCTGTCAAAAAAGTTCCAATTCTGTCATACGTATTTCTATTTGTGCGAGCTTGAATTAAAATAATCGCATAATTGAGTTCGGTTAAAGAGGAAGAAGATATGGCTGAACATTTGGCAGATTTATGGGTAAATACATTATATATGAACGGTAGGATCAAAGAGAAGGATAAAGCAATCTACTACTATTCGGTGGAGATCCTGATCGAGAAGGTAATTGGAATGTCGTTGATCCTGTTTTTATCGATATGTTTTGGATTATTGGGACAGACGATTCTGTTTCTGGTCTATTTTTCGGCAATCAGGAAGCATGCTGGCGGATTCCATGCGAATACATTCCGGGCTTGTCTGATTGGGTCGCTTGGCATCTATATTTTATATGCCCGAGTGCTCTATCCATTTTTAGCAAAACACATGAATATAAATATAGCGCTTACAATGATTGCATTGATCTTTTCTCTGGTGATCGGTGCGGTAAACCATCCAAATATGGATTGGAATAAGAAGGAGCATGATGATAGCAAGTATATAACAAGGGTAACTGCTTTCATTGAATTTATCAGCATTGTGTTTTTGTCTTACCTGAAGTTTGAGGACAGCTATATTTTATTCATGAGTTTTGGCCTTATATTGAGTGCTTTTCTATTGTTGATGGGAAAGCTGTTTGGACAGGAGGTGAAAGAAGAATGAGAGACGAACTGAAGAAAGGAATGTTGAACATTCTGGACAAGACAGCGAAGGTTGAGGTTCAGAAGAGAGCCAATGAAAAGTGGCCGATCTGTCCGACAATTTTGCATCAGCCGAAGAGACCGAAGAACTCATAAGAGCGAAATAAGGTGATAGTGAAGTCTGGATGATGATAAGCCGGTGGTTAAAGCGACCATCGGCTTTCTTTATGGGCTTTAGCCTGTTGAACGCGCTTGCGCGTGAAACAATAAACCACCTGCTATGCGGGTGGAGACAAAAAGTTATACGAAAAAACACCTTTCCGTTACAATAGAGTTGTTCAGTCACTATTGCAAGAAAGGAAAGGTGTTTATATGGCGAATAAGTCTAATGATCTCGCCCATACAAAATGGATGTGTAAATACCATATTGTATTCACTCCAAAGTATAGACGAAAAGTTATTTATAATCAATTGAAAGAGGATATACGTGATGTGTTGAAACAATTGTGCGCGTATAAAGGTGTGGAAATTATAGAAGGGCATCTTATGCCGGATCACATTCACATGCTAGTAAGTATTCCACCGAAAAACAGTGTTTCTAGTTTTATGGGATATTTAAAAGGAAAGTCAGCACTTATGATTTTCGACAGACATGCAAATCTCAAATATAAATTTGGAAACAGACATTTCTGGTCGAAGTAATACAAACGCCCATTCATGGGCATAAGCAACGCGTCAAGTGCGATAGTGACTTGAGCGAAGAGAAAGTCAAAGGCGCCTTGAGACGCTGCCGGGTACCAAGGGGTTACACCCAGCGCCTCGAGCCACCCTTTTTAAGGGGGAGGCGACTATATGAACATTGGTAAAGAGGGGGACTATGTAGCAGATTGGAAAGGTGTATTGCACTTATATTTTTGGTCGCGTTTCCGATGGTTCCTTCATCCAATGCATTCGTGGGATCGACTTCTTTGATATGATTTGCAAAGTTATGAATGGAATGAAATCCGTTCGCGTGAATAAGTGCGTAGATAATGGATTTTTCCTATTCATGCTATTTGCAGGTTGACACCGTTCGTTAAGAAAGGTATCCTAAAATCAGCTACAACATTTATAAAATTAAGAGGAGAAAATGAAGCTATGAAGAAATGGAAGAAAAGTTTGATGGCTGTATGCCTGACGGCTGCGATGGTACTTTGCACATTTGCAAGTACGGTACCAACGGGCGCTGCGTCGCTGACTGCGGATCAGTATTTAAAGAAGATGACCAAGGCAATCGCAAATGTCAAGTCGTATGAGACTACGACAACCACGGTGCAGAATATGATTTCGGATGGGGTGGCAACGAATGCAAAAACTGTACAAAAGATAATTTCTTTTGCCAAGCCCATGAAGACAAAGGGGGTTGCTACGACTACGATGACAATCGGCGGTCAGACCAGCAAGGCAAAGACAATCACGTATGTAAAGAAGAATGCGAAGGGAAAGATGATTGCGTATGTTTCCGCAGACGGTAAGACATATGATAAGGTGGATGCGAGCAGTTATGCAGATGCCCTTTCGTCAATGGATACGGATATTTATTCCAATGCGAAGATCGTAAAGAAGAACGTGAAGGTCAACAAAGTGAATACGGTGCAGATCTCTGCAGAGATTGCAGGGGAAGATCTTGGAAAAGCGATGGAAAGCGTGTTCGCAGCAATCGGCATCGGAGGGGATGGATCCGATGATGCGGCAATCGATTATTCCGGTTTGAAAGCGGTGAAAACAACCATCTGGATTGACAGGAAAACGTATCGTCCGATTAAGATTACAACGGATATGACTGCATTTATGAATGGTTATATGACGGTTCTGATTCAGCAGATGCAAGGCATGGGAATGGATGAGGCTGCGGATCTGGATATCAGTTATACGAAGGCAGCGACAACACAGGTTTTTGCAAAGTATAATAAGGCGACCAATTTTACGATTCCTAAGGCTTGTAAATAGTCCGGGTATGTGAAAGCGAATAAAGAAGCGCCAATTCGACAGATTCATGCCGATTTGGCGCTTCTTTATTGTTCACTCACAATATTACTTATTTATTTTCTTGAGAACGGCTGCAATCATGACGGCATAGACACCGCCGATGAGTGCTGTGATCAGCTGGGTCACAGAAAACTGAATCTGTAGTGCATGCAGCATTGGCTGCATTTTTACCGGAAGGAATGATGGAAGGATGATAAGAGAAATCAGGATTCCCATAAATACTGACTTAAGTACGGAGCCGATCACGATGGATACCGAAAGTCCTGAATTCTTACCCAATTTCCCGTGAAGGAGTCCGACAGATGCTGCCAGAATAATGTTTCCAATCATAATACATGGGAACATAGCCGGGATTGCAGCCATAATTGATGCACCGGTAATAAAAAATGAGGTAATCGGAGTGATGACACTTAAGATGATTCCGCATACAGTGCCCGCATACAGAACGGTTAGGATGAGGGCTGCGTTAATGATTGGTCCCGTAATGTACACGCTCAGATTTTTAAAAAATTGACTGATGATACAGATTGCAAGCATGATTGCGGTTATGGTTATTTGTCTGGTTCTTATTTTCATGGCTAAGCCTCCTTATATTTTTTGCAAGAGATATAGGCGTTTGCGAAACTCCTATGGCGGCGTGCTCCGGCTGGGCTGACCCGGTGGCGGGCTTCTACGCTGAACACGATTTTAGACAAAATCATTGAATTTGCAA
>CAKRDT010000005.1 GCA_934316545.1 uncultured Agathobacter sp. | reverse complement strand
TTGAGCGGACAAAAATCATAGAAAGAGCCCAGCGGACATTTTCAGCAAATTCTTGATTTTGGATAACTAGTGTCAGCATAGAAGCCCGCCACCGGGTCAGCCCAGCCGGAGCATGCCGCCACAGGAGTTTCGCAATCGCCTATTTATAACATCATAAAAAGGAGAAAACACATGAAAGACTACATATTGGAAGTATGTGTGGACAGTGTGGAGTCTGCGATCGCCGCAAAAGCCGGCGGTGCGACACGCTTTGAGTTGTGCTCGAATCTCGTCATCGGAGGAACGACACCGGGATATGAATTGTTTGAATTGGTAAAGGAAGCAACCGGGCTTCCAATCCGCACGTTGATACGCCCGAGATTTGGCGATTTTTTGTATACGGAGTATGAGTATGAACAGATGGTGCGCGATATCAGGCATTTTGCGGCAGCCGGTGCGGACGGTGTGGTCATCGGAAGCCTGAATGCGGACGGAACCTTAAATGAGACGCAGATGCGGGGAATGATTTCGGCAGCAGGCGATTGTGGCATTACATTGCACCGGGCGTTTGATGTGTGCCGGGATCCCATGGAAACGATGCAGAAAGCGAGAGCGCTTGGTGTGGATACGATCCTTACCTCCGGACAGGAATCGGACTGCCTTGCGGGAAGAGAGCTTTTAAGGCAGCTTGTGGAGTGTGCCGCAGAAAGTGAGAGCCGTCATCGCGTGCCGGAGGAGATGGCTGATGGAAAGGGTGCCGGAAGAGGAGTGGAACTGACCATCCTGGCAGGTGCCGGCGTGAAGGCGGAGAATATCAGACAGATCGCCGAGACGACCGGAGTGCATGCGTTTCATATGTCCGGCAAAAAGGTGCTGGACAGCGGAATGATTTACCGGAATGAGCGTGTGCATATGGGAATCGAGGGAATGAGCGAATTTGAAATCTATCGAACTGATGAGGCACAGATCCGACGTGCGGCGGATCTCTTAAAAGGAATTTAATCATTTATAAAACAGGAGGTAAAGGTAAGATGGTTAAGACAACAGTAGGCGTAGATGGCATGATGTGCGGTATGTGTGAGAATCATGTGAATGAGGCCGTAAGACGTGCGTTTGGCGATGCGGTTAAGAAGTTATCCTCTTCACACGGAAAGAAGAGAACGGAGATTATCTCGGAAGAAGCGTTGGACGAGGAAAAACTCAAGGAGACCATCAACGCAACCGGATACACTGTGGTATCCGTTGCGCAGGAGCCGTATGAAAAGAAAGGATTTTTTTTGTTTGGAAAGAAAAACCGTTTTTAGTGGACAGATATGATGAAAGTTGTTACAATGGTGACAAAGGAGTGATGTCGTGAGAATTAGTTATCTGGCAGCTTTCATCGGAACGCTGATTATACTATTTTTTACAATTTCAAAATCATATTCCAGTCAGAAAAGTATAGCAAAAACGCTTCGTAAGGTGTTGATTGCGGCATTGGTTGCCACAATCACCAATATGGTTGTCCTTATTTCAGCGTCAGAAACTGTCTGCATGTTTGCATACAGTGTTTTTTTCGTGGGAATAAACTGGGTAATGTATTATATGATGACATTTGTGATGGAGTACACAAACAGTGAGAATCTGATGAAGCATGGTCCGTTTCTCTTTGGCGCGCTGCTTCTGGCGGATTCGGTTTCTATGGTGTGTAATTTCTTCACGCATCATGCTTTTACCGCAACGAAGATGATATTGGATGATGGGGAAGTGTTTTACCGGCTGAATTCTTTCCTGCCGTACCATATACATTTTGCACTCATAAATCTATTGATCGTTTTTGCAATCATAAGTCTTGCTTTTAAAATCACAAAGACACCGCGTATCTATCGACCGAAATATATATCGGTTCTGGTTATTCTTGTGCTTGTGGAAATTGCGGATATCGGATATGTTTTCTTTGGTGGAATCATTGATGCCTCTATGATTGGATTTGCCGTCGGAGGCGTGTTGATCTACTATATGTCTGTCGTCTATGTGCCAAGGGGATTGGTTGACAGGCTTTTTACGCTGGTCGTACACGATATGATGGATGGTGTACTTTTATTTGATCTGGATGGCAATTGTATTCAGGCAAATGAGAGTGCAGTTGAGCTGATCGAACCGGACTATCGCAAGGATGCTACGGAAGCATTCGAACTCTGGTATCAGAAGGAGCTACAGAAGCAAGTGGATGAAAACGGTCGCGATACTGTGCTTAAAGTAGAAAACAAGACACTGTATCTGCGCATTTTCCTTAAAAAACTTCTGGACGAGGATGGAGCGGAAATCGGTGCGTTTATTGATATCAAGAATCGCACGCAGGAAGTCAATGCTTTGCAGTTGGAGCGTTACCGTGCGACGCATGATTCACTGACCGGACTGTATAATAAAGAATTTTTCTATGAAAAAGTTCGACAGAGACTGGATGAACAGCCGGAGGAAGAATTTATTCTGATCTGTTCGGATATCGGCAATTTTAAGATGGTGAATGATGTGTTCGGAACGGAATGCGGAGATCGTGTATTGATCCGTATAGCGGGATCGCTCTATAAATTGTGCCGACAGGATCAGATTTATGGAAGGATTGACAATGACGGCTTTGCATTGTTGATGAAGAAATCGGATTATGACGAGGAATATTTCCAGACAGTTCCGCAATCGAAGGTATACATAGAAAAAGATATCGAATATCCGATCCGTTTGTATCTTGGTGTGTATGAGATCGTGCAGAAGAATCTTCCGGTATCGGTGATGTGTGACCGTGCGAAGATGGCGATCGCTACCATCAAGGGAAACTATCAGAAGCGTCTGGCTTATTATGATGAAAATCTGCGACAGAGTGTGTTAAATGAGCAGGAAATCATGGGAGAGCTGGATGAGGCGATCGCATCCGGACAGTTTCATATTTATCTGCAGGCACAGGTCAACGGAAAGGGAGAATCGCATGGTGCGGAGGCTTTGGTCCGCTGGATTCATCCGAAAAAGGGATATCTGCCGCCATCCGCCTTCATCGGCGTTCTCGAGAAGAACGGTGCGATCGTCCGGCTTGACAGATATGTATGGGAGCTGGCATGCAAGAAGCTGAGAGAATGGACGGCGGAGGGACGGGAAGATATGTATCTTTCCGTGAATATTTCACCCAAGGACTTCTATTTTATTGACATTTATGAGACATTTACGAGTCTTGTAGAACAATATGAAATTGATCCGAAGCGGCTGCATCTTGAAATTACGGAGACCTCTGTGATGACCGATGTCGAGCAGAGGATCAAGATCATCGAGCAGCTTCAGGCATACGGATTCATTGTTGAGATGGATGATTTCGGAAGCGGATATTCGTCGCTGAACATGCTCAAAGAGATTCATGTCAATGTACTGAAAGTGGATATGGTATTTCTTCGCAAGACGACGGAGATGGAGCGAAGCAGAAAGATTCTTCGCACAATTGTCGTACTTGCACAGGAACTGGGGATGAATACGATCGTTGAGGGGGTTGAGACGAAAGAACAGCTTGAGTTCTTAAAATCCATAAGCTGCGATATCTTTCAGGGGTATTATTTTGCAAAACCGATGGAAGTGTCTCGGTTTGAGGAAATCTATATGCGTTAGAAGTAAGTATCATGACAAAAGAAAGAGATTATTTTTTTGATAATATTAAAGCAGTATTAATTTTTTTGGTTGTATTGGGGCATTTCCTTCTTCCGATTCATGAAGAGGGAAATGTTCTTGTTCTGATCAAGAGACTGATTTATGTGTTTCATATGCCACTTTTTGTGTTTGTATCCGGCTATTTTTCCAAGAGGATCTATAAGGATGGAAAATACAATTTTGAAAAGATCCTGTATCTGATTAAGGCGTACATCCTGTTTGTTGTGGCAATACAGGCAGTCTATGCGATCAGTGGCTTTCGAAGCTTTCGTGAGATTAATTTCTTCTCACAGAGTGGAGCACCATGGTATCTGTTTGCAATGATCGCGTGGTACCTGATGATTCCTCTGATACGAAAATTTAAGCCGTTGCCGGTCATTATGGTCAATATTGTCCTGGCACTGGCGGCCGGATTCTTTAAGAATGTGGGAGATTTTTTGTGTCTGTCGAGAATTCTTGTGTTCGGACCGTTCTTTTTCCTCGGCTACTATATGGAGCAGCCGGTGCTGGAAAAGGCGTTACATCCGGCATACAAAAAAAATGTGACAGCAGCTGCGCTATTCATCTGTGCGGGAATTCTTCTGACCGGCGCAAAGATGAAAGATGAGCTTGGAATGGTGTATGAGAATATCTCCTATTATGAATTGGACCGATTATGGGAGGGACCGTTTGTAAGACTTGCCCTCATGATTGCTGCGTTTATGATTTCCTGGGCAATCCTGTTCTATATTCCAAGAGAGAAGACTGCAATCTCATTTATTGGTCAGCGGACGATGCCGATTTATATGCTGCATCGAATCTTACGGGATGTGCTGATGTTTGCCGGAATCTATGATTATCTCGGAGACTGGGGCTGGTTTGCATTATTTGTGCTCATATGCCTGAGCATCAGTGTCATCTATCTGCTTGCGAACCGGTACGTGGTCGATTCTGTGAATCGGCTGTTGAAATTGCATAGAAGAAAAATATAAAAAGTTAAGGGGCTGCATGCGCAGCCCCTTATTTTGACCAGATAAGCGATTACTTTGTATTTTTCTCGATGTTCTGCTTCATCATAGCACGAACTTTCAGCGGAAGACCGAAGAGTGTGATGAATCCGTCAGCATCATGATGGTCATACTGATCACCGGTTGTAAAGCTTGCAAGTGATTCGCTGTACAGTGAGTACGGAGAAGTCGTTCCGGCTTTGATGATGTTGCCTTTGTATAATTTAAATTTAACTTCACCGGTAACAACGTCCTGCGTAGATTCTACGAATGCCTGAATTGCTTCACGAAGAGGTGTGAACCACTTACCTTCGTATACAACCTGTGCAAGCTTGTTGCCCATATCTTTCTTTGTGGCAAGTGTCTCACGGTCAAGAACCAGTTCCTCGAGCTGATCATGTGCTTCCATAAGGATGGTTCCGCCAGGAGTCTCATAGACACCACGGGACTTCATTCCAACGACACGGTTTTCAACGATATCTACGATACCGATTCCGTGCTTGCCGCCGAGACGGTTAAGCTCACGGATGATATCGGAAACCTTCATTTCCTTACCGTTTACAGTCTTTGGAACACCTTTTTCGAATGTCATGGTTACATATTCCGGTTCGTCAGGAGCCTTCTCCGGAGATACACCAAGAACCAAAAGGTGATCATAGTTTGGCTCACATGCAGGATCCTCGAGTTCGAGTCCCTCGTGGCTGATGTGCCATAAGTTACGGTCACGGCTGTAACTCTGGTCGGTAGAGAACGGAAGGTCGATTCCGTGTGCCTTACAGTACTCGATTTCGGATTCGCGAGAATCCATTTTCCACTTGTCATCACGCCAAGGAGCGATGATCTTGATGTCCGGAGCCAAAGCTTTGATACCAAGCTCGAAACGGATCTGGTCGTTTCCTTTACCGGTTGCACCGTGGCAGATGGCTACGGCGTTTTCTTTTCTTGCAATTTCAACGAGCTTCTTTGCGATACCCGGACGAGCCATGGAAGTACCTAACAGATACTTGTGCTCATATACGGCGCCGGCCTGTACGCAAGGTACAATGTAATCATCACAGAATTCATCAACGATATCTTCAATATATAATTTAGAAGCGCCGGATAATTTGGCTCTCTCCTCTAATCCGTCCAATTCTTCTCCCTGTCCGCAGTTGATGCAGCAGCAGATAACGTCATATCCATAATTCTCCTTTAACCAGGGAATGATCGCGGTAGTATCGAGACCGCCTGAGTAAGCTAAAACAACTTTTTCTTTCATAGCTTTTGTCCTTTCTTATGCATTTTCGTAAAGCTGATAAATCAAAACGCTTTATAGTCTGTTCTCAATATACAACATAATAAGAGAATGCGCAAGTGAAAAAATATACATAAATCTGTATAAATATACATAAATTTGTGAATATTTGCTATTTACGGACGGCAAAAGGTGTACTATATTATTAAAGTACATATTGCAGCGCAGATGATGAATAAAGTGCTGCAAGGAAAGAAGGATATAACATGATTAAAGTCGGAATTATCGGAGCGACCGGTTATGCAGGAGCGGAGCTGGTTCGCATCTTAATGAATCATAAAGAAGCTGAGATTAAGTGGTTTGGATCAAGAAGTTACATTGATCAGAATTATGCAGATGTATACCAGAACTTTTTCGAGATCGTCGATGCGAAATGCCTTGACGATAATATGGAAGAACTTGCTTCCCAGGTAGATGTCATCTTTACCGCAACGCCACAGGGATTCTTAGCCGGCGTGTTAAACGAAGAAATCTTAAGTAAAGTGAAGATTGTTGATCTTAGTGCGGATTTCCGAATCAAAGATGTTGCTACTTATGAGAAGTGGTACAAGATTAAGCACATGAGTCCGCAGTTTATTGGGGAAGCGGTCTACGGTCTGTGTGAGATCAACAGGGACAAGGTGACACCGGCGACGCGTCTTGTCGCAAATCCGGGATGCTACACGACCTGTTCCATTTTGACGGCTTATCCGCTTGTGAAGGAAGGAATCATTGATCCGGATACACTGATCATCGATGCAAAGTCCGGTACATCCGGAGCAGGAAGAGGGGCAAAGACACCGAATCTGTTCTGCGAGGTCAATGAGAGCATGAAAGCATACGGTGTCACGACTCACCGACATACACCGGAAATCGAGGAGCAGCTTGGTTACGCGGCCGGAAAGGAGATCGTTGTCAACTTTACGCCGCATCTTGTGCCGATGAATCGTGGTATTCTTGCTACAGAGTATGCAGCTTTGAAGCAGAAGGCGGACGGTACCTATCCTGCTTATGAGGAGATTAAGGCTGCATACGATAAATATTATGCAAAGGAACGCTTTGTGCGAGTTCTGAAAAAAGGCGTATGTCCTGAGACAAAGTGGGTGGAAGGCAGCAACTATGTCGATGTCAATTTTGTGATCGATGAGAGGACACACAGAGTTGTCATGATGGGCGCTTTGGACAATCTGGTCAAGGGTGCAGCCGGTCAGGCAGTACAGAATATGAATCTTTTGTTTGGCCTTGACGAGGCAGAAGGATTAAAGATGGTTCCTATGTTCCCTTAAAAGAGCGAAAGCATAGAAATAGGATGGAGTCGTTTCTGGCAAAATATGGTATGAGGAATCAAACTTCAGAAGAAGGAAGTACAGGTAATGAAAGATTTTACATATAACATTCGGGTAATGAAAGAAGAAGATTATGAAGAGGTCTATGCTCTGTGGATGGGAATCCACGGATTTGGAATCCGCTCGATCGATGATTCGAAAGAGGGGGTCAGCCGCTTTTTGAAGCGCAATCCGACAACGAGCATGGTTGCCGTGGCAGACGGCAAGATTGTCGGTGCGATTCTCTGCGGACACGATGGACGGCGCGGCTGTCTGTACCATGTATGTGTGCATGAAGATTACAGAAAGCATGGAATCGGTAAGGCGATGGCGGTGGCATGCATGCGTGCGCTGCAGGATGAGAAGATCAACAAGGTCAGCCTGATCGCATTCAAGAGCAATGAATTGGGCAATCATTTCTGGAAGGAAGCCGGATGGTGCTTCCGAGAGGATCTGAATTATTATGACTTCCCGTTGAATGAGGCCAATATAACGAAATTTAATCAATAAGCAGAGATTGGTTTATGACAGACAGATGTGAAATGTGAATAGGATTTCACATATGAATGAGATTACGATAGAAAGAGAGAACAGTTATGAGTGAGAATATGGATGCAGTAATGGAAAAGGCGCAGGTGCTGATTGAGGCCCTCCCTTATATCCAGCGTTTCAACCGCAAGATCATCGTAGTAAAATACGGTGGATCCGCAATGGTCGATGAAAAGTTAAAGGAGCATGTAATTCAGGATGTTACCCTCCTTAAGCTGGTTGGCTTTAAGCCGATCATCGTTCACGGTGGCGGTAAGGAGATCAGCAAGTGGGTTGAAAAATCCGGAATGGAACCGGAGTTTATCAACGGTCTGCGCAAGACGGATGAGCCGACGATGGAAATCGCGGAGATGGTATTGAACCGCGTGAACAAGTCTCTTGTCAAGATGGTCGAGGAACTCGGTGTCAATGCCGTCGGTATCAGCGGAAAAGACGGTGGGCTCCTTAAGGTTGACAAGAAACTGTCCGATGGACAGGACATTGGTTTTGTCGGCGATATCAAGGAAGTCAATCCAAAGATTCTTTATGATCTGCTGGAGAATGATTATCTTCCGATTGTCTGTCCGATCGGACTGGACGATAACTATGATACCTACAATATTAATGCGGATGATGCGGCCTGTGCGATCGCGCGTGCCGTATCGGCCGAGAAGCTTGCATTCCTGACGGATATCGAGGGTGTATACAAGGATCCGGATGATAAGTCGACACTGATCTCGGAACTTACCGTATCCGAGGCAAGGAACCTGATCACAGACGGTTATATCGGCGGAGGAATGCTTCCGAAGCTGAATAACTGTATTGATGCGATCGAGAATGGAGTATCGCGCGTGCATATTTTGGACGGACGGATTGCGCACTGCCTGTTGCTGGAAATCTTTACCAACAAAGGAATCGGCACGGCAATTCTTGGGGACAGCGATAATCGTTTCTATAATGAGAACGAGAAGTAAGGTTTTGTCTTGGCTGTGACAATAATAGGCGGCCCGGTGCGCTGCGGACTGCTTTTTTGAAAGGAAGTTAAATCATGAATAAACAGGAATATATCGATACTGCGGAGCAGGAATTATTACATACCTACAATCGTTTCTCACTCGTACTTGACCATGGTGAGGGTGTATATTTGTATGATACGGACGGAAAGCAGTATCTTGACTTCGCAGCGGGCATCGCTGTGTGTGCGCTTGGATATGGTAACAAGGAGTATAACGATGCGTTAAAGGCACAGGTTGATAAGCTCCTTCACACCTCAAACCTTTATTATAATGTGCCGACAATCGAGGCGGCCAGGAAAGCACTGCAAGCAAGCGAAATGGATCGTATTTTCTTTACGAACAGTGGAACAGAGGCGATCGAGGGAGCCATCAAGGCTGCCAAGAAGTATGCTTTCACAAGAGACGGTCACGCAGGACACGAGATTATCGCGATGAACCATTCGTTCCACGGAAGAAGTATCGGTGCACTCTCTGTTACGGGAAATGCACATTATCAGGAGCCGTTTGAGCCGCTGATGCCGGGCGTAAAGTTTGCGGATTTCAATCAACTTGAGAGTGTAAAGGCGCAGATTACCGACAAGACCTGCGCGATCCTTATGGAGACTGTTCAGGGTGAGGGCGGTATCTATCCGGCCGAGAAGGAATTTATCGAGGGTGTGCGCGCACTTTGTGACGAGAAGGATATCTTACTGATCCTCGATGAAATCCAATGCGGTATGGGACGTACCGGCGAGATGTTCGCATGGCAGAATTACGGCGTGAAGCCGGATATTATGACTTGTGCGAAGGCACTTGGCTGCGGCGTGCCGGTCGGAGCATTTTTTATGACCCAGAAGGTTGCCGACAAGTCGCTTGCACCGGGCGATCACGGTACAACGTATGGCGGAAATCCATTTGTCGGAACAGCGGTATCAACGGTATTTGATCTGTTTGAGAAACAGAAGATTCTTGATAACGTGCATGAGGTTGCACCTTATCTTGAGCAGAAGCTGGATGAACTTGTTGCCAAGTATGATTTCCTGACAACAAGACGAGGCATGGGACTGATGCAGGGACTGGTATGTACGCTTCCGGTCGGTCAGGTATCGGCTAAGGCGTTGGAGCAGGGGCTCATTATTATTACTGCAGGCGCAGATGTGATCCGTATGGTTCCGCCGCTTGTCATCGAAAAGAAACATGTCGATGAAATGATTGAGAAGCTGGAAAAAGCACTGTTGGCTGTAAAAGGGTAATGGATCGAAAAGAAAATGCTGTTGTCCGGATATGCGGATAGCAGCATTTTTATATTTGGTCATGGATAAAATCTATCATTGCGTTTGCAGAAAAATGAATTTTGCAGTTCGCAATGAAATATACTTGTAATAATTGTAAAAAGTAGTTAAAATAGAAAGTGCATTGAGACTTCCTCTGCCGGATAGGGAAGAGGAGACGAATATGAAAAATAAAATAAAAGCGTGTGTAATCCTTTTGTGTGTATTCCTTTGCGGATGCGGGGCTTCGGATACGGAGGCGTATCTTATGGCGACACAGGAGACACAGATACCAATGGAGAGCGAGGCTTTACTCCCGGATACTGAAGATACGGCGGAACGGAGTGGGGCGCCGCTTCTTGTGTATGTCTGCGGAGAAGTCGTAAATCCGGGAGTGTATGAGCTGCCGGCAGGGGCACGGGTATGTGATGCGGTGGATGCTGCGGGCGGTTTTACCGGGAAGGCAAGCCGGGATTATTGGAATCTGGCCGAACTCCTGACCGACGGACAGATGATCTCCTTTCCGACTGAGGAAGAAGCTGCCGAGCGTAAGAAGCATGATACGCAGGCCTCGGCAGATCCGGCCTTTACGGATCCGAAAACGGATGGCAAAGTGAATATCAATACTGCGGATGTAAAGCAATTGCAGCAGTTGTCAGGAATCGGGCAGACGCGTGCGGAGGCGATCGTTGCGTATCGCGATGAGAATGGTGCTTTTGCAAAGGCGGAGGATATCATGAAGGTATCCGGTATCAAGAATGCGCTTTTTGAAAAAATGAGAGACGACATAACGGTCGATTGAGGTGTGAGATGGCAAAGAAAGTTCTCGTAGTGGATGATGAGAAGCTAATTGTAAAAGGAATTCGATTCAGTCTGGAGCAGGACGGCATGGATGTGGATTGTGCATACGACGGAGAAGAGGCACTGACGATGGCCCGTGCGAATGAGTATGATATGATTCTTCTTGATATTATGCTGCCGAAGATGGATGGATTTGAGGTATGTCAGGCAATACGTGAATTTTCGGATATGCCGATCGTGATGCTGACCGCAAAAGGCGATGATATGGATAAGATTCTGGGACTTGAATATGGCGCGGATGATTATATCACGAAGCCTTTTAATATATTGGAAGTGAAGGCGAGAATTAAAGCGATTATGCGCCGCACCTACGGTCCGCGTGAGAAGAAGGAGACGTCTTCCGTGATCGAAAAGGGAGATCTTCGTCTGGATTGTGACAGCCGCAGGCTGTTTATCCACGATAGGGAAGTGAATCTTACCGCCAAAGAGTTTGATCTGTTAGAGCTTCTTGTAAAGAATGAGAATAAAGTATACAGCAGAGAGGATCTGCTCGGTCTGGTATGGGGCAAGGATTATCCGGGGGATGTGCGTACCGTGGATGTCCATGTGAGGCGTCTTCGCGAAAAGATTGAGGCGAACCCGAGCGAGCCAAAATATGTCCATACCAAGTGGGGTGTGGGCTACTACTACAGTCAGAAGTAGAATACGAAAGTAGAAAGGTTATTTCATGCATCGTAGCAAGCAGTTTCTGCAATTTGTTAAAAGTTTAAAATTTCGATTCATCCTATTAATTATTGTGATCGCGATTGTGCCGAGTCTGGTGCTGGCATCGGGAATTCTGCATTCCTATGCGGCGCGGGCTGTGGCTATCCGCGAGAGCGAGATCCTAAGTCAGGCCAAGATTCTGGCAAACCAGATTGCGACAAGTGAATATATGTCCCAGGATAATGCGACGGAATCCAGTACGATACAGGCACAGATCGACATGCTTACAACCATCTATGACGGGCGTGTGATCATTGTGGACAAGGATTTCTGCGTGTACCATGACACGTATAATCTGGACGATAACAAGATTATTATTGCGGAAGAGGTTGTGCGCAGTTTCCTCGGTGAAGATATTACGCATTATGATTCGGAAAACCATTATATTGAGATGACGATTCCGATCATTGATCCAAACGATGCGTCCAATACGGTGGTCGGCGTTATGCTGATCAGTGTTTCAACCGATAATATTCAGCTGAATCAGGCATATCTGCGACAGATTGCAACGATCATTGTTTTGGTTGTAATCATTACCTGTGTATTTTTTGCCATATTGATACTTCTTCATTTCCTGAAACCTTTGCAGAAGATTTCGGATGGGATTGCGGCAATCAAGGAGGGGTATGGAGACGACTGTCTTCAGGTCAATGATTATACGGAAACGATTCAGATCTGTGAGAGGTTCAACCAGATGCTTGGTCGGATGAAGATTATGGATGATTCCCGTCAGGAGTTCGTATCCAATGTGTCGCATGAGCTTAAGACCCCATTGACTTCTATGAAGGTTTTGGCGGATTCCATCAACAGTATGCCGGATGCGCCAAAGGAGCTCTATCAGGAGTTTATGGAGGATATCACAAACGAGATCGAGCGAGAGACAAAGATCATCAATGATCTGTTGTCGCTGGTTAAGCTGGATAAGGCGGCAGCGGATCTGAATGTCTCTACGATCAATGTGAATGAATTGCTCGAACAGATTCTAAAGAGGCTGCAGCCGATTGCAGACAAGCAGAAAGTTGAACTTGTGCTGGAGAGCTTCCGCCCGGTTACAGCGGAAGTGGATGAAGTCAAGATTACGCTTGCCATCACAAACCTTGTGGAAAATGCGATCAAATACAATCGTAACGACGGCGAGGGATGGGTACACGTATCGCTGAATGCGGATCATCAGTATTTCTACTTAAAGGTGGAGGATTCGGGAATCGGTATTCCGGAGGAATCGCTTGAGCATATTTATGAGCGATTTTACCGTGTGGATAAATCCCATTCGCGTGAGATCGGAGGAACGGGACTTGGTCTTGCAATCACGAGGAATTCGATCCTGATGCATCGCGGGGCAATCAAGGTGCATTCGGTTCTCGGTGAGGGGACGACGTTTGATGTGCGTATTCCTTTGAATTATATTGCCTGATGATCAGGATATAGCAGAGATTTGTATAGGCAGAAGATTTATGGCATAGGAGAATTCTATGAGGAAAAGGTTATTTGCCACATTGCTTTTGCTGGCGACAGCGATGTTGCTTCTTGCGGCGTGTGGAAACCAGAAAAAAGATGATAAACATGTTGTTTTCTATCTGAATGCGGATATGACAAAGATTGTCCCGCAGGAGGTGGAATTACAGGCGACGGATACGACAGGGCGGATTCAGGAGCTGCTTAGGATCCTGCAGGAACAACCGGAGGATGCGGGACTTCGCCAGACCATTCCAAAGAACGTTAAAGTTCTCGGAGTGACGGAGATCGCGTACCAGATAACGGTCGATTTCGATCGGGATTACTATAAGCTGAATCCGACGGAGGAGATTCTGACTCGGGCAGCGGTGGCAAAGACTTTGTTGCAGCTGGAAAAATATCCGTATGTTCAGTTTACCGTGGAATCAAAGCCGCTTGAGACTGCCACAGGGACGACGGTTGGTGCGATGAGTCTGGACAGTTTTTTGGAGAATCCGGGTGAACAGATCAATTCCAGTCAGAAGACAACGCTTACACTTTATTTCGCCAGCAAAGATGGAGCAAAACTGGTTCCGGTAAAACGGGAAGTGCATTACAGTTCCAATATTTCTTTGGAGAAGCTGGTTATGGAGCAGCTGATGGAGGGACCTAAGAAAAAGGGACTTCTTGCTACCATCCCGACAGGAACAAAGCTGATCACAATTACCGTTGTAGATGGTGTGTGTTATGTGAATCTTGACGAGACTTTCTTAAACCAAAATCAGGAGATATCCGAGCAGGTTGTTCTCTATTCCATTGTTGATTCGTTGACGGAACTGTCGAGTGTGAGCAAGGTACAGATTTCCATTAACGGAGATACCAGTGGCAAGTGCCGCTACACCTATGATCTGGCGCCAATGTACGAGCAGGATTTAAGTATGGTAGATTACGGAGAAGACGAGGTAGATTCAACACAGTGAGAAAAAGACCGATCGTTTTGCTTGCGGGTATGTTTCTGACCGGTATTCTGTGGAAGTGGACAGGCGTGATCCTTAGTTTGGGGATCGGCCTGTTGCTTTTCCTTTATGCAACCCCGTGGAAGGAACGGGGAATACGCCTAGTGGTGCTTGCTGCGGGGATGCCGGTGATGCTTCTGCTTGGGATCCTGTGTATTGGAAGGCAGGATGCTTTTCGCAACGAATATCTATCCGTGCTGGAGGAAGGACAACCGATCCGGCTCGCAGGCAAAATTAACAAGGTAGAAGAAAAGACAAATTGCTTCTACTACTATCTTACCGATTGTTCTGTGGAACAATCCAATCATTTGATGCCATGCAACGATGCATTGGCATACGTGTCTTCCGACGATTATTCGGTCGGACAAATCCTTATATTACAGGGAACAATTTCATTATTTGACGAGGCAGCAAACGAGGGACAGTTTGATTCCCGTGCGTTCTATAGAAGCCAGAAGATCGATTTCGGCGTGTGGGTGGACGCGGTGGAACGGGTGGAAGGTGCACCGGATCGCTTTCGCGCAGGGCTTTCTTTTGTACGCGCGGAACTTGGGATTCCTTTGTCGCGGTACGCCAATGATGACGGTGTATTATCGGCGATGCTTCTGGGAGATAAGACATCGCTGGACAGCGAAATCCGCTCCCTCTATCAGAAATCCGGGATTGCACATGTGCTGGCAATATCCGGGCTTCATATCTCGCTTCTTGGGATGTCGCTTTATCGCTTCCTGCGGCAGCGGTGCGGACTGAGTTATCTGTGGGCGGGAATCGTGGTGATGGCATTTCTTGCGGCGTATACGCTTATGACAGGAAATGCCGTTTCCGCACGGCGCGCGGCGGGAATGCTGATCATCTATATTGTCGCGGATCTTTTGGGGCGCGCCTATGATATGCTCAGTGCACTTGGTCTTATTGTGATACTTTTATTATGGGAGAATCCGTTGCTGGTGACAAACAGTGGTTTTCAGTTTTCGGTTGCGGCGGTCATTGGAATCGGTGTGGGACAAGGTGTATTGGTGCCGCGAGTGGGAAGCTGGAAGGTTGTGTATGGGCGTAGAAAGAAGCAGGGTGATGTGGTGCGGTGCGATGCGGCAAAGTGCGATGCGGCAAAGTGTGATGCGGAAAAATGTGATGCGACAAAGTGCGATGTGGTAAAGCGTGATGCAGAAAGGATAAGGATGCAGAATCTTGTGGATTGGATGAAGCGCTGGATGGACAAGTGTCTGCCGGGAATGATGATCAGTCTGTCCATTCAATTTTTTACCTTACCGCTTGTCGCCTATTATTACTATGAGATTCCGGTGTATGCGATTCTTCTTAATATTCCGGTGCTTGCGGCAGTTCCGTATGTGTTGGGGCTTGCGGCTTTTGGTTCACTGGCCGGACAGATTGCTTTTTTACAGCCGTTATCATTTGCTTTGTGCCGTGTGTGCGGGTGGGTACTGCACGGTTACCGGTGGCTTTGCAATGCCTCGTTGCTGCTTCCGGGGGCGCGGATGATCACGGGGAAGCCATCGGAGGTCCGGGTGGTCGTGTATTACGGTCTGCTCGGAGCGTTTTATTATGTTCTTTGGTGTGGGATGCGCAGAGACCGTGTGAATCAGGAAAAAGGTAAAATGTATAGGGGCGTGGAAAAGTCTGTGCCCTATGTGGAGCAGGGGGCGGTTGTGTCGCAAGCGGATTGGGAAGGGAGAATGCTAAGTGTAAGTCGAGAAAGGATAAGAATGGGTCTTGGATTTTGGATTGGAATTATCATTTTGTTAGCAGTTCTTCTGGTTCACGGGAATCAGGGATTTGAACTTAATATTCTTGATGTTGGACAGGGCGATGCTATCTATCTTTGTGCATCGGATGGAACCAACTTTATGATTGATGGCGGAAGCACAGATGTTAAGAATGTCGGAACGTATCGCATTTTACCGTTTCTGAAAGCGAAGGCAATCCGAAAGGTGGATTATTGGTTTGTCAGTCACACGGATGAAGATCATATTTCGGGTCTGGTTGAAGTGATGGAGAGTGGGTATGCTGTTGGAACGCTGGTTTTGGCGGAGGCACAAAAAGAGGATGAGAAGGCACACCGGTTGGCAGAACTGGCTCAGAAGAATGGAATTCGGGTGTGTTATATGAAGGCCGGTGATGTATTGGGAACAAGGAAAGAAGATGTGGTGAATGAGAGGAATCGCGCGGAAACTTTTAGAATCGAGTGTCTGTATCCAACGAACGATAATGATAGCGAAGATGTCAACGATCGCTGCCTTGTGCTGTATTATGAAGATGAGAATTTCAGCGCCTTTTTCGGAGGGGATATTTCGTCGGAAGTTGAGGAACAGCTTGTTTCGGCTGGTAAATGCAGACAAACAGATGTGTTGAAGGCTTCGCACCATGGCTCAAAGTATTCGAACAGTGATGTTTTGTTACATACACTTCATCCGCGTCTGACAATCGCATCGGCCGGCAAAAAGAATCGATACGGGCACCCGAGTCCGGAAGTGATTGCACGAGTTGGCGAGAGCGGCAGCGCATTTTACAGTACGATTGACTATGGACGTATCCGGGTTCGATTTGTGGATGGAGAAATGGTGGCAGAACCATATCGCAAATGAAGGTGTATCGAGCAAACTTGAAAAGGGTATAGGAAAAGAAAAACCGGCGATATACCCTCTTGAAAAGTGCAAAAAGGGTATAGGAGCAGAAAAAACTGAAAATATACCCTCTTGAAAAGTGCAAAAAGGGTATGAGAGCGAAAAAACTGAAAATATACCCAAAATGGAAAGTGAACAAGGGTATAGGAGCGGAAAAGACTGAAAATATACCCAAAATGGAAAGTGAATAAGGGTATAGGAGCGGAAAAACTGAAAATATACCCAAAATGGAAAGTGAACAAGGGTACAGGAGCAGAAAAAACTGAAAATATACCCAAAATGGAAAGTGAACAAGGGTACAGGAGCAGAAAAAACTGAAAATATACCCAAAATGGAAAGTGAACAAGGGTACAGGAACGGAAAATGAGATCCTATACCCTTGGAGAAAGAAAAATGAGGGAAAATGATGTTTGAAAATGAAGTGAAAATACGAAAACGCATCGAATACATAGAGAGTGAACTGAAAAAATATGAACAAATGGGAAAATCGTTTCCGGAGGGAGAAATTATCGTTGCCAAAAACAATAATGCGTATAAATGGTATGTGAAGTATGATGGAAAAACAAATTACCTATCCAAAAAGCAGAAAGATCTGGCGCGGCAGCTTGCTTTAAAAAAGTACTATCAATATCAGATGGAGGAACTTGAACTGGAATTGAGAGCGTGCCAGGAATACATTGGATTTGCGGAGATGGCGAGAAATAAGACGGAACAAATGATGGCGCATGATGAATATGTACGTTTATTGGATGGGCAATTTTGTTCCGCAAGTAAAGAACTTAAGAAATGGATGGAGGAAGATTTTGAGACGAATAATGATCATCCGGAAACACGTAACATTAAGGCGACACAGGGACGCTTTGTACGGTCAAAATCGGAGGCTATCATTGATAAATTACTTTACAGTTATGGAATTCCTTTTCGTTACGAACAGAAATTGGTTTTGGGAAATACAACAATACATCCGGATTTTACAATCCGACATCCGCGTAATGGCAAGATTTATTATTGGGAACATATGGGAATGATGGACAATCCTGATTATATCGCAAATGCCTGTAACAAAATAAAATTGTATTGCAGGAATGGAATCGTTCCGTCGGTCAATTTGATTCTTACCTATGAAACCAAGGAAAGTCCATTGGATATCGAAACCATTGAACAAATGATAAAAGAATATTTCGTATAGGTGTATGTTACGGCAGGTCAGAATGATAGCGTGAGCGGCTAGAATGAGAAATGTACGTGAAATAAGTTGATGGGAAAATGTAAGAAATATATATTTGACGGGGTTACCTGTCTGCCATACAATATTTTAGGAATATGTATAGATAAACTCGAATATAATTACCGGTCGCAAGTTTGAAGGCAGGATGAAAACGCAGGTAAAACAGAAAACCCGGAAGAAGGATGAAACCTGCAAGTAAAACAGAAAATCTGGAAGAAGGATGAAAACGCAGGTAAAACAGAAAATCCGGAAGAAGATTGAAAACTGTAAGAAAAACAGAAAAATCGAAAGCAAGTTGAAGCTTACAAGTAAAATAGAACATGTTTCATAATCGTAATATATAAGAATGGAGAATGTGGAAAATGCATGAGTTAGATTATAGCAACTTAGAACGAAGCCTGATCGACGTGATCAAGGAGGAACAGGCGAAGCTGGGATATTACAGAGAGGATATCCGACTGTATTATCCTCTCAGTTCATTGAATCACTTTTTTGGAATGGATGTAAACGCAGATAAAATGCAGAAAATCCTTGAGGGAACAGGAGAAGATGTCGATGCGACACGCAATATTGTGGAGGGCAAAGAAGCAGGATCTGCCCCGGCGGAATCGATTGTGGGGGACAAAGAAGCAGGATCTGCCCTGGCGGAACCGATTGTGGGGGACAAAGAAGCAGGATCTGCCCCGGCGGAACCAATTGTGGCGGGCATGAATGCAAGGCTTTCTGACAAGCTGGGAATGGTGGAAGTATCACACAGAGGCGATCGTTTTTGTTTTCACATTCCGCCGGAAGGGGTGGAGTATGTACATGAGAATACGAAGGAGAACGAGTTTATCCGTGAATTGGTAAATCTTGTGGCAAAGCATGGCTGCACGATCGATCAGATATATGAACTCTTTACTGCACACTCCGATCGGGTGGGCAGAGAAAAGATGGATAACGGAGAGTTTGACGAGCGCATCTGGTTTCAGGATGATGCGGATGATCCGTATTACTATTGCTTCAAGCAGGAAGGCGGGCATATGATCTATCACCGTTTTCTGCCGGAAGACTATGAGGATTTCGAGTTTTGATATGATTCTTAGATGAATGGGTGTAAGTACATAAGAGTGCAGCGAAAGATAATATAGTGAAAGATAGAACAGTGAAAGATAGTACAGTGAGAGATAATACAGTGATAAGGGGCGTTGATTTTGAAAAAAGAGACCTTTCGTTGAGAAACAATTCAGACACAATTCGATAAAATAGATATTAAAAGGCTATTACTTTGAAAAAACTTTTTAAAGTAATAGCCTTTAATTGTTTGCATAATGTTGATTTAAAAAGAAAAATATAATAATTGTATATACAAATATAATATAAATATTGCAATTGACATATTATCAGAAAACGGATAAAAAATAACTATTTACAGATAACACTTCACAGTAGTAAAATCAAATACAAGAAAAGCGTATGCGGTGTGAGTGAAAACAGACATCAATGAAACAAAACCATTTAGAACCGAGCAGTTCACATTGCAGCAATACAATTCAGAAAGGAACAGTCCTATGAAAGAACAGTGGAATGAGAGTACAGCAGTAGCCAAGGGATTATACGATCCGAGTTTTGAACATGATAACTGTGGAATCGGTGCTGTTGTCAATATTAAAGGAATTAAGACCCACCAGACGGTTGAGAATGCTTTGAAGATTGTTGAAAACTTAAAGCACAGAGCCGGAAAAGACGCAGATGGTAAGACCGGAGACGGTGTCGGTATCCTCTTACAGATTTCCCACAAGTTTTTCAAGAAGGCCGTAAAGCCTCTTGGAATCGAACTTGGAGAGGAGAGGGATTACGGTATCGGAATGTTCTTCTTCCCACAGGATGAACTGAAAAAGAATCAGGCGAAGAAGATGTTCGAGGTGATCGTTGAGAAGGAAGGCATGGAGTTCTTGGGATGGAGAGAAGTGCCGATCCATCCGGACAAGCTTTCCGATAAAGCAAGAGACTGTATGCCATGCATTATGCAGGCTTTCGTAAAGAGACCGGAAGATGTGGAAAAAGGCCTTGATTTTGATCGTAAGCTGTATGTAGCACGACGCGTATTTGAACAGTCAAACGATGACAGCTACGTTGCTTCTTTATCAAGCAGAACCATTGTTTACAAGGGAATGTTTCTGGTAGAGCAGCTTCGCCAATTCTTCTCCGATCTTCAGGATGAGGATTACGAGTCCGCGATTGCAACCGTACATTCAAGATTTTCTACCAACACAAATCCAAGCTGGGAGAGAGCGCATCCGAACCGTTTTATTGTGCATAATGGTGAGATTAACACGATCAAAGGTAATGCGGATAAGATGCTTGCTCGTGAGGAAACGATGGCATGCGGAAAACTTCGCGGAGAGTTTCAGAAAGTTCTTCCGGTTATCAACACAGAGGGCTCTGACTCTGCAATGCTGGATAATACCCTGGAGTTCTTGGTTATGTCCGGAATGGAACTGCCCCTTGCAGTCATGGTCATGATTCCGGAGCCGTGGGCAAATAACTCGATCATGAGTCAGAAGAAAAAAGATTTCTATCAGTATTATGCAACCATGATGGAACCGTGGGACGGACCGGCTTCCATTCTTTTCTCCGATGGAGATATGATGGGTGCGGTACTCGACCGTAACGGACTTCGTCCTTCCCGTTACTATATTACAGATGATGATTACCTGATTCTTTCTTCCGAAGTCGGTGTGCTTGAGATCGACCCGACCAAGATTGTGACAAAGGATCGTTTAAGACCTGGTAAGATGCTTCTCGTTGATACGATCCAGGGACGTGTGATCGATGATGATGAACTCAAAGAAAAATATGCAGGCAAGCGTCCTTACGGTGAGTGGCTCGACAGCAATATCGTTATGTTAAAGGATCTTAAGATCCCGAATGAGCGTGTCCCGGAGTACACCAAGGAGGAACGCCAGAGAATGCAGAGAGCATTCGGTTATACCTACGAGTCTCTTAAGGATTCCATCCTGCCGATGGCAAAGAACGGAATCGAGGGAACGGCTGCAATGGGTACCGATACACCACTTGCTGCACTGTCCGGAAACCGGGAACCGCTTTTTAACTACTTTAAGCAGTTATTTGCGCAGGTAACCAATCCGCCAATCGACTCCATCCGTGAGGAAGTGGTCACATCCACAACTGTTTACATCGGAGCCGGCGGTAACCTGCTTGAGGACAAGCCTGAGAACTGTAAAGTCCTTCGAATCAACAACCCGATTCTGACCAACACGGATCTTATGAAGATCCGCAGCATGAAGGTTGACGGATTCAAGGTTGAGACTATCTCAATTGTGTATTATAAGAACACCAGCCTGGAAAAAGCGGTAGAGCGTTTGTATATTGAAGCCGACCGTGCATACCGCGATGGCGCCAATATCCTGATCCTTTCAGACAGAGATGTGGATGACAACCATGTTGCGATTCCTTCGCTGCTTGCAGTTTCTGCTTTGCAGCAGTATCTGGTTAAGACGAAGAAGCGTACTTCACTCTCTATGATTCTTGAGTCCGGCGAGCCGCGTGAGGTTCATCATTTTGCAACCCTGCTCGGTTTCGGTGCGAGTGCGATCAATCCGTATCTTGCACAGGATACCGTTAAGCAGCTTGTGGATGAGCACATGCTTGACAAAGATTACTACGCAGCCATCGATGATTACAACCATGCGATCATCACCGGTATCGTAAAGATTGCAGCGAAGATGGGAATTTCTACGATTCAGTCTTATCAGGGATCAAAGATCTTTGAGGCAATCGGTATTGATAAAGAAGTCATTGACAAATATTTTACCAACACGGTCAGCCGTATTGGTGGAATCACGATTAAAGATATCGAAAATGATGTGAATACACTGCATTCGGCAGCATATGATCCGCTCGGACTGGAGACGGATGTAACACTGGACAGCAAGGGACGCCACAAGATGAGAAGCGGCGCGGATGCACATTTGTACAATCCGGCTACGATTCATTTACTGCAGCAGTCTACACAACGCGGTGATTACGAAATGTTCAAGCAGTACACCAATCTGGTCGATGAGGAACAGAAGCATACGAACCTGCGAGGATTGATGGATTTCAATTATCCAAAGAAAGGTGTCAAGCTGGAAGAAGTCGAGAGTGTTGATTCCATCGTCACACGTTTTAAGACCGGTGCGATGTCGTATGGCTCTATTTCAAAGGAAGCACATGAGACACTTGCAATCGCAATGAATCATCTGCATGGTAAATCCAATACCGGTGAGGGTGGTGAGGACAAAGATCGTCTAACCATTGGAGTAGACGGTAAGAACCGTTGTTCTGCGATCAAGCAGGTTGCATCCGGACGTTTCGGTGTAACAAGCCGCTACTTAACAAGTGCACAGGAAATTCAGATCAAGATGGCACAGGGCGCAAAGCCAGGTGAAGGCGGACATCTGCCTGGCAAGAAGGTATATCCGTGGATTGCAAAGACCAGACTTTCCACACCGGGTGTATCACTGATTTCTCCGCCACCACACCATGACATCTATTCCATCGAGGATCTGGAACAATTAATTTTCGATTTAAAAAATGCTAATCGTGATGCAAGAATCTCTGTTAAGCTCGTTTCAGAAGCTGGCGTCGGAACGGTCGCTGCCGGTGTTGCCAAGGCCGGTGCACAGGTGGTACTGATTTCGGGATACGATGGAGGAACCGGTGCCGCACCAAGCAGTTCCATTCATAATGCGGGACTTCCTTGGGAGCTTGGCCTTGCCGAGACGCATCAGACTTTGATTATGAACGGACTTCGTAACAAGGTCCGTATCGAGACCGATGGCAAGCTGATGAGTGGTAGAGATGTAGCAATCGCTGCATGTCTCGGTGCCGAGGAATTCGGTTTTGCAACCGCTCCGCTCGTAACCATGGGATGTGTTATGATGCGTGTATGTAATCTTGATACCTGTCCGGCCGGTATTGCAACGCAGAACCCTGAGCTTCGCAAACGCTTTGCGGGAAAACCGGAGTATGTTGAAAACTTCATGCGTTTTATCGCCGAAGAGCTTCGTGAGTATATGGCAAAGCTCGGCTGCCGCACAGTGGACGAATTGGTCGGAAGAAGTGATTTCTTAAAAGTTCGCGAGGATTTATCAGGAAGAGAGGCAAAGTTAAATCTTGATAATATTTTAAATAACCCATTTGCAGGAACGAAGCAGAAGGTTATCTTTGATCCGAAGCAGGTATATGATTTTGAGTTGGATCAGACCAAAGATATGACGGTTCTTATGAAGCAACTGATGCCTGCTTTAGAGAAGAAGCAAAAGAGAATGATCGATACGGAAGTAACCAACGTCAACCGTTCTCTGGGTACGATCTTTGGTTCCGAGATTACAAAGGCATATGATGATACCCTTGAGGATGATACCTACATTGTTAAGTGTAACGGTGCCGGAGGACAGAGTTTTGGTGCTTTTATCCCGAAGGGACTGACACTGGAACTGGTCGGAGATTCCAATGATTACTTTGGTAAGGGACTGTCCGGTGGTAAGCTGATCGTTTATCCGCCAGCAGGAGTTAATTATAAGAAGGATGAGAACATCATCATAGGTAACGTTGCTTTATACGGAGCAACAAGTGGTAAGGCGTTCATCAACGGTGTTGCCGGCGAGCGTTTCTGTGTTCGTAACTCCGGAGCAACAGCGGTTGTTGAAGGTGTAGGCGATCACGGATGTGAGTATATGACCGGTGGACGCGTCGTTATCCTTGGTAAGACTGGAAAGAACTTTGCAGCCGGAATGAGTGGTGGTATTGCTTATGTTCTTGATGAGGACAACGATCTGTACATGCGTACGAATAAATCGATGGTATTTACAGAAGAAGTTACGAATAAATACGATGTCTTAGAACTCAAGGAGATGATCAAGGAGCATGTAACGCTGACGAACTCGGAAAAGGGTAAGGAAGTGTTGGACAACTTTAGTGAGTATCTGCCGAAGTTCAAGAAAGTCATTCCATACGATTACAATCGTATGCAGATGGCTATCGTGCAGATGGAAGAAAAGGGTCTGAATGCAGAACAGGCACAGATCGAGGCTTTTTATGCCAGCACAAGATCATAAGGAGGGAAGAATACGATGGGAAAGCCAACAGGATTTTTAGAATATGAGAGAACCGAGGCGCGTTCGGTGGAACCAAAGGAACGAATCAAGAATTTTAACGAGTTCCATATCTTCCTTTCCAAAGAAAAGCAGCAGGAGCAGGCAGCACGCTGCATGGATTGCGGTGTTCCGTTCTGCCAGTCCGGTATGACGATCGCCGGAATGACTTCCGGCTGTCCGCTGCACAACCTGGTTCCGGAGTGGAATGATCTGGTTTACTCCGGAAACTGGCAGCAGGCATACAACCGGCTCCACAAGACGAACAATTTTCCGGAGTTTACCTCGCGTGTTTGTCCTGCTTTGTGTGAGAAGGCATGCACTTGCGGGCATTGGGGCAATCCGGTAACGGTTCGTGACAATGAGCACGGTGTGATCGAGACCGCTTATAAGATGGGATATGCAGCACCGCATATTCCTAAAGTGCACACAGGAAAGAAAGTTGCTATCATCGGTTCCGGTCCTTCCGGACTGGCTGCCGCGGATCAGCTCAATCAGAGAGGACATGAGGTAACGGTCTATGAGCGTGATGATCGTGTCGGCGGACTTTTGATGTATGGTATTCCGAACATGAAGCTTGAAAAGCAGATCATTGACCGCAAGATCAATGTGATGAAAGAGGAAGGTGTCAAATTCGTCACAAGCTGCAATGTTGGTGTGGATGTAAAGGCTGCTGATCTCATGAAGCAGTATGACCGCGTGATCCTCTGCTGTGGAGCAAAGCATCCGAGAGATATTAAGGCAAAGGGCAGGGAGGCTGAGGGTATCTACTTTGCAGTCGATTATCTCTCCCGCACGACAAAGAGCCTTCTGGATTCGAACTTTAAGGATAACAAATATATTTCCGCAAAAGGCAAGCATGTTGTGATCATCGGCGGTGGTGACACCGGAAACGATTGTGTCGGAACCGCAATCCGCCAGGGCGCGAAATCCGTTACACAGCTTGAGATGATGCCTTGTCCGCCAACTGAGCGTGCCGCAAACAACCCTTGGCCGGAGTGGCCGAAGGTCTTAAAGACCGATTACGGTCAGGAAGAAGCCATCGCTTGCTTTGGATGCGATCCGAGAATCTATCAGACAACCGTAAAGGAATTCCATAAAGACAAGAACGGAAAGTTAAGCGGTGTCACGATCGTAAGTCTTGAGAGCAAGGTCGATGAGGCAACCGGACGCAGAAGCATGGTAGAAGTAGCCGGAACCGAGAAGAAGATCCCGGCAGAACTTGTTCTGATCGCTGCCGGATTCCTCGGAACCGAGGATTATATTGCCAAGGCTTTCGGAGTGGAACTCAACCAGAGAACCAACGTTGCCACGGAGGAAGGACACTACGCAACAAACGTAAAGAATGTCTTTACCGCAGGCGATATGCACCGCGGACAGTCTCTTGTCGTATGGGCGATCCGCGAGGGAAGAGAAGTGGCGCATGAGGTGGATGAGAGTCTGATGGGATATTCGTATCTTTCCATCCAGTAGGTATTACAAGATCAACGGACTTGGAATAATTTCAATGACCGTAGATTTTTCGGAGTTACGGCACCGGACCATACGATTATTTTGTTCAGGAAAATTTGCAAATCAACTTCACCAACGATTTTGGATAATTGACTGAGATAAACGCAATTATCGATAATAATGGAACGGTGAAGCAGTTGCAAATTTGTCCTTCAAAAATAAGTATGGCTCCGGTGCCTGCAGCATGAAAAGTTTGGTCATTGAAATCATTCTAAAATCCTGTTGGTTGAATATGTTTACTGCTAATTTTCTTTTTTATATCCGGTATCTGTATATTAAAAATGTTTATCTGATACAACGACAAATGTTTGCCTTATAGTAAGAAAAAATGGTTAGATTAATGGTTGTCAAAATAGACGGAATTAATTGCTATAATAAATGAAAATGATGGTCATATTTAATGGAACGGATTGACTTTATGAATAAAATAATTGACGCGCGGTGTTATTCTACAAATAAATGTAAGATTTCGCCGCGCGTGATTTGTTTTGTGTAAAGTGTCATCGAACAAGCGGAATAAGGATGGGGCTCGGCATGCGGGACACCCTCTTGCAAATTTTGCAAAGTGGGGCATTATGTAATATCCCTTTTCCCTGCGTTTGTGACAAAATGACCCTGAGAGAAAATTTGACTATTGGGTCATGTGGAAACAGGGAAGGCTATGACCTACAGGAGAAAAATGCTATCTGGGTCATGTGGAAATAGGAGCGACCATGACCTACAGGAGAAAAATAAGATCCAGGTCAAGTGAAAGCAGGGGAGGACATGACCTACAGAAAAAAATGGGAATAGGATCAATTTTACCATATATCTCACAAACGAATACAGATTGACAGTAGTTTACTGTGGCTAATCTGTTGTATATTTCATAGCAAAAATAAGCTGGTATATCAAGAGCATTCAGAAAAATCTGGGCGCTCTTTATTTTTTTCAGATTTTTTTTACAAAGTGTGCAATCTAGCACACCATAATGAGGTTTATAGTTGTTACAATTACTATGTAAAATTGTTTTTCAGACTGTATATGCCGGTGTGTTGAAGGGCGTAGTGGCAAATACAATCTGTTTAACATAATAGAATATAGAAGAAAGGAAAGAGGAGAATATGAAAAACAGGAAAAAGAAAAAACGAAGTCTGGCATTGCTGTTATCACTCAGCATGGTGATGAGTACCTTCTCCGGTATCACGGTTCGTGCGGATGAGACTACTACTGCCGAGACAAAGCAATTTCAATTTGTGTCATACGATGGTCTTGACCAGGGACAGGCATTGCCGGGCAAAGGTGAGTCTGTATCATTATCAACTGATAATCAGTGGGTATCGGCCAATAAGGACGGTGACAGCGTGGGCAGTTATATCGCAATCTGCGATGTTGCGCCAGATGATACCGCGGAGAGTGGATTTAAAGTTGCCTCAGATACAGGATATACAACAAAGGATTTTGAACTGTATCTGACGGAGAGCTGGTGTGAGGCTAATCAATCGGATGTAGGTAAAGAAATTACAGGAAACTATCTGTTAGATGTAGACGGTCAGGCAGGTGTCATCAAGTGCAATTTCCCTTCAACTGCACTCGGAAGATATCAGCTGAGATGCACAAAAGACGGTCTTACAGACAAAACTCTGACGTTAGATGTCAATTATCCCGGAGAGGTCGAGTTGTATGAGAAGGATGTCCCAACAGAGGACAGCCATTATGATGGAGACAAAATCCATGCCGGTGGAAGCACGATTTATCTGGCACAGTTCGAGACGGATCATATCGAGTATTCCAATCCGGTTGTGTCTGTAAAACCGGCAGAGGAGGGATCAGAGTATACTTCTGTTGCAGCCACTGTAGCACAGTATGTAACGTGTGATTTTGGTAATTCTGCCAAGACTGGCGTATTCACCTATTCGGACGATGGGCGGCGTGTCGTCACAGAAGGAGAAAGTGATAGCAGTGTCAGCGAACAACATAAATGGATAAGCTATGCGATTACGATCCAGCAGAATTGTCCAAAGGACTTTGAACTGAAAGTGGAATTTACTGCAGAGGAAAATGGTTCTGCCGGAACCTATACCCGCAGCTGCAGCCAGTACATTCACACGAAGGGTGATATGGGATTCTTTGCAACACAAGACGATGCAAAAACACTTCGTTCAGAAAATTGGAAAGAGCCGATCAATCACCTGATCTATCAGGACAATCAGGAGGCATCTTTCTATTATGCAGTAGAGGGAACGAATACATATACGTTCCAGTTAGTGTTTGAAGATGGTAGTGAGAACAACCAAAAGACAGAAATCGTTGACCTGTTAGGAACGAATGAATATTTTAAGGCGGAATCGGTACAGCAGGCATCCAAAGAAAATCAGAATGTTAATATCTACAAGCTGACCTTGAATAAGGATAAGTTTAAAACAGATGAAAATGGTGTTCCACTGAACGTATCACTGAATGTCGTTGATGAGGGTGCAAGTCTTTATATCAGTTGGGATGATGGCATCAATGACTTCATTTATGTAGAAAAAGATGGGGAGAACAACTATTACAAATGTGGACGGGACAGAGTCATCAGTCCTGCCACGGAAAATGTATCGACACAGACGATTGCGATTGCAGACATCAATCCGGACACCGGTAAGCGCAAGCAGTCGTATAAGGTAGCAGACATCGATGTATGGCAACGTATTGAAAACTGGGAAGGTGTCGAAGACGGTGGAGAACCAAAGGTCACTTATGACAAATGTGATGCTTTAAAATCTCTTATGACTGATGCAACAGATGGAAGCATCACCTTTACCGGTTTAACCTATGAGAACATCGGTGAATACCGTATTGTAAAATCCGGTGCTACTGCAGAGGCAAAGGATTGTCTGACACTTTTTATCAATTATGATTGCAACGATGTACAGTTCTATGGGGATGAAAATCGTACCCAGGAGTGGGGAATCGGTGACTATGAGCATGGTGTTTATGGCGATTGGATTTACATCGGTTTAGATAATGAGGAGTATACCAAAGATCTGAGAGTTGAGATTACCGGAACCAAAATCCATTCCTATGCAGATGATGAAGGAAAGTATATTACAAATGAAGCTGAAATCGCAAAATATGTAACCTTCGATAAGGAAAAGAAGGCATATCAGATTAAGTCTAAAAAAGAACCTTTCGGACTTTGTGTGACGGCAAAAATCACAAGACCAGAAGGACAGGATGAAGAAGGCAATACGATTTCGGCAGATTCCTGGACCGTCGAATCTGAGCGTGACATCTGGCTTACACCAACGGGTGTTGGATTTGTTGATCCGGACTGGGTCGATGATCAACATTCTTTCCCGGAAAACTGTGATTATATCGAAGATCAGTTTGAAATGGTAGAAAAGGAAAGCCGGCGTCACATGATCCTTGTAAATAAAACTGCGGATGGTACGGTAACACCGATTACTGCAAGTGCTAAGGATCTTACGATTACCGGTAATTCGAACCTGACGGTTGAAAAATGTGAGAAGGGCATAGCCGGCTGTTATGAATTTACTGCAACCGGCAGTGGAGAAGCAACTCTGACTTATGAGGGTGAGACGCTTACCATCAATGTTAAAAAGAGTATGGTGACCTATGGAAGTGGTCATGCGAATGGTTCATTGACAGGAACCTTCACACCGGAGTTTGATTCGGAGGAAGGCATTGACCGCTATGATTGCTGGAAGAATAAGGTAAAGACGATTTGTGTGAAAGTTACTCCAAATGACGGAGAACAATTTGTGGCTGAAAATCCGATTCAGGTATTTACAGAGGGATTATCCGGTGCAACGGTAACCGAAGTGGATTCAACAAACCATATTTATGAAATCACACTTCCGGAACATAGTTACGATGGATGCATTATCGTTGAAGCACATACCCAAAAGACCGACGATCCTGAATGGACATGGGATGAAACCAAGGTATTGAATGTCTACGCGGAGGGAACGCGAAGAACGGTTTACAGCGATGATAAAACCGGACAGGGCTATTGTGCAGTGCTGCAGAACGAGGAAGAGTATCTGAATACTTACGAGGATGAGACCAGCTTTGATACGAAGCCGGCACCACTTGTATATCTCCATGCCGCAACGATGCAGGATCTGATCGATCAGGCCAATGGAAAGACAGAAGTTAGCTTCACTGGTCAGCCAAATGCTAAGGTAAAGGAGCTTCGTGAAGAGAATACCCTTGATTATCTGCATATCACTTTTGATGCATCGGATAAGACGATTGCGAATAACGTACTTGAAGCAGAGCAGCTGATCAGTTCAACCGGTACCTTAAAAGGCATCATTCTGGACATGGGACCGCAGCTGAAGCAGGCAAAAGTGGGTGTGAAGGTCGGATTCTATGAACAGGTATATGCTACGTCAGATACAAAAGTGGCAGAATGGCTTAAGAGTCTTGGACTGGATATCGCAGGTCTGCAGAATGTGACTGTTTTACAAAATTATGATGCGAAAACCTTTGACGTATATAATGTCAAAGCAGGTGGGGCTGATGCCGATTACAAATTAGGAAGAGGCACTAAGCTGAATGATAAGGCATTTTCAGTGGATCTGTTTTCTTACGATGACGAATGGATGCCGGATCATGCCCTCTTTGACGATCTGACTGCTCCAAAGATCCTGATCAATACAGACGGAGCGACGGATTACCGCATGTTTGGACATCTGTCTGATGTCAGAGTATTGATGGGCAAGGATTCCGAATCAAAGGTATCGATCGGTGAGCCTACATGGACTGCTTCCGATGAGCTGGTTATCATTGATAAAAAGACCTACACAAAAGCCAATTTGGGTACGGATAAGGAGAAAACCTTTACCGTTTCCGGACTGACCTATGATAATGGAACCGATCTGGCAACATTGCCGGCCTTCCCATTGAAGCTCTTTACGCAGAAAGTAGAAGTCAATACGAGCGGAACTTTTGTGAAAGATAATAAGGATGCGGTCAGCATCAAGGAAGATACCATACCGGATATCTCTACGGTTAAGAATGTGGAACTGACCGATGATCAGGTAAAGGCGATTGCGGATAGCGGTGCTTCCGTGAAAATCGATTTAGTCGTTGACACAATTGAAAAAGACAAGATTGATGATGATTCAAATACAAAAGCAGCAATCGAGGCTATTACAGACAAGGTAAAGAGTGACAAGGATTACAAAGTAGATGATATGACTGCCATTGATGTCAATCTGGAGACCTCGGTAGTGGACAAAGACGGTAATAAAGTTAAGTTTGATGAGACTAAAGACAGTGAAAAGATCACAGAGGTAGACGAAGCGATCGAGATCACCATCAAATATCCGGGTGAAATGCGGAAGGATTGGGGTTATGATATCATTCGTTATCATGATGGAAAGGCTGAGATCATCAAGGCGATTATTGATCGAGTAAAGAAGACACTGACCTTTAAGTCGGATAAATTCTCTGTCTATGGAATCGTGCCGAAAACATTAAAGCAGATTGATGATAGCGAGAAGACTAAATTAACGACAGCGATGAATCAGGTTATCACTGATTCAAGCGCAGAGGATAATACAAAGAAAACATACGATGGCAAGACCAAGACCTTTACGATCGTAGACAATAATTTGCCGGAAGGCATGACGGTTAAGTACGGCGGAACCTGTTCGGCAACGGAGCCGGGCACTTATACGGCAGAAGTCACATTCAAATTGAATGAAAACTATTATGACACATCTTCGTTAAGTGACGAGGATAGAGCAAAATTAGAAAAGACGGAGACAATTTCGTGGACGATTACAGGTAAAAAGACGCTCAATGTCAATGAGGTTCTGACAAAAGTAAAATGGAATTACAGTCAGCCATTTACCGCAGATGGCAAGGAAAAGACGGTTGCGCTGGATATCTCCCAATTATTGGATAAAGGATTTTTTGTCACGTATGCGGGAACGCAGAATGCAACAGAAGCAGGTACGTATACGGTAACTGCAACAATCAATTACCCTGAAGATAAGTATAAAGTATCCGCAGCGCAGAAAGCACTGTTAAATCTGACACTTGAGTGGAAAATCAAAGCATCCGGCGGTTCATCTGGTGGTTCATCCGGTGGTTCATCCGGCGGTTCATCTGGTGGTTCGTCCGGTGGTTCGTCTAGTAGTCCATCCGGTGGCGGTTCGTCATCCGGAGAGCAGAAGCCGGCAGATACCAAGGATACGGAAGAAACCTGGGCAGACGGAACCAAGGTAGAGACTAAGACTGTGACAGCGGCAGACGGCAGTGTAACCAAGACGATCACAGCTACATCCGCAGATGGAAAGCGTGTTGTCAGACTGGAAGCCAGACTGGATGCAAAGGGACATGAGACGGCCTCTAAGATGGAGATCATCCAGACTTCGGCAGGTAAGAAAAATACCTTCGATATGACGGCAGCGAACAAGCTGTTGGCAGACACCGCAAGCGATACAGACATCACATTTACCGCAAAGAAATTGAACGGCAAGACGGGATACAAAGTATCAGTCTCTAAATCCGATCTCGCAGCGGCTGCAGAATTGTATGTATACAAGGTGGCTGGGGATGGCTCGCTGGTTATGGTGGACAGAAAAGCCAATACTGCAAAGGCTGGTGATACGACACTTATTACCAAGCTGGCAGGAAAAGGCAGCTATCGTCTCGTAACCAAAAAACAGGCTGCAAAAATCGATAAGAAGATTTTGAAGACTGTGAAAGCAGCAAAGACATCTGCCAAATTAAAGGTAGGTGGCAAAGACTCATTTAAGCTTTCTAAGAAATTGAACAAAGCCAATATTAAGAAGATTACGTACACAAGCAGCAACAAAAAGATTGCTACCGTTTCTAAAAAAGGAAGCATCAAAGCAGTCAAAGCCGGTACTGTGATCATCAAAGCGACAATTACTTTGAACAATGGAACAAAGAAAGTAGTCAAGATGAAGGTAACCGTAAAATAACATATGAACAAAAACAAAAAGTTCCGAGAAACGAAAGTTTCTCGGAGCTTTTTTTGCCGCAATCGGAGAGAACCAATGAGAATCTGCATCTGACACAAAGAATCAATATATTTGGAACATTTGAGATTGATTAGGAATTAATAATTGGATTAAGAATTGTTGGTAAATTTGACTTGTATTTCTAAAATAGTCATGATAAACTTATCGCAAAGCATAATTATCTAATACATATATTTATCATATTCCATGTAGAACTGGCATGGAGAACAAATTATTTCAGATATTATAGAAACATGCTTTTATTTCAAAAAAATGTAATTGAATAGTTGAAAATGCAAAAAAATGGGGGAAGTTTTTGTAGTTTCATGAGAAAAAGAGGAGGTATTGTGTATTGACTGATACACCAGACAAAATCCAGTGGCATCCGGCTTTTTATGCAGCAACGGAACTGGAATTACATGAAAATATTGAACAATTAGAATTTATGACCGAGTATAATCTGAGCAAGGAACCGATCCGGATCGATCTGTTGATTATTAACGAGGAGGAACGAGGTAAAAAAATCAAGAATGAGATCGGTCATATGATGAAAATGTATAATGTAATCGAATATAAGAGTCCGGAAGATAATTTGACGATCGATGATTTTTATAAGACAGTTGGATATGCATGTTTATATAAAGGATATGGGAAGTGTGTTGATCAAATTCCTGTCGATGAACTCACGATTTCTATTTTTAGGGAAAAGCATCCGAAGAAAATGTTTTTGACATTGAAGAAGTATGGTCATAAAATAGAAGAAAGATATCCTGGCATATACTATATTTATGGTTTGCCGTTTTCAGCTCAGGTGGTAGTGATCAAACAATTAAATCGTGCAGAACATAAAAGCTTAAGAGTGCTGTCTGCCAAGGCAGATAAAGAAGATGTCAAAGAGTTTTTAAATGATGTGGAAGCGTGCGATCCTAGAGATAAAAGCAATATGGATGCTGTATTGCAGGCAAGTGTGAAGGCAAACTATGAACTGTATGAGGAGATAAGGAGGGAATCAACGATGTGTGAAGCATTAAGAGAATTGATGAAAGATGAAATCGAGAAAGATGTTAATGCTGCAAAAAAGATTGCGATAGCAGAGGGGCGAGCAGAGGGACATGCAAAAGGACGAGCAGAAGGCAGAGCAGAAGGTGAAGCGATTCTTATTCGGAATATGAATAAGAATGGTATGTTGCCGGAGCAGATTTCCACTGTTACAGGCAAAGATATCGAGGCTGTAAAAACAATTCTTGCAGGCAAAGAATTGGAGCTGGTATAATGGGATGCGTGATAAAATAAGCCGTGGTTACACGGCTTATTTTATGGATCCAAACGGAAACAACAAGGAGAAAAGATGAAATATGGCTCTTATTTTTTTTGATATAGACGGAACGCTTTGGGATGAAAATATGAAGATCCCGGAGGGCACGATTGAAACATTAAAGCAGGTACAGCAGAACGGACACAAGATTTTTTTGTGCAGCGGGCGGGCGAGAGGAAACATTCGTGACAAAACATTATTGGATGTCGGATTTGATGGAATCCTTGCGGCTTGCGGCAATCATGTCGAGCTGGATGGCAGGATTGTGTATGAAAATATCATTTCGCCGGAATTGACAGAGAAGGTTGTTCGTATTTTGCGGGAATGTCATATGCCGGTTGTGCTGGAAGGTCCGGATTATCACTGGATCGATGAGCATGGATTCGAGGAGGATCCGTATGTGATCTATCTGTTTGAGGAGATGGGAAAAAGCGCTAAGCTTTTGAAAACATATACACCGGACATCCGGATTAATAAATTCTCGGCGGATGTGCTTCCGGATACGGACTATGCCCGTATTAAGAAAGAACTCGGAGACGATTTTGATTTCCTTGAGCATGAAGGAAATGTGGTGGAGTGTGTGCCGAAGGGAACGTCCAAGGCAACCGGGATTGCGTGGCTTTGCAAGTATCTTGGAGTTCCGAGAGAAGAGACATATGCAATCGGTGACAGTGTGAATGATCTGGACATGCTTGCATATGTCGGCCATGGTATCGCGATGGGAAATGCGACGCAGCCGCCGAAGGAGGCAGCAGAGTTTGTTACCACCGATATCCATGAGGATGGAGTCCGCAACGCGATGCTGCATTATCATTTGATATAGTTTTACATCCGCAGTCGGGACTGTCTGCCTGTGAGCGGAACGAAATTTATAATAGGAGACGGCGGAGCGAAACTTATAAAAGGGGACAAAGGAAGAATCTACAAAATGAAGGGGAAATACAACGAGAGGAAGTTGGAAAAGTGAAAATAACAAAGATTTTATGCTCAGTACTTGCTGTAACCATGTTGTTGCAGGTGCAGCCGGCTTATGCAGCGCAGAAACCGCTACAGGAAGCTTCAAATCAGAATAGCGCGGAACAGAATAGCGCAAATCAGAATAGCGCGGAACAGAATAGCGCAAATCAGAATAGCGCAAATCAGAATAGCACAAATCAGAATGGCGCGAATCAAAATGGCGCGGAACAGAATAGCGCGGATCAAAATGACACGGAACAGAATGGCGCGGATCAAAATGGCACGGATCAGAATGGCGCGGAACAGAATAGCGCGGATCAGAATGGCACAAATCAGGATGGCATGAATCAGGACGGCGTAAATCAGGATGACTCGAATCAGGATGATGCGGATCAGCCCGTCCCGGTTCCTTCAAAGATTACCGGACTTCGTACAACGTCACAGACGCAGACAAAAGTTAAAATCGAGTGGAATGCATGTGAGAACGCCGCAGCCTATACGATCTACCGTAAGCAGGGGAGCGGAGCATACCATAAACTTGCGACGGCAGAGAAGCCTTCCTATACCGATAAGAAAATCAAGGAAGGAAAGAACTATCATTACAAAATCGTTGCATACAATACTCTTGATCAGGAGGGAGAGGCAGCTACGATCGCCTTTTCCAATGCGGCAATCGTAAAGATCGCATCGCAAAAGTATACCTATGCGCAGATGAAGCAGCAGATGAAAATGTTGAAGAGCAAGTACAGCGATTATTGTGAAATGACGGAGATCGGTTCATCGGTGAAGGGACGCAGCCTCTACGATTTTACCATCGGCAGCCCGGATGCGGATGCTTCGGTTCTGGTTGTGGGAACGCTGCATGCCCGCGAGTATATCTGCGTGGCAGTGTTGATGCAGGAAATTGAGTATTATCTGTGCAATTACAATCATAGGATCGGCGGCATAAAGCCGGCGGATGTCCTGGAAAACACACAGATTCACTATGTAGTGATGGCCAATCCGGATGGTGTCGAAATCTCGCAGAAATCTTATGCAAGATGGAAATCCAATGCGCGGGGCGTCGATCTAAACCGCAACTTCCCGATTAAGAAATTTGTTTCCGGAGGCACAAAGGGTGCAGAAGGCTATTCGGGGAAAAAGGCATTGAGCGAGCCGGAATCGCGGGCTATCGCTGCGCTTACGGTGAAATTGAAAACGAAACAGAAGCTGCAGGGCGTGATCAATTATCATGCCATGGGGCGGATTATATACGGAAGCTGTTCGTCAAAGAAAATCGCGAAAGATACAAAAACCATGTACCAGATCGCAAAAAGGGAAACGAATTATATAGCGGCGCCGGAGTCCTCAAAGACGAAATCTCCGGGAGGACAGTACCGGGAATATGTGATGTATCTGCTTGGAATTCCGTCGATCACGATCGAAGTCGGAAAGACATGGGCGCCTTGTTCCTACTATGAATATAAGACAGAATTTTTAAAAAACAAGAACGTTGTTTTAAAGATCACGAAAGCGATTTCTTGAATCATAGGAAATTCCTTCCTATGATTAAAAAACGCCTAATTAAAAACGCTCCGCGGGGATGCGCAGCTCGCGGAGATGAAGTTTATATGGAATATACCGCTCGCGCGCGAAAGTGTGCGGCAGGCGCACACTTTATTTAGAAACGCAGAAGGTACAGGCCTTGATGGACGTGCCTTCTGCGTTTCTGTAAAACGGAACCGGATGGATGCTGCAATGGAACAAGCTGATGCAACTTGCACAAAAAAATACAAATTTAGGTTTGCACTATTGCATTATATTGTTGGAAAAATTATAATAGTTGTTATGGAATAGAGAAACCTGCGTGTATAAGCAGGTCGTCAGGTCTTGTAGGGTGGCCTGATATGCATGTTAGGGGGAAACATGGATAACTTAGTGGGGGGAAGCCGAAAGAAGCGATTGGGCGATCTGCTTGTGGATGCCGGGGTCATTACACAGGATCAACTGATGCAGGCTTTACAGATACAGAAAACCGAAAAAAAAGGATATCGTCTCGGTGTCGTATTGATCGATCTGGGCATGACCGATGAGAAACAGATCATGGATGCACTGAAAATGCAGCTGAAGATCGAGAGCATTGACTTATCGACGATCCGAATTCCGGAAGAGATCATCAGACTGGTCGAAGAGTCGGTTCTTCGAAAGTATATGCTGATCCCTTTTCAGTTTAATGAGAAGAATCCGAATCTCCTTAAAGTAGCGATGAGCGACCCAATGGATATCCGTGCGATGGACGATATTTCGATCATCACGGGCTGCCAGGTGGAACGGTATGTGGCCACGACAAGTGATATTGCTGCGGCGATCGACCGGTATTACGGCAATGCGGAAGCGCTCCGAGTGGCGGAACAGTACACAAGAGAGCGTGAAGAACAGGCCAAAGCGAGAGCCGCGGTCGAACCGGGAAGCGGCGAAGAAAGCAGCGTGCAGCAGGCACCGATCGTTAAGCTTCTCGCGCAGATCATCGAGCAGGCAGTCCATAAACGAGCCAGTGATATCCATATTGAACCGATGGAAAATCAGGTGCGCATCCGGTTCCGTGTCGATGGAGTGCTGCATGAAGCGATGCGGCACGATATCGGTCTGCATGCGGCTTTGATCGCACGAATCAAGATCGTCAGCGGACTTGACATATCCGAGAAGCGCCGCCCGCAGGACGGACGAGCCACAAGCATTGTCGACCGTCAGGAGTACGATATCCGAGTATCCATTCTTCCGACGGTTTACGGTGAGAAGGTCGTTATGCGACTTGCGCAGAAGAAGGCACTCACCATGGATAAAAGGGATTTAGGATTCCCGGATGACGAATTGGAAAAATTCAATCGCATCCTAAGCCATCCGAACGGACTGATTCTGGTAACGGGACCGACCGGAAGCGGTAAGTCCACCACGCTTTATACAGCGCTCAGTGAGCTGAACGTGGAGGGTGTCAATATTATCACGGTTGAGGATCCGGTTGAGGCCAATCTAAACGGTGTCAATCAGGTGCAGGTAAACGAGAAGGCGGGGCTGACCTTCGGCAGCGCGCTTCGTTCGATTCTGCGTCAGGATCCGGATATCATTATGATCGGAGAGATCCGAGATCAGGAGACGGCGGAGATCGCGGTCAAGGCGTCGATCACCGGCCATCTGGTTGTCAGTACCTTACATACCAACAGTTCTGCCAACACGATCACGCGTCTGGCGGATATGGGAGTGGAAAATTATCTGATCGCAGACTCTGTGGTCGGTGTGATCGCGCAGCGTCTGGTGCGGCGCGTCTGTCCGGCGTGCGGCGTGGTAAGGGACGCAACCGAAGAAGAGAAAAAAACGCTTGGCTTTGCAGGCAGCCCGAAACGCATCCAGGTGCGCACACCGGGGCACAAAGAGTGTGTCCGCTGCGGCGGAACCGGCTATTTCGGACGAATCGGTGTCTATGAGATCATGCCGATTACCTCCGACTTAAGACAGGCGATCAACAGGGGAGAGAATGCGGACGTGCTGGAGGAGATTGCACGAAAGCATGGAATGAAAACGCTTCGTATGAGTGCAGTGGAGTATGCACTCAGGGGAATTACCACAGTCGAGGAAGTGCGGCGGGTAGCTTACGAAGAGGATGATGAATAAAGGGGTTTTTAAAAATGGAATTATCAATGCACACACTTCTTTCTATCGCAAAAGAGAATCATGCATCCGATGTACATATCACAGTAGGAGTCAGACCCAAATGCCGAATCAGCGGCACGCTCTATGAGATGGATGGCTTCGAGCGACTGACACCGGCGATGACGCAGCAGCTGGTGGAATCAATGTTTAGTCCCAGGCAGAAACAGACCATGGAAGAAGTCGGCGAAGTCGATTTCGCATATTCCGATCCGCGTATCGGACGCTTCCGTGTGAATGCCTTTCATCAGAGAGGCTCCTATGCGGCCGTGCTGCGTATTGTGGCAAGCGACATCCCGGCGCCGGATCAGCTTGGGGTACCGGAGTCTGTCTTAGGGCTTACCAAGAAAAAACGAGGACTGGTTCTGGTAACGGGACCGACCGGAAGCGGTAAGTCAACGACGCTGGCATCCCTCATCGATGTCATCAACAAGGAACGAAACGAACATATCATTACACTAGAAGACCCAATCGAGTATTTACATAAACATATTCGGTCGATCGTAAACCAGAGGGAAATCGGACTGGACACGGATTCGTACGGCAACGCGCTTCGTGCGGCTCTCCGTGAGGATCCGGATATCATTCTGGTGGGCGAGATGCGAGACTTTGACACGATCTCCACGGCGATTACCGCGGCAGAGACTGGCCATCTGGTATTCTCGACCTTGCATACGATCGGTGCGGCACCGACGATCGAGCGTATCGTCGATGTGTTCCCGCCGCATCAGCAGAACCAGATCCGTTCGCAGCTTGCATCGGTTCTGGAGGCGGTCATCTCGCAGCAGCTTCTGCCGACCATCGATGGCAAAGGCAGAGTGGCGGCGTTCGAGGTCATGCTCGGGACGCCGGCGATCAAGAATCTGATCCGCGAGGACAAAGCGCACCAGATCCCATCGATCATGCAGACGAGCAAAAAGCTTGGCATGCAGACGATGGACGAGTCACTTTTCAATCTGTACTTAAAGCACAGGATCGATGGCGCCAATGCCGTCGAGTATGCACAGGATACCGCTGCGATGCAGCAGAAACTGTATTAGGAGGCGGATATGGCAAGTTACAAGTATGAGATCGTAGGACCGGACGGCAAACCGAAATCCGGCACGATCGAAGCGCAGAATATCGAGATCGCGACCGCGGAACTGAAGGCGGGCGGCAGTACGATCGTATCCATCGCGCGGGCGAATGCATTCAATAAAGATCTGGAAATCCATATTGGAAAAGCGGTCAGCGTCCGCGAACTTTCCGTCTTCTGCCGGCAGTTTGAGAGCGTGTTAAACGCCGGCGTAACCGTGATCGAAGCATTAAACATGCTTTCGGAGCAGACGGAAAACAAGAGGTTCGCCGCGGCAATCGCGGATGTGCGCGACTCCGTGCAGAAAGGGGATTCGCTTGCGGTGGCGATGTCCCAGCATCCGAAGATCTTTCCGGAGCTGATGGTACATATGGTTGCAGCGGGAGAGGCATCCGGAAGCATCGATAAAGCCTTCGACCGGATCGGCGGACAGTTTGAAAAGGAAGCCCACCTGAAGGGGCTGATCGTGAAATCGGCGATCTATCCGGTGATCTTGATCATTGTCATCATTGCAATCGTTGCGATCATGATGATCAAGATTGTGCCGACCTTTACGGCGCAGTTTGATGAAGTCGGGGGCACGCTTCCGGGCATCACGCGTGCGGTCATGGGCATCAGTGATTTCTTTGTACATAAATGGTTTTTGATGGTTGCCATCGTCGTGGGCATCGTGCTCTTTGTTAAGTCGTTTAAGAAGACGGAACACGGAGCAATCCTCTGGGGAAGGCTGATGCTTAAGCTTCCGATGATCGGAAGCCTCAATATCAAGACGGCGAGTGCCAGCATGACGCGCACGTTATCGACCCTTATGGGCTCCGGTATCCAGCTGGTCGATGCGTTGGAGCTTGTCACCGGCATGATGAAAAACGAGGTGGTTAAGGCGGCACTCAAGGAAGCGCAGGAAGAAGTCAGCCGGGGTATTCCGCTTTCCAAACCGCTGGAACAATCCGGCGTCTTTCCACCGATGGTCTATCACATGATCGAGATCGGTGAGGAAACCGGTAATATGGAGGATATGCTCGACAAGATCGCGGCGTATTACGACGAGGAAGTGGAGATGGCGACGCAGTCGCTGCTTGCAGCGATGGAACCACTCATCATAATCGTGATGGCGGTCATCGTTGTGCCAATCGTATTGGCGATCATGATGCCGATGTATAGTCTGTATGACAACATCGGAGTGTAAAAAGGGTTATGACATGCTGCCATGGGCATGTGGTAATAAATAAAAGTATTTATAAGTAAAGGAGATCTAAGGTATGAAGAAGATTATGGAAATGCTTCAGAACATGAAGGCAAAAAATGAAAAGAAGGATAACAAAGGTTTCTCTCTCGTAGAGTTGATCATCGTTATCGCGATTATGGCAATTTTAGTAGGTATCGTTGGTACACAGGTGCTTCCTTATATCAACAAGTCCAAGGAAGCAAAGGATTTCCAGATTATTAATAGCTATGGTACAGCAGCTACTACGGCTTATTCATCAAATGCGGAAAAGGTTCAGACTAATATTACATTTAAAGTATATGCACCTGGAAGTGACACAACTGCGGTTGCTCTTTCTGATGAAATTAAAGAATTAACAGGTTATGATTCAATTGACGACCTTGCTGGATCAGCATCTACAACTGGTAAAATGGCATCAAAAAAAGGAAAGACAATTGCTGAGATTCAGGTTAGCATTGATTTGACTAACAAAAAAATTACTACACAGGCTTATTCAGATGCGGCTTGTTCAGCAGGAAAAGAAGTATTTGATGCTATAGTAACAGAACTTTAAGATAATTACTCAGGAGTAAATAAACTACCATGCTAACCCAACTTACCATTTTCATCTACACAATTGCATTTCTCTACGGAATCGTGATCGGCAGCTTCTTAAATGTCTGCATTTTCCGCATCCCGAAGAAGGAGAATATCGTGCGCTCCTCGCACTGCATGAGCTGTGGGCGTAAGCTGGGCTGGCGTGATATGGTTCCTGTATTTTCGTACATAATGCTTCGGGGCAGATGCCGGCAATGTGGTGCTAAGATTTCCATACAGTACCCATTAATCGAGGCTCTGAATGGTGTGCTGTATGTGATCGTTTTCATGGCGAACGGTTTCACGTTCAGCAGTGTGCTGTATTGTCTCATGACATCTGCTCTGATCGTTATTACGGTCATTGATGAAAGAACGTTTCGGATACCGGTGACGTTTAATCTGTTTATCGGACTTCTCGGTATCATTATGACGGTCTATGATTACCGGCATATCGTATCGCACCTGATCGGTGCTTTCTGCGTCAGTCTGTTTTTGTATGGTCTGTATTATTTCTCCTCCGGCAAGGCGATCGGCGGCGGAGATATCAAGCTTATGGCGTATGCGGGACTTCTGCTCGGAGCCAGAAACATACTGCTTGCATTTGTACTTGCGTGCATACTCGGTTCGGTTCTTCATACGATCCGCATGAAAGTAAGCAAACGCAATAACTTACTTGCGATGGGTCCGTATCTTTCTGCCGGAATCTATATTGCCGCACTCTGGGGCGACCGGTTCTGGACATGGTATCTTGGCATGATGGGAATTTACTAAAAGAAGAGAAAACTTACTTCTTTTGTCTGTGCATAGAACGGAAAATATATATAAGACAATTGCGTTTGGAAAAGAAAGTGTGAGAGCTGGTGATTGTTTTATATATGTTTTTCCATATATATTTGGAACGAAAATGAGGGGGAAGAAAAAGTGGCAAAAAAAGTGATCAGTATTGAGACCGGAATCCAGTGGACCAAGGTCGCTTTGGTCGATTACCGCAAGAAAAATCCACCGGTACATGAGGCATTTGCCTTCCGTACGCCGGAGCATGCGGTGGAAGACGGATACATAAGAGATAAAGACAGTCTGGCGAGAGCGTTAAAAGAAGAACTTGTGCGCCGGCAGATTTTGGAAAAGGACGTTGTATTTACGTTGTCCTCTTCCAAGGTCGTTACCCGCGAAGTGGTGATTCCGTATGTCAAAGACAACAAGATCAAGGGCATCATCGATGCGCAGAGCCGCGATTATTTCCCGATGGACATCAGTGGCTACACGATCAGTTACAGCAAGATGGATGTCGTTGAGGATGACGGGAAAAAACAGTTAAAGCTTCTTCTGGTCGCAATCCCGGATAATCTGCTGGGCAACTATGTGTCCTTTGCCCAACTGGCAGGACTGAAGGTGGAAACCTTTGATTATATCGGCAATGGCTGCATTCAGCTGATGTGTGACAGCTTCGTAGATAATGCGATGATCATCCAGCTGGAGGAGCAGGCGACCGTTATCAGCATTTTAGAGAACAAGAAACTTGCGTTCCAGCGTGTGACACCATACGGATACGGTGCAACCATTTCCGCCGTGGTGGATCATCCGATCCTTGGAATCGATGACGAGGAGAAGGCATTTGATTTCCTGCTGGAGCACAATGTCATCTTTAATAAGCCGTCGATGCCGGACAACGGAGATCCTGCGCAGCAGGCGATCGATCAGACACAGGCAGACGAGGCATATGAGGATCTGGCGGAATCGCTCCGGTATCATCTGCGCATTGCCAATACGGCATTGGACTATTATCAGAATCAGGTAAAAAAAGAGTTCGTCGGAAACGTGTATCTGGTCGGCGACGGATCGCGTTTTGCGGGAATCCATAAGCTTTTTGCGCAGGAGTTACCGCTTCCGCTGCAGAAGATTGATTTCGCAAAGATCATCGATCTGAGAAATCAGAATGGAGTAAATGACAAAAAGAAAGCCGGAAAGAAAGAGCATCAGGATTATACCGATCCGGTAATGGAAGAGAGCAGCACCCCAAGACAGCCGCGTGCAGCCACGCCGGTCGGATTCCTTTCGGTGATCGGTGCTGCTGTGCATCCGCTTGACGCGAAGCCGAAGGAGATGCAGGCGGCAGATTCCAAGAAAAATGATCTGCACACGGCATATGTACTGCTGGCGGGATCATTACTGCTTAGTCTGCTTTTGATCCTTGGATCGAGCGTGCGTCAGCTGATCGCCCATTCCGAGCATCGTCATCTGACGGATCAGTTGGAGTCGCTTGCCTATGTGCAGCAGACGTATGACGAGAGCAGCAGCGTGCAGCAGGAGGAGCAGGTTTATGTCACAATCGATGACGCAACGAAGACAAAGAATGAATATCTTCTTCCTCTGATCGAGCAGTTGGAAGCAGAACTTCCGAGTGCAATAAAAGTAACCAGTATGCAGACGGATGACAATCTGATCACGCTGAATATGACGGCGGATCGAAAGATTACGGTTGGCCAGATGCTGCTCAATTTCCAGAATGTGACATTACTTACGGATCCTTCGATCCCATCCATGTCGGAACAGACGGATGAGGAGAGCGGAAGCAGCGAGTGGACTTATACAGTGAATGCATATTATGCAGATGTGCAGGAATCGGAGGAGCAGGCAGATGAATAAGATAAAAATTTCAGATTCGGATAAGCGGCTTTTGATCATATTCTTTGCAATCGTGATTCTGGCGTGCTCTTACTTTTTCATCTTCAATAAAGGAATGACGAAGGCGAGCGAACTTGAGGCACAGAACGAGCAGGATAGTGCCAAGGTGCAGCAGATGCAGCAGATGGAGGCTTCCCTGTCGCAGGTAAAGGAAAATATTGAGAATATGAAGCAGACGCAGGCGGACATTATTGCGAAGTATCCGTCCGATATGACGACGGAGAAATCCATCGAATCGCTGCAGGATTATGAAGACCACAGCAGTGATTTCCATATCACGGATATCACGTTTGCGATGCGTATGCCGCTTGTGGGAGCAGCCGATACGACAACAGCGGACAGCAGCGCAGATACTGCGGACAGCAGCACGGAGACCGCGGACGGAGCCGCCGACAGTGCGGCCGATGACACTTCTGCGACAACGGATACCACTGCGGATACCCAGAGCACCGGGGACGGAACAGACGATGCAGCAACGGACGCATCTGCAGATACAACCGGAGATGTCGCAGGATATTATGCATCGATCGGAATCCGTTACGAAGCAAGCTACAACGGATTAAAAGAAATGATCGCGTATGTCAATGCGTTTCAGGACCGCACAACGATTACGCAGTTTACGGCTGCGTTTGACGATGCTACCGGAAAACTGACCGGTGAGATGACACTGAACATGTACTATATTACGAATACCGGTAAAGAGTACGTTCCTCCGGTATTTGACTTCATGCCAAAGGGTGTATCGAATATCTTCGGTAAAACGATAGAACGTTCACAGGAAGCTTTGGGAGATCCGTACTAGACGGAGCATAAAAAGACCGGAAAGGGGGCTTTCGGATGAAAAAACAAAAAAATCAAAGGGCTTTATCCAATGCCGGTTTTTCATTGCTGGAAGTCATTCTTTCGATGGCAATCCTTGCAATCCTCTCGATTCCGCTCATGTCGTATTTTACGCAGTCCATGAAATACAATGCGAAGATGGCAGATAAGCAGCACGCATCGAATCTGGCGCAGGAAGTGATGGAAAATCTGAAAAACCAGCCGAATCTTGTGCAGAATGCGGATGCGTCCGGCTTTGATGTGCCTTATCTGGAAGCTGAGAATTATGTGAAGGTTTCCTATACGCCGGCTGCGCCGGGACCCACTGAGACCGGTGGCAGCGTAGATTACTACGGACAGGCAGATGCAATCGGCGAGAAATACGATATCCGGGTAAGCGTCAGCACGAACCAGGCAGAAAATCTAAGCAAAGTGCCGCAGGTGGACGGAATTGACGGAACGGTTGATGTGATCGCACTGGAAAATGGGCAGCTGCAGGACGCATTAACTTATTTCTCCGCAAAAAACATGGGGTATGCGGACGAACACAAGATTTCGGCTATGAGTACGGATGTAATCCGTGCGAATCTGCACCGGACGATTTCGATTACGGTGAAAGCGGATTATGTGGCGGTGGAATGCTTTTACCGTTGTGAGGGCGTGGACGGAGTGGATGCGGCTGATCAGTACCAATGCAGTAATTATGCGGAAGAGGACATTGAAAATGTCGAGCATATTTATCTGATGTATCAGGTTTTCCAGAATACCGATGAAATAGAACTCAGGTGCGATGTCGGCGTGGGAGTCCCGAAACTTGTGATCGTCTGTCAGAATATCGATAAGGTCAATACAGATTTTCCTTTGTACCGGTTGACGATTTCGCCGAAAAATGGTTGTTCGATGCCGGAGATCGCCTCGAATCTGGGACAGAAATCCTATGAAAATCCGGCAGTGACAAATAAGGGAGAAATCTGGCAGGATTCCTATCTGTTGAGTAATGTGAAGGCTTTGGTGGAAAAGGAACAGGGGATCCGAAAAGTAAATATTGAAGTCAGTGTATACAAAAAAGACAAGGGCGATGGAGTAGATAAGGACGATTACCGCTACATTACCGTTGATTCAGCGAAAGGGGAGTAGCGATGAAAAAGAATTCTTTTCATAAAGATGATCGCGGGGCTTCCCTGCTTGCCGTTTTAATACTCATGGTGGTTGTCAGCGCGATCGCAGTGGTGATCACAAAGATCACGATCGTGAATATCCAGATGAAGGAAGTCGAGCGCGGCACGAAGAAGAATTTCTACAGTGCCGATGCAATCATGGATGATCTGCGCACCGGTGCAAGGGAGCAGGCAGAGACGGCATTAGAAAATGCGTATGCGGATGTGCTGCAGCATTATGTGGACTATACGAGCGGCGGTAAGAATGCGCAGGATGTATTTAAGCAGAACTATATGAACGGTCTGGAAAAGTATTTTGCCGATCCGATGAAGACAAAGGTCGACACGACCAATGATGAGGGAACCGTGGTGTACCGTGTTGCAGGATACGATACCGGCAAGGTAAAGGGGTGTATTCTGGATGGAACGCAGCAGGATTGTTTTGTTGCACCTGCAGATCCGAAATATGAAATTGATTACGGAGCCGGCACTTTTACCTTAAAAGGTGTCCGGGTGGCCTATAAGGATGCACAGGATTATGAGACTACGATCACGACCAATCTGGTATTTTCCACACCGGATATGAACTTTTCCGGTCAGAGCCAGGTGAAGGAATTTATGAAATACGCTTTGATCGCGGATGATCAGATCAACGTAAATGCACCCGGTGTCACTGTGGACGGAAGCGTGTATGCGGGAGTTGGCGGCATTGTGGCTTCCGGTAACGGAACCGGCGTGCTGAATGGCAGGATGATCCTTACCCGTGGCGATATTGTGGCGGATATGGGATCGGCACTTACGGTCGGAAACGGAAATTCCTCCATCTGGGCGGAGAATCTTATGACAACCGGAAAAAGCGCTGCAACACTTGATGTGAACGGAAACATTTATGTAGCGGATGATCTTGCGCTCAATGCAAAGGAGAGCAAGGTAACGCTTCGGGGAAATTATTACGGTTACAATTTCCAGAAGAATTACGGAGCGGGCGATACGGTTGCAACGGATGCCGACTTTAGCAGTGCAATCATGATCAATGGAAAAAACAGCTCATTAAATATACAAAATCTTAACTATCTGCTGCTTGCAGGAAGAACCTTTATCTCACGCGGGAACAATTCCAGTAACACGGATATTCAGATGGGTGAGTCGATCGCGGCGAGAACGAACCAGCTGGCTTACTATGTTCCGGATAAGTATGTGAAGGTGGAGAGCACCGAGGGCGTTGTGTTAAAGTGGAACGATGCGCAGAAGGTCAGGATCGGTGAAACGGAGTATCCGATCGGTGAAAGAGACTATGCCGCGTCCATCCAGGTGGATCCGGTGAAGCTTGACGGCTGGTTGAACCATGCGAATCCGATCGTACCTTACTATTACACCAATGGTGTCAATTATTATCTGAATTTTCAATCGCAGCAGGATGCGAATGAATTCTATGCTGCGTATTATGCCGGAAATACTGCTAAAGCAGGCGGGCTTGCCGGAACCTATCTGGATAAGGATGCCTTAATTATCGATGAGCATAATCATATGATCATGACGTTGAGCGGAGATATTATGTACCGGACCAGGTCGGAAGAAATGTTTCGGGAGAAGGCGGTAACGATTGAACCGGACAATTGGAAGGACTCTGCGGGGCGTATGTGGGATTATTGTTCGAAGCTGGCGGTAAGTTATAAGTCTTTGGAACTTGGGCTAAAAGTATCCGGACAGTCTGTGACACCGGATCAGGTACGCTTTAGCGTGACGGATGCGAGCGGACATGAAAAAATCGACAAGTCAATCGATCCGTTATTCGACAAACTGATTGACCGAAGCGCACTGCAGGAGGAGATCGCAAAACACAAGAATCCGGGAGATACCGAATTCACAGTGTATCATCCGGCAGACGATGTCTACCTGATCGATAACACCGGTGTGTATAATCTTCCGACTTCGATCACAAAGGGCATTGTTGTGGCAACCGGAAGCGTCAAAGTCAGCGGAAATTTTGAAGGGCTGATCATTTCCGGCGGTAAGATTACGTTTGATGCGAACGTGCAGGTAAAAGGCAACAAACTGCTTGTCTCCAATCTGTTTAAAGATGATCAAAGCCGCAAGCCTCCGCTTTTTTCCAAGTTCTTCCGTGATTGCTCCGGCACGGCTGTCGACAGTGTTTCCGGTCAGCTGGATCTGGATTCGTATATCAATTACGATGAATGGAAGAAGAACTAAGGGGTGCGCCGATGAGAGAGCGATGGTTAAAAAAGAAAAGACGGCAGGATCAAAGGGGAATTACTCTGGTGGAGATCATTATCGTGATCGCAATCATAGGAATACTGGCGAGCACGGCGGTCATGATGATCGGGCATCTGCATTATGCGGATACGCAGAAGGTCATGAAGACCCTGGATGCTTCATTGAATCAGCTGCAGGTGAAGTCCATCAGCAAAAGCGGAAATTACTATCTGTATATTTATCATCTGGACAACGGCTATTATGAGCAGATCTTGCCGGATAATCTTTCGACATTTGATGCAACGAAGCTGACGAAGGACGGAACCAAATTATCGAACAATACGATCAAACTCTGTCAGGACGGAACGGAGCTGGCGGAGAATGGTTTCATGAAGATCGCCTACACGAAGCAGGCAACGTTTGATACCGCCAATACAACGGTGCAGACGATTCTGATCGATGGTGTGCCAAAATACAGTATCCGGCTTGTGATGGATACCGGAAAGCATTTTGTTGAGTCGAATTGATGGGTTAAAAATGGTGCGTTGATAAACGTGGTATAAAATTAGGAAGCGGAAAGCAGAAAGGAAGTGGTTGTGTGAATCGGGATCAAAGAGGAATTACGTTCATCGAACTGATCATTGCGATCGCAATCGCTTCGATCATTATGGTTGCCGCAACCATGTTCCTTGGGGCGGCACACAAAAATTATAACAATGCATCCGCACAGATCGATCTGCAATCCGAGTCGCAGATTCTGATGGAACAGATCGGTATGTGGGTAATGGAAGGAAACCGGGTGGAAGCATTGGATCCATCGACCTCCGGTGCACAGGGAATTGTCATCTATCGGATTCCACGCAAGACTTCGGTGGAGAACCCGAACGGAGCCGCAGCATCCGAACCGGCCAGTAAGCGTGTGATCTGGCTATCGGCAAGCGGAAAGAAACTGTACACAAAGACGGCAGCTGTGGCAGATGCAGAAAGTGACACAACCGTGATCGACGCAGATGTGGATGAAGTGCAACAGAATCTGCTCGGAGAGTATGTGACGGCTTTTACAGGGACGGTCGATACCTCTTCGCAGACATCCGTTACCGTTTCGTTTCAGATGGAATATCTAAAACAAAAATATGAGATACAAAACGTGTTTAAACTGAGAAATGTACTGCGATAAACTTGCAAAATGTCAGAAACCTATTTTGGCAAAACTGTGAGTGATCAAAATGGGCTTAGATCCCAGATAAGGAAGGGGCGTTCATATTGAAAAGCGTCAATCGGAAAATAAAAATGCATAGTCCGCTTACCGGAGCAAAAAAGAAAATCGCATCCGCAGCCTGTGTGCTGGGGATCGTTGCTTTATGCCTTGGTGTGGTCGGATATCAGAATAAGCTGAAGGCGGAAGATAATCTCCCGGTTGTGACCAGAGGCGTGGTGGATAAGATCAATCAGATTCCGGAGTCGAAGCGTGATATGTATGATGCGGATAAATCAACGTATGCTTTGGGAACAAAAGAGAACCCGTTTTTTATTCTGGAGATTGTGCCCTATGAGGAATATGGATCGTTTGGTTATCAGATTGGTGGGTGTGAACCGATGGATCCTGATTATGTAAAACGCGATTGGTATATAAGCACAATGGCTTCATTTAAAGGATGCGTTATAGAACAACAGAATCCGACTTATTTTTTTGCAGATGAACCTGAAATCGCAAATAAAGAACATTTTTCGGATGCACCTAAATTAAGAAATGATATTAAAGAGAATCATTATGGATATTATGAATTGGTTGAGAATGGTAAGGGTTCCTTTGTACAGGAAGAGGATGGTTCAATTGTAAAAGAGAATGGCGGAAATATTATTTGGCATACGATCGGTTCATTAGAGAAAAAATATGATTATTCGAATCAGACATTTCAGGATATCAGTGATTCTTATGATCTAATGACTGCAGTGGGAGATCGAATTTATACCGAGAGAAGGAGCGGTGAAGACGATCCCGTATATTGTACTGCCAGTTATTATTATTACAAGAATAATGAGACTTTTCTTAAGCAATCACTGGGACTTAGTGAGGAAGAAGCCAACGATTATTCTGTAATTATTAAAACGATTACACCTCAGGAATTAAATGCGAATCCTGATTGGGTCAAATATGCGGATCTGTATATTGCTACTGCGAAAATGACGATGGTTAAGGATAGTGAGTGGGAGACGTATAAAGCAGAGTGGAATAGGTATAATCGTTATCAACATAATGCAACATCGTCATCGAATGAGAGTAGCTTCGAAGATGTTGAGGGACAAAATGATAGAGATATCAGTTGGCAGATAGCTTTAGCAATGTACAATAAAATTACTGCAGATATAAACTATGCGCCGATTGTTATGACATCCTCTAGTTATATGAATGCTTCGCAGAAAAAGGAAATAAAAACCCAGATTTTTGATTGGAACCTGAATTTTAGCGGATATTATGATGAAGCTACAAGACCGGCGTATAATAATAATATGTATAAGCTTGCCGTGATGCTTTTTTCCATGAAGTCTGAATTATTTAAGAAATTATATTTAGATAAAGACAATCCGCTTATTGTTGACGGAAAGTATTTAAATGCATCATCTTACAAAAATGAGAATGATGAAATCGTTAATGATAAGCAGACGGCACAGAATTATTGGTCTATGTTTACATTTATGCTTTCGGATGCAAATGGGGAGAGACCGAGTCCAAAATGTGACAATTCGTGGTATCAGTATTGGGCAAACGATCAGGAAAAGTGGGATAATTACGGCGTGGCAGGAAATATTACAGATGAAGTTAATCAGGGTTATGTCAATGATCGTCTGTTTGTATGTAAGGATGATGGTAGTATCTCACAGAAATATACGAGCCAAAATGTTCCCGCAGGAAATCAAAATTCCAGATATACTGATTTTAAGACATACTTAGACGACAATAAACCAAATGGTCATGGGGAAGGACAGGCAACGCCTGCGGATGCGGTACGATATGTTTTGGGACAGAGAAACAATACCAATAAGATCGAGGGAGATTTGAACGTCTTAGATATTGAACCTTGTTACGACAGTAAAAATGGTTATTCGCTGACAAAGAATTATATTTATATGATGGTGCCGAATCTGGAGGGTAAGGTGAATATTACCCACATGACGACTGCGGAATTTATCGGTACAGCGCAGGATCTGAACAGTACCTATGATCTGATCTATATGGGACTGGATGATGGGGCTTATAACAAAGAACAACAGACATTGAAAGATCCGACGGACAATAAAGATGTATCGGGACAGTTTACGAAATGGAATGATTCTTCGATGAACGGCAAGGTTTATTTCCACACGGGGGATGTAGCCAAGTCGGCATTGTATGATGAATGGGAATGGAATTACAGAAGTAATCATTCCGTGAAGTTTTTGTGGTTGGGCAGAGCTTCTGCTACGCAGGATGAAGATTTTCCGGTTATCCGTTTCCCGGGAAATGATATTACAAAAATCAAGAAAGACGAGTTGAGTAAATATCTGGATGCGGGATATCCGATTGTTGCAGAACGGTATCTGTATGCGAATAATAAGCTGCGGATTGACCAGTATAGCAATATCAGTGCTTTTATCAGGGAAGAGAAGGAAGCCGGTTCGTCCTTGTATCGGTCGGTGGACCGTGCTGCCATTGAGAAAGCGTTACGATGCTCACAAGCAGAAGTGGAATGGAAAGAGCTGCCGGAGCTTTACAACGGAAAGACGGAATCGAAGAGCAGCAGTACGATTCCGGATGCAGATTATCTGAACACAGATACGAATGGAAGAAGTCTGCTTACATTTAAGTTTGCGGTAAAGGATGAAGATCCTGATCATAAATATAAGTATCGGATCTATATTGACCAGAACGGTGACGGAAAGTTTGAGCGTGATGAAATTTTTTATCATGCAAAGACTGCCACAGCTTCCGGTGTCGAACAACAAAGAACCATTAAAATCTCAAAATTGTATGTAGGTCTGATCCAGTGGAAAATCGAAGTATACCGGACGGATAATCAGCAGATCCGGTTTACGAAGACCGGCTGCTCGGCGGCAAAGAATCGGACCGGATCCAAAAAACAGATTAACGTACTGCAGATTATGCCAAAAGATGGGGATTATAACGGAAAACTCAATCTGAGTACGGATCCTCTTTTTACGAAATATTATAAGAATCTGAATGATTATGAGATATCGGTGGATACCATAACCTGTAGTAGGTTTATGGAGTATTTTAAGAACGGTAACCGTTTTTCATTTGATGAATCGAAAGATGTGAACATAGGCGGCGATGGGGAGCAGAATCCTTCTGCGTACCCGGATAGTATCAAGACTCAGTTGTATGATAAATACAATATGCTTATCATTGGATTTGGAGACTGTTATGGCGGCGAGGATCTGTCGAACGAAAATGGTGCGGTGGATTTCATCAAGTATTTTGCTGCGAAGGGAAAGAGTATTCTTTTTGCGCACGATCTCACTTCGATGAACAATGTGAAAGTGCAGGCTAATTTGAGAAATCCTTATGGATACAGCGCGAATGCGCTGCTTCGTGACCTGATGGGAATGAACCGTTATAAAGCTGTCAGCAATCAGTTGAGTGCTGCGGAGAGAAACAAAATCATTCGATATCAGGAAAAACAGAAGGATGAGCAGGGCGATAACAAATATGATACCGTAACCGATGTCAATGGAAAATCCTTGGATGAAATTCATGGTTTTACCTATTATGAGATCAAGCGCCTGGCATTTGACAAGCAGAAGTGGACAAAGGAAGACTGGGGAAGAGACGACAAATGGCAAAACAACGACAAATGGCCGCAGGGAAAGAAACCTGATGATTGGGAGGTAATTAGAAATTGGAAAATGCCATATCAGTATCTGATCAAGGATGCCAAAGGCGATGCGGTATGCAACGTTAACTGGCAGACAACAAATAGCGGATTCAACAATCTGAATGACGAGACGACTCTTGTTACTAAGACGAACGAGGGTCAGATCACACAGTACCCTTATAAGATTGGTACATGGACGACGAACAATAAGAATGAGAATGTTTTCGATGATTCCAAATTAGAAGTTGCCAAAACGCATGGGCAGTACTATCAGCTTAATATGGAAGATCCGGAAGTAACGGTATGGTATTGTCTGGCGGATGCCGGCAAAGTCTGTGGTGAGGGAAAATCAGATGTTTATGGGGTATCCCCGAATGATACCGCAAACAACTATTATATTTACAGCAAGGCAAATATCTTTTATTCCGGTGTGGGTCATTCGAAGGTAGAAAGTGATATGGAGGCAAAGCTTTTTATCAATACAATTATTGGAGCCTATCGTGTTTCGTATGAGCCGCCGATCGTTGAAGTATTAAATCCGGAAGCAGAGATTACGGATACAAAGAATTTGTCGTATACGATGACTTACAATCAGGAATATGATGGAGATACAACGGAAATATTATCGCAAAAAGCTGCGGATACTGCCAATGAGGGTGCCGGAAGCGATGCGGATTTCGATATGGTAAAGGTATGGTTTAGTCCGGTTGAACTAAATGCCATCTCGACAAGACTCCGTTTTTCTATTTACTATACGGATGGGAACAGCGGGGAGAAACATTATGTTACAACGATCTATCATGTCAATGAGGACGATAAGGTGGATACGCTGACGACCAATGAATCCAGAAACTGGGTATATGCGGACGAGAAGAATGCGCAGGGAGATTATATTACCGACAATATCAACTCGATGGATGAGTATTATTTCTATTATCCGAAAGCATACTTAAGTGAGAACTGGAAGGACAAGGATGGCAATGTACATACCAATGCAAGGCGTAACATTACCTTTGAGATCAAAAATAATAAGATCAAGGAAACCGGATACACAAAACTCAATATGCAGACGCAGGCTTTGTTCCTTCTCGACTAGTCCGGGCAAACATATAAAAAAAATATAAAGTTTAGATATCACTGTTGACATTGAAAATCAACAGTGATATTTTATTTACAGAACGAATTAGCACTCGAACTAAATGAGTGCTAGTAAAGCAGAAGGAGGCTATTTAACAATGAAATTAATGCCATTAACAGACAGAGTTGTATTAAAACAGTTAGAAGCAGAAGAGACTACCAAGTCCGGAATCATTCTTACCGGCACGGCACAGGAGAAGCCACAGGAAGCTGAGGTTATCGCAGTAGGACCTGGCGGAATGGTTGACGGTAAAGAAGTGGTTATGCAGGTAAAAGAAGGACAGAAGGTGATCTACTCCAAATATGCAGGAACAGAAGTAAAGCTTGAAGGCGAAGAGTACATTATCGTAAGACAGAACGATATTCTTGCAGTCGTAGAGTAACATAGGATCGGTGTGCGGAAAAATTGAGATGTGTCCGCACAATAGAAGTCGGATAGGTGAATGATGAAAGCATCATTTAGAAAAATATAGGAAAGAGGTTTCAGTATTATGGCAAAAGAAATTAAATACGGATCAGAAGCGCGTGCAGCACTTGGCGCTGGCGTTGATAAATTAGCAAACACAGTAAGAGTAACGATCGGACCGAAGGGACGTAACGTAGTTCTTGATAAGTCTTTCGGTGCTCCACTCATCACAAACGATGGTGTGACAATCGCTAAGGAGATCGAGCTGGAGGATGCTTTCGAGAACATGGGTGCCCAGCTTGTTAAGGAAGTAGCAACCAAGACAAACGATGTGGCCGGAGACGGTACAACGACTGCTACCGTTTTAACACAGGCTATGGTTCAGGAAGGTATGAAGAACCTTGAGGCAGGTGCCAACCCGATCGTTTTAAGACGTGGTATGAAGAAAGCAACCGATACCGCTGTTGAGGCTTTAAAAGAGATGAGCCAGAAAGTCAAAGGCAAGGAGCAGATCGCTAAGGTTGCAGCTATTTCAGCCGGAGATGAGGAAGTCGGTAATCTTGTAGCAGACGCTATGGAGAAGGTTACAAATGACGGTGTGATCACGATCGAAGAGTCAAAGACGATGGAAACCGAGCTTGACCTTGTAGAAGGTATGCAGTTTGACAGAGGTTACTTATCTGCATATATGTGCACCGATATGGATAAGATGGAAGCGGTTCTGGATGATCCGTATATCTTAATCACCGATAAGAAGATCTCTAACATTCAGGAGATCCTTCCGTTACTGGAGCAGATCGTACAGTCCGGTGCAAGACTTCTCATTATTGCTGAGGATATCGAGGGCGAGGCTCTTACAACACTGATCGTCAACAAGTTACGTGGAACCTTCAATGTTGTTGCTGTTAAGGCTCCTGGATATGGTGACAGAAGAAAGGCAATGCTTGAGGATATCGCTGTACTGACCGGTGGTCAGGTAATCAGCTCTGATTTAGGACTGGAGCTTAAGGATGTAACAATGGATCAGCTTGGCCGTGCGAAATCCGTTAAGGTTCAGAAGGAGAACACGGTTATCGTTGACGGTGCAGGCGATAAGGCTGCCATCCAGGGACGTATCAACCAGATCCGCGGACAGATCGATGAAACGACATCCGAGTTTGATAAAGAGAAGCTTCAGGAGAGACTTGCCAAGATGGCTGGCGGCGTAGCCGTAATCCGTGTCGGTGCTGCAACCGAGACTGAGATGAAGGAAGCAAAGCTTCGTATGGAAGATGCTTTAAATGCGACTCGTGCAGCAGTGGAGGAAGGCATTATCGCAGGTGGCGGATCTGCCTACATTCATGCTTCCAAGAAGGTTGCTGAGCTTGCAAACACACTTGAGGGAGACGAGAAGACCGGTGCAAAGGTTATCCTGAAAGCACTTGAGGCTCCGTTATTCTTTATCGCTGCAAACGCAGGATTAGAGGGCGCAGTTATCATCAATAAGGTTAAGGAGTCAGCTCCTGGCGTTGGATTTAACGCAGCTACCGAAGAGTATGTAGACATGGTTGAGTCCGGAATCCTTGATCCTGTCAAGGTTACAAGAAGCGCTCTGCAGAACGCAACATCGGTTGCTTCTACACTTCTTACCACAGAATCTGCTGTTGCAAACATTAAGGAAGACACTCCAGCAATGCCGGCAGGCGGAGCCGGAATGGGCGGCATGATGTAAACCAACAGTTTAGCCATGAATATTCATGAACACACAAAATATGCTTGCATATTTTTGAGTGAGTGAATATTCATGAGGTGGACGCACAATTATGAGCAAAAATAGTTGCGAAGCAACGGAAAAGCATCGAAGATGCGTTTTGCGAATAATATGTGCGGCCAAACTGTTATATAGTATTTAAAACTACGTCAAATAGACATGAAAAGCCTTGATTTCAAGGCTTTTCTTTTGTTTTTACCTATGTTATACTATGCCATGTGCCGTACTTTTCGGTGCGGTTCTAAGATGGAATAACATAACAAAAGTGAGGGATAAAATGAGCAAAGTAGTGATTATGACAGACAGCAACAGCGGAATTACGCAGGCGCAGGCTGCCACATACGGCGTTGTTGTACTTCCGATGCCTTTTTATATTAACGGAGAGATGTTATACGAAGAAATTGATCTGACGCAGGAGCAGTTTTATCAGAAACTGACAGAGGGTGGAGAAATCAAGACATCGATGCCGCTTGTCGGTGATGTCACGGACAAATGGGATCAATTGTTACAGAACTATGATGAAATCGTTTATATTCCGATGTCGTCCGGGCTGAGCAGTTCCTGCGAGACAGCCATCATGCTTTCCCAGGATTATGACGGCAAGGTTCAGGTTGTCAATAACCAGAGAATTTCCGTTACGATGCGCCAGTCGGTGCTCGATGCGAAGATGCTTGCGGATCAGGGGAAAAGTGCAGCCGAGATCAAAGAAATCTTAGAGAGAGTGAAGTTCGAATCTTCGATCTATATCATGGTTGATACATTAGAGTATTTGAAAAAAGGTGGTCGCATCACTCCGGCGGCAGCAGCACTTGGAACGTTGCTCAAATTAAAGCCGGTGCTTCAGATCCAGGGAGAGAAGCTGGACGCTTTTGCCAAGGCGCGTACCTTAAAGCAGGCAAAGTCTATTATGATCGAGTCGATGAAGAACGATTTTGAGAAGCGTTTCCATGATCCGGAAGGCAAAAAGATGCATCTGGAGATGGCATATACTTATGATCTTGAAGCTGCGGAAGCATTCAAGAAGGAAGTGCAGGAAGCATTCCCGAACAATGAAATAGTACTCAATCCGCTTTCACTTTCCGTGTCCTGTCATATTGGACCGGGAGCACTTGCGATTGCATGCTCGAAAGCGATTGAGTAGGGATTTTTACTTATAACTGTGATAATAATGATAGATATTTTTAATAATGAGTTTACATCTTAGGAAGAATCCATTATAATCAGAAAGTAAAAACGGATGGGTTTTTACGGCCCGTCCGTTTTGTTGCGTAATCACGCAGGATATCAGCAGACATAAACAGGAGGAATTGAGAAGATGGTTAAAGCAGTTGTTGGCGCTAACTGGGGCGACGAAGGTAAAGGCAAGATTACAGACATGCTGGCAAAGCAGGCCGACATCATTGTACGTTTTCAGGGAGGTGCAAATGCCGGACACACGATCGTAAACGATTATGGTAAATTTGCATTACATACCCTTCCGTCAGGAGTATTTTACAATCACACAACCAGCATTATCGGTAACGGTGTGGCTTTAAATATTCCGGTATTGTTCAATGAGATTAAGTCGATCACCGACAGAGATGTGCCAATGCCAAAGATTCTTGTATCGAATCGTGCACAGATTGTAATGCCTTATCATATTTTGTTTGACCAGTACGAGGAGGAACGTCTTGGCGGCAAGTCATTCGGTTCCACAAAGTCTGGTATTGCTCCTTTTTATTCCGATAAATATGCAAAGATTGGTTTTCAGGTCAGTGAGTTGTTCGACGAGGATCTGTTAAAAGAGAAGGTTGTCCGTGTGGCTGAGCAGAAGAATGTAATTCTTGAGCACCTGTATCACAAGCCGCTCATCGACACAGACGAGTTATTAAATACATTACATGAGTACCGCGATATGATCGCGCCATACGTATGCGATGTATCTTTATATCTTGATAAGGCACTTAAGGAAGGCAAGACAATCCTTCTTGAGGGACAGCTTGGAACATTAAAGGATCCGGATCACGGAATCTATCCTATGGTTACATCCTCATCCACATTGGCCGCTTACGGTGCAATCGGAGCAGGACTTCCACCATATGAGATCAAGCAGATCGTTACCGTATGTAAGGCATATTCTTCTGCAGTAGGTGCCGGCGCATTCGTCAGCGAGATCTTCGGAGATGAGGCAGATGAGCTTCGCCGCCGCGGTGGAGACGGTGGAGAGTTCGGCGCAACAACAGGACGTCCGAGAAGAATGGGATGGTTCGACTGTGTTGCCAGCAAGTACGGATGCCGTATGCAGGGTACAACAGATGTGGCATTCACGGTTCTTGATGTACTTGGCTATCTCGATGAGATTCCGGTATGTGTTGGTTATGATATCGACGGAGAGGTTACAACCGACTTCCCTGTTACCTGCCAGTTAGAGAAGGCAAAGCCGGTACTTAAGACATTACCGGGCTGGAAATGTGATATCCGCGGAATCAAGAAGTACGAGGATCTTCCGGAGAACTGCCGCAAGTATGTTGAATTTATCGAGAATGAGATTGGATATCCGATCACCATGGTATCCAACGGACCGGGACGAGATGATATCATCTATCGTGAGTCTCCATTATCCAAATAAAGTGACTGAAGGACTCCTTCACTGCGAATGCAGTGAGGGAGTTTTTTGATTCATAGGAAGGAAATTCCTTCCTATGGGTGGTCATCAGGACTCCTCCCACCTGCGGTGAGCCCCTCCTCATGGGTGGTCATCAGGACTCCTCCCACCTGCGGTGAGCCCCTCCTCATGGGTGGTCATCAGGACTCCTCCCACCTGCGGTGGGCCCCTCCTCATGGGTGGTCATCAGGACTCCTCCCACCTGCGGTGGGCCCCTCCTCATGGGTGGTCATCAGGACTCCTCCCACCTGCGGTGGGCCCCTCCTCATGACAATGTTCACAAAATTAACACATTTTCACCATAATTTACACATGAGATATGCATAGACTATAACGTATGGAGTGTAACACGAATTAGGCGATTGTAAAACTCTGACTGCGGAGCCGACAGAGCCGCCGCAGGAGTTTGGAAACGCTTAGTAATACGAATAAAAAAAGGAGGTTTTCACATTGATTGAGATTGACAACCTTGTGAAGAAATACGGTGAGCACGTAGCGGTAGATCATTTGTCACTTACGGTGGAACCGGGCAGGATTTACGGATTCCTCGGACCGAATGGTGCCGGAAAATCTACAACAATGAATATGATTACCGGATATCTCGGGGCAACGAGCGGAACGGTGACGATCAACGGACACGACATTTTTAAGGAGCCGGAAGAGGCAAAGAAGTGTGTCGGCTATCTTCCGGAGATTCCGCCTTTGTACACGGATATGACGGTACTGGAGTATCTGAATTTCGTCGCAGAGTTAAAGAAGCTGCAAAAGAGTCTGCGTAAGCGTTATGTGGAAGAGGCAATGGAGACGACCGGAATTCTCGATGTCAAAAATCGTATGATCCGCAACCTGTCGAAAGGTTATCGTCAGAGAGTCGGCTTTGCACAGGCGATCCTCGGTTATCCGGAGATCATTATCCTCGATGAGCCGACGGTCGGACTTGATCCGAAGCAGATCATTGAGATTCGTGATCTGATCAAAAAACTGGGCGAAAAGCATACGGTGATTTTAAGTTCGCACATCCTGACGGAGATCAGTGCGGTCTGTGATCATGTTTTTATCATTTCCAAAGGCAAGCTGGTTGCAAGTGATTCTACGGAGAATCTGCTGGATCAGATGTCGGGAGCACAGGAGATCGAACTGATTGTAAAAAGCGGGGCGGATCAGGCCCAATCGCTTTTGGATGAGATGGAGTATGTGGAACATGCACAGATTCAGGATGCGCAGGAGGGCAGAATCCTTGTCCGTGCGAAAACCGGTGTGGATGCAAGAGAAGATGTGTTCCGCCAGATGGCAGAGAATCACATTCCGGTACTTGAGATGCATACCGTGACCAGATCACTGGAGGATGTATTCCTTCAGATTACGCAGGAAGGAGACAATCAGTAATGTTTGCAATATTTAAAAGAGAGTTTAAGGCTTACTTCCAGAGCGTGATCGGATGGCTTTTTGTTGCGGCGCTTTTGGCAATCTATGGATTATATTTTTATGTGTATAATCTGATGCAGGGATACCCGTATATCGATTATAGCCTGAGTGCGATCACATTTATTCTGCTGATCGCAGTACCAATCCTTACGATGCGAAGCTTCGCGGAGGACCGCAAGAACAAGACGGATCAGCTGACGCTGACTGCGCCGGTGTCCATCGGTAAAGTGGTACTTGGCAAATATCTTGCGATGGTAGCCGTATTTACAATTGATATAGCCGTATTTGCAGTAACTCCGCTGATCCTTCGCGCATTCGGAACCGTGCCGATGGGGGAGAGTTATCTTTCGCTTCTTGCATTCTGGCTGTATGGCTGCGCGTGTATTGCGGTCGGTATGTTTATTTCCGCATTGACCGAGAGCCAGGTGATCGCAGCGGTTCTTTCGTTTGCGGTGCTTTTTGTCAGCTATATGATGAATGGTATCACGAATCTGATTTCATCGAGCGGAAATGTGCTGACCAAGATATTGAATGTATTTGATCTGTATGCACCGTTTGAGAAGTTTTCGGGCGGAACGCTGGATATTACGGCGATCGTTTATTATGTGTCGGTGATCGCCATCTTAAATTTCCTGACGGTGCAGTCGATCCAGAAGCGCCGCTGGAGCATCAGTAAGAAGACGTTTTCGACCGGTGTCTTTTCCGTATCGTTTATCGCGGTAGCGATGGCTTTGACCGTGGTTGTCAATCTTGTGGTCGGTGCATTGCCGACAAAGGTTACCTCCATTGATTGTTCTTACTCGAAGCTGTATTCCATTACGAGCGATACCAAGAAGGCGATGAAGAAGCTTTCGGATGATGTCACAATCTATGCTTTGGTATCCGATGCGAAGAAGGATGCACAGATCGATCAGGTGCTCAAACGTTATGAGGATCTGTCCAAGCACATCCGGGTGGAATATGTCAATCCGTCGACAAAGCCGTATTTTTATCAGGATTATACCGATACGGCACCGGCACAGAACAGTTTGATTGTAGTGAGCGGTAAACGTTCCAAGGTCATCGATTATTATGACATCTATCATTATGAGTCCAATATGGATTACTCAAGCTATTCTTATACAAATGATCTGGTTGGCTTTGATGCAGAGGGACAGCTTACTTCAGCGATCGAATATGTGACGATGGAATCGGATGATCTGCCGGTAATCTATCAGATTACGGGACATGATGAGGGTACACTCGGAAGCGAATTCCAGTCGGCAGTAGAAAAGGCAAATATGTCGTTGTCCAGCATGGAACTTCTCAATGAGGAGAGTATCCCGGAGGATGCTTCGGCAATTATCATTAATGCCCCGCAGAAGGATTTCAATGAGGCGGATGCCGAGAAAGTCATTGATTATCTGAAAGCAGGAGGTAAGGCAATTATCATTGGTTCTTATACGGACACCGATATGCCGAATTTTGATTCCATCCTTGAAGCTTACAATGTAGAGTTTACCAAGGGCGTGATTTCTGAAAATGATGCGCAGCATTATTATAAGATGGGTGGACCATTCTACCTTCTTCCGGATGTAAACAGCAGTGATTACACCTCAAATATCGGTGGAAATTATGTCTATGTTCCGGCAACACTCGGCATTACTTATCCGGACAGCAGTACGGAAGACGCGGATGATGGCAGCGAGGAAGAAGCTGAGGACAGCAATGCAGAGGCATCGGATGGCAGCAGTGAAGATCATAAGGTGACCTATACTTCCCTGATTGATACGACGGAGCAGTCGGTTTCTAAAAACAATCCGAATGATATGAGCGATTACGGATTGGAAGATGGCGATGACCAGGGCCCGTTCTCGATCGGTCTGGCGGTAGAACAGATGGTTGACGATGATCATACAACCCAGCTGGTTGTATTCGGAAGCTCGTATATTTTCAGCGATGATGCAAGCCAGCTGACATCGAACAATACAACGCTTTTTGATGATGTGACAACAAAATTGGTCGGTGAGACTAAGCTTGCGGCAAGCGTGATCCCGGAGAAGGAATATACGCTCGGAAATCTGACCGTATCCGCAGTCTATACGATCCTGCTTGGACTTTTGCTTACCATCATCATCCCGATCGTTCTGATTGTATGTGGCATTGTGATTTTTGTGGTAAGGAGAAAGAAATAATGAAAAAGCAGAAAATTCAAATGCTTGTCATTGTTGTGATCCTTCTTCTCTGCGTTGCAGCGTATTTCGTTGCGACGCAGTATGCGAAAAAGCAGGAACAGCGTGACAAGGACAGCGAGACACAGGGGCAGGTAAGCCTGACCGTGATTGATCCGGACGCGGTGGATGCCTTTTCTTATATCGCGGACGGTACGACGTATTCTTACACGAAAGATGGGGATGCATGGATTTGTGAGAATGATACTTCCCTTAAGATGGATGCGGACAGTATCGCAACGCTTCTTGAGCATTTAAAGAAGGTTACAGCTGCAGAGGCTATCACGGATTATGATTCCATTTCGGATTACGGACTCGATCAGCCGCAGAATACGATCACTTTGATCTGCGGCGATGAGACAACCACAATCGATATCGGTGATTACAACGAGATGCTCAGCGAGTATTATCTGAAGGTGAGCGGTGATGACAAGATTTATCTTGTGGATTCCACACTTAAGGACGCGTTCTCGAAGACACCGGATACGATGGTGCAGGAGGAGAGTACGGAGACGGAATCGGTTGATGCAACGGAATGATGGCAAAACCACTTCGTTGGCAAAACTTTGCCTCATAGTATTATGAGGAACGAACCGATGAAAGCAATTAATTTAATAAGAAAAATAATTGACGCGCGGTGTTATTTTACAAATAAATGTAAGCTATCACCGCGCGTGATTTGTTTTATCTAGAGGGTTAGCAATAAGCGAAATCAGGATTGGGGTGCCCCGGCATGCGTGCATGACCCTGAACGTAAATTTTAGAATCAGGTCAAGGGAAAAGAGGTCATTGCTTGACCTAAATGGCAAAATCTAGAATTAGGTCAAGGGAAAAGAGGTCGTCCCTTGACCTAAATGGCAAAATCTAGAATCAGGTCAAGGGAAAAGAGGTCATTGCTTGACCTAAATGACAAAATCTAGAATCAGGTCAAGGAAAAAGAGGTCGTCCCTTGACCTAAATGGCAAAATCTAGAATCAGGTCAAGGAAAAAGAAGTCATTGCTTGACCTAAATGACAAAATCTAGAATCAGGTCAAGAAAAAGGCTTGAACTGCATGACCCTGAGATAAAAAATAGGATTTAGGTCAAACAAACGGCTGAAACCGCATGACCTGCAGAAGAAAATTGAAAATTCAGATAGCACTATTCTTTTTTGGACAGATCCGCTTTATCTTTTAAAGAAGCGTTGTTCGTCATTTCATCCGTCTGGTCTTTGGCATTTTTCTTGATGAGCTTGTAGATAAATGAGTATGCCCAGAGCAACACAGGGATAATTACGGTTGCCATAATGGATGCCTGAAACAGGCGCATGGTTTCTGTGCGGTCGATGATCGCACAGATCAGTGTGCTTAAGTATAAGAGAACGAGAAATACAATGCCGATGATGGCAAGGATCTGTTTTACTTTCTTCATAGAATTTCCTCCCTGCAATTATAAAATAAAAGGATAGGTCATTGCGCTGTTTATAAGTTTATAGACTAATAATAGAATAATAGCGGAAGATGCGGGAAACGTCAACCGGTGAAAAAATCAATTAAAACCGGACAAAATGGTATTGACGAATCCGTGCAGATGCGTTACTCTGTATCCACAAATCCAAATTCAATCAGATTGGATATATGTTTCGATTTGACAAATCCATTTAAGCGTGAGTTTCATGCGCTGCAATACCATGAGTTTTAAAATTAATACAGAATTTTGAGGGGTGGATGGTAGAATTAAACTTTGCAATTTTCATCAGAAATACTTATTGCTTGCTGTTATTGACATATCATAAAAACGAATATAAAATATAATACAAAAATATTATGTTTTACAAAGGAGGATACATATGAAAAACATGAAAAAAGTGTTTGCGTTTGTTTTAGCACTGGCGATGATTCTTACTACATATCAGCCGACTACAACATATGCAGCAACAAAGGCACCGACAATCAGTGCAAAGAAGATGACGTTGCAGGTTGGCAGTAAGAAGACGCTTACTGTCAAAAATGTAGGGAAAAATGCAACATTGAAATGGTCCAGCAACAAGAAAACTGTTGCGACTGTTTCAAAAAAGGGAGTAGTTAAGGCAGTAAAAGCAGGAACAGCCAATGTAAAGTGTAAGGTTGTAACCAAGAGCAAAAAGCATTATACACTGACTTGCAAGGTTACTGTTAAGAATGCAGCAGTCAGCAAGACGGTTTCCACACAGAAAGCACTTGCCGCTGCTTTGAAGGATAAGAATGTAAAGAATCTGACAATCAAGACAGATAAAGAAGTAGCATTCAATATTCCTTCCGGAAATTATGGAAAAGTAAATCTGACTGTGGATGCACCGAATGCAGATGTTGTCAATGCCGGTACATTCAAGTCAATCAATATCAAGGCAATTAAGCCAAACACCTGGAAAGAGAAAGCAAAAGGAAATACCATTACAGTAACTGCAGACGATGCAAGAATTGTCGTAGAAGCAGGCGCTTCACTTTCCAAAGTGACCGTTTCACAGGACGGTGGCAAAATTAAAATTGAAGCTGCAGGAACCATTGATGCAATTCAGATTGATGCAGCAGTAGATGTCAGCCTCGCAGTTGATGGAACTGTCGGAGAAGTAGCAGTCAGCGCACCGGCAAAGGTTGCAGTCGAAGGAAAGACAACAGCAGCAATTCCAATCAAAGTAGAAGAAACTGCAAAAGGCGCAGATGTTACTTCCAGCACGCTTGTTGAAGTAAAAGCAGCTACAGAGATTTCATTAAATCTCTCTAAGGGAGCTGAGGGAAGTAAGGTAGAGACTACCGGAGAAAACGCACAGGTTGCAGTAAAGAATGACACAACAGATGTGATCAAAGTTACAACACCGGCAGGAACACAGGAAGTTGCAAAAGATACCACTTCTAAAGTTGACAATACCGGAAAGGTGACAGATACAACAACGAATACAAGTGGAGATAACAATGGTGGATCTACAAGTGGTGGAAGCACATCCGGCGGTGGTTCTTCTTCGGGCGGATCTACAGGCGGAGATGTAACACCAGCAGAGACCGTTACTATTTATCCGAGTGTGATATCCCAAAATAAAATTGAAGTAGAAGATGTACCAGAAAATTTCCTGAATAAAGATAATGTGACAGTAAAGAAAGAAAATGGCACAACTGCCTTATCCATATCAACAGTAGAGTATAACGGTGATAGAAGCTATACGATATCTTTAGGCGAAAATTGTGAGGATAATCAGTCTTATGTAGTTACAACACAAAATGGTAATAAAAAATATGAAGGAACCTTCCAATTTTTACAGTCAGATGTAGTGAAGACAGCGGAAGAGGCTGAAGAAGCAAGGGAAGCATTTGAAGGTCATAAATATGGAATGCCAAAGAATGCAGCAAATAACATTGATTTATGCAAAGCAATGCTTCAGTCAAAAGTGAATACGTATGCCTCAGAAAAGGGTATTTGGGCACGCTTGTTTAAGTGCAGTACAGTCAATGAAGAGGATTTTACATCTGTAAATGTCACAATACGAGTAAGTGAAGGATATGCAATACAAGATATTGTTGTAAATGTTAAACTGACATTTACAGAAGAGAATATTAGTATAAAAAAACCAAATATTGTAAAACAGCTGAAAAATTCGATTATAGTTAAGACGGAAGCAGGACAGGAATATACTTGTGTAGAAAGTGGCAAGCAACCAACAGATGATGATTATTGGTACGATATTTCTGACGCAGATGATTTAGGAAATATTGAAATGGATGAATTAGATACCAATAAAGAATATGTAGTTTATACAAGAATTCCGGGAATTGACGGATTCGAGAAAAGTGATTCTACAATTTCCTTGAAGTCAGAAGATCCAGCTTATGGAGTGATTATTGACGCACCAAACAAAAATCTGACAGGAACAGTAACAGAAGATGATGGGTATTCTGTTTTGAAAGTTCCTATGAATACGGTTGTCATAACTTATGGAGATTGGAAAGGCTTAAAAGGTTCAGGAAATATAAAATGTGACAATCCATATTTCCAGGATGAAAATGGATTTGATTGGTGGAAGTTAGATTATGAAAATGGAAAGCTGTATGTAGAATTTTCTAATCTTGAAAATGTATTTGGTGTTGGAAATCACAATTTTGATTTTACATATGTATTCGTTGTAAATAATGAACCGATGAAACAGGTTGAATACAATGTAAGTTTTCAATTTACAGAAAACAATGTACCGAAATTAAAAATACCAGATGTTAAGTATCAACTTCAGAATTCTATTGTTATAAGTGCTGAAGCAAATCAGATGTATGCATGTGTTCCAAGTGGAAGCGGTGTAATTAGTGCATCGGAGATTTATGATGGCTCAGACAGAGACAGCTTTGGAAATTTGGAAATCCGAGGTATGGAAATGAATAAGGCATATGATTTGTATACCTGGGAAGATGGCAAAAAGGCTATGGCAAAACAATGCGGTACCTATACATTGACCGGAGGTAATCAAAAATATGTTTGTGTTGCTGCTACAGACGGAAAGACGAATTTTGATTTACCAGAATCAGTTGGTGTAAATCAGAAAGTTGTAGTTACTTTAGAGGACCTTAAAATGGAAGCTTATGGAATTACGGAGGATGAGGAAGAAAATTGGCCATACGGCAATTTAATTCAAGTTTCTCCGGAGGAACCGGACTGGGAATTTACAGATATAAGTGATGATGAAAATGACAGTGTTAGTGTTGCATTTACTCCTTCAGATGGTGGCCAGTGGACGAAAGGGCAGAATACAATTAAGTTTTCTTACGTATATGAGTACTGCCGTGATAAAGATGCTGAAGAACCAGATGCTCAGAGCAGTCCGATAAAGTATACAGTTACATTTACCGCACAATAAAATACTGGCAATCAGTTGGAATTGCATTTTTAGGAGGGACTGCGAATGCAGCCCCTCCTAACTGTATATAGGTTAAAAGCAAGTTCAACACAAAACATAAAAGGAGAACCTTATGAAAAAGAGAATACTATTCCGAGCCAATTACGATAATTGCCGGAATCAATTGAAAAGGATTAAGGATACCTTTTCAAATCCAAATTATTAGAATGCGTGTGGAACCTATACAGAAAAATTGTGTCAAAATACCCCGCCTTTCGTGCAAAAGTGGGGTATTTCCATGGACTTTTTTCTATAGATCCCGCAAGTCTTATATCGTATGTATACGCGTCAGTCGTTTACAGTGTATTGCCGTATATAATTGCCTGGATTAGTATATTATGTGGTTGTGTATTGCGTGACATTAACACAGAGAAGATTATAACAACATAAAGCAAGGGATGAGGAAAAATGGACAAAAGGGAGAAACCGATACAAAAAGGAAAACTACGTCTGGAAGCAATCAGCGAGTACCGCAGTGAAATATATGGGATCAGGACATTCTGGCTTTTATGAAAAAACGAGTTTCAAGAATTATGTATCCACTGTTGTTTACAAGTGTACCATTATGGCTTGCTTATTTGGTTTTCATAAGATAACAATCTGGGGACTGATTAACCGGATCAGTCTGGTGCAGTTTTGGATCAGCGAAGATTCGCAGGTATGGTTTGCATCACTTATCATGGTATTTTATTTATTGTATCCATATATTTTCAGCTTACTGTTTGAGAAAAAAACGGTGAAAAGCGCAGTGATCAGAGTCAGCGTTCTGATTGTTCTGACCGTGGGATACCTTTTAATGGACCATATATGTCTCGATGCAGGAAAGTTTCATAATATACTGGAGAGGTATGGTTATTGGATCGGTGGTGTTGGCATTACTTTTTTGCTGGCGATACTTTTTTATTATACACCGCAGTGGTTTAATACCGTTTGCAAAAAATGGGGCATTGTTTCATTGGAAATTTATTTTGCACATATTGTAATATTGCGTGTTTTTCGACAGATTGGCCTGTTAGAACGGTTTTTTAAAAATTACAGATACCTTGAATTGTTACTTCTTATTTTATTTGCATATGTATGGGCAGTGATTGCAGCTAAAATGGTAGAACTGTTAAAAGGCTGTATAAAGAAACATCAGACAAACTAGTACATCGAATAATAAGTAACCAGCCATATGACTTGCCTGATTTTCCATCTGCGTTATATAGCAAGAAACTTATTTCTCGATGTACCAGGCAACGGAAGTATAAAATATCTTGAATATAACGAAGTTTTTGTGTAAAATAGAAGCAAATGGGGAGCTGATCATAGTCGGCTGAGAGGGAACTGTATCGTTTCGACCCAAAACCTGATTTGGATAATGCCAACGTAGGGAGCGATATCTGTGTACAAAGAGATGCTTTCTGCATCTCTTTTTTGTATAGGAACTTCTTTTAGAATCCCCTATACGCAGATGCAGAAGATATGCAGACGACATCCCCGAAGGAGCAATCCGATCGGGGATGTTTTTCGTGATGGAACAATTCGATCAGAGATTTTTTTTCGATTTACGCGAAGCGACGGAAAACAAACATGAAACAGGAAATCTTGAAAAAAAGAAATTTTAATGGAAGAAATTTCAAAGAAAAGACAAAGGAGAGAGAAGATGAGCACGTACACAACACAGATGGATGCCGCAAGAAAAGGCATTGTGACGCCGCAAATCAAGACGGTAGCGGAAAAGGAGCATATGCCGGTGAAAAAAATGATGGAGCTGGTGGCAGAGGGAAAGGTTGCAATCTGCGCGAATAAGCATCATACATCACTGAATCCGGAAGGCGTGGGAAGCATGCTTCGCACGAAGATCAATGTAAACCTTGGTGTATCAAGAGACTGCAAGGATTATGATATCGAGATGCAGAAGGTGATGAGCGCGGTCAATATGGGTGCAGAGGCGATCATGGACTTATCGAGCCACGGAGATACGCAGCCATTCAGACGTAAACTGACAAGCGAATGTCCGGCGATGATCGGAACCGTTCCGGTTTATGACAGCGTGATCCATTATCAGAGAGATCTGGCAACCCTGACGGCGAAGGATTTCATAGATGTTGTACGAATGCATGCCGAGGATGGCGTGGATTTCGTAACCCTTCATTGCGGAATCACTAGAAAGACGATCGAGCAGATCAAAAAGCATAAGCGTAAAATGAATATTGTAAGTCGCGGCGGAAGCCTTGTATTTGCATGGATGACGATGACCGGTGAGGAGAATCCGTTCTATGAGTACTATGATGAAATCTTAGACATCTGCGAGGAGCATGATGTGACAATCTCGCTTGGCGATGCATGCAGACCTGGATGTCTTGCAGATGCAACGGATGTATGCCAGATTGAGGAGCTGGTTCGTCTCGGAGAGCTTACAAAGCGTGCGTGGGATCACAACGTACAGGTAATGGTTGAGGGACCGGGACATGTGCCGCTTGATCAGGTCGCTGCAAACATGAAGGTGCAGCAGAGCATCTGCATGGGAGCGCCTTTCTATGTGTTGGGACCTCTTGTTACGGACATCGCACCGGGATATGACCATATTACGGCAGCTATCGGTGGCGCGGTGGCAGCGATGAGCGGAGCTGCATTCCTCTGCTATGTGACACCGGCGGAGCATCTGGCTCTCCCGAATGTCGAAGATGTAAAGCAGGGAATTGTTGCCTCTAAGATTGCGGCTCATGCAGCGGATATTGCTAAGGGAATTCAGGGAGCGAGAGATATCGACGACCGTATGGCAGACGCAAGACGCGTGCTTGACTGGGACGCACAGTTTGAATGTGCCATTGATCCGGAGACAGCCAAGGCGATCCGTGACAGCCGAAGCCCGGAGGATGACCACAGCGATACCTGCAGTATGTGTGGTAAGTTCTGTGCTGTACGCAGTATGAATAAGGCTTTGGCGGGCGAGTACATCGATATTTTGTAACTGTTCAGAGCCAAGCAAAATTTCATAAAACAGCTATAAAATGCTTGCATTTTTAAGCCTGTTTTTGAAATTTTATTTGGCGGATACGCCACACCGACGAAATGCGTAGCATTTTGGAGGTTGGCTCTGAACAGTTACGATATCTTGCGCATCTTGTATATATCCGATAAAATAGATATGGGAAGTTAAATAACAGACGTCAGTCCTGCGTGAATCATCGTGTGGGGCTGACGTTTTCGTGATGGAAGAGAGGAATAACGATGCAAACAACAAATGATTTTAAAAATATGGCTTTGTTCAGCGACACGACCGAAGAATTTGTATCTCCGGCGGAGCCGAAGATGAATGACATTGTTACGATCCGCTTCCGGTCGGTGAAAGATGCGATCAAGTGTGTCAGCCTGCGAAGTAAAGATACGCGGTATCCGATGACAAAGGAGAAGAGCGTGGGCTGCTTTGATTACTATGCGGTCCAGGTGGCGCTTGGAACGGAGAAGTTTACCTATTGTTTTGAAGTGGAGGCAGACGGCATCCGCGGATATTACGATATGCGAGGATCCCTGTGTCCGGAGCGCGATGCGCATTATGAATTTATCCTGATTCCGGGCTTTGAGACACCGGACTGGGCCAAAGGCGCGGTCATGTATCAGATCTATGTGGATCGTTTCTGTAACGGAGATCCGTCGAATGATGTCTTAAGCGGCGAGTATCAGTATGCGGGACGCCGCGTGGCGCAGGTTACGGATTGGAACCGGTATCCGGAAACTATGGATGTGGCGAATTTTTATGGTGGTGATCTGCAGGGAGTGCTGGATAAGATGGACTATCTGCAGGAGCTTGGTGTGGAGGTGATCTATTTTAATCCTCTTTTCGTGTCACCGTCCAATCATAAATATGATATTCAGGATTATGATTATATCGATCCGCATTTTGGAAGGATCGTGGAGGATGAGGGAGAGCTTCTGCCGGAGGGGTCTGATGAGAATCGTCTGGCGACCCGGTATGTGGACCGTGTGACGAACAAGGCGAACCTTGAAGCGTCCAATGAACTGTTTGCCGAAGTGGTGGCGGAGGCGCACAGACGGGGAATGAAGGTGATCCTCGATGGTGTGTTCAACCACTGCGGATCGTTCAATAAGTGGATGGACAGGGAACGCATCTATGAGAATGCAGAAGGTTACGAAAAGGGGGCATATGTGTCTTCGGACAGCCCGTACCGAAGCTTTTTCAAGTTCAGGAAGAAGGGCGAGTGGCCATACAACAGCGATTATGAGAGCTGGTGGGACTACGAGACGCTTCCAAAATTAAATTATGAGGATTCTAGGGATCTTTTCGATTACGTGATGCGGATCGCTGCCAAGTGGGTTTCGCCACCCTATCATGCGGATGGCTGGAGACTGGATGTGGCTGCAGATCTGGGCTTTACGCCGGAGTTTAACCACCATTTCTGGAAGGAATTCCGTAAGGCGGTCAAGAAAGCGAATCCGCAGGCTGTCATTCTGGCGGAGCATTACGGCGATACGCGTCCGTGGCTCGGCGGCGATGAGTGGGATTCTGTTATGAATTATGATGCATTCATGGAGCCGATGACCTGGTTCTTAACCGGAATGGAGAAGCACAGTGAAGAGTATCAGTCGGAGCTTGTCGGCGATGCGGACAGCTTTTGGGAGGCAATGCGCAAAAACGGAGCGAATTTTGCGATGCCGAGCAGGCTTGTTGCGATGAACCAGCTGTCCAACCACGATCATTCGCGTTTTATGACAAGAACCAGTCATAAGGCAGGACGGATCGATACACTTGGCGCAAAGGCTGCGGATGAGGGGAATAATCCTGCAATATTCCGCGAGGCGGTGGTGATGCTGATGACCTGGCCGGGGGCACCTACACTGTACTATGGTGACGAGGCCGGTGTCTGCGGATTTACAGATCCGGACAACCGCAGAACGTATCCATGGGGGCATGAGGATCAGGAGCTTGTGGCATTCCACAAGGAAATCATAAGGATCCATAAGTCCTGTGAGGAACTGAGAACCGGATCGCTCATCGAGCTTAAGAGCGGGGATAATTTCCTTGCCTATGCGCGATTTAATGCATCGATGCATTCGGTTGTGCTGATGAACTGCGCCGATCAGGAGATGACACAGAAGGTTCCGGTGTGGATGGCGGGAGTCCCTTGTGCGATGGACTACATGGAACAGGCGGGGGACGAACTGAAAGCGGAAGTAAAGCTGACGCGGCTTATATGTACGGATGAAACCGGTTATCAGACGGATCCGGTGGAAATTACGGTCGTTGACGGAAACATTACGGTTACGTTACCGAAGTTCTCGGCAATGCTTCTGCGATACACGGATTAACGATTCGAGGATGAAACAATTACAGAGGTCTGCATGCAAAAACGGGAAATACATAGGATCTACGGAAATGTATGCATAAGAAGCAATGTATGTATAAGAAAGAAAAAGCTTGGAAAATGCTCAATATTTTGGTATAATGGCTTTACATGTGAGTTATCCATGAATTCTTTATTGATAAAGGTGGTATAAAGATGGCTATATTGCAGGAGTGGCAGAAGATTGCCTATAATGAGAAAGCAAACCAGGGAGAGTTACAGAGATTCTGGCAGAGATATTTCCTTTTAGAGAAGGGTGTCTATGAGAAGCTTCTGACGAACCCGGATGAAGTAGTAGAGGGAACGGTTAAGGAACTGGCTGATAAATACGGATTGTCTGTACTTGAGATGGCAGGATTTCTAGACGGAATCAATGAGAGTCTCGTTGAGCCGAACCCGATCGATACAATGGAAGAGGATACTAAGGTAAGCCTTGCTTTCGATAAAGTAAAGCTGTACAAGAATATGGTCGATGCAAAGGCTGACTGGCTTTACAATCTTCCGATGTGGGACGAGATCTTTGATGCAGAGACGAAGCATAAGCTGTATCTTGAGCAGAAGAAGTCCGGTACGGTTATCGTCGGCAAGAAGGTTGGACGTAACGATCCTTGTCCATGCGGAAGCGGTAAGAAGTACAAATATTGCTGCGGCAGATAATTTTTTAAAAAGCTCTTGATTTTCTGAAAATCAAGCCTATAATAGGTTATGTTAAAGCATAAAGTAAAACGTTGAAGAGAAGAGTACATAAACGAAGCATAGCAGAGAACGATGCCTTTGCGGAAGCAATGTGGTGCAAGCATCCGTATGGGAAGTTTATGGAAGACCAACTCTGAGTGACCCCAATCCGGTCCGGTGATTCCGTTATCATCGAATGAAGTGATCACATGTTTCTTACGTGTGGTAACTGGGGTGGAACCGCGATGAATTATCGTCCCCGGTATCAGGATCGTCTGATACCGGGGATTTCTATTTTACACAATTTTGTAATTCCTCGGATAGGACGACAAAGTACAGGCACAAGACTGATGTGCCAAGATTGTTTGATAAGGAGGATAATCATTATGAAGATCACATTAAAAGATGGATCAGTCAAGGAGTATCAGGAAGCTAAAACGGTTTATGAGATCGCTTCCGACATCAGCGAAGGTTTAGCACGTGTGGCATGTGCAGGAGAGGTAAACGGAGAGATCGTGGATCTGCGTACAGAGATCAAGGATGATTGCGAGCTTAACATTGTGACCGCAAGTGATCCGGAAGGTCTGCGCGTCATCCGCCATACCGCATCACATATTTTAGCAGAGGCAGTAAAACGCCTTTTCCCAAATGCAAAGCTGGCAATCGGACCGGCAATCGATGATGGTTTCTACTATGATTTCGATTCTGAGTCGTTCTCAAGAGAGGATCTTGATAACTTAGAGGCTGAGATGAAGAAGATCATCAAGGAAGGTCATGAGATTACAAGATATACACTTTCAAGAAATGACGCGATCAAGTTTATGGAGGAGAAAGGCGAGTCCTACAAGGTAGAGCTGATCGAGGATCTGCCGGAGGATGCAGAGATCTCTTTCTATGATCAGGGAGGATTCGTTGATCTGTGTGCAGGACCGCATCTGATGAACACCAAGGGAGTGAAGGCCTACAAGCTGCTTTCTTCTTCTATGGCGTACTGGAGAGGCGATTCCAATAAGGCGCGCCTGCACCGTATCTACGGTACCGCATTCAATAAGAAGGACGAACTGAAGGATCATCTTGCAAAGCTTGAAGACGCAAAGTTACGCGATCATAACAGACTCGGACGTGAGATGGGATTATTTACAACCGTTGACGTTATCGGTCAGGGACTTCCGCTTTTTACACCAAAGGGAACCAAGATGATCATGAAGCTGCAGCGCTGGATCGAGGATCTGGAGGATAACGAGTGGGGTTATGTGAGAACACGTACACCACTGATGGCGAAGGCTGATCTCTACAAGATTTCCGGACACTGGGATCATTACATGGACGGAATGTTCATCTTAAATAAGGATTCCGATGACAAGGAAACCATGGCTCTGCGTCCGATGACTTGTCCGTTCCAGTATTATGTATATATGAATGAGCAGCATTCTTACCGCGATCTTCCGTATCGTATGTCAGAGACATCCACTCTGTTCCGTAACGAGGATTCCGGTGAGATGCATGGACTTACCCGTGTAAGACAGTTTACGATTACAGAGGCCCATATCATACTGCGCCCGGATCAGGCTGAGGAAGAGCTGACAAGATGTACTGAGCTGTGCCACTATGTTATGAAGACACTTGGTATCGACGGAGATGTTACCTACCGTCTGTCCAAGTGGGATCCGAACAACAAAGAGAAATACCTCGGCGATGAGGAATACTGGAACAGCACCCAGCAGTATCTGCGTGACGTTATGAATGAGAATCATATTCCGTTCACAGAGGCTGACGGTGAGGCCGCATTCTACGGACCGAAGATCGATATTCAGGCGAAGAATGTATACGGCAAGGAAGACACCATGGTAACCATCCAGCTTGACTGCGCAAGTGCAGAGAAGTTCGGTATGTACTATATTGATGAGAAGGGTGAGAAAGTTCTGCCTTGGATCATCCACCGTACATCCATGGGATGCTACGAGCGTACACTCGCTTGGCTCATTGAGCATTATGCAGGAAAATTCCCGACATGGCTTTGCCCGGAGCAGGTTCGTGTGCTTCCGATTTCCGAGAAGTATATGGATTACGCAAACAAGGTTGCAGCAGAACTCAAGAAGAAGCATGTCGATGTAACCGTTGACAGCCGTGCCGAGAAGATCGGTTACAAGATCCGTGAGGCAAGACTGGATAAGCTTCCATACATGCTTGTTGTCGGACAGCAGGAAGAGGCTGACGGAACGGTTTCCGTAAGAAGCCGCTTCGCAGGGGACGAGGGTGTGAAGCCGCTTGACGAGTTTATTGCCCAGATCTGTGAGGAGATTGATACAAAAGCAATCCGCGAGGAAGTTAAGACCGAAGAGGAGAGCAAGTAAGATAAGGTATCTGCCCGGGGGATGAGTCGCGTAGCGTCCCTCGGGTTTATACATAAAAAAATTAATTTATTAAATGGAGGGAACAATGTTAGAAAAAATGTTCAAACTCAAAGAGAACAACACCAGCGTGAGAACGGAAGTGATCGCCGGTATTACGACATTCATGACAATGGCGTACATCCTGGCCGTTAACCCGAACATGCTGGGTGCAGCAGGAATGAATCCGACTGCAGTATTGATCGCAACCTGTCTTGCATCATTCGTAGGAACACTTGCGATGGCACTTCTTGCAAACTATCCGTTTGCACTGGCTCCTGGTATGGGACTGAATGCATATTTTGCCTATACCGTATGTGGTAACATGGGTTACTCATGGAAAGTTGCTTTGATGGCAGTATTCGCGGAAGGTATTATCTTCATCATCCTGTCACTGACCAACGTACGTGAGGCAATCTTTAATGCAATTCCGGCAACCTTAAAGAAAGGTGTTGGAGCTGGTATCGGTCTGTTTATCGCATTCATCGGTTTACAGGGCGGTCATATCGTTGTAAACAATGATACTACGCTGTTAACTTATGTTAAATTTACAGAGAACTGGCATACAGAAGGCATCTGCGCCGTTCTGGCATTGCTTGGTCTGATGCTGACCGCCATCCTTTATGTAAAGGGCGTGAAGGCTTCCATCCTGATCGGTATTATCGCAACATGGGTTCTTGGTATGATCTGCCAGGCAGCCGGTATCTATGTGATCGATCCGGATGCAGGATATTATTCTTTATATCCAACATTACAGTTTACTGATTTTACAGCAATCAAGGATACATTCGGACAGTGCTTTACTGCTGATTTCAGCGGCGTCCGTGTTCTTGATTTCATCGTTGTATTATTCTCATTCCTGTTTGTTGATATGTTCGATACCATCGGAACACTCATCGGTGTATCGGACAAGGCAGGAATGCTTGATGAAAAAGGACAGCTTCCGAATGTTAAGCAGGCACTTCTTGCGGATGCCGTTGCGACTTCTGCAGGAGCTATCTTCGGTACATCAACAACCACAACATTCGTAGAGAGTTCTGCAGGTGTTGGCGCAGGCGCAAGAACCGGTCTTGCATCGGTTGTAACAGGTTTCTTATTCCTGCTTGCAATCTTCTTTGCTCCGATCTTTACAGCAATCCCTGGATTTGCTACTGCTCCTGCACTCATCTTCGTAGGATTCCTTATGGTATCTGCAATTGTTAAGGTTAATTTTGATGATCTTACAGATGCGATTCCTGCATACCTTTGCCTGATCGCTATGCCGCTTATGTACAGCATCGCAGAAGGTATCGCAATCGGTGTTATTTCTTACGTGATCCTTAACCTTGTTTGCGGAAAGCACAAGAAGATCACACCTCTTATGTACATCCTCGCAGTCTTATTTATCTGCAAGTACATTTTCCTGTAATCGGGGATACGGATTTTAAAACGAAATTTAAAATTTGTAATCGGAAAGCATCCGGAGTCGATGAGGCTCCGGATGTTTTTTTAAATCATAGGAAATTCCTTCCTATGATTTAAAAACGCTCCGCGGAGGTGCGCAGCTCGCGGAGATGAAGTTTATATGGAATATACCGCTCGCGCGCGAAAGTGTGCGGCAGGCGCACATTTTATTTTTACAGGAAATTAAAATTGATTGAAAAAACGGTTTCTTGACTGGTATGAAATGTGGCAGCAAAAAGGAAGAATAGTTTCGTGTGATCTACACATATTAATTCAGAATCCAAACAAATGAGTGATGGATGATGCCGGATGCTTGAACAAGCCGGCAAAAATCAGATATTTCAGGAGGTATGTGTGATGACAAAACTGGATTGTAATGTTGTAAACTGTTCTTACAATGAGAGCAACTGTTGTAGAAGAGAGGACATTCAGGTCGAGGGCATGCAGGCAAAGACGCCTTCCGAGACCTGCTGCGGAAGCTTTGCGGCAAAGGGCTGCGGATGTGCAGTCAACAAGATGGGTGAGCCAGAGAAGAATACAAACGTAGCCTGTGAGGCGACCGAGTGTAAATTTAACAGGGAGAGGGCATGCAGTGCAAGCCATATCGGTATCGCCGGCGGACATGCGGATACCTGCAGAGAGACCGAGTGTGGAAGCTTCGTATGCAGCTGCTAAAGGCTGTCCGGCAGTGATTTGTGTATCTTCGGATCGCAAAGAGGAAGGAAAGCAGACAAGGGCATAAGGCCTTTGTCTGTTTTTTTGATTCATAGGAAATTCCTTCCTATGAATCAAAACGCTCTGCGGGGATGACCGGTACGATATTGACAACTTTTACCGGAAGTGACAAAATAATCTCATTATGGGATGAAAAGTTTTGTTATGAAATAGAAAGAGTGTTATCATGGAACAGAAAGTAAAAAAAGAAGCAGACCTCGGCGGGGACCGGATCGGAGGATTGCTTTTTAAACTGGCGCTTCCGGCGATTCTGGCTCAGGTGATCAACCTGCTTTACAACCTTGTGGATCGTATGTATATCGGCCATATTGCAAAGGTCGGTTCCGTAGCGTTAACGGGGCTGGGTGTCACGATGCCTTTTATCATGTGTGTCTCTGCATTTGCGGCACTTGTGAGCATGGGCGGTGCGCCGCGGGCATCCATTATGATGGGACGCGGCAATCAGGAAGAGGCTGAGCGGATTCTTGGCAACTGTACGTCGATGCTTGTAATCGTGGCAGTCATCGTGACGGCAGTAAGCCAGATCTGGGGAACGGATATCCTGATGCTTTTTGGCGCGAGCGAGAGTACGCTGCCGTATGCATGGGCGTATATGCAGATTTATTCCATCGGAACGATTTTTGTGCAGCTTGCGTTGGGACTGAATGCGTTCATCAATGCGCAGGGATTCGCAAAGATCGGAATGCTGACGGTTGTGATCGGAGCGGTATGCAACATTGTATTGGATCCGATCTTTATCTTTGGCTTACATATGGGTGTGCGAGGAGCGGCACTGGCAACGATCATTTCACAGGGGATTTCCTGTGTATGGATCGTGCGTTTCCTGCTCGGCAGGCAGACGACGCTTCGTATCCGGAAAGAAAATCTGCGGATCCGTCCGAAGACAGTGGGACCTTGTATCGCGCTGGGGGTGGCACCGTTTATCATGCAGTTTACGGAGAGTGTGTTAAATATCTGTTTTAATACAAGTCTGTTAAAGTATGGCGGAGATGTAGCGGTCGGCGCAATGACAATCCTCTCCTCGGTCATGCAGATGTCGATGCTGCCGATTCAGGGACTGACGCAAGGCGCGCAGCCAATCATCGGGTTTAATTACGGTGCGAAGAAGATGGACCGTGTAAAGAAGACCTTTCGGCTGCTTTTATTATCCTGTGTGACATTTACGGCTGTAATCTGGCTGATCTGCATGCTGCTTCCGCAGGCGTTTATTCTGATCTTTACGGATCAGGCGGAATTGATCGCTTTTACGAAGTGGGCAATGCGCATCTATATGGCGGTATCTTTGATCTTCGGTGTGCAGATTTCCTGCCAGCAGACCTTTATCGCATTGGGCAATGCAAAGACCTCCGTGTTTCTTGCATTGCTGCGTAAGGTGCTTTTGCTGATCCCGCTGATCTATATTCTTCCGGCATTTATGGAAGATAAGCTGATGGCGGTATTTCTGGCGGAGCCGGTCGCGGATGTGATCGCCGTGACGACCACATCGATTTTGTTTTATCGCACATACCGGTCTCTCGGAACAGAGAAGGAGCCGGTTGAGGCGCAATAAAGATGATATAGGAATCATAGGCGATTGCGAAACTCCTGTGGCGGCGTGCTCCGGCTGGGCTGATCCGGTGGCGGGCTTCTACGCTGACACTAGTTATCCCAAATCAAGAATTTGCTGAAAATGTCCGCTGGGCTCTTTCTA
>CAKRDT010000004.1 GCA_934316545.1 uncultured Agathobacter sp. | reverse complement strand
ACATAAAAATTGAGCCCAGCAGAGATTTTCGCAAATTCAATGATTTTGTCTAAAATCGTGTTCAGCGTAGAAGCCCGTCATCGGGTCAGCCCGCCGGGGCACGCCGCCACAGGAGTTTCGCAATCGCCTATAAAAAAAGAAAAACGTCTCAATGACGGATGATTAGGAGGGAAAGCATGCTTCCACAGGCTTTTTTGGATAGAATGGAACAAATGTTAGGAGAGGAGTATCCTGCATTTTTAAAAAGTTATGAGAAGGAGCGTTACCATGCGCTCCGGTTGAATCCGTTGAAAGCGGAGCGGGATGCGTTTGTGGCAAAGGCTCCGTTTACGCTTCGACCGGTGACGTGGGAAGCAAACGGATTCTACTATGATCCGTTTGATGCGCCAGGCAAGCATCCGTATCATGCGGCAGGGGTATATTATATTCAGGAACCGAGTGCGATGGCGCCGGCGGCTTATCTGGATGCGCAGCCGGGAGAGAAAATCCTTGATCTGTGTGCAGCACCGGGAGGAAAGAGTACGCAGATTGCGGCTGCGATGCGCGGAGAGGGACTTTTGATCAGTAACGAAATTCATCCGGCACGTGCGAAGATCCTGTCGGAGAATATTGAGCGCATGGGAATCCGCAATGCGATGGTGATGAATGAAAGTCCACAGTCGCTCGCAAAGGTGTTTGAGGCCTATTTTGACCGGATCATGGTGGATGCTCCGTGTTCGGGAGAGGGAATGTTTCGCAAGAATGCGGATGCATGTGATGAATGGAGCACGGAGAATGTTGCGTTGTGTGCTGAGCGGCAGGTAGAGATATTGGAATGTGCTGCTTCCATGCTGCGCCCGGGAGGACGAATGGTTTATTCGACCTGTACGTTTGCACCGGAAGAAAATGAGGGGACGATCAGCCGTTTTCTGGCAGCGCATCCGGAGTTTACAATTATGGATGTCCCACATTATGGGCAGATGTCATCCGGTGTCGCGGCTTGGACAGATGACCCGCAGCCTGGGCTTGCACATACAATACGCCTATTTCCGCATCGTGTGGATGGAGAGGGACATTATCTTGCTGTGCTCCGGAAAGAGGGCAGAGTATCGGACAATTATGAAGGCTACTGTGCAAAAGGACTCGAAAAAGGCGTTCCGGAGCGTGAAGCGAAGGAATATCTGGATTTCGTCAGGGAATCGCTGCGGGTGAAACCGGTCGGTAAGCTGATTCGATTCGGAGAGCAGTTGTATCTTGCACCGGAAGAGATGCCTTCTACGAAGGGACTGAAAGTCTTACGTCCCGGGTTGCACCTTGGAACGATGAAGAAAAATCGGTTTGAGCCGTCGCATGCGCTGGCACTGGCATTGGGGCCGGAGGATGTATTTCACAGTTATGATATGGCGGGGGATTCGACCGAGGTGCGCATGTATCTGAACGGACAGACACTGGCAGCGGATGGAGAGAAGGGATGGTATCTTATGACCGTCGATGGCTATAGCATCGGTTGGGGCAAACTTGCAGGTGGCATGATCAAGAATCATTATCCGAAGGGGCTTAGAATTCCGATGTAGAGGTTATTTTGAGCAGCGAAACGCCGATATACAATGTAACAGATGCGATGGGAGGATCTAGTCGTGGATGAAATTCAGATGATGGTATCGGGGCGTCTTAAGAAGGACGGAAGAGAGATTGTGCGTGTTTCGTTTTTTCGGAATGATGATTACGCGGATGGTGTCCTACCGGATGCTGTGATTGAAAAAACGTCAGGGTTTGAAGAGAAAGAACTCGCAATACTGGAAAAATATTTGCGAGATCACAAGGATGAAATTTATGCACAGGCCAGGACTGTGAATCCTATGAAGAACTTTCTTGGACTGTAATGCGATGAGAAAATGGATATGTGTAAATAAATGAATCCCGGTCAATGGACGGTAAAGAAGTCGTTGACCGGGATTTCTATCATACATATAAAGTTAAGACAAGATTAAATATTCTCCTAAATCGAGTGGCCGCCGCCTGAGTGACCACCACCGCCGGAACTTCCACCGCCACCGGAGCTTCCACCGCTGGAACTTGGCGGGCTGTATCGCCTGGTCTGATTGACGAATGCGGCATTCGGATTCGTAACCTTTACGTCGGAATAGATTCCGCCGAGAATCTCTTTGGCACTCTCCTTGCGGGAGCGGGAGTAAAACATTACGATAAAATAGTTGAGCATGAATGCGATAATCAGTGCCAATAATGCGCTGCAGATGTATCGCATCGGCTCAGAGATCCGGCCTCCCTCAAGAAGCGTCAGAACCTGATCCATTGTCTCGTATGCACAAGTGTAATAATCGCGGTCGTAGGATGCGGTGGCGTAAATGTACGTATTGTCTGTGATCGAAGTCGCGCGGGCTGAATTGATGGTTTTTTGAGCCTGGCCCCCGATGTCCAGATAGATTTCGTTGAGGTCACGGTCTATGACAAAGACAACGCGATTGTCATACATACCGAACGTTTCATCACTGTATGAAGATGCAAGTCTTTGGGTGGATGAGTAAGTGTGCGATTCTGTGGTGAGAACTGCTACATTACTGTAATCGGTAATCCGCATCATGAGTTCTGTCAGACCGGAGATTTCATCGCCGGAGAAGTAACCGGCCTGATCATCGATGACCATCCTATAATCCGTGTCACTGTTTTTCTTTGTTACGGCGGCGTATGCCGGAGTGGTAGAAAGTACAATCAGAAATAGAGCCAACAGTGCACAGATGATGGAACTAAAGTTAAATACGGATTTAAAATGTTGTTTACGCACGGTCATCACCTCCCTTTTTGTCGAATTGTGGAAGCCGACGTGTTGATAAAATATTATAGTGTCCAATGATATCCACGAAGGATAATCCTACTGCAATCAATGTCAGGATCACACTTCCGTAATAGAAGATGTCCGATACCGGATGAAGGATTGCGATCGCTGTGCTCAGGATGACTGCAATACCGGTCCAGCGAAATCCGCGTGCGCTCTTTTTGGATGGAGAGCTTTTGGTCTTGCCGGAACCGATTGCCAGTGTGACTGCCATCATGCCGGAAATCAGGCACCAGAGGATTGCAGAGTATTTTGCGTATGCGGCATCGCCGAGTGACAGAACTTTGTATAGAATCGTTGCGGCAAATTCAATCCATAGTACAATGGACATTCCCATCACAAAGGAATTGTGGTGAGTGTCCGTATCTACGGGTGCGGAAGCCGACTGTGCATTGCCCGGTGCGGATTCTTTGTGGAACAGCATTCCACGGTCTTCTTTGCCGGAGTCTTTTTTCGCGATGCTTCCCAGTTCTCCCGTATAAAGGATCGTGGCAAGAATTGCCAATATGGAAGCTGCTGCAAGGAGCGTTGTCGGCATCATGGTTATAAACATTGCCAGTAACAGGAAAATCGGTATGGCAAGAAGTATGGAGCCGATGATATATTTCTTTGGATCAATTGGAATATCTGCAACGACTTTTCCGGTCTGTCCGTTCACTGTCACGTATGCTACACGGTCATTTCTGCGGTAGGACATAAACCATACAGGGAACATTGCACTGTCGATGGATTCCATCTTTGGGCTGAAGATTCCGGTCTTAAAGGTTGTTCCGTTGTCACCAAGCTGATAGTGCTGGAAGGCGGAAACTTTTTTGATTTCCTTTTCCGTCTGCTCGTAGATCATCTCCTCGGCATCCTGCTCATAAATATAAGCGTCCACGTCGGCGGTATCGGCATAGAAACCGCTTAAATAGGCAGGAGTAAACGCCTTCATTCCTTTCACATCATAAGGAGCGAGCTGCTCGCTGATATTGTCGGAAAAGGATGAGGAAGCATCGTAGGAAAGTCCTTTATAGTAGGCGTCCACATGACCGTTCAGGCGGTAGTGATCCGTGATTATGTAATCGCCCCGACGATACTCCTTGTGAGCCGGGAGCGAGAAGTTGCCTTTCTGAGTCAGATAGAAAGCCCAATAAGGCATATAAATTCCCCGGAAGCTATCGATATACTTGGGATCCTTTAATTCTTTTGGCGCAAAGATCGCATGCCGCATTCTGGCGGAATATGCATTCTTGCAATCTTCTTTTGTTTTTTTGAACGGAATAATGAAGTTTGGACGCTTCTCTTGCGCGATTCTGCTGTAGAGAATTGTGGAAGCACCACAGAAGCTGCAGAAACCGGCAGCTGCATTGTCGGTACTCAGGATTTCACCACCACATTGCGGACAGGTGAAAACCGTGACCTCATAATCGCTTTCATATGATTTTTCTTCTTCTGCGTCACTTGTCTTAGAGTCGAAATCGTAAGGATCAAATTGACCATGACAGTGCTCGCAGGCGAGATGCTGGGAGGCAATATCAAATTTGAGATTACCACCACAGTTTGGACATGATATCATGTGATTTCCCTTTCTTCTTTTGTACTATTGTATAAACTCCATCTTCATGTTAATACATTTTTGTGCCGGCGTAAATAATAAAAAAGCTGCCCACGTGAAAATGGGCAGCTTTTTGTAAAATCCTGATTCTATTTTTGATCCTCGGCACGGGCCATAGCAAGTTCGAAGTCTCTGGTTCCTTTCCATATCTCGTTTTTGTATGGATTCTTCTTTTGCTCGATGGATCGCTTGATGATGATGCCGAAAACAAGGACATTGGCTGCCAGTGCTGCGATTGCAATCACGCCTTGTGCGGTAGGATCTGCAAGCTTTGGATGTACATTTTTATCCATGAATCCGTCCGCATAGATGCGTGGGATGACGGAGAACCGGCTGTTGTCCTGAAACAGCGGGAATACCTGAGCGAACATACACCATAATGCCAATGTGTTTGCACGGTTTTGAATCCAGCCACCTTTATTCCAAAGCATTGCTGCGAAGGTAGGTGCAAGTAAAAGTGCAAGACCGCAATACCATGAATGGGTTGGCAGATTGTTGTAGGTATACTCGAAGTTCCAGATGTCATAGGCGATAATGAATGCAAATGTCATATCCGGCCAGAGCATATCGTCTTTTTTCTTCGATGAGTAGATACCCCACCATCCGGTCATACATAAGATATTGAGTACACCGGCGATTGCGTTGAGAACATTCCACCATCCGCCATAGAGCCATACACCTTCGGAAGAAAGCCACCAGCTTGAACCGGTCTCTTTCAGTGCGATCGCACCGCGGACTGCGGATTCCAGATCGGAACCGACAGCGATAAGAATATTGATTGCAACGATTAAGAACGGATATACTTTAAACCATTCTGTTTTGCCGATGCTCCATTTATATTTGAGCATCATGAAACCGATACAGCCGATTGTTGCGGCGTACAGTTTGGCATAGTGGAACCAGCTGTTCATGTGAACGTAGGTCTGGTTGTTTAAAGCCCAGTCAGCACCGCTTGCAGCACCAATATAGATGGCGATAAAGTATACGGTTAAGGCCGCCGGCAGGATGACCAGCGTCAGTATACCTCCTAATTTGGTCCTGCGGGCAATCTCGTTGACAAGAATGAGTCCGACAAAGACCATTACCCAGCCGAGAAGCTGCCAGTAAGAACCGGTTCCGTAGATTTGAAATAGCATATCGATTCCCCTCCTCTTTTTGTAGAAAAATAAAATTTTTATAAACTTATTCTATATTGTTTTGTGCAATTTGACAAGCATTTTATAACAAGTTTGTAACATGAAAAATTCTGTGATACAATAAAACGAATACTAAAATAGGAAGAGAAATATGAAGAAATTTTTGACAGCAAATTATCATGCACATACATTCCGCTGCCAACATGCGACCGGCACGGAACGTGAATATATCGAGGCAGCAATCGATATGGGAATCCGTGAATTCGGTTTCTCGGATCATATCCCATGCCCGTTTCGGGGCGGTTATGTGTCCCATATCCGTATGAAGATGGAAGACGCGCCTGAATATGTGCATACCATTCGTGCTCTTGCAGAAGAGTATCGCAACGACATTCGTATTTATGTAGGATTTGAAGCAGAATATATTCCGGAATTTTATCAGGAACAGATGAATATGGTACATACACTGGGTGTTGATTATCTGATCATGGGGCAGCATTTCCTGTTGAGCGAGGAGCATGGACCGTATATGGGAACTCCAACGGATGATGAGAGCCGCATCCGCGATTATGTGGATCGTGTGATAGAAGGCATGGATACCGGAAGCTATAAGTATCTTGCGCATCCCGATCTCATGAATTATCAGGGGATGGAATCGGTATATGACTGGGAGATGACCCGATTGTGTACGGCGATGAAAGAGCGGGAAATCCCTCTTGAGATCAATATACTCGGGATGGGCACCGGCGGTAAACATTATCCGGCGGAGCGCTTCTGGAAGATTCCGGGGGAGATTGGAAACGAGGTGATACTCGGACTCGACGCGCATTCTGCGAAACAGGTACAGGATGTAGAATCTTATAGCAAATGCATGGACATTGTTGAAAAATACAATTTAAATTTAATAGATAGAATTACTATGTAAAGGCATGAACCGAAAAATCCATATGGTAATATGTAAAAAATGGTAAGAATGCAAAGGAGTATAGAATGTCGGATAATAAAATGGATTTTACGACCGGTGGAATCTTTCAGAAATTGATCGGATTTATGCTGCCGATCCTTGGAGCACTGGTGCTGCAGACGATGTATGGTGCTGTGGATATTCTTGTGGTTGGATGGTTTGGTACGCAGGAAAGCATTTCTGCAGTATCAACCGGAAGCAGCTTTATCAATATGGTCGTATTTATTTTAAATGGACTTGCGATGGGTGTAACCGTTCTTATGGGACGCTATATTGGCGAAAATAATGAGAAGCGACTCAGCAAGGTGATCGGAGGAGCGGTCGTTACATTTGCCATCCTTGCTGTAATCATGACGGTGCTTCTGGTTGCGTTTGCGCCGGCTCTGGCGGCCGTGATGCAGGCTCCGGCAGCAGCGATGGACAAGACAATCGCATATATTCGCATCTGTGGCGGAGGAATTGTTTTTATTATAGGATATAACCTGATCAGCAGCATTTTCCGTGGTATCGGAAATTCGAGACTGCCGCTTCTGTTTGTCGGCATTGCATGTGCGGTCAATGTGGTTGCGGATCTGGTTTTTGTGGCAGGTTTTCACTGGGATGTTGAAGGTGCGGCACTCGCAACTGTGATGGCGCAGGCAATCAGCCTGATACTTTCTGTATTGGTGTGCCGGAGAATGGATCTTCCATTCCATCTGACGCGTGAAGAATTAAGACTTTCCGGTGAGGTGAAGAAATTCCTGGTGCTGGGACTGCCAATCGCGTTCCAGGAGCTTCTGACGCAGTTTTCGTTTATGTGTCTCCTGGCGTTTGTCAATGGAATGGGATCGACAGAGGCCATTCGGCTGGCATCTTCTTCCGGATACGGAATTGCAAATAAAATCGTGGCGATCATTATGCTGGTGCCTTCAGCGCTTATGCAGTCCATGTCTTCCTTTATCGCACAGAATGTTGGCGCGGGCAAGGAACGCCGGGCGCAGAAGGCGATGGGATTTGGCATGCTGATTGGCGGATGCATCGGAATTCTTATGACGGCAGCTGCATTCTTTGGCGGACAGACACTTGCGTCATTTTTTACAAGTACAACCGCTTATCAGCTTAAGGCAGCAGAATATTTACAGGGATTCAGCCTTGAGGCAATCGTTACATCCGTGCTTTTTTCGTTTATCGGATACTATAACGGACACAACAAGACTTTGTTTGTTATGTTTCAGGCAATTGCGCAATCTTTTATCGTGCGATTGCCGATGGCATATGTTATGTCGAAGATGATGCCGGATTCTCTTGTATACATTGGAGTGGCGGCGCCGACTGCTACTGTGTTTGGAATTGTGATTAATCTGGTCTATTTTATAGGATTTTCCAAAAAAGAACTTCTCAGGACGGGAGAACTGCCCGCGGAGTACTAACCTATTTTGGATATTTCGTCAAGTGGAAAAATCGCCAAAAGATTCGAACCTATTTGTGAGAATTGCCTTATAGCCTTTGTCTACCATATATTGTATAATAGCATCTGTCGGAAACAAAACATTGTGATAAGGAGAGATAGTTTAGTTATGTCAGACGAAGTATTAGATGATGTTATGATCAAAGGTAATTGTAAGGGAAAAGCGGATGCAATCGTGAACTGCCAGTGTAATATTGAGACAGCACCGAGTCGTTGTGATCAGGCGGAACAGTGTATGTTCTATTCTTATTATAAGTGCAGCAAGCAATGGAAACGACTTGCATAACAGATAGATGATGATTTTTAAGAGACTTCTGCTCGGGCGATGGTGTCGTAGCAGGAGTCTTTTTCTCTATATAGAAAAAGCAAGCGTATAAAGGAGAAATGCATGAAACGTGTACTGGTATTAAGTGATTCCCACGGAAATGTAAATAATATGGTATATGCGGTCCGGGAAACGAAACCGGATATGATCATCCATCTCGGAGATTGCTGGGCGGATGCGGCCCAATTGAAGCGGAAATATCCGGGTATCCCGATGGAGCAGGTACCGGGTAACTGCGACTGCAGTCAGGAGATTGCGGAGCGCATTCTTATTATAGAAGGGAAAAGCGTTCTCATCTGTCATGGGCATACGTTCAATGTGAAGGCAAGTCCTTTGATGCTGCAATATGAGGCGGAGGAACAGAGAGTGGATGCAGCGCTTTTTGGGCACACACACCGTGTGTTTTATGCAACACACAATGGCGTGACCTATCTGAATCCGGGAAGCATCGGTTCGCCGCCCTGGGGAGTACCGCCCTCTTATGCAGTGCTTGAAATTGATGCAGGAACAGAAGAAATTGCATATGATGTAGTGTATATTGAATGATGAAATATACGATTTTACAGAAAAAAATTGACGAAAGACTGCAGATAGACGTATAATAAGCGAAGTTATTATTAAATGTGTTAAGTTCGAGAAGAACGCTTGACATGAAGGAAATAGAGGAGCTTAAAATGGTTAAGGTTGTAAAATTTGGTGGAAGCTCTCTTGCCAGCGCGGAACAGTTTGCGAAGGTGGGAGATATTATCCGTGCCGATGAATCAAGAAAGTATGTAGTACCAAGTGCGCCGGGAAAGCGCAATTCCAAAGATACGAAAGTGACGGATATGCTGTATGCATGTTATGCATTGGCAGAGGCGGATGAGGACTTCCGCGTGCAGCTGATGAAGATTAAAGAACGTTACGATTCCATTATTAACGGACTGGGACTTAAGATTTCTTTGGATGAGGAATTCAAGAAGATCTCTGAGAAATTTAAGGCGAAAGCCGGATCCGATTATGCGGCTTCCCGCGGAGAGTATCTGAATGGTATTATTATGGCAAATTACCTCGGATATGAGTTTATTGATTCTGCTACCGTAATCTTCTTTGATAAAGATGGTAATTTTGATGCAGAGAAGACGGATAAAGTTCTTTCTAAGAAGCTTGCTTCTTGTGAGCGTGCGGTTATCCCGGGCTTTTATGGTGCGAAGGCAGATGGAACGGTGCAGACTTTTTCAAGAGGCGGATCCGATATTACAGGTTCCATCGTCTCTAAGGCGTGTCATGCAAGCATGTATGAGAACTGGACGGATGTATCCGGATGTCTTGTAGCTGATCCTAGAATTATTGATCATCCGGAACCAATCAAAGTCATTACATACCGTGAGTTACGTGAGCTGTCTTATATGGGAGCGTCTGTGCTGCATGAGGATGCCGTATTCCCTGTCCGCAAAGCCGGCATTCCGATCAATATCCGTAATACGAATGACCCGCAGGCGGATGGAACGCTTATTGTGGAAAGCACATGTCAGAAGCCGGAATACACCATTACCGGTATTGCAGGCAAGAAGGGATTTGTTGCGGTCAGCATCGATAAGGATATGATGAATTCCGAAGTGGGCTTTTGCCGCAAGGCTTTGCAGGCATTTGAAGAGAATGGAATCTCTATCGAGCATATGCCTTCCGGAATCGATACAATGACAGTTTTTGTACATCAGGCAGAGTTTGAGGGCAAGGAGCAGCAGGTGATCAGCTCCATCCGTCGTCTGACCCATCCGGATGTGATTGAACTTGAGGCGGATCTTGCATTGATCGCAGTGGTAGGACGTGGCATGAAATCGACCCGTGGTACGGCAGGAAGAATTTTCTCAGCACTGGCACATGCAAATATCAATGTTAAGATGATTGATCAGGGATCCTCCGAGCTGAATATTATTATAGGTGTCAGCAACGATGACTTTGAAGAGGCAATTAAGGCAATCTATGATATTTTTGTAGAAACAAGACTGTAATTTCAGACAACGATATTAACACAACCGAACGCTTTCTTTCATATGTTATATGGAAGGGAGCGTTTTTTATATGGCAGGAAATACGGTTGTGTTTGTCACGGATCAGAGACAGGAAAATCTTGCGGAATATCTTCCTGGAAGAAAACACCGGCTTGATTGGAGAGGAAAGAAACCACCGGAGGATGCACTTGATATACTTGAGGAGAGCCGATGGATCGTGCTACCGATTCCGGTTTCAAAAATAGAAAAAAACAGATGGTTGACAAAGTTGTTAAAACATGAATTAACAACAACAAAAAACGCTGCGTGGACCTTTTTCGGAGGCGTATTTTCAGAAGAGTGGAAGGGGTATATGGAAAAAGCCGGAGTCCCGTTCTGGGATCTTATGCAGGACGCCAATGTGGTACATCAGAATGCTTATATTACAGCGGAGGCGACAGTCGCGGAAATTTTAAAATACAGTGATTATTCTATTCGGGGGCAGAAGATTATTGTGAGTGGATATGGCAAATGCGGGCGTGAGATCGCAAATGTCCTGGGTGCGCTTGGCGCAAAAGTTACCGTGCTTGCACGCAGTGTGGAGGCGCGAAGGCTTGCCAGATTTGAAGGACATGAGGCGGCTGCTTTTTCCTACGGACCGGAAGAGGCGTATGGAGCGCGTACGATCGTGAATACGGTTCCGGCGACTGTGATTCGTGAGCCTATGATTCGTGAAATGCATTCGGATGCAGTCATTATTGATATTGCATCACGACCGGGAGGCACCGATCTGGCAGCTGCTGAAACGTATGGGATTAAAGTGGTGCCGGCACTTGGACTGCCGGGAATCTATACGACCAAAAGCAGTGCCAGAATTCTTGCGGAAGCAATTACCGGGCATACACATCCAAAATTAGGGGGAGAAGAGGAGAAACCATGGATTTTTCAAATTTTAATATAGGGTATGGGATCACGGGATCGTTTTGCACCTTTGCCAAGGCGAAGACAGAAGTGATTGAATTGACAGAGATGGGGGCAAATGTTATTCCCATCTTTTCTTATCAGACGCAGCGTTGCGATACAAGATTCGGCAATGCAAAGGAATTTATGGAAGAGATCTGTACGATTACCGGAAATGAAGGAATCCGTACGATTCAACAGGCGGAACCGATCGGCCCGAACAATTTCCTTGATGTTATGGTGATTGCACCGTGTACCGGTAATACAGCAGCGAAATTGTGCACGGGAATTATCGATACACCGGTATTGATGGCAGCCAAGGCGCATATGCGAAATGCAAAGCCTCTGGTGATCGCAATCTCTACGAACGATGCTCTCGGAATCAACTTTAAGACGATTGGAACACTTATGAATATGAAGAATATTTATTTTGTTCCGTTTGGTCAGGACAATTATAAGAGTAAACCAAATTCCATGATCGCAAAGATGTCGCTTCTTCCGGATACGATAGAAGCTGCAATGCGCAGGACACAGATACAGCCGATGATTTTATCTGAAATTTAATAGGGCGGGCTGTTCCTGCCCGCCTACATAATCGATTTTTAAATACTTAATTTTACATTATACTTTTTGAACCATTCATTAATCTGTATGTAATAAGCCATGAGCTGTGGACCGGCCATCAACTGACCGAACCATGGTTTGCCGAGATCCTTCGGGTGATAACAGAATGCCTGAATCTTTTTTGGATCAGCAAGCGCAAGGAGAGGACTATTCGGATCGGCGATAATTTTTTGCAATGCACAGATCAGCAGAGACTCGTAACCCGGATCATAAGTTTTCGGGAACGGGCTTTTTTTGCGTGTGCGGATTTCTTCTGGAATCAGACCGGCAGCGTAAGCGCGAAGGAGATGCTTGACTTCGCCGCCTTTTGTTTTCATCTCATATGGTACGTTAAACAGATATTCCGCTAATGCAAGATCGGCAAATGGGACACGCGCGTCCATGCTGTTGTAAGATGCGGCGCGGTCGGTGCGATCAACCAGTGTCTGCATGAAGTAACGCACCGTAAGGTAGAAGGTACGACGGTGCAGCATATCCGCAGGCGTATCCTGCCCATTCAGTCCGATTTCATTACAACTGGATAAATACTGTGTAGAAATATAAGAGTCCATATCCAACATATTAATTAAACTGTCATTTAATAATAATTTTCGAGGCTGAATGTCCCTTGCCCATGGAAAAGTGTTTGATTCATACATTTCTGTGCGATGATACCATGGGTAGCCGCAAAATAGTTCATCGGCGCATTCTCCGGTAAAAATGACCGGATGATCCTTTGCGATCCTGCTGCAAAAGTATAGCAGGGAAGAGTCGACATCTGCCATAGCGGGGCTGTCGTGTGCTTCTACCGACTGCGTCAGATAACCAAATTGTTCGGCGTTGCCGCAGGTCAGAGTTGTGTGATTGCTTCCTAAGGCGGTTTGCATCTGCTGGACAAACGGAGCGTCAAGGGATGGCTGGAAGCTGTTGGCCTGAAAATATTTGCTGCTTCCCACAAAGTCGAACGAATAGGTTGTGATCGGACGGTCACTGAGACCGGCCAGCTTTGCGGAGATGACCGAAGAATCTAATCCTCCGGACAGCAGAGATGCGCTCGGAGCGTTGGCTGGAGCACACGTTGTAACCGAGTGGTCGAGCAGCTCTTTGATATGCTCCATCGTGTCTTCGTAAGAGTCCGTGTGTTCCCGGATGACAAATTGATGATAACGTTCGGTATAGAGTTTTCCTTTACGGAAGGAAAGCATGTGGCCCGGCCTGAGTTCGAAAATGTCCCGGTATATGGTCTGCCCGGGAGTGTGCGCCGGTCCCATGGCGAGCAATTCGTTCAGCCCATTGATGTCGACAACCGGTTCGACACCCGGATATTGGAACAGACTTTTGGGTTCGGATGCAAAGACTAAAATTTGTTCCTGGATGGTGTAAAACAGTGGCCGCAGACCGAGAGGATCACGAAAAAGGTACATTTGATTGTTCCGTTCGTCATAGAGTGCAATTGCAAAAGCACCATTTAATTTTTTGACAAATGCGGAACCATACTGCAGAAAGGCACAGAGCAGAAGTTCTTCCTGCGTCAGTCCATCCGTAACCACATGCGCCAGCTGCAGCGCATTGCGCAGCTCCGGAAGGTTGGAAATAAAGCCGTCGTACATCAAAGTGTAGTTTTTCCCGCTGAATTTTTTGGTCGTAGGTTGTGTTTCACATGGAATCTGTGGGTGAATACGTCCGCAGAGCAGAGCGTTATGATTCATGCAGCCGTGAGGAAAGTAGTAGAAATCCCGTTGATCGGGACCTCGCCGGTGCAGTGCATCGGACATGCCGGTGATGGCATGCGTGACCTGTTCGTTCTCTTTTTGAAAAATTAAATCTGGATGAAAAAATCCGGCTATACCGCTCATATACAACTCCTAAAAAATGTTTCTTAGAAATTATATGAGCAGAAGGCCGGAAAAAGAATCAATTATGCATTCTGTTGTGCGTTATATGCTTCGCGGAGTGCTTTGGCAAGCTGGTCGCCGCAGGAAGTGTTTTTCATTCCGCAGTGGATGCCGCTGATGCGACGTTCGACCTCATCTACAGTCATTCCCTGTACCAGACGCGGAATTGCCTGTAAGTTTCCGTGGCAGCCGCCGGTGAATTTTACATCTTTCACAATATCTCCATCAAGTTCGACTTCGATCTGGGTCGAACATGTGCCTTTTGTCTTATATAAATATGACATGTGTTTTCCTCCTTGTATACGTGTAATCTCTGCATTGATCCGGACGATTTATCAGTGAGAAAGCCTAAACGGTACGGAGCAATATGGCTCATTATAACAACGGATCAGGCTTTTTACAATTGCTTGTTCATAAAAAGTTTATAAAACGTTTACTCTATATAGAGTTGTGATAAGTCACAAAAAGTGTTACAATACGAATATTCTATGCGAGTTAGGAGCTATATATTATGAGTAAATTGACCAAGATTTTTGGTACACACAGTGAGAGAGAATTAAAGCGCATTTACCCAATCGTCGATAAGGTTGAGTCTTATCGTGATCAGATGGCAGCTCTTTCCGATGAGGAACTGAAAGCGAAGACAAAAGAATATAAGGAACGTCTGGAAAAGGGAGAGACACTTGATGATCTTCTGCCGGAGGCATACGCAACCGTCCGTGAGGCTGCACGCCGTGTCCTTGGTATGGAACATTACAGAGTACAGATCATTGGTGGTATTATCCTGCATCAGGGACGTATCGCAGAGATGAAGACCGGTGAAGGTAAGACATTGGTATCAACACTTCCGGCATATCTGAACGCTTTGGAGGGCAAGGGTGTCTGCATCGTAACGGTCAATGACTACCTGGCGAAGCGCGATTCCGAGTGGATGGGTAAAGTACATGAATTCCTTGGACTGACGGTTGGAGTTGTTCTGAATGATATGGACAATGACGAGCGTCGTGAGGCATACAATTGTGATATCACTTATGTGACAAATAATGAGCTCGGTTTTGATTATCTGCGTGATAACATGGTAATCTACAAGGAGCAGCTGGTACAAAGAGATCTGCATTATGCAATCATCGATGAGGTTGACTCCGTATTGATTGATGAGGCAAGAACACCATTGATCATTTCCGGACAGAGCGGTAAGTCTACGAAGTTGTATGAAGCATGTGATATTCTTGCGCAGCAGATGACGCGTGGTGAGGATGTCCCGGAGTATTCTAAGATGGATGCCATTATGGGAATCGAGCAGGAAGAGACAGGCGATTTCATCGTAAATGAAAAGGATAAAGTGGTTAACCTGACACAGGAAGGTGTACATAAGGTTGAGCAGTTCTTCCATATTGAGAACCTTGCGGATCCAGGCAATCTGGAGATCCAGCACAACATTATCCTAGCACTTCGCGCACATTATCTGATGTTCCGCGATCAGGATTATGTGGTTAAGGATGATCAGGTCATGATCGTTGACGAGTTTACCGGACGTATTATGCCGGGACGCCGCTATTCCGATGGACTGCATCAGGCAATTGAGGCAAAGGAGCATGTTAAGGTTAAGAGAGAGAGCAAGACACTTGCTACGATCACCTTCCAGAACTTCTTTAATAAGTTTGATAAGAAGGCTGGTATGACCGGTACTGCTTTGACCGAGGAGAAAGAGTTCCGTGATATCTACGGTATGGACGTTATTGAGATTCCTACGAACCGTCCGATCGCCCGTATTGATCATCAGGATGCCGTATATAAGACCAAGAAGGAGAAGTTTAAGGCAGTTGTTGATGAGGTTAAGACCGCTCACGAGAAGGGGCAGCCGGTTCTGGTTGGTACCATCACGATCGAGACTTCCGAGCTGATCAGCGGCATGCTGAAGCGTGAAGGAATTCAGCATACGGTTTTGAATGCGAAGTTCCATGAACTTGAGGCTGAAATCGTTGCACAGGCAGGACAGCACGGTGCAGTAACGATCGCTACCAATATGGCTGGCCGAGGAACCGATATCAAGCTTGACGATGATGCAAAGGCGGCCGGCGGTCTGAAGATTATCGGTACCGAGAGACACGAATCCCGCCGTATCGATAACCAGCTGCGTGGACGTTCCGGACGTCAGGGAGATCCGGGTGAATCCCAGTTCTTCATCTCTCTGGAAGATGATCTGATGCGTCTGTTCGGATCCGAGAGACTGATGTCCGTATTTACAACGCTGGGTGTGCCGGAAGGCGAGCAGATTCAGCATAAGATGCTGACTTCGGCAATTGAGAAGGCGCAGGAGAAGATTGAGTACAACAACTACGGAATTCGTAAGAATCTGTTGGAGTATGATCAGGTGAATAATGATCAGAGAGAAATCATCTACTCGGAGCGCCGTAAAGTATTAAACGGAGACAGCATGCGGGATGCGATCTTTAAGATGATTCAGGATCAGGTTGAGAAGGCTGTTGATACCTGTATCTCGAACGAGATTCCTCGCGAAGAGTGGGATTTGAATGAGCTGAATGAACTGATCCTTCCGATTATCCCGCTTGAGCCTGTTACAGAAGAAAGTATTTCTGATGTGAAGAACATGAAGGAACTCAAGCAGCATTTGAAAGAGCAGGCGGTACTTCTCTATGAGGCAAAGGAGACAGAGTTCCCGGAGATTGAGCAGTTCCGTGAACTTGAACGTGTCGTTCTCCTGAAGGTTATTGATCGTAAGTGGATGGATCACATCGACGATATGGATCAGCTGCGACAGGGTATCGGACTTCAGGCATATGGTCAGAGAGATCCGCTTGTTGAGTACAAGATGGCAGGCTTCGATATGTTTGACGAAATGATTTCTTCGATCCAGGAAGATACCATTCGTCTTCTGTTCCATGTTCAGGTTGAGCAGAAGGTTGAGAGAGAACAGGTTGCCAAGGTTACCGGAACAAACAAGGATGATACAGCACCAAACGCTCCGAAGAAGCGTGAACATGCAAAAGTTTATCCAAATGATCCGTGTCCATGCGGAAGCGGCAAGAAGTATAAACAGTGCTGCGGACGTAAAACAGTATAGTTTGTGATGATGTAATTGCATAAAGTAAGAAGAAAGGATCGATGCGGCTCCGGACAAGAGCATACGTCGGTCCTTTTTGATGTTATAGGAATAGATATGCAATTTCCATGAAAAAAGTGTAAAAATTACTTTTCATACATCAAATTTATGTGTATGATGAAAGAAGTGTTATGTAGTGAAACAAATGAGAGAGGATGGTTTTGAAAATGGATGCGTCAATGTTTATCGGTACATGGTGGTCACTGGTACCGCCGCTTCTTGCAATTATACTTGCACTTGTGACGAAGGAAGTGTACAGTTCCCTTTTTATCGGAGTCGCAGTGGGTGCGCTGCTTTATACGGGATTTCATCCGTGGAATGCGTTTACCGCGTTGTTTGATATCATGAAAAGCAGCATGAATTTAAATATTCTTATTTTTGATGTGCTGCTCGGAATGATCATTGTTTTGATGTCAAGGTCCGGCGGTTCGGCCGCATACGGTAAGTGGGCCGGAGACAAGATTAAGTCGAAAAAGAGTGCGATGCTTGCGACAACAGGACTTGGTATCTTAATCTTCGTAGATGATTATTTTAACTGTTTGACGGTCGGATCGGTTATGCGACCGGTTACGGATCGCTATAAAGTTTCGCGTGCAAAGCTGGCATATATTATTGATGCCACCGCTGCTCCGGTGTGCATTATTGCACCGATTTCCAGCTGGGCGGCAGCGGTCAATTCCTATGTGCCGGAGGATGCGGGAATCTCGGGCTTCCAGTTATTCTTGCGCACGATTCCCTACAATTTATATGCAATTTTAACGTTGGCCATGGTATTTTATGTGATCGTGGCAAATTTTGATTTCGGTCTGATGAAAAAGCATGAAGACAATGCGGCCAGAGGCGATCTCTTTACATCCGGCGCAGAGGAGTTCGAGCAGGTAAAAGAGGAAGAAGTTTCTACAAAGGGCAAGGTGATTGATCTGGTGCTTCCCGTTGCGGTACTGATCGTTTCCGCGATCGGCGCGATGATCTACACCGGATATCTGGGTGGTGCCGATAATGTGGTCAGTGCGTTCGCAGGATGCGATGCTGAGACGAGTCTGATTTTTGCAACGATGGTTACGGTTTTTGTTACCTTATTTTTATATCTGCCACGTAAAGTCATTACATTTAAAGATTTCATGGGCAGTTTTGTGGAAGGCTTTAAGTTGATGATCCCGGCAATCGGAATCCTGATTTTTGCATGGACATTAAAAGGCATGGGTGACGCCTTGGAAATCGGCACGTTTGTTGAAAATGCGGTTGGAGCAAGTGCTTCAGCGAGTCTGCTGCTTCCGGCAATCCTGTTCCTTGTAGCAATTTTCCTCGCATTTTCTACCGGAACAAGCTGGGGAACTTTTGCAATCCTTGTACCGATCGCAATCGCAATGTTCCCTGGAGCGGATAAGCTTGAGATGATGATTATCTCCGTATCGGCAGTTCTTGCCGGTGCGGTATGCGGCGATCATGTATCTCCGATTTCCGATACGACAGTTATGTCATCTGCCGGAGCGCAGAGCAACCATATTAACCACGTAACCACGCAGATGCAGTATGCGGCAGTGGTTGCAGTCGTATGTTTTATTGGTTACATTATCGCAGGGGTATCGCAGAGCTGGTGGATTGCGCTTGGCAGCAGTTTGGTGATCTTACTTGTTGTGCTGACGGTCATGAAACGGTTGTTTGCTTCGCGTGAGAAGAAAAGCGTGGCTGCGTAATCATATAGTGATAAAATACAGAATCAAAAATGATTTCACAAATGATGTGTCAATGCTGTAACTGATGAAAATTTGCATGCGGCAGTGAGGCAGGAGTGGAAGCAGCATGCTTTGGGAGAAGAAGAAAATAACATGCGAAAGATAATAGAGGTACCATATATCGATCAGAGTGTTTCCTATCCGACCGGCTGCGAGAGCGTGTCGGCAACGATGCTTTTGCAGTATCTCGGTTATGAAATTACAGTGGATGAATTTATCCGGAATTATGTTCCGTGTGTGCCGATGCAGGAACGGGACGGACAGTTGTACGGACCGGATCCGCGCAAGGCTTTTTGCGGAAGCCCGTATGACCAGGATTCGTTTGGGTGCTACGCGCCGGTGATCTGCGAGGCGCTGCAGAAAGCGGTTGGGGATAAGTACAGGGTGGTCGATGAGACGGGCACATCGATGCAAGAATTGATCCGGCGCTATATTGACCGGGAGATGCCGGTTGTGTTCTGGGCATGCATCGATATGAAGAAAGAAATCATCGGTCCTCAGTGGAAGCTTTTGGACAGTGGTGCGTTATTTACGTGGCGTTCAAATGAGCATTGTATGCTGCTCGTCGGATATGATGAGGAAGGATATTATTTCAATGATCCACATGAAAACCACGGATTGATCCGTTATCCGAAGGCTTTGGTTGAGGAACGGCATAAAGCACAGTATGAGATGGCTTGTAGTATGAGGGATAGCTTGTAGGGAATAAAAACAGATATCCATTTAGAAAATAAGTTTGTGGGGCAGCGTAGGCTGCCCCTTATTTTAGATGGTTCCGGAAATTGTGAGGGTGGTGACTCCCGGATCGGTGCTGATCGCGCCTGTTGCAGGATCAGTAACAAAGCTTGCAGCAGGAACGGTGATGCGTCCTGCAACGGTTGCAAATTCTCCTGTAGCTTCATTATAAGTGTAATCCGTGGTTGGTGTAAGCGTAGTACCGTTGAGTGTGGCTGTCAGGTTGGACAGACGCGGATTAAACGTGTCAGTCACAACGACGCCTGTTGCTGCGTCGGCAGCGGTATTACCGGAGTTCTGGATACGGAAGGTGTAGGTTAAAGTTCCATTTTCCGTGACAGGTACCGGGCTGACTGATTTTGTGATCGCAAGGAGTGGTGCGGAGAGAACTCCTACCGTTTCTTCTGCGGTGATAGCAGTAATGCCGGCACCGTCTGCGGTCGCAGTATTTGTGATGGCTGCCTCTGTTGCAAGAGGTGCAAATTCATTGACCTGCGTCTCATATACAATGACTGCATTTCCACCCGCCGGAACACTGATTCCGGTGATGGATAGAGGCGGTCCCGCAGTGACAGCAGGCGCTGCCTGAAGAGTTCCGTTGATGTAATATTTGACGGAACCGGCAAGATAGTTGAGCGGAGTCAGAGTGGTCAGACCTGACGTGTAAGCTCCGAGATTGTCAGTAACTGTGAGTCCGTTGACGGGGAGCGTTCCCGAATTTAAGATGCTGATGACATAAGTGATATGACCGTTTGGATCATACTGGCTGCGGACCGCAGTCTTCGTCATAGACAATACTTCGAGGATTTCCCCCACCGCAATGTTTGAATTTGTTACGGAATTGCCGTAACGCAATTGAGCCTGATTTGTAAATCTTGGCATAAATTTTCCCATCCTTTCATATATGCAGGTACACTATAAGATATGCATGAAAAAAGCAAAGTGATATTAAGAAATTCTTTAAAATAATTTGATAGAGTTATTGCATGGTTTGGGTTATGATGTTGATAGATAACAAGAGAAAAAAGGATGGTAACAGAGGAGAAGGTAACATGCTTAAGTGGAAAAAGGCATTGCGGATCAGCAGAATGTTTCTGCTGTTTTTGATCGTGGCAGTATTGATCCCGGAGGATGTATTGATTACAGCGACAAAGGCACAGACGGTGGTGGATACACAGCAGGGGACAGAGGATGAGCTTTTGGAAGACGATGCGAAGTCGGATAAAGAAGAGGGAGAACTTCAAGAGGAAGAAGAGGATACAACGGAACCGGAGCCGGTCTTGAAGGGGCTTGTACGAAATGAAAAAGGGGATCTTTATTTCTATAAAGATGGTGAGAAGCTCAGAAATTCATGGAAGACAGTAAATGGAAATAAATATTATTTTGGCAAAAGCGGAAAAGCATATACCGGCAAAAAAGAGATTGGTAAAGCAACTTATTTTTTTGCAGACAGCGGAAAGCGTAAGACCGGCTGGAAAACGATCCATAAAAAGAAATATTATTTTTCACCGAAGAATGGCAAAATGGTGACGGGCAGGAAAACAATTTCCCACTACCTGTGTGTGTTTGATGAAAAAGGCGTTTTGACAAGAAAAATTGACAAGAACAAGAAAATGGTCGCTCTGACTTATGATGACGGACCATCGATCTATACACCGCGTGTCCTGACAACCCTTAAAAAGAATGATGCGGTCGCTACATTTTTTGTTGTAGGTAATCGCGTTCCGACATATTCGGATACGGTGAAGAAGGCATATGATATGGGATGCGAGATCGGAAACCATACATACGAGCATAAATCGCTGCCGCGCCTGAGTGAAGCCGGTGTAAAGGAGCAGATGAGCAGGACGGACAAGGCGGTCAAAAAGGTAACGGGACAGACAACTGTGATCATGCGTCCGACAGGTGGTGCAACGAATGAGAATGTGAAGAAGTGGGTAGGAAAGCCTTCCATAATATGGTCGATCGATACCTTGGATTGGAAAACCCGCAACGCGGACAGTACGAAGCGGGCTGTGTTGAATCATGTGAAGGACGGTGATGTTGTGTTAATGCATGACCTCTACAGTGCCACAGCAAGCGCATCGGAAACGATCATTCCGGAGCTTGTGAAACGGGGCTATCAGCTTGTGACGGTCAGTGAGCTTGCGGAATGCAGAGGTGGAATGAAGGAGACCGGAGCTTATTTTAGTTTCAGAAAGTAGTTTCGGAAAGTAGATGCGTGTTGTGGCTTGACAGCTTCTATCAGACCATGTAACAATAAATGAATCACAGAGAAAAAGAAAGGTAAAAGATGCTTATGAGAAAAAAATTAATTCCTCTAGTGCTGTGTTTTTGTATGATACTGTCGGCGCTATCGATTCCGGTGACGGAGACAGCGAAAGCAGCTGAGAAGGCAACCGAAATCCATATAGGAGACTATATTCAGATGGGTACCTATGATGAGAAACCAATCTTATGGCGTTGCGTCGATGTTGATGAGATAGGACCGCTCATGCTCTCCGATCAGGTGCTGGCAATGATGGCTTATGATGCCAAAACAAGTGAAAACAGCGCTACGCGTTCACACAGCCGTAACTTAAAGCGCGGGACATATGGCTCAAATCAATGGCGTGACAGCAATATGCGTTCCTGGCTGAATTCCAAGGCGGAAGCCGGGAAGGTAGAATGGCTTTGCGGAAACCCTCCAAAGAGAGGTTTTGTAGGAGAGAATCCATATGACCAGGTAGCCGGCTTTTTAAACGGCTTTCAAGAGGGCGAGATCGCAGCGATTAAAACGGTAACCCAGCGTTCGATCGTATCCCATCCGGAATATAATGCGGGAATGATCGAAGGTCAGGGGGCAGATCTGCCTTATGACACAAATATAGAAGCAGCCGCTAACGGATTTGATCAGGCCTATTATGAGAACGTTACGGATAAAGTATTCTTAATGGATGTAAAGCAGATAAACAAGGTTTATAAAAATAACAGTCAGCTCGGAGGCCGTTATCATATTGCTTATAAGGGTGGCATGCAGTGGCCTTACTGGCTTCGGACTCCGGTAACGGATTGTAACCACGATATGCGTTATGTGGAGACGGATGGAAGAGTAGGCAGAACCTCTCCTTATTTAGGGTTTTATGGCGTCCGTCCGGCTTTTTATCTTGATACGCAATATTATCAGGTGAGTGGTGGAAACGGTACAGCTGCTTCCCCTTACCGCGGTGCGGCCGTAAATAAACCGGAGGAAAACTTTAAGGTTTCCGGAGACGGACCGACACCGGGGCAGGAGTGGGATGTTCCGCTTGACAAGAGTATACAGTTATATCTTGGACCGAATTATTCTAAAAGCAAGAAATACGAATCTACAACGATACCGATCCAGGTCATCCAGAAGACGCGCAGCGATAATGAGAATATGGTTGTCGTCATCTGCGGCGAAGGTTATACAAAAGGACAGCAGAGACAATTTGTTGCGGATGCCAAACGGTTATGGGATGGCGCGATGCAGTATGAGCCATATAAGACGTACAAGGACCGCTTCAATGTATACGCATTATGTACGGCATCGGATAAAACGTACAGAGATCAATCCGGTTACGACAGCACATTTTTTGATGTGCTGGGACAGAATATATCCGTGAACGGAAGTACATGGAAAAATCATATTTTTGAACGATGCATCGGACCGGCATTTATCGAGAAAGTGCATGATGCCCATATTCCGCAGCAGACAGATCCGAATGTAGATGGAGATTATGAAAAGTATAAATATGTACATGACTACATCAGCCAGTTCGTACTTCTGGTCAATTCTGCAAAGGATTTTGGTGGGGCATCCAACAATCTTGAATCCGGATTCCATTATATTGTCAGCCCTGCATACAGCGATCGTGCAGTCAAAACGTTTACGCATGAGCTTGGTCATGGGCTGTTGTGGCTCGGAGACGAGTATAACAGCGGATCTTTTATGGGAGAAGCGGCTGAAAAAACCTCGCTAAACAGAACGGTAATCAGCAATCCTGAACAGGTAAAATGGAAGCAGCTGCTGGGCTTCCGGAAGACATACAGTGTTCCGCATACGGATTCTGATACGGATAAGATTTACAATTCCAGCCGTGAATGTATGATGCGCTGGACAGATTATGATTTCTGTGAGGTATGTAAGCTGCAGGGAAATAAGCGGATGCGGCAGCTGGTCACAGATGGACCGGATCTCTATGTGGCAGAGCCGGAAGTGACAAAACGCACAGATGCATATACGAAGCTTTCAGATTTTAGTGATGCAACCGGTTCGGGTTATGGCAGATTTGACGCGGATAAAAGGTCACGCCTTTTGACAGGGGCATATAAAATTGCTTTTCAACCAGAAAAGATGAGGGGGCAGGAGATTGAACTGCGTACGATCGTGCAGAACCTTTCCGATACAAAGCTCAGTCAGGTGACATTACAGGTATGGGTAAACCATGCTGACGGAACAATTGCTACTGCTGGTGATCAGCCTGTGCTAGCGTCAGAGACATTCGAGATTCCGCTTTGGACGGAAAAGGGCAATTTCCGCCCGAAGGGAACGTTGGAATATCATGGAAGTGATTTTGATTCCGGTTTGAAAAACTGTTCCCTCTTATATACCATCCCGTCCAATGCAGATCTGCGAATCGGTGACACAGTCGGATATGCAGTGAGGGATGAGCAGGGCAAGGTTCTTGCTTACGAAGGAACGCTTCCAAACGAAGGTCAGGATAGCTTGCCGGCGCCGGAGCCTGCAAAGAGTTATACAGTTACTTTTTACTATAAAGACGGAAGAGAAAATACAACAAAAACGACCGGAATCAATGGAAAACTCGGTGATCTTCCGGCACCGGCCCGTGAAGGTTATGTGTTTGACGGATGGTATACGACAGATGGCACGGATGGCGAAAAAGTTGATCTAACAAGAACATACGACAGAGATACGGAGCTGTTTGCAAGATGGAGTGAATATATCGCACCTTCACCCGCTGTTAAGAAAGCTCCCTCCATTCTGCTGACAGCAAGCCGGAATATAGTGACCGAAGGTGAACAGGTCGTGTTAAGTGTCAGCGAGACATCAGGTTTTGGTGTGGATTTAAGCGGTGTGAATTATTCGGTAGATCCTTATATGCCGATATCCGGTACAGGGGCTGCACAGACGATCAGTCTTGATAAAGCTGGTACTTATACATTTACTGCTCATTATTCCGGGGATAATGAGAAATATCTTGCGGCCGACAGTAACCGTGTTACCGTAACCGTAACGAAAAAAGCGGATACCAGCGGAGGAACAACGTCAGGAGGCGGATCGTCAACAGGAGGCGGATCATCAACAGGAGGATCATCAACAGGAGGCGGATCATCAGCAGGAGGCGGATCTTCAACGGGAGGAAGTACTTCAGCAGGTGAAGGAAGTTCTTCCGGCAGTGATACCACATCAGGTGAGAATTCATCTGCGGAGACGGTGATTCAGCCGGACATCAAGGACGCAGACGGAACTACCGCTACAATAGAGAAAGACAAGAAGGGTACGATCACAGCGGAAGTGCAGATTAGCGAAAAGGCGATCGCAAATGCTGAGAAATCAGGTAAAGCAGTGAAGCTTCCGGTTGAAGTAAATGCGGATAAAAAGACAAAATCTGCATCCACGGTAACAATTAAGCTTCCGGAGAATGTAAGGAAGGCTAAAGTGCTCATTCCGGTTAAAAATATGACAGCAGGTACGGTTGCAGTCCTTGTTAAAGCAGATGGTACCGAGGAAATTGTAAAGAAATCTGTTGCTGCAAAAAACGGTATCCGGTTGACAATAGACGAAGATACCACAGTGAAGATCGTAGACAATGCAAAAAAATTCACCGATACCAGAAAGCATAAAGCGAAAGATTCCATCGACTTTGTAAGTTCGCGCGGATTGATGAACGGAAAGAGCAGCACCACCTTTGCCCCTGATGCAGCAGCTACCCGCGCCCAGCTTTGGACTGCCTTGGCGAGATGGGATGATGCCGACCTTACAGGCGGAAAGAAATGGTATAGTAAAGCGCAGGCCTGGGCGAAAGACAACGGAATTTCCGATGGAAAGAAACCAAATAATACCATTACCAAAGCCCAGGTGATTACCATGTTATGGCGTATGGAAGGAAAACCAAAGGCAAAGAAAACAGAAACCTTTAAAGATGTTTCTTCTGATAAATATTACGCGCAGGCAGTGGCATGGGCAAAAAAGAAGGGGATTGTAAAGGGAAATCGCAAAGGAAAATTCAATCCGGATGCCGCTTGTACAAGAGCGGAGGCAGCAGAATTTCTGTATCGAATGTCATTGAGTAAATAGCGGTCTTTTTTATGAGTTTGGATTTGATGAAGAACAGGGTGAACCTTGTGCAAGGCACATGGGCTTGATATGCCTATATTATACGTTATATAATCTGACTAAGAAAATCGATCACACAAGGGGGGTGTTATGAAAGTTGTAAGTCAAAGAAGAATGACCGGTTTAAAAAAATCAGTCATATTTACGCTGATCATAGCTATGATGATCACGTTGATTCCGACAGATGCATTTGCTGCATCGGTAGCCTACCCGACAGAAGATCCGAATGCCGATCTTTATCCATTTCCGTTAGATATGGATTTTCTGTCGAAGTATCTGTATGGAAGTGAGGAGAACACAAAGGGAAAAGTATATGCAATCTATGGACGGACGGTTCCGAATGAATGGATTCCCCGCGAGATGCCGCCTAGCCTCAAGAGCAGTTATTGGGGTAAGGCTGTGGTACACACGACGGTAGCAAAGGCATATTTCTATCCGGGTCGACCTCCGATCAACTATCATAAAAAAAGAATTGAGGAACTGAGTCAGACTGCTTATCGCTATCTGGAGTTCGGGTGGAATCGATGTTGGACAGGGACTTACCAGCACCTGTGGCGGACTTGGAACGGAGCAGTATGCCAGCTGGAAGCCGGGCGTGTATTTTATGCCGCGCAAGTATGTTTACATCACTGATGCGAGAAATCAGCAGTTAGATATACCAGAGATTACAGCATCAGGGAAAGCAACCTGTAATATTTATGTAAAGACAACTCCGGCGAGTGATAAATATGTGGCTGCGGGACTGATTGAGACAAATCAGTTGTTCCAGGTGACAAAGACGACTCCGATCAATGGACATTATCAGATTTATTTCAAGCAGGGACTTTACTATGTCAATGCCAGATATGTAAATTTGCGGTTTTCAGACGAGAACAAGCCGACGATGCAATATAATGCGGTTGTCACAGCGGATGATCCGGTCGATATTACTTCACAGGCAAATGCGTCGGCCTCTGTAGAGGGAGCTGTGAAAAAAGGTGCTATGCTTCAGGTCGTTAAGAAAAATGCCGGCAGCGGTTATTCACAGGTGTGGTTTAATTCAAAGAAGTGCTATATCCCGACAAAATATCTGGGCGGATTTGAAGATTATTATTCGCTCGCAGATATCAAAAAGCTTGGAAAACCGAAGGGAAAGCTCGTTCTCGACGCACCGTGGTCTGCGCTGGGCAACACCGCATATTCAGCGGAGGCTCTGAAAATCCTGAAAAAGTACCATATGAATCCGAATAATTATAAGGCATTGCAGAAAATAAAAGCCATCAATGGTTCTTATCATATGGAGGATGGCGACATCGCTACTGTGTATGGAATCAATAAATACAGCTATTATTCAGAGGACTTCCCGGATTATAAGGGAAAGAAAGCGACTTTGAAGAAAGGCAACGGCAAAAAGCATAAAGTAACCGTTCCAACCACAAGCTTTGTGTGGGATGGCGAAGTAGTCGGAATTTCTTGTTACAAGATTGACGGAAAATACTATGTGTCAGCCGCTGCTATTGCGGAACTGACAGACTCGCGCTTTGAAGACACGCTTTATGGATGGAGTATCGCAACCACCAGACCTAATAAAATTGACGCATACGGCTAGAACTGCAAAGTATTTGGGCGTTAATGTAACAGGTATATTAGGTGTCTTGCCAAAAGTAAAGAAAATGGGTGTGACATTTCCACAGAATAGAGAAATCTGTTCTGTGGATTTTTTTGTTAAAATTTAAGGAGTTACTTTTTTTCTGCTGTTAGAATAAAAAAATGACGATATAATAAATATAAAAAATTGGAGGTGTTTCAGATGTGTACGATAGCTATGAAAATACCAGATGAGGTGTTATTTGATATAAAAATGACAGAAGCACAAGCAAATGATTTTGCAAAGAGATATATGGCAATGATGCTATATACGAAAAAACACATTTTGATGAAACCCCAACGCAGGTGATAGCAGACAGCGACCACCCCAACAGTAAATGATATATGTGGATGCACCGCTCCGGAGAGTTTTATACCAGGCGTCCAATCGTGATCTATGAATATCAGAAGGGGCGTGATCATCAAAAACCTCTAGATTTTTACAAGGACTATAAGGGAGTCCTTGTAACTGACAGTTTGCAGCAATACCATCTGGTTGACAAAAAGCTGCCAGATGTAACAAATGCGAACTGCTGGGCACATGCAAGGCGTTGCAGAAGATCTATTATGATACGATTAAGGATATTAAATTAAAAGAAATTTCAAAATATGATCAGTGGTACTATTATCCAACAGAACAAGTGAGGTGTGGATTTATGGGAATGGATTTTAATAAAAATGGAATCCAAGATGAAGAGGATTTGATTATCATGGATGAGCTGGAAAATAATCATCAAACGAATGCCTCAACTACGGTATCTGTGATAGTAGTTGTTATTGTAGCTATTGTCATGTGTTGGATTATAAGAGGATAAGAAATGATGGACAAAAGTAAGTCTGATTCAAGAGAACAGCAAAATGCAGAGTGTTATATTGCAACAGAAGCTGAAAATATGTTGGGATGCAAGTTTGAACACAATGCAAAAGTGGTAATTGGAGAAGGGGTACATATAGAGCCTGATTTGTATTCGGAAACAGAAAAGATAGTATGTGAGATTTATGCACATATAGGGAATCTGAAAGTGGGACAACAGCACAAAGTTTCACAGGATATATTGAAAATGCTTCTGCTTGATAAGTGTAAAGGTGTTAGGTATCGAAAAGTGATTTTTGTTGCTGATGATAAGGTTAAGAGATATCTGCTTGGGAAGTCGTTTATTGCTGAAAGTATAAGGCGGTTCGATATAGAAGTAATAAAGATAGAATTGCCCAGTGAGATATATGAGAGTGTAAGCAAAGCTCAAATACGGCAGATTATGAAGAATGCCTAGAGTGGTTGTGAACTCTACGCCGCTGATAGCTTTGCGCATAGGTAAATGAGACTAATGAATATGTTTCTTAATAGTTGGCAATGTTTGCTGTAAAATTTATCGCTAAATTATGTTGCGAAAATAGAGAGATGGATATATTATTATAATATAAATATCTCTAAGGAAGGTGATGGAAATGCCAAATATTAAACCTATTTCTGAATTAAGAAATTATACTGCGGTTGTTAGTGAAGTTGGTTATGGTTCCAGAGTTTATCTTACAAAGAATGGTCATGGAAATATCACAATGATTGATATGGGCGAGCTTGATGACATTGAAAAAGAATTGGCTTTATATAAATTCAAGTATGAAATGGCTATAGCGGAGAAGTCCATTCGTGAAGAGGGTACAATATCTGCAGATGATCTTGAAGCGGAGCTGGGGGTAGTGTAATTTGATAAAATTGGAATACTCGCAGATTGTAAGGCGAAAACTAAAGGTGCTTAAAGCAGAGTTAGTTGATAAATATGGTAATGAGTTTGCCATTAAATCCATTAAGGAGATGACTACTGCACTTCGAAGACTAGAGCAGTTTGCTGATAGTGGAGTCAGAATTGCAGAAATGTATGATATTGATACAGATTACTACTATGTGTTTGTGAGACATAATTACTTTATTTATCAAATTGAACCACAGAAAATTATCGTTGCTCAGATGTTCAACGAAAGAGAAGACTTTATGATGAAGCTTTTTGGAATGTCAGGGAGAACGCAAGAGTCGATTGATTACTGGGGAGAATAAAGATTTGCCGTCTTATCCGTCAGATTGTGTCGGATAAGACGGCTTTTTAATTTTGGCTCTATGTCAAGTGTTGGGGTGTGATTCTTTGAATCACGCCCCATTACTGGATTTGGAGCTATTTTTATATTTGATATATTTTACTATGATTTTGGGCATGGCAAACAAACCCTCAAGCGCCCATCTGAAAATTAATTAGTTACCATTAGTATTCGTGTCCTGAAATGCTCAAAGTTTCGTATACCGTACGAAGTTCGTTTTAAGACTTTGATTTTATTGTTGAATCCTTCGGTTGGTCCGTTTGATATATTAGAATACTTGTAAGCATTCAGGATGTATTTACTCCAGTTTCGATAGGTTTTGGCACATTTTTCGAACTCTGGAATACCGGAACTTTCTGCTTCTTTTATCCAATCCCAAAAGTCGGTACGTTGTTCGGAATACTTGGGATTCTGGCAGATCTCGTAGAACTTTTCTTTTAGATAGTGGGCTTTCCTTAGATCGTCATTGTACAAAAGCATCAGATCGCATTCACGTTTCTTCTCATTACTCAAACGATGGTAGCGGGTTAGAATCAGCCTTCGGCTATGCTTGAAGTATTTACGCAGCTTTTTAGGCATTGATTTTTGAAGTCTTTTTCGAACGGCTTCAATCGCCCACCCGACCTGACGTATGAAATGATACTTGTCAATTATAATCTTAGCATTAGGAAAATATATTTGCGCCATGTCTACATAAGGTTGCCACATATCACAAACAAAGAATTTCACCTTTAAACGATCCATTTTAGGAAATGAATAAAAGTATTGTGTGTCAGACACTGCTGGTTTCTTCCGGGAAGAATATCAAGAACTCTGTGTTTTGCCGGGTCAACAAGAATGCATTGATATTTTTCATTTCCGGCATTGCCTTTAAATTCGTCAATCGAAAGAACTTCCGGCAACATCATCTTCGGGAAATGAATCGTGTCGAGAACCCGATTTACGGTTGCAGTTGAAACATTTGCTCTGCGAGCAATCGTGGTAATGTTTTGCTGTTCATGAAAACAATCGGCGATAAAGGCGGTTAATCGATTTGTTCTCTGAAGATAGCGTGGCAAAAAGGAATAATTCTCATAGAATTTTTTGCCGCAGGAGCAGACATATCTGCGTTTTCGAAGAACAAGGAAACAGTGCTTTGTCTGAAAAGGAAGATCCTTGATTGTCTGTATCCGATAGTCATGAATTCTTTTCGTGATTGAGCCACAACACGGACAAGTCTGTGGTGAAGGCTTAGTTTCAATGAAAACTTTAACATAAAAATCGGCATGAACAACTTTTTTTATAAAAACATCTTTAATGTTTAAGAGATTGTTGCTACAATAACTATACATCTTTGATGTACCTCCAAGTGCGTTTGTTTGGTAGACGGTGGCGCTTGGGGGTTTTTCTTTTATCATAGCAAAAAATGTTGGAATAACGAATACCAAATATAATTCGTTACCCCAACATTTATTTTAGAACCCTTTTTTACTAGCAAATGTTGCGTTGCTAATTTAGATCGTTTTGGAAATAACCAGCGTGTTGTCATCTGGATTGGTGATGCTGGCTTCATTTTCAAAAGGCGTGAACTCGTTTGTGCGTGCCTCATAGATGATGATCGCATTGCCGCTGACAGGAATATTGATTTCGGTGATCGTAACAGGAACGCGGTGGTCACAACCGTCGGAGCCGTCTGCAGGACACCATTGGCATAAATTTTCCTTCCCTTCATATATGCGGGTATACTATAAGATAAGTATTACCAACTTCAATCAACTTTTTTTAAATATATTGTAATATGTTTATGAAAATCCATAGTATATAAATGAAAGGGGGGATATATTTGGAGGATAGTAAGATAATTGAGTTGTTCTTTGCGCGCTCGGAACAAGCCATCATTGAACTGTCAAAGAAATACGAAATGATATGCAAAAAAATTGCAAAAAATATTCTGAATAATATGCTTGATGCTGAAGAATGTGTCAATGATGCATATTTAGGAATGTGGAATACGATTCCACCTCAAAATCCCAATCCATTATTGGCATATGTTAGCAGAATTGTACGAAATATTGCAATAGCAAAATATCATTCAAATACTGCAATCAAGAGGAATAGTTTTTATGATATAGCTCTGGATGAACTTGAAAGTTGTTTGGCATCTTCATCATCAGTTGAGGATGAACTAACTGCAAAGGAATTAACGATTATGTTGAATTGTTTTTTAGATACATTGGAGCGAGAAAAAAGAGTCATGTTTGTGCGGCGTTATTGGTACGCTGATTCAATTCCTGAGATTGCAGAACGTTTTCACATTAGCAATAATTATGTATCAGTTTGTTTTTCTAGAATACGAGGAGAACTAAAAAAATATTTGGAGAAAGAAGGAGTTATCATATGACACGTGAAGAAATTTCGAATGGAGTAGGGAATATAAAGGATCAATATATCCAAGAGGCGGCAGATTATTCAGCATCAGACTATAAAAACCATGCTACAAAGAGACCTTTAATATTTGAGCGTGCTAGGTTTGGGTTTAGAAATGCAAGTAAATCATGGTTGAAGTTAGGTATAGTAGCAACTTGCATAATGCTCATGATTTGTAGCGTGATTGAATGGGCTATAAGAAAGCCTATTATAACAGAACCGAATGAAACTGCGTACAAGCCAGCCATTATGTATGATTCTAATTTGTACCTCATATCTTCACAGAATCCAAATTCGTTTCAAATAGATGAGAGTGAATTGGTATGTGTTGGAACAATTAAAGATGTTATTGCAGGAACAAGTTTTCCAACTAAAAATTTTCAATCAAGTGGAAATGAGGATTTGCTTGGTTGTGATGTTTATATTGTTAAAAAGTATCCTAAGGAAATATTTGTATATGATCATGATGGAAAATTATTTGTGTATGATATTCTTTAATTAAAATTAGGCTTGCTGCTGAATTAACAGATGATGAAATTGTGTTTAAACAAGGAGAAAATTATATGATGAAAAAAATATTTTAAAGTGTGGAATTGTAAGTATAATGGCATTTGTTTTCACGTTGGGGATGGGAGTATTTCCGATAAGTGCAAGTGAGCAGAATACTTCTAATAATACTTTTTATGTTGAAACAGAGAAGGAATGGGGATTACAAATGTCATAAATCCGGTGGAAATATGCTGTTTAAACAAAACACCTTCGCAATGGCGAGAAAAAGGCTCCGAGAAACATAATTTCTCGGAGCACTTTGTCTACAGTCTGAGCAGGCAATAATTTGAACATTATTGCCTGCAGTGCTATTTTTTTATTATAGTATGTTGCACTTTATGCCAGATTGCAATAAAATGCAACATACAATGAAAATATTCTGTTGTGCTTGCTTAATATTCCATATTCAAGCATCTATTATTGTGCATAAGCAGCAGAAGCAATATAGCCTACCTGCGAAGAGCCAACAGAATACAACTCATAATGGAAATGGTATCTAACACCTGTAATGTCAGTGTCCATGAATCTCCCGAATAATTAGCAATTTGTACCGGTGCACTTGTTCCCTGAAGATAATCTGTTCCACTTTCATTAGGCATATAAACATCTAAGCACAACTTTGTAACACTTGAGTTATTAATGGTGTAATAATAATTTCCGCATGCCCACACCGCTTCTGGAATTGCTTCTTGTAATGGTTCTAGTCAAACTGGGAATTCCAGAACACTATGCGGCAACAATAGCAAACAGTCGCAGAAAGTATTGGTATATCAGTAATAACAAAGCTGTGATTTGGGCGCTGAATAAAGAAAGACTGATAAACAGTGGCTTTTATGATTTAGCCACAGCCTATCAGTCTGTGCACGTCAACTATTGAAACCGCCGTGTACCGAACGGTACGCACGGTGGTGTGAGAGGACGGCGGTTAGTCACCGCCTCCTACTCGATTTCCAATCGTAGGGATTGTTAAAAGTCAAGCCGCATCTTAGATAAGTTTGCCCAAACACCAATGATGTCAGAAGATGTAAAATAATAAAAATCAGAAGTTTCAGATTGTAGGTATCCCTTTTTTGTTGCAATACCAATATAAACAAGTTCGTAATTCGTTCCATCTGAAAGATCAAACACGAATTTTATTGTACTACCGTTGTTAGTAGAATCTGAATTTGCATCTTTCACAGGCAGCTCAGAAAAAAACGTATATAGGTAGTCAATATCCGCTTCTTCTGTTAGCGTTTTTTCCTTGGTGTCTGCCTCTGAGTTAGAATAGTACGTTTCAATTTTCACAACATCTGATGCAGAAAAAGGAAAAACAATATATTCTTTCTTTCCACAACCAGAAATTCCAAATATAATTGCCATTGCGAGAAAAAATGTAAAGACTTTCTTCATACTTAACTTCCTTTTTAATTTAATACAAACTGTGTACTTGAACCGACTAAACCACCGTCTAATGTGACGTGACTGTAACCAGACCATCCGTAATGGACAATTAGTTTAGTAACAAGCCCGCTTGTTGATGTTCCATAAGCGGTAACTGCATGAAATACTTTTCCACGACTTTGAACTTGCCCAGGAGAATCAGGAAAATATCCGAATACAATTACTGGACGGTTTCGACCAACTTCTGCAAAAATATCGAAATTTGTTACATAGTATGTTGAAGTTGCCGCAACTCCATACTCATTGCAATAGTCGATTAAGACATCTCGAATAGTTAATCCCCAAGAGGAATTCGATTTTCCATAAGAGAGTAACTTGTCTTGCAAAGTGTTTCCAGTAGTTTTTAGATTACCATGAGAATCAAGGAATGAACTGTCAATGACATTTCCCTTAACTTTATGCCAGTAATTCAAAATCAAACAAGCTGCTGTATATCCACAGGTGTTATTCTCGTTTGCAGGATAAATTGCATTTTTGATATATTTGTAGTTTGGAATATACTTATTTGTTGCACGTGCTGAAAAATGAGATTGCAGTCTATTAACACTTGCCCTCGAATTTAGATTCGTTTGCATAAGGGCTAATACTTCTGTATCTTTCTGTGTACGAGAGTTTTGTAATGCCGTATCAAATGCAGATTGTAAAGAACGGCATTCAGCAAAAGACATATCGTATTCGTTATGAATTACTGTGTGAACAAATTTATCACCCGACAGTTGATAATAGTTAAGGGGTCCAAAGTAGTATAAGTTTTCTGAAAGTCCCAAATATGGAGAAGGCGAATCTAATGCTTCTTCCAAATACTTGCCTGATTGTGGGTCGAAAATCATATATCCTGTATCACCCACTTCGACAAGTTCAAAATGATTATCACTTAGATCCGACAGAATCTTTGTTGTCAGAGTAACATTTTGACCTGTTTCTGCAGCAATCTTAGCGTTATGAATGATTCGATGCTGATTCGCACTGACCAACCAATTATCTGCATTAGTCTCAGTTCCCATAGCAAAAGCGGTGGCACTTGTCGAAAGCAATAATAAAGAAGCAAGCAAAACACTTAATATCTTTTTCATTATAAGTCTCCTTTCACTTAATTATCTGAAAACATCCTGCTTTGTCTTTCCTAAATATGCGCATAGCAATATTTCATGTATAAACTATGCGCCTATCCTGCTGATTTTAAGTCGCAGCCTCCATAGTGGGCAGGAGAAATAAGCAGCCCCGCGCATAATCCTATGCAGAGTAGTAACCTGTGTCATCGCTTATTTCACCTCCTGTCGTGTCCTTTTACCCATATAACGGTCAAGATCAAAAAAAGGGACAAACTTTTTTCAAATTATTTTTGATTCATACCTTGTTAATGGGGTGCCACTTTCCAGCGAAACATTCTTGTAGTATAATTTGAAACAAGCAGACGCTGTAACGAATACCCATAATGTGCAAGAATAAATTTACTTGCTCACTTAGAATGGATGGCTGCAGGGCTATCCATGAGGAAACTTATATGATGATACTCCTATTTAGTGTTTTGAATGATGAACAACGTGCGCTGGTAGAGCGGATATTCCATGAGCATCATATCCACTTCCAGCGCATTTCGTTTAATATTGTGAAGTCAGAGGAAGCCGCAGAGGATGTCGTGTCCACTGCATTTATAAAAATCATGGACAACATCGAAAAAATTTCTGATTTACCCTGTCCCCAAATGACCGCTTTCTGCGTTACCATAGTGAAAAATGCTTCTATTGACGTACTACGTCAATTACAACAGAGTGTTCACATTGATTACTGGGACAATATTTCGGACGAGGACACGGACGATATTGAAGATGAATGTATTCACAATGCAGATGTACATAGGCTGACTGAGGTAATAGATCAGCTTAATCCCGATGATCGGCATTTTATCTATCTTCGCTATACGCTGGAAATGGGATATAGAGAGATTGGTGAATTGCTGAACATTTCGGAGGATGCCGCAAAAAAACGTGGGCAGCGGCTCGTCAAGAAGCTCCAAAAACTGTATGAGGAAAGGTGACGATATGGATATGAATTGGCAAACCATGCTGCATGAAGCAGCAAATGCCAGCTTTGAAAAGGATATAGAAGTTCGCTCTGTCGCCGATAATGACGCCTACTCCTGTGTAGATTTGCCGAAAGCAAAGATCCGAGAATTAAGCGAAAAGATTCAGCACTTGCCGCATCAGGGAATTGTTCTATTATTTAGTAGATACTGCTTCCGGCTATCTCCCCAAGAAACTGAAAAGTTTTTCCAAATGAAAAATGCAAAGGGTCGCTTCCGCTTTTACCGTGAACTACTTTCTTCAAGCATGGGGCTTAGCTCGGAGCAAGTGATTTCGGATGCTTCTCTCAATCGCGCCTGTAAAATTGCTATGAAAGACTATTTACGCACGGAGCTAAAAGAGGATGCTGCTGTAAGTAGTACCGGAAAGAGCCGAACGCATATTGTGTTCAGACGGTTCGGCAAAGCTGTTGCAGTTGCAGCAATTACCATAACCCTGTTATTCTCAACGGCTATGGTAGCTAGTGCACAGTTCAGGGAAAAAGTGATTGCGTGGGTAGTTGAGACATTTGAAAAATACAGTATCTTTGAACTGCAAAGCGACGGGGAAAATACGCAGTCTGATTTGCAGAGCTATAAGCCTACCTATCTTCCAGACGGGGCGGAATTGAAGAATACGGTTGAACAGCCGGAAATGCTTGTCTATGAATATGCCATCAACGAATCGAGTTATTTTAATATTCTTCTTAGTAAATCAGATACACAGATTTACGCCGACGCAGAAAATACAGAAATTGAATCGTTTGACAAGGATGGTGTGATCGGCTACTACTTTAAGAAAGATGATTTGAATTATATTTGCTATGAGCGGGATGGCGATTTCTTTTCTATATATGGCTCTATTGATATGGACGAACTGATAAAAATTGCCGCTGGTATAACAACAGAATGATATACTCATCTTAGCTGAACAAATCAAAATTTCAGGAGGTATAATAAAATGTCAGACGTATATGAAAACTGTCCAGCTTTTGAAAATGATAAATTTCTACTGAGGTTTTCGTAACTTGATGATGCCGAGGATCTTGTAAGCGTATATAGTGATAAAAATGCACTACCGTTTTTCAACAGCGATAATTGTCATGGAGATAATTTCTATTATCCAAATGAAGATCGAATGAGACAAGCTATTAAGTTTTGGCTTAGTTCCTATTCATCCAAATGGTTTGTCAGGTGGACAATTATTGACAAAGAAAAGCATGAAGCTATCGGCACGATTGAAGTGTTTCATCGTAGTACAAACGACAACTTTAATCATGTGGGTGTTCTTAGACTTGATTTGAAAAGTGAATATGAAACTTCAGAAGAAATTTTTACAATTATGAATCTTATTGTACCACCTACATTTGATTTGTTTGAGTGCGAGGAAATAATTACAAAAGTTCCTGTTTATGCAGTTGAAAGAATTGAAGCAATGAAAAGAGTAGGATTTAAGAAGTCAACGAAGCTGTTGGATGGGACAATGGACGGTTACGCTTATAAGGATTATTGGACAATTAACAGAGGAGTATATATCCCTCTGGATGATTTGGAAGCAAAAGAGAAGGCGTGACCGAAGTCGCGCCCAATCTTCCCCATTGCGGGAGCATTTGCAAATACTGTTTTATGGGAACACGAAAGCATTGTCCCTTTTTTTCTCCTTGTGCGTTATATGGGTGATACCACTAATGCACAAGGAGGATTTTATTTATGAAGAAAAAAGAAATTGTCACATTGGCACTAACTACCGCTCTACTGATGACCGCTCATGCCGTACCCGCATCGGCGGCAGCAAATGCGCCTGAGAGTATGTCGCAAACAGGTTCGATACAAACCATTACTCCCAGATGGGAAAGCACCAATGTTGTTGTCCCGTCTATCTCAATCTCTGGCAAGCAGATTTCTGTGTCGGTATACATTTCACCCAAAAAATCGACGACATCATCCGTAGGTACCCTCTATCTGGAAAAGAAAGTTGGGAATGGTTGGACACCCGTCACCTCATGGTCGATTGATGGAACTGGATCGGTTAGCATTACCAAAACTTACACCGGCACAATGGGTATTACATACCGCACCAGAGTAGTTGTCACAACTGGGGTAGACAAGATTGATGCAACTTCTACCGAACGCACCGTCTAAAAAATTTAGAAAAAGATAGTTTCTTTTTCTGTGTCTGTCCGTTATACAAGTAAATCCACAAAACAGGAGGTGAAATAAGCGATGGCAACGGTAAATACTTTATGGGAGCATTTGTGTGGGTCTGCTTATTTCTCTTGCCCACTATGGAGGCTGCGACTTAAAATCAGCAGGACAAGCGTATAGCTTATATAGTCGATGTTTAGGTTATGCGCTGCCGATGGTTTTATCTACTAATTTTCCATGCTCTCAATGGGCATTGATACCAAACGAAAGGAGTTAATCTAAGGAAATATTTGTATATGATCATGATGGAAAATTATTTGTGTATGATATTCTTTAATTCAGATGATGAAATTGTGTTTAAACAAGAAGGAAGGAAATTATTTTTACACTTTTCTGCGACTTGAAGATCCGTGAGGCGGGACTATTTTAAAATGAATGCTAAGTACAGAACAAAAGTTCGATTTTGTTCTGTACTTTTTTTATATACTTTGCTATAATCAAGGGCAGACAAAATCGATTTGATGCAGGAGAAGAGAATGGATCATTTTAAGCTGGTATCAAAATATAAGCCGACCGGCGATCAGCCGCAGGCGATTGAACAATTGGTAAAAGGATTTAAAGAAGGCAATCAGTTCGAAACACTTCTCGGTGTGACCGGTTCCGGTAAGACATTTACGATGGCAAATGTCATTCAAGCGCTGAATAAGCCGACTTTGATCATTTCACATAATAAGACACTTGCCGGGCAGCTATATGGGGAAATGAAGGAATTTTTCCCGGAAAATGCGGTAGAATACTTTGTATCCTACTACGACTATTATCAGCCGGAAGCTTATGTGCCACAGTCGGACACCTATATTGCGAAGGATTCGGCGGTCAATGATGAGATCGATAAGCTGCGCCTTTCGGCGACAGCGGCTCTGGCGGAGCGTAAGGATGTGATCATTGTGGCATCCGTTTCCTGCATTTACGGAATCGGTAGTCCGGATGATTATATGAATATGATGGTTTCGCTGCGACTGGGCATGGAGATTGATCGTGACGATGTGATCAAGGGACTCATTGATATGCAGTATACACGCAATGAGATGGATTTTAAGCGAGGAACATTCCGCGTACACGGGGATGTTCTTGAGATTTTCCCTGCGTACAATACCGATACAGCGATCCGTGTGGAATTCTTCGGAGATGAAATCGACCGTATTACGGAAGTGGATGTGCTGACCGGAGAGATTAAGAGCATTGTCAAGCATGCAGCCGTCTTTCCGGCTTCTCATTATGTTGTGCCGCAGGAGAAGATGAACGCGGCGTGTGACCGCATTGAGGCGGAGCTTGAGGAACGCGTAAAGTATTTTAAGAGTGAAGATAAGTTATTGGAAGCGCAGCGTATCGCGGAGCGCACCAATTTTGACATAGAGATGATGAAGGAGACGGGATTCTGCAGCGGGATCGAGAACTATTCGAGGCATCTTGCCGGACGCGCGGAGGGGGAGATGCCGGAGACACTGATCGACTATTTCCCGGATGACTTTCTGATCATCGTGGACGAGTCGCACATTTCCATTCCGCAGATCCGCGGTATGTATGCGGGCGACCGTTCCCGCAAGCAGACTTTGGTGGATTATGGCTTTCGTCTGCCGTCCGCATTGGACAATCGACCGCTCAATTTTGAAGAATTTGAGAGCAAGATCGATCAGATGCTTTTTGTTTCTGCTACACCGAATGTGTATGAGCAGGAGCATGAGTTGATGCGTGTGGAGCAGATCATCCGACCGACAGGACTGCTGGATCCGGAAATCTCGGTGCGCCCGGTGGAGGGGCAGATCGATGATCTCATCGGAGAGGTGAACAAGGAGACAGCAAACCACCATAAAGTATTGATTACGACACTGACGAAGCGCATGGCGGAAGATCTGACACAGTATATGAGCGAGATTGGTATCCGTGTGAAGTATCTGCATTCCGATATCGATACATTGGAGCGCGCGGAGATTATTCGTGATCTGCGACTCGATGTGTTTGATGTGCTGGTTGGTATCAACCTGCTTCGAGAGGGTCTTGATATTCCGGAGATCACACTTGTCGCAATCTTAGATGCGGATAAGGAAGGCTTTCTTCGTTCCGAGACCTCGCTGATTCAGACGATCGGACGTGCCGCGCGTAACAGCGAGGGACACGTTATTATGTATGCGGATAAGATTACGGACTCGATGCGTGTTGCCATCGAGGAGACGGAGCGGCGCCGCAAGATTCAGCAGGAATACAACGAGGAACATGGAATTACGCCGACAACGATCCAGAAGTCGGTGCGTGATCTGATCGCGATCTCGAAGAAGGTTGCGGCAGAGGAGATGGAATTCACGAAGGATCCGGAGTCTATGAGCCGCAAGGAACTGGAAAAACTGATTGCCGATATCCAGAAGAAGATGCAGAAAGCGGCGACGGAGCTAAACTTCGAGGCAGCAGCAGAATACAGGGACAAGATGATTTCACTCAAGAATATGTTGCGTGATTTATCAGAGACCTGAAAGAGAAAGGAAAATTTGGAATGGCTAAGAAACAAAGAAAATACATTAAGATCCGTGGTGCGAGCGAGCACAATTTGAAATGCATTGATATAGATATTCCAAGAGACGAATTTGTTGTACTGACCGGACTGTCGGGATCGGGTAAGTCGTCGCTTGCCTTTGATACGATCTATGCAGAAGGCCAGCGCCGCTACATGGAGTCGCTTTCTTCCTATGCAAGACAGTTCTTAGGCCAGATGGAGAAACCAAATGTAGAGTCGATCGAGGGGCTGCCGCCTGCCATTTCCATTGATCAGAAATCAACGAACCGTAATCCTCGTTCAACGGTCGGAACCGTGACGGAAATCTATGATTATTTTCGTCTGCTCTATGCGAGAATCGGTATTCCGCATTGTCCGAAGTGCGGACGTGCAATCGAGAAGCAGACGATCGACCAGATGGTCGATGCGGTCATGAATTTGCCGGAACGAACCAGAATTCAGATACTTGCACCGGTTGTGCGCGGGCGTAAGGGTGAGCATCAGAAGCTTTTTGAAAAGGCGAAGAAGAGCGGATATGTCCGTGTGATCGTGGATGGCAATATGTACGATCTGTCGGAGGAGATTCCGATGGACAAGAACATCAAGCACAATATTGATATTGTGGTTGACCGGCTTGTGATCAAGCCGGGAATCGAGAAGCGTCTGACCGACTCTCTGGAGAATGTGTTCGATCTGTCGGAAGGGAATGCGATCGTTGACGTCGTAGACGGTGAGCAGATGAACTTCTCACAGAATTTTGCGTGCCCGGACTGTGGAATCAGTGTGGATGAAGTAGAGCCGAGAAGTTTCTCGTTCAACAATCCGTTCGGAGCGTGCCCGGCATGTTACGGACTCGGATACAAGATGGAGTTTGATGAGAATCTGATGATCCCGGATAAGAATCTGTCGATATCGGAAGGTGCGATCCAGGTAATGGGGTGGCAGTCCAGCACGGATCCGTCCAGCTACACCTATGCGACGCTTCGGGCTTTATCGGAGGGTTACGGATTCTCGCTGGATACGCCGTACAAGGATCTGCCGGATGAAATCCGTCATATGCTGATCCATGGCGGAGACGGACGCATCCTTAAGGTTCATTACAAGGGACAGCGTGGCGAGGGCGTCTATGACCTGAACTGGGAAGGTCTGATCCGTAACGTGGAGCGCAGATACCGGGAGACCGGTTCGGATACGATGAAACAGGAGTATGAGCAGTTTATGCGTATTACGCCTTGTGCGGAGTGCCACGGGCAGAGATTGAAGAAGAGTTCACTTGCCGTAACGGTATGTGATAAGAATATTTATGAGATGACCGACATGTCGGTCAAGGATTTGGTTCAGTTCTTAGATAGTATGGAACTGACACAGCAGCAACACTTTATCGGAGACCAGATTTTAAAGGAAATCCGTTCGCGTGTCGGTTTCTTGCAGGAGGTAGGACTGGAGTACCTGACTCTGACGCGTGCGACCGGAACACTTTCCGGTGGAGAGGCACAGAGAATTCGTTTGGCAACCCAGATCGGCTCAGGACTGGTCGGCGTTGCATACATTCTGGATGAGCCGAGTATCGGTCTGCACCAGAGGGATAACGATAAACTGCTTCGGGCATTGATGAACCTCAAGGATCTGGGAAACACCCTGATCGTTGTGGAGCATGATGAGGATACAATGCGTGCGGCCGATTATATTGTGGATATCGGACCGGCGGCCGGCGTACACGGTGGAGAAGTGGTCGCAGCAGGTACGGCAGCAGAAATCATGAAGTGTAAGAAGTCCATTACCGGTGATTATTTGAGCGGCAGAAAGAAGATCCCGGTGCCTTCGGAGCGAAGAAAGCCGACCGGATACATTACGATCAAGGGAGCAAGAGAGAATAATCTGAAAAATATTGACGTGGATATTCCGCTTGGAATCATGACTTGTATTACCGGAGTGTCGGGATCGGGAAAGAGTTCCCTGACAAATGAGATCTTGTATAAGCATCTTGCGAAGACATTGAACCGTGCGAGATGCATCGCCGGAGACCATGATGATATTCTGGGGCTTGAACAGCTGGACAAGATTATTGATATTGATCAGTCACCGATCGGACGCACACCACGCTCCAATCCTGCGACGTATACCGGTGTGTTTGACATGATCCGAGATCTGTTTGCTGCTACGCCGGATGCCAAGGCCCGCGGATATAAGAAGGGACGCTTCAGCTTCAATGTCAAGGGTGGACGATGCGAGGCATGCAGCGGAGATGGAATTCTTAAAATTGAGATGCACTTTCTTCCCGATGTGTATGTGCCATGTGAAGTATGTGGCGGCAAGCGGTACAACCGTGAGACTCTGGAAGTCAAATACAAAGGAAAGAGTATCTATGATGTGTTGGATATGACGGTTGAGGAAGCATTGGAATTCTTTAAGAATGTGCCGACGATCCACCGTAAGATCCAGACTCTGTACGATGTGGGACTGTCCTATATTAAGCTTGGACAGCCATCCACGGAACTTTCCGGAGGTGAGGCGCAGCGTATCAAACTTGCTACGGAGCTGAGTAAGCGTGGGACCGGCAAGACGATCTATGTGCTGGATGAGCCAACGACCGGTCTGCATTTTGCGGATGTTCACAAGCTCGTGGAAATTCTGCGTAAACTGTCGGATGGAGGCAATACGGTTGTAGTGATTGAACACAATCTGGATGTCATCAAGACCGCAGACTATATCATTGATATGGGACCGGAAGGCGGAGACGGAGGCGGTACGGTGATTGCCCAAGGAACCCCGGAAGAAATCTGCCAGGTGCCGGAATCTTATACCGGACAATTCCTTGCTCCTTATTTACAGGACTCAAAGCAGGATTAAAACTGCCTCCGGCCGTTTCGTGGTATTCCCTTGATCGGAATATGGAATCGGCAATTTTGAGTGTAAAATATGCGGGATTATTCTAAAAATGTTAAGAATCACTTAAATCGAAAAAAATGTTTGAAAAATGGAATTAATTGTATATAATGTTACTGTATGCACAAAATATGATTAACTGCGGTTTTGCGCCTGTGCGCGACCAGGTTACAGATAGATAACAGCAAGACAGAAAGGGGCATTTTTGGAATGATCGGATCAGATATCGGAATTGATTTAGGTACTGCGAGTATTTTAGTATATATCAAGGGTAAGGGAGTTGTCTTAAAGGAGCCGTCGGTTGTGGCTTTTGACAGAGACACCAATAAGATTAAGGCAATCGGTGAGGAGGCGCGCCTGATGCTTGGCCGTACACCGGGCAATATCGTTGCGGTTCGTCCGCTTCGACAGGGGGTGATCTCGGATTACACTGTTACCGAGAAGATGATTAAGTACTTTATTCAGAAAGCACTTGGAAAGAAGAGTTTCCGTAAGCCACGTATCAGTGTCTGCGTACCGAGTGGTGTAACAGAAGTAGAAAAGAAGGCTGTAGAGGATGCGACTTATCAGGCTGGTGCCCGTGAAGTAGAGATTATCGAGGAACCGATCGCAGCTGCAATCGGTGCGGGAATCGATATTGCAAGACCTTGCGGAAATATGATCGTAGATATCGGAGGCGGTACTTCGGATATCGCTGTCATTTCTCTTGGCGGATCGGTTGTCAGCACATCGGTCAAGATTGCCGGAGATGATTTTGATGAGGCGTTGGTTCGCTATATGCGTAAGAAACACAATCTTCTGATTGGCGAACGTACTGCAGAGGATATCAAGATTAAAATTGGAACATGTTATCCGCTTGCTCAGAATGAGACCATGGACGTACGTGGCCGTAACCTTGTAACCGGACTTCCTAGAACCATTACGGTAAGTTCCGAGGAGACAGAGGAGGCACTCCGTGAGCCAACATTACAGATTGTAGAAGCCGTACATTCCGTATTGGAGAAGACTCCGCCTGAATTGGCTGCCGATGTTGCGGATCGCGGAATCGTACTGACCGGTGGTGGCGCATTACTGCGCGGTCTTGAGGAACTGATCGAGGAGAGAACCGGAATCAATACAATGACAGCAGAACATCCGATGACCTGCGTGGCAATCGGAACCGGAAAATATGTAGAATTTCTTGCAGGCAAGAGAGACGACGATTAATGGATGGGTAAAGTGCGCAGATTTTGCGCACTTTTTTCACTTTTTATTCATATGTTTTGGTTAAGATATCATACAAATGACCGATATATAGAATGAAGTGTAGGTTAGAAGCAGAGGTGTCATATGGTTAAAGGGTTATATACAGCACATACCGGTATGGTCAATGAGATGAAGCGTCTGGATATTCTGGCGAACAATCTGGCCAATGCGGACACAACAGCATATAAGAAAGAGGGCACGACTTCGCGCACTTTTGCGGATGAGATGTCTCTTCGCCTGAAGGATTCTTCGAATGCTTATCTTCCGAAGAAGCTGGGAGAGATTACTTATGGTGTACACCTCGGACAAGTCTATACGGATTATGATTCGGGAAGCTTTAAAGTGACCGATAATACGACAGATTTTGCAATTGACGGCAAAGGCTTTTTTGCGATTGCTTTCACCGACAAGAGTGGAAATACATCTGTGAAGTATACAAGAGACGGTTCCTTTACGGTGAACACGGAAGGGTATCTTGTAACGAAGGATGGAGATTATGTGTTGAATGCGACCGGAGCGATGAATGGAGATCCGGATCCGCGTAACCGGATTCAGGTTGATCCGAATGCGACGATCAGCGTGAATAAGCTGGGATACATCATGCAGAATGAGCAGATCGTCGGAACACTTGGTATGGTTGATGTCGATAACTATGATTATCTTGAAAAGTATGGAGAAAATATGTACAATCTGCTGGACGGCGGCAACCGTATCGCTGCGGATGCCAATGTGGAACAGGGAGTGCTGGAGACCTCCAATGTGAATGTTATTAAGGAAATGGTCAATATGATCACAATCCAGCGTGCTTATGAAGCGGGTCAGAAAGTGATCACATCGATTGACAGTACACTGGATCGCGCGGTCAACAATGTAGGTCGCGTGCAGTAAGTGATCGAAACAAGTGATGGAATATGCGTTTGAACGCATTTGGGGCAGGGAAGCTGGGATAGAAACAGTAACGATATAGGGAACAGAGAGGTATATACCTTATGATGAGAGCATTATATACCGCGGCAACCGGAATGCTTGCGGAGCAGACGAATGTAGATACGATCGCCAACAATTTATCAAATGTAAATACAAATGGATATAAGACGGAGCGTACCGAGTTCAAGTCTTTGTTGTACCAGACACTCCAGACAAAGACGACATCGGCCAACGGAGAACAGAAACCGGTCGGGGCACAGGTCGGGCTTGGAACGAGAGTGGCAGCGACCACTTCCATGTATACGCAGGGAGCACTGCTGGAAAGCGACAGCAAGACGGATTTTGCCATCGAAGGAAACGGATTCTTCGCTGTGCGGGGCGCGGACGGAAATACCTATTATACAAGAAACGGTAATTTTACCTGGAGCCTGAATGCTGCCGGAAGAACGATCCTTGCCGATCAGGAGGGATATCCGGTCCTTGATTCCAGAGGAAACGAGATTATGGTCCCTAGGAATGTGAATGCGGAGAGTATGGTGTTCTCCGAGGATGGCTCAATCGCATACCGTGATCCGACAACCAGTCAGGTGATTCCACTGAATCAGTCATTCGGAATCTATCAGTTTAACAATCCGGCAGGACTTGAGAAGCTTTCTTCGAGCCGTCTGCAGGCGACACCGGCATCCGGTAATGCATTACTGGAAGGTGCGACACGGGGACTGACGAGAAGCAAAGTCATTCAGAGCCGTCTGGAAGGATCGAATGTACAGGTTGCAGATGAGATGGTTAACATGATCGTTGCGCAGAGAGCATATGAGCTAAATTCTAAGGCAATCACAACGGCCGATTCCATGCTGGATACTGCAAACAATCTCAAACGATGATGCTGACAGATTCGTGTGAGAATTTGATATGCCGGATGCCGTTTAGACAGCCGGATAGTTAAAGGAGAAAACAGATGGATTTATCAGGAATTTCAGGAATTAGCTCGAATTATCAGAGTGCGAAGACCGATGCGAGCGCTGCTTCAAGTAATGAGTTGCAGAACTCGCTCAAGAATGTCTCTTCCGATGCATCGGAGGACGAGTTAAAAGGTGTCATCAAAGATTTTGAATCCTACTTTGTGGAGCAGATGTTAAAGGAAGTGAAGTCCTCTTTTTCATCGGACGATGAAGATTCCACGATGTCGCAGTACAAGGATCTGTATATGGATCAGGTGATTGAAACCGTGGCGGATGAAGTGGTGGATCAGGTTGGTGACAACCTTACGCAGCAGCTTTATGAGCAGATGCGGCGCAACTTAAATATTACGACGACAGAATAGGGAATCTATTCATGAATCAACATATAAGAAGTCCCCTTATATCGGAATGCCCGATAGAGGGGGCTTCTTGTGTCTGTGCTGTGCATCGGCCCGGATATGAAATGGTGTGGCAAATGTATCGCTTTTCTATGGGACTTCAAAAAGCAGACTTGAAAGAGTGCGCATTGTGCTTCATAATAGAGCGTAGAGTTTGTACGAAAAGAGAGGAAACTACTTTGGACAAGCAGCAGAGTAATGAAGAAGTGATAAACGGTTATGTCGATCACATTGTATTTCGAAATAGTGACAATGGTTATACCGTGATGGTGATGATCTGCGATGAGGAGGAACTGACCTGTGTAGGCATATTTTCCGATATCGCAGAGGGCGAATGCATTGAGGCGCATGGCGAATATACGGATCATCCGACTTACGGAAGACAGTTTGCGGTCAAAAGTTTCGAGGAAAAAGCACCTCAGGACGAACTTGCAATCGAGCGTTATCTCGGATCCGGCGCGATCAAGGGAATCGGTATCGCTTTGGCTGCAAGAATTGTCAGAAGATTCAAGGAAGATACGTTCCGTATCATTGAGGAGGAGCCGGAGCGGCTTGCGGAAGTCAAGGGAATCAGCCAGCGCAAGGCGATGGAGATCGCAGATCAGGTAAACGAGAAGCGTGACCTGCGGCAGGCGATGATCTTTCTGCAACAGTATGGTATCAGTACGACACTTGCAGTCAAGATCTACAATACCTATGGGCAGGAAGTATACAGTATCTTAAAAGAGAATCCGTACCGGATGGCGGATGACGTGGATGGCGTGGGATTCCGCACCGCGGATGAGATCGCGTCTCGTGTCGGTATCCGTACCGATTCGGATTTCCGGATCCGAAGCGGGATCCAGTACGCACTCCTGCAGGCATCCAATGAGGGAAATACTTACCTGCCGATGCCGGAACTGACACAGCGCGCGAGTGCGCTGCTTGAGATTGAACCGGAATATATTGAGAAACATTACATGAACCTTGCGATGGACCGCAAGATCATCATGCGGCAGGCGGATGATGTCACACAGATCTATGCGAGCACTTTCTTCTATATGGAAGCGAATGCGGCAACCATGTTAAAACGGCTGGATGCCACTTTTGATGTGCCGGATATCGAGATCGAGGCACGGCTTCGTCAGATCGAGAAGCAGACGAAGATGGATCTGGATGAACATCAGGTGGAAGCGGTCAAGGAAGCCGTAAGAAACGGTGTGCTTGTGATCACCGGTGGACCGGGTACAGGAAAGACAACAACGATTAATACAATCATTAAATATTTTGAGTCAGAGGGCATGGATATCTTCCTTGCGGCACCGACCGGGCGCGCAGCCAAACGAATGAGTGAGACGACCGGCTTCGAGGCGCGCACGATCCACCGGATGCTGGAACTGAATGGTGGCGTGGAAGGAAACGCGGGCTTCGAGCGAAATGCGCAGAATCCGCTTGAGACGGATGTCATCATCATCGATGAGATGTCGATGGTCGATATCTCGCTGATGTATTCCCTGTTAAAAGCGATCGTGGCGGGAACACGCCTGATCCTTGTGGGCGATGTCAATCAGCTGCCGAGTGTGGGACCGGGAAATGTACTCAAGGATATTATTGATTCGAAGCTTTTTCACACGGTTATGCTGACAAAAATCTTCCGGCAGGCAAGTACGAGTGATATTATCGTAAATGCGCACAAGATCAATCGTGGCGAGCCGGTGGAACTGGACAACAAGAGTATGGATTTCTTTTTCCTGAAGCGTTACGATGCGGACAAGATCATTAATGTTACTTTACAGCTGATTTTGCAGAAACTTCCGAAGTTTGTCGGCGCGTCTATGATGGATATTCAGGTGCTGACACCGATGAGGAAGGGCCTGCTTGGTGTGGAACGCTTAAATACGGTGCTTCAGATGTACTTAAACCCACCGGACAAACGCAAAAAAGAAAAGGAACATGGGACAACGCTTTTTCGCGAGGGCGACAAAGTGATGCAGATCAAGAACAATTATCAGCTTGAATGGGAAATCCGCAGCAAATACGGTCTGTGCATTGATAAGGGAACCGGTGTGTTCAATGGAGATACGGGAATTATCGAGGAAATCAATGACTTTGCGGAGACGGTAACCGTGTGCTTTGATGAGGGGCGCATGGTTGAGTATCCGTTTAAACTTCTGGAGGAGCTGGAACTTGCTTATGCAGTAACTATCCATAAGTCGCAGGGCTCTGAGTATCCGGCAGTCGTGATTCCGTTGCTGACAGGTCCCCGCATGCTTATGAACCGGAATCTTTTGTATACGGCTGTGACCAGAGCAAAAAAATGTGTTACAATTGTGGGCAACGATACGACGTTCGAGCAGATGATCGCAAATAATTCGCAGCTGAAACGTTACAGCGGTCTGCGTGACCGGCTGGTGGAGGATGCAGACGAAATGTGATAAGTCGGCGATTACATAGAAAACGATATGCAGCATCCATGCACTCGGGGAAGAACAAGCAGGGATGATGCTGGCATGAAAGGAGCATACTCTATGGAAATTAAAATATTAACAACGGAACAGCTGCCGGAAGCGGCAGGCCTGGCACGCGGCGTGTTTGATTACTGTCTGCGCAATTCGATTCCGAATCCGAAGATGACGCAGGCGTTCGAGCAGTACAGCCTTCAGGATTATTTGAAGCATATGATGGAAGAAGGGTATCTTGCCATGTGGGGCGCGTATGAGCAGGGAACAATCGTAGGAATGTCTGCGATGCAGTCGGAAGGTCATATTACGATGCTATATGTTCATCCGATGTACCAGAGACGTGGAATTGGTAAGAAACTTGTTTATGAAATGCGAAAATATGCAAAAAGTACTTATAATCTTCCAATGGTCACACTGAACGCGATGCCGGTCTGGACGGAACGATATTTTACAAAGCGTAAGTTCAAAAGAATGAATGTAATGCCAAATAATGATTTTGTTTCGATGCAGGCATGCAGTGTGGACGAGATTACATATGAAAAGAAGCCTCTTTCAACCGCTGTTGTGCTGTCGGTAGTATTCGGGTCGTTGTTTTTCTGTATTCTGGCCGTTGTGATCGGGCTGATCGGATTGATCTCGTAGAAGATCGCAGACAGATATACAGAAGGCATTATCAACAAAATGTATAAAATGTACATATTTATTAAAAAAACCTCGGCACTTTTTTTGATGCTAAAGTGGTTGAAAAAAGTGCCATATTATGATAAACTTTTTACAATTTAGGCAGGGGCGATAAGTCTGCCGCAATGATAGCAAAAAAAGAGACGCTCTCTTTTTTTTTGCCAAGATGCAGGGAAACACAACAGAAAGGCAGGGCATATAATGAAAGCTTTCTTGATACTCGAAGATGGAACCGTATTTACAGGAACAAGCATCGGTTCTACAAGAGAAGTGATCAGTGAGATCGTATTTAACACTTCTATGACAGGATATTTGGAGGTTCTTACCGATCCTTCCTATGCGGGACAGGCCGTGGTTATGACCTATCCGCTGATCGGAAATTACGGAATCACACCGGATATGGAATCCGCACGTCCTTGGCCAGACGGATATATCGTAAGAGAATTATCCCGTACCGCCAGCAACTTCCGATGCGAAGGAACGATTCAGGATTTTTTGGCAAAGCATGATATTCCAGGTGTGGCCGGCATCGATACCCGTGCACTGACGAAGATTCTTCGTGAGAAGGGAACCATGAACGGAATGATCACAACGAATGAGAATTACAATCTGGATGAGATTCTTCCTAAATTAAAGGAATATACGACAGGAAATGTTGTGGATAAAGTAACCTGCAGCGAGAAAAAAGTTCTTCGCGGAACCGGAAAGAGGGTCGCGTTGCTCGATCTCGGTGCGAAGAATAATATTGCAAAATCTTTGAATGCAAGAGGATGCGAAGTGACGATCTATCCGGCACACACGAGCGCCGGGGAAATCCTTGCAACGAATCCGGATGGCATTATGCTCAGCAACGGACCTGGAGATCCGAAGGAGTGCAAGGAGATCATCGAGGAGATTCATAAATTATATGAGAGCGATGTGCCGATTTTTGCCATCTGTCTCGGACACCAGCTTATGGCGTTGGCAACCGGAGCGGACACGCATAAGATGAAATACGGACATCGTGGAGGAAATCATCCGGTTAAGGATTTAAAGACAAACCGCGTCTATATTTCTTCCCAGAACCACGGATATGTGGTTGATACCGATACACTTGATCCGAATGTTGCCAAACCTGCATTTGTCAACGTTAATGATGGAACAAACGAAGGCCTTGAGTATGTTGGCAAGAACATTTTCACGGTACAGTTCCACCCGGAGGCCTGCCCTGGACCACAGGATTCCGCGTATCTGTTTGACCGTTTTATCGATATGATGGACAGAGGAGGAAAGAAATAATGCCAAGAAATAAAGAGATTAAAAAAGTATTAGTGATCGGTTCCGGTCCGATTGTCATCGGACAGGCAGCAGAGTTCGATTACGCCGGAACACAGGCATGCCGTTCTTTAAAAGAAGAGGGCGTGGAAGTATGTCTCGTTAACTCAAACCCTGCAACCATCATGACCGATAAACAGATTGCAGATCAGGTATATATTGAGCCTCTTACGGTTGATGTATTAAAAGAGATTATTTTAAAGGAGAAGCCGGACAGTGTGCTTCCGACACTTGGTGGACAAGCCGGTCTGAACCTTGGTATGGAGCTTGCAGAGTCAGGATTCCTTGAGGAGCATGGCGTTAAATTAATCGGTACAACCGCTGAGACGATTTTCAAGGCCGAGGACCGTCAGGCCTTCAAGGATACGATGGAGAAGATCGGTGAGCCTTGTGCCGCATCACAGGTTGTTAATACCGTAGAGGATGGTATCAAGTTCACGAATACCATCGGATATCCGGTTGTCCTTCGTCCTGCTTTCACACTTGGAGGAAGCGGCGGCGGTATCGCCCACAACGAGCAGGAGCTTGTTGATATCTTAAGCAACGGACTTCGTTTAAGCCGTGTCGGCGAGGTACTTGTAGAGCGTTGCATCGCCGGATGGAAGGAAGTTGAGTACGAGGTAATGCGTGATGCAAACGGCAACTGTATTACCGTATGTAACATGGAGAATATTGATCCGGTCGGCGTGCATACCGGCGATTCGATCGTAGTTGCTCCGTCACAGACACTCGGAGACAAGGAATACCAGATGCTCCGCAGCTCTGCATTGAACATTATCGATGAGTTAAAGATTACCGGAGGATGTAACGTACAGTACGCTTTGAATCCGGATTCATTCGAATATTGTGTAATCGAGGTTAACCCTCGAGTATCCCGTTCTTCCGCTTTGGCATCCAAAGCAACCGGATATCCGATCGCCAAGGTTACCGCGAAGATCGCTTTGGGATATACTCTTGATGAGATCAAGAATGCCATTACACAGAAGACATACGCAAGCTTCGAGCCGATGCTTGATTACTGCGTTGTCAAGATTCCGAGACTTCCGTTTGATAAGTTCCTGACCGCAAAGAGAACCTTAAGCACACAGATGAAGGCAACCGGTGAGGTTATGAGTATCTGTGATAATTTCGAGGGTGCTTTGATGAAAGCCATCCGTTCTCTTGAGCAGCATGTGGACTGCCTGTTATCGTATGACTTCTCGAACTTAAACGATGAGGAGCTTGAGGCACAGCTTCATGTTGTGGATGATCGCAGAATCTGGGTGATCGCAGAGGCTTTGCGCCGTGGTGTATCTTACGATCACATTTATGATATTACAAAGATTGACCGTTGGTTCATCGACAAGATCGCAATCCTTGTTGAGATGGAGAAGAGACTTCAGAATGAAGAACTTACCGTGGATCTCTTAAAGGAAGCAAAGAGAATCGAGTTCCCGGACAATGTCATCGCAAGACTCACAGGTAAGACCGAGGACGAGATCAAAGAGATGCGTTATGCCAACGGAATCGTAGCAGCATACAAGATGGTAGATACCTGTGCGGCTGAGTTCGCAGCAGAGACTCCATATTACTACAGTGTGTACGGAAGTGAGAATGAGGCGGCTGAGACGAATCCGCAGAAGAAGGTCCTCGTTCTTGGATCCGGCCCGATCCGTATCGGACAGGGTATCGAGTTCGACTTCTGTTCCGTACATTGTACATGGGCTTTCGCAAAGGAAGGCTGGGAGACGGTTATCATCAACAACAACCCTGAAACCGTATCAACCGACTTTGATATTGCAGACAAGCTTTACTTCGAGCCACTGACGGCAGAAGATGTTGAGAGCATTGTCAATATCGAGAAGCCGGACGGCGCAGTCGTACAGTTCGGTGGACAGACTGCTATCAAGCTGACCGAAGCGTTAATGAAGATGGGCGTTAAGATCCTTGGAACCAAGGCAGAAGATGTTGATGCGGCCGAGGATCGTGAGCTTTTCGATGAGATCCTTGAGAAAACGCATATTCCGAGAGCTGCCGGTGGAACGGTATTTACCGCAGAGGAAGCCAAGGAAGTTGCCAATCGTCTCGGTTATCCGGTACTTGTTCGTCCGTCTTACGTACTTGGCGGACAGGGTATGAAGATCGCCTTTAACGATGAGGAGATTGAAGAGTTCATCGGAATCATCAATCGTATTGCACAGGATCATCCAATCCTTGTTGATAAATATTTACAGGGTAAGGAGATTGAGGTCGATGCCGTATGTGACGGAACCGACATTCTCATCCCTGGTATCATGGAGCATATCGAGCGTACCGGTGTCCATTCCGGAGACAGTATCTCGGTATATCCGGCGCCGACGATCAGTGATAAAGTAAAGGATACGATCGTAGAGTATACGAAGCGTCTGGCACAGGCGCTGCACGTAATCGGACTGATCAACATCCAGTTCATCGCAATGAACGAGGAAGTATATGTCATCGAGGTGAACCCACGTTCATCCAGAACGGTTCCGTACATCAGCAAGGTAACCGGTATTCCGATCGTTGACCTTGCAACAAAGGTGATCATCGGCAACACGATCCGCGGACTCGGATACGAGCCTGGACTTGCACCGGTTGCAGATTATATTGCGATCAAGATGCCGGTATTCTCATTTGAGAAGCTGCGTGGTGCAGAGATCAGCCTTGGACCGGAGATGAAATCAACCGGTGAGTGTCTTGGTATTGCCAAGTCCTTCAACGAGGCACTGTACAAAGCGTTCTTAGGAGCAGGTGTACAGCTTCCGAAGCATAAGCAGATGATCATGACCGTAAAGGATGCCGATAAGCCGGAGGCTGTCGGCGTTGCAAAGCGTTTCGAAGCGCTCGGATACAAAATCTACGCAACAAGAAGTACCGCAAAGTACTTACAGGAGCACGGGGTCAACGCACTCCGCGTCAACAAGATCACGCAGGAATCACCGAACGTCATGGATCTGATTCTCGGACATAAGATTGACCTTGTGATCGATACCCCTACACAGGGTAACGGTGATAAGACAAGAGACGGATTCCTGATCCGTCGTAATGCGATCGAGACAGGTGTCTACTGTATTACTGCGATGGATACTGCAAATGCACTTGCCCGTTCCCTTGAGACTGCGAACGGACAGCTCACTCCGGTTGATATTGCTACTGTTAAGAACGTGTAAAATAATCCCATCAGTAAAAAAGCTGGTTGGCTACTTGTAGCCTAACCAGCTTTTTTATTAGATGGGTAAACCACATGAGCAAGTAGGACGATAGTCCGGATTGCGAATGTTGGTCCGGGTTCGAGAGTTCGAAGAACGGAGAAGCCGGGATTATTTTACATGTTGTGGCTGTCTGCATTGTTAGAGACGTTTGCTGCTGCGAATCTTTCGTAGAGATGACTCCAAAGGCTGGTTTCTGCAAGGAACACGATTTTAGGCAGAATCACTAGTGTCCTTGCAGAAACCAGCCTTGGAGTCAGTTAGAAAGATAAAAGCAGCAAGGTGTGCCTTTTATGAACCACGTTTCATAAGACGTTAAGGAAGTCTTAAGTTGTATACACAACCATGCTATGGTAAAATGGCATCATATGGACAGAAAAGAATTCTTTCAAAAGAACAAAAATAAAATAATTTGTTTCTTCGTCACACTGATTCTTGCAATCGTGACGATTTATGCCGTATTCAAAGGCAGTGGAATCTCTTTTGATGAATTGCTGCAGAGTATTCGCGAAGCGTCCGGTGTGGGAATCATGCTGGCAGCGGTGTGTATGCTTGGATTTATTTACTTCGAGGGAGAGGCGGTTCGTGTGATTGTTAACCATATGGGTTATCCGGTGAAGCGCATGCATGGATTTGTCTATTCGGCGGCCGATGTGTATTTTTCGGCGATTACACCTTCTGCATCCGGTGGGCAGCCGGCAAGCGCCTTTTTCATGATGAAAGATGGTATTCCGGGAACTGCCGTGATGGCGGCCTTATTGCTGAATCTTGTGATGTATACGCTTGCGGTAGTGACGATTGGCCTGTTGGATTTCGTTTTTGCACCGGGATTGTTTCTTCAGTTTAGCATGATCGGAAGAGTGTTGATCATAAGTGGAATGCTTGCATTACTGGGTCTTGCAATCCTGTTTTATATGCTCCTTAAGAAGCAGGAAATCGTGCGCAGATTAATGAAAGGTACTGCTGCGTTTCTTCGCCGCATACACTGTAAGAGGCTGGCAAAGAGGCTGGAAAAAAAGATCAATAAGGCTTTGGAAGAATATGGACAGTGTGTTTCCTTGATTTTTAACAATAGAGCAATGCTGATCAAGGTGTATGTGCTCAATTTTCTGCAGAGGCTGTCGCAGATACTGGTAACGATTGTCTCGTTTGCGGCGTTGCATGGGAATCTCCGCACGTTGCCGAGTCTTCTGGCTACGCAGATTTATGTAGTGCTTGGTTCGAACTGTGTGCCGGTTCCGGGTGGTGTCGGTGTCACGGATTACCTGATGCTCAATGGTTACAGGCAGTTGATGGAGAAAACAGATGCCTACCAGCTTGAAATCTTAAGCCGGGGATTGTCCTTTTATGTCTGCATATTTGTAAGTATGGTGACCGTTCTCATCGGTTATCTGGTACGAAGGAAAAACACTAGGGAGAAAATGAAATGATTGGATTTTATGATTATACGGTAATCCTGACGTATTTGTCGATTCTGTCGGGAACCGCAGGAATTATACTGTGCTTAAACGGAATCGGGCATCCGTATCTCGGAATGTTCTTTTTGCTCTTTTCAGGGCTGTGTGACACGTTCGACGGTAAAGTCGCGCGCATGAAAAAGGATCGTACTCCGGAGATGAAACGCTTCGGAATCCAAATCGATTCCCTTGCGGATCTGATTGCGTTCGGCGTGCTTCCGGCGTGTATCGGTATGGCGATGTTCCGCAGCCGCATGCAGCTGCAGGTGTTCTCCGGACCAAAGATCGCTTTATTGCAGAACTATCCGATTATTTATCAGAGTGTGCTGACAACAATTGCAATCCTTTACGTGCTCGCTGCGATGATCCGTCTTGCCTATTTTAATGTGATGGAGGAGTCTGATCAGAATCGCGACAAGAATGGAGAAAAGGCTTATACCGGACTTCCAGTAACCAGTGCCGCGCTGATCTTTCCGGCAGTCATGATCTTACATATTCTGATCAAGGCGGACCTTACTCTTATGTATTTTGGAGTAATGATCGTTGTTGGAATTCTTTTCCTGTCGAAGTTTAAATTGAAGAAACCAAAGAATGCTGCGATCGCGATCATGATCGCATTCGGAGCACTTGAGTTTCTATTGCTTTTGGTCAAACTGATTATGTGTGGAAAGTAGAGGGCACAGATGGATGCATTGAATTTTTTGTATCATACAATACCGGGAAGAGTCATTCTCAAGGGGTTGACGCGCCCCGGTGTGTCCAAATTATGCGGCAGATTCCTTGATTCGGATTTGTCGCATTTTCTTATCCGACCATTTGCAGAGAAAAACGGAATCTGTATCGCGGATTATGAGATGGATGGAGTGATCAGCTTTAACGATTTCTTTTCCCGGAAGATTAAGGCGGGATTTCGCCCGATTGATACGGATGAAAAGCATCTGATCGCACCGTGTGACGGACTGCTGTCTGTCTGGAGAATCCGGGATGACACCATATTCCCGGTAAAGCAGAGTCGTTATACCGTCGGATCGCTGCTTCGCAATCAAAAACTTGCGGAACATTACAGGGACGGATATTGTCTGGTGTTTCGACTTTGTGTGAATCATTATCATAGATATTGCTATGTGGATTTCGGCAAGAAGAGCCGCAATGTATTTCTTCCGGGACTACTTCATACAGTGCGTCCGGTTGCGCTTGCACAGTATCCGGTATTTACGCAGAATAGCCGCGAATACACTCTGATCAAAACACCGGAGTTTGGCACGGTCGTGCAGATGGAGGTCGGTGCGATGCTTGTCGGAAGAATCGTCAATCATGAGCAGGAAGCGTATGTGGTTCGCGGTGAGGAAAAAGGCATGTTTCAATATGGAGGATCCACGATCATCGTGCTTGTCGGCAAGGATCAGGTGACGATGAGAGAGGATCTGTTGAAAAATGCACAGTTTGGCAAAGAGACTGCTGTGCAGATGGGGGAGACGATCGGTTATGCGAAGATGGATTGAAAAAATAGTGCCGCGATATGCGTGGGGGCCGCTCGTTTTAGCAGTTGCGGTCAATATGGCGGTCTATGAAGGGGTGGCATTTTTTAAGGATCATCTGACATTTTATTCGCTGGAACTTCCGATTGATCGGATGCTTCCGTTTGTTGCACCTTTTATCGTATTCTATTTGCTGGCGTTTGTGCAATGGATGATTAACTATGTGCTGATCGCGCGGGAAGGCAAGACGTTTTGTTACCGCTTCGTGTATGGAGATGTGATCTCAAAACTGTTCTGCCTGCTTTTCTTCGTGCTGCTCCCGACAACGATGGAGCGCCCGGAAGTAGTGGGGACGGGGGTGTTTGACTGGCTTGTAAAGTTTATTTATCACATGGATGCTCCGGTCAATTTGTTTCCGTCTATTCATTGCCTGGAGAGCTGGTGTTGTATTCATGCGGCATTTTCAATGAAGAAGGTGCCGAACTGGTACAAAGGAGTCACAGTTGTGATGTCACTTGGAGTATTTGCATCGACGCTGCTTGTTAAGCAGCATGTGCTTCTTGATGTGTTTGGAGGAATCCTTGTATTTGAAGCCGGACTTTTTATTTCGGGCCGGCTGATCACGGAAAAAGAATAACTGTCAGGCTGCATATTGCCGTAAAAAAACTCCGTGGGGATGCGTTCCCTTGCGGAGTTTTTTATGTGGCACATCATCTGCGCGAGAGTGTGTGGTATGCGCACGCGATATTGTCATCGTTTTGTGTTGGTGCCTGTCTGCGCAGCCTGGCGTTCGTGAACCTTTCTTAATTTTTCACGGAATTTTGTAGTAAGTTCCTTTAACTTCTCATCCGGGACGAACTGTTTTAGCGTTTCTTCATCAACTGAGATACGGTTGTCCATTGTCTTCATGATATCAAGAATCTGTACCTTACGAAAATCGGATTCTGAACTTAGATCATAGATCTTGTTATCACCGAGGCGAAGGATGATCGGACGCATATAGTTTTCGGCGTTTTCGACAAGAACGATTCCTTTGTCACCGGTAGACAGATCGATGTTGGCTGCCTGCGGAACAATATGAATACATTCTGCGAGTGTGGACACGATCTGTTTATCGTAGCGATCTGGATCGGAGAGCAGAATCTTCATCGCCGCGATCTCCGATACCGGTTCGTGACCGATGTTCATGGCTGTCATTTGATCAAACTCGTCTGCAACACGCAGAATCTTTACCATATCCTGCAGTTCTTCATCCGGCATGATTGCAAGTTTATCCGGATAATCCGCATAGATATAAGCCTGCATTAATGCGAGCGCTCTCGGGAAAAATTCGAAGTCATTACGATACATTCCGAGCGGTTCGATTCCGCGCTCTAAAGCATGCTGGATTACTTCACGGTCAGATGCGGATAAAAATCCGGTTTCCTTATCGAGAATATTTTTCGGTACATGACTATATCCGATGTCATATAGTAAAGCTGCAGCCGCGAGTGTGTGCTGTTGAAGAGCATCATAATGAAGCCGTGAGGAGATCATGGAGACAAGGATTGCGGTGCTGATTGCATGCTTGTACATGAAATCGTCGCTGCTTCTCAGATTCTGATTAAAGTTCACACGGTGGTCAAGTGCTCCGTAATGATTCATAATATTGTCGAGAAGCTTCGGGAGCGGTTCGATCCGTTTCCGTTTTCCGATGAGCTCAAGGCATTCACGCAATTGGAAGATATACACCGTCTGCAGCTGTTCAAACTCCAGATCCTCACGGGAAAGTGGCGGTACAGGTTCTGCCGGTTCGAGAATATAGATACCGACCAGACCAAAGTTTCTGGCGCTGATGATTCCTGGTTCTGTCAGTGTTGAATTGCGGTCATACAAAAGGACACCATTTTTATTGTAGATCGGTTTTGCCAGGCGCATTCCGGCTTTTAGATGATCTGTTTTAACAAATTTCATAATCATTACCTTCCCAATAAATGCGTGATCGGTCTTTGTTGAAGCCGTCACATGGACATGTTTTAAAAGTATCTTTAATATAGCATAAAAGTACTTTATATGCAATGTTGATGAATTTGTACATGTTTTTAAAATTTATGTGAATTTTTTGAGAAGGCTTAGGAAAATGGATTGATTTTAAGCGAAAAATGTGGTAATATAGACATTGTTAAAAAATTAACAGCGCCTCAGGCGTAAGTTCAATTTAAAGGAGAACGTAAAGATGGCAAAGAAAGTTGTATTAGCAGGTGCTTGCCGTACAGCAATCGGCAAGATGGGTGGAGCATTAAGCAATACTCCAGCAGCAGATTTAGGTGCAATCGTAATTAAAGAAGCTTTAAACAGAGCTGGCGTTAAGCCGGAGATGGTTGACGAAGTTAAGATGGGTTGTGTAATTCAGGCAGCTCAGGGACAGAACGTAGCTCGTCAGGCTTCCATCAAGGCTGGTTTACCGATCGAGGTTCCGGCAATCACAATCAACGTAGTTTGTGGATCCGGTCTTAAGTGTGTAAACGATGCTGCAACAATGATTATGGCTGGCGAGGCTGATATCGTTGTAGCTGGTGGTATGGAGAACATGTCTATGGCTCCTTACGCTATGACAAAGGCTCGTTTTGGATACAGAATGAACAATGCAACAATCATTGATACAATGGTTAACGATGCATTAACAGATGCATTCAACCACTACCATATGATGATCACTGCTGAGAACGTATGTGACAAGTATGGTATTACAAGAGAAGAACTTGATGAGTTCTCTGCAAACAGCCAGCAGAAGTGCGAAGCTGCTATCGCAGCTGGTAAATTTGACGATGAGATCGTTCCTGTACCGGTTAAGGTTAAGAAGGAAATGGTTGATTTCGTTAAAGATGAGGGACCACGTCCTGGAACAACTGCTGAGTCTCTTGGCAAGTTACGTTGCTGCTCAGGTAAGGAAGGCGGACTGGTTACAGCTGGTAACGCTTCCGGAATCAACGATGGTGCTGCAGCAATCGTTGTTATGAGCGAAGAGAAGGCTAAGGAGCTTGGTGTTACACCAATGGCTACATGGGTAGCCGGAGCTCTTGGCGGAGTAGAGCCGGAGATCATGGGTGTTGGACCTGTTGCTTCTACAAGAAAGGTTCTTGCTAAGACAGGACTTACAATCGACGATTTCGATCTGATCGAGGCTAACGAGGCATTCGCTGCTCAGTCTATCGCAGTAGCAAGAGACCTTAAGTTCGATATGTCTAAGGTTAACGTTAACGGTGGTGCAATCGCACTTGGACATCCGGTTGGAGCTTCAGGATGCCGTATTCTTGTTACACTGTTACACGAGATGCAGAAGAGAGGATCTAACAGAGGTCTTGCTACACTGTGTATCGGTGGTGGAATGGGCTGCTCTACAATCGTTGAGAAATACTAATTATTTGCCATAGAAATACATAGGGGGTGCTTAGGCATCCCCTTGAAATGTAATATAAATATTTATTTTAGGAGGAACTTAAAATGAAGGTTGGAGTTATCGGTGCTGGTACAATGGGCCAGGGAATCGCTAAGGCATTCGCGCAGGTAGACGGATATGAAGTTGCACTCTGCGACATCAAGCAGGAGTGGGCTGAAGGCGGAAAGGACAAGATTGCTAAGGGTTATGCAAGACTTGTTGCTAAAGAGAAAATGACACAGGAGAAGGTTGATGCAATCCTTGCTAAGATCACTCCAGGTTTAAAGGAAGACCTCTGCAAAGACTGCGATCTTATCGTTGAGGCTGCTTTCGAAAATATGGAAGTTAAGAAGACAACATTCGCTGAGTTAGACAAGATTGCTAAGCCAGAGTGCATCTTCGCTTCTAATACATCTTCACTCTCTATCACAGAGATTGGTAACGGACTTACTCGTCCAATGATCGGAATGCATTTCTTCAATCCTGCTGACCGTATGAAGTTAGTAGAGGTTATCGCCGGTGTTAATACACCTGCTGAGACTGTTGAGGCAATCAAGAAGATCGCTGAGGAAATCGGAAAGACTCCGGTACAGGTTAACGAGGCTGCTGGTTTCGTAGTTAACCGTATCTTAATCCCAATGATCAACGAAGCTGCTTTCATCAAGATGGAAGGTGTTTCTGATATCGCTGGTATCGATGCAGCTATGAAGCTCGGTGCTAACCATCCAATGGGACCATTAGAGTTAGGTGACTTCATCGGTCTTGATATCTGCCTTGCAATCATGGATGTTCTCTACAATGAGACAGGTGACAGCAAGTATCGTGCTTGCCCACTCATCCGTAAGATGGTTCGTGGTGGAAACCTTGGCGTTAAGTCTGGTAAGGGATTCTACGTATACAACGCAGATCGTACTAAGACAGCTATTGATGCCAACTAAGAAATAGAATAAATTTTAAAATAAGGAGTGTTAAAATCATGGATTTTACTTTAGACAAGAAACATGAGATGGCTCGCGGTCTTTTCAGAGACTTCGCTGAGACAGAAGTAAAACCTCTTGCACAGGAGACTGACGAGACAGAGCAGTTCCCGGCTGAGACTGTTGCAAAGATGGGTAAATATGGATTCATGGGAATCCCGGTACCAAAGGAGTACGGCGGACAGGGATGTGATCCTCTTACATACGTTATGTGTGTAGAAGAGTTATCAAAGGTTTGCGGAACTACAGGTGTTATCGTTTCTGCACATACCTCCCTTTGCATTGATCCGATTATGACATACGGTACAGAAGAGCAGAAGCAGAAGTATGTTGCTCCACTTGCCAAGGGCGAGAAGATCGGTGCTTTCGGTCTTACAGAGCCTGGTGCAGGTACAGATGCACAGGGATGTCAGACAAAGGCTGTATTGGATGGAGATGAGTGGGTTCTTAACGGATCCAAGTGCTTCATCACAAACGGTAAGGTCGCAGATGTATACATTATCATTGCAATCACAAGCATTACCGAGGATAAGAGAGGCAGAAAGAAGAAGAACTTCTCCGCATTTATCGTAGAGAAGGGTGCTCCTGGATTCTCATTCGGAACCAAGGAGAAGAAGATGGGTATCCGTGGATCATCTACCTACGAGCTGATCTTCGAGGATTGCAGAATTCCTAAGGATGCATTACTCGGACCGGAAGGAAGAGGATTCCCTATCGCTATGCACACTCTTGATGGTGGACGTATCGGTATCGCTGCTCAGGCACTTGGTATCGCAGAGGGCGCTTTAGATCGTTGTATCGCATATACAAAGGAGAGAAAGCAGTTCGGCCGTTCCATCGCACAGCAGCAGAATACACAGTTCAAACTTGCTGATATGGCAGCAAGAATTGAAGCTGCCCAGCTTCTTGTTTACAAGGCAGCTATGGCTAAGGCTACACAGAAGACCTATTCTGTAGAAGCAGCTAAGGCTAAGTTATTCGCAGCTGAGACCGCTATGGCTGTTACAACAGAAGTTGTTCAGTTATTCGGTGGATACGGATATATCCGTGAGTACGACGTAGAGCGTATGATGCGTGATGCTAAGATCACAGAGATCTACGAGGGAACTTCAGAAGTTCAGCGTATGGTTATCTCTGGAGCATTATTAAGATAATTCGTGATTGTTCAGTACCTTCACAATCACGAGCGCAAGTCCATTAAGAATTCGCTTCGCGAATGGGACTTGCTTTTGTAGACGATAGTTTTTTATACGATATAAGCGGTGCCGCTTATATCTGATCCGTATCATTAAGACAATTCGTTATACAAAAGAACAAGAATGAAGAAAAGGAGATAATAATACATGAATATCGTAGTATGTATTAAACAGGTTCCTGATACCAAGGGTGGAGTTAAGTTCAACCCGGATGGAACACTTGATAGAGCAGCAATGCTTGCCATCATGAACCCAGATGATAAGGCTGGTCTTGAGGCAGCACTTAGAATTAAAGATGCAACTGGCGCAAAGGTTACCGTTCTTACAATGGGTCTTCCAAAGGCTGATGCAGTTCTTCGTGAGGCTATGGCTATGGGCGCTGACGATGCAATCCTCGTAACAGACCGTGTTTTAGGTGGAGCTGATACATGGGCTACCTCTACAACAATCGCCGGAGCACTTCGTAACCTTGATTACGATCTGATCATCACAGGACGTCAGGCTATCGATGGTGATACCGCACAGGTTGGACCACAGATCGCTGAGCACCTTGGACTTCCGGTAATCTCTTATGCAGAGGATATCAAGGTTGAGGGTGATTCCGTTATCGTTAAGCGTCAGTATGAGGACAGATATCATGAGATCAAGGCTAAGATGCCTTGCCTGATCACTGCTCTTTCTGAGTTAAACGAGCCAAGATATATGACTCCTGGCGGAATCTTCGATGCTTGTGACAAAGAAGTAACCGTATGGGGCAGAGCTGATCTTAAGGATGTTGATGATTCGAACCTTGGTCTTAAGGGATCTCCAACAAAGATCGCTAAGGCATCTGATAAGGTACCTAAGGGAGCAGGAGAGAAAGTAAACCTTGACCCAGCAGAGTCTGTAAACTATCTGATCGGTAAGTTCAAAGAGAAACATATTATCTAATATTATATAGAAAAGTGGTGAAAAAAATGGGTTTAGAAGAATATAAGGGCGTATATATCTACGCACAGCAGGTGGACAATGAGCTTAGCTCAATCGCTTTCGAGTTAATCGGAAAGGCAAAAGAATTAGCAGCTGATTTAGGTACAGATGTAACAGCAGTTCTTCTGGGATCTAACGTTAAGGGATTAGCTGATGAATTAGGCGAGTATGGCGCAGACAAGGTTATCGTTGTAGATAATCCTGAACTTGAGACATACCGCACAGAGCCATATGCACAGGCTCTTGCAGCAGTCATCAATGAGTACAAGCCAGAGATTATGTTAGTTGGTGCAACAGCAATCGGTCGTGACCTTGGTCCTACCGTATCTGCAAGAGTTGCTACAGGACTTACTGCTGACTGTACAAAGCTTGAGATTGGTGATTTCCCGATCAATGCAGTTCCTGGTAAGGAAGATGAGCAGAAGCACAACCAGTTACTGATGACTCGTCCTGCATTCGGTGGTAACACAATCGCTACCATCGCCTGCCCGGACAACCGTCCTCAGATGGCAACTGTTCGTCCTGGTGTTATGCAGAAGCTTCCTAAGGAGGCTGGACGCAAGGCTGAAGTGATCGAGTTCAATCCTACACTTGAGAAGAACAACCGCTACGTTGACATCCTTAACGTTGTTAAGGCAGTTGGAAATGTAGAGAACATCATGGATGCTAAGGTTCTTGTATCCGGTGGTCGTGGAGTTGGAAGCAAAGAGAACTTCCAGATGCTTCAGGATCTCGCTGATGTATTCGGCGGAATGGTAAGCTGCTCACGTGCCGTTGTTGAGAATGGCTGGTTAGCACAGGATTATCAGGTAGGACAGACAGGTAAGACTGTTCGTCCACAGATCTACTTTGCAATCGGTATCTCCGGAGCAATCCAGCACGTTGCAGGTATGGAAGAGTCTGATCTCATCATCGCAATCAACAAGGACGAGGATGCTCCAATCTTCGACGTAGCTGATTACGGTATTGTTGGAGATCTGAACAAGATCGTTCCACAGCTTACAGCAGCATTAAAGGCTGAGATGAATAAATAATTACATCTTACATAAAGATGGGATGAACACCGCCGCGGATTTCCGCGGCGGTTTTACTATATTTTAATTTAAGCAGGCAACGGAGCATCCGGACATTGCGCGAATATATGTATTTTGTGGATAGGGTGCGGAAAAATAATGAGATCAGTGGAAACCTGGAAGACGCGATCAGGCAGGCAATCGATCACTGTATAGAAGAAGATGTGCTCAGGGATTTTTTGGATGAGCACCGGGAGGAGGTAATGCATGTGATGACATTAGATTATACGTTTGAACGAAGGCTGGAAATGCAGCGTGCCGAAGCAATTGAGGATGGCGAAAAGATTGGAAGAAAAGAACAATTATCGGAGCTCATTCAAAAAAAGATACTGAAAAACAAACCTTTGGATCAGATCGCGGATGAACTGGAAGAATCTCCGGAAACCATCCGTCCACTATACGAAAAAATCAGGCAAGAAATGTAGCAATAACGCCAAAGGAGTGTGGGATATCCATACTCCTTTTTCTGTTGCACATGAAATTGATGAAATATATAATGATAGTAAAATCAACAATAAGCATATAGGATAAACTTGAAAATTTTATGAGTACAATACTTAGATATGGAAATGGGGGCATATGGAAAAATCAGAAATGACAAAGGAGGAAGCATTACAAAACTTTTTATTAGATATAGAATGTTTAGATGAATTGCTTCCGTGGACGGGAACATTTAATTTATTTGATGTTCTTAAAATATCAAGGACGGAAATCCGGCATAGTAATATGCTGGGATGGCTTTTGAACCCGAATGAGAATCATGGAATGGGAGATGCTTTTTTTAAGGCGATTCTTCAAAGGCTGGTAGAAAATGATGTAGATGGCCGCTATGAAGTGTTTCGTATTTTATTGATGGATTTCTATAGTTTTTCTGTTTTGAGAGAGTGGAGAAATATTGATATTTTACTGATATCGGCAGAAGAAAAAACAGTAATTGCTATAGAAAATAAAGTTGGTGCACATGAGCATAGTAATCAGCTTAACAGATATAGAGAAATTTTAGAAAAAGACTACCCTGAATATAATCGCTTGTTTGTATTTCTTACGCCGGATGGTGAAATCCCAAGTGATATTGAAAATTGGGATGTACTTACATATAGTGATGTTGTAGAAGTGTTGGAAAAGGTAAATGAAAGAATTAAAGTACAACCGGATGCGGAATTGATGATTAGGAACTATATTGATATTGTCAGGAGAGATATTGTGGAAGATCAAGAGTTAATTGGAATTTGCAATAAAATATATAATAAGCATAAGAAAGCGTTGGATCTTATTTTTGAAAACAGAACAGACGGAAAGACGCAGATGTTAGATGCGGTGAAAGACACCTTATGTAGTATAGCAGATGAAGGTTTGATTATCTATGACAGAAACTGGGGATATAATTTTAGAACAGAAACAATGGATGATTATCTTCCGCTTTTGGACGAGCCGGTCAGTTCTTGGAAAACGACAAATATTTATTCGTATTGGTTTAATATCAGTGAGCATAGTTTCTATGGAATATTTGAACTTGCCGGCAAAAATGTTCCGGAAGAATTGATGGACAAGATGCAGGTAATCACAGACATATTGAAACCCAATGATAAGAGAAAATCCGATTTTGTATATAAACGTATTTTTACGACAAAGCGATATGAGATATCTGATGATGAAGATGGGGAACAGGCGATAGAGAAGGCTGTTCGAGCGGCAGTTAAAGATATTTTGGATATGGAAAAGAAAACTTTTTCTAAGTTGAATTTGGGATAGAATATGAGTCAAAAAGAAATGATTGTCAATTTATTGAAATCGAATGAGTCGATGACGCAAGGAGACTTGGCGGCTGCTATATATGGAGATAAAAATCATAGCTCAAATATATATGCGTCGTTGACAGGACTTGTTAAAAAGGGAATTGTGCTTAGAACAGGCAGCAGTCCGTCATATTACTCCTTGACTGGAGTGAAAGTGATAAGACCTGAGAATTCTGTAAGAGGTCCTAAGAAGTATCGAGATGTATCTGACGATGTAATTAGCAACGAGGCGATGGAAGAGATTGAGTTGTTAGTTCATAATACGGAAAACTATGGTCCTGAGAATGAACTTATTACCAGATGCCTCAGAAAATTTCCTGAGAATACAGATCCCGATATTGTAGCTATGAAAATTGGATTGATAGATATAACGAATTCGACGCATTTATCTCAGCATAAAAGCAAAATTAGTATGGTTGAACTCGCAGATATAATCTCCTCTATTCCAGATATAGATGCGAGGATAGAGATTGGAGATCCGGAGATTGTCAATAAAATCGCAAAAAGCAATGGAAAGGTAAATCTTTTTTCCTTTGCGTCCAAGTATTGTTGCTATCATAATAGAAATCTTTACGAAAGAGATGATTATTCTATTTTAGATACTGTTCTAAAGGAGTATCTGCCACGATATTTTGATGATATTACCAGAGGACAAATTCAGAAATGGCAGAATAGTTTTAATTATCAGGCTTATAATGATTATATTTCAAAAAAATTGGACGAGTATGGTATAACTGTTTCTTATAGAAAGAGAAAGTTTGATCATTTTGTCTGGTATAAAAACAGATAAGTATGGGCGTCTTCGGACAATACTTTAAAAGGACTTGATGCGTCGAGTCCTTTTTATATTTGCAACAAGTCCTCTGTCTTACAACCCAATACGCGAGCAAATTTTACGACATCAATGGCTTTCGTGTGGTTGATGTCGCGCTGGCGCTGTTCAAAAAGCTGGATTTGGTTTTTCCGGCGATATAGGTTGGGTTTCCGTTTTGAAATTGGGTGGATACGGAAGACACTGTGAAAAATTCAAAATATTCATCGATATCCATATCGCATGTATTGACGGCAAAATCAAGCATATCTCCAAGAATGCGTTGGGCATATGGAACATAATCAGACAGATAAGCGCGCATCTCCATTTTTATCCTCCTATGATAGAAATGTTATATCGCTACAGCGATACTTTTTCAATGGATAAATGGATGGAACTGGATGTCTTTTATTTTTGTCTAAAAATATGTAACAATAGAACCGACAGATTCGTTATAGTTAGCAGAGACAAAACAAAAGTGAGGAACGCGCGTGGTTTTACTGATGATGGTGGACACACCTGAAGAAAAACGAAAATTTGTAATTCTGTACGAAAACTATCGTTATCTGATGCTGAAAGTGGCAGTGGATATTCTGCGTGATTATCAGTTGGCAGAAGATGCTGTGCAGGAGGCGTTTGTGCAGGTGGCAAAGCATATGGAAAATGTCGGACTGCCGGAGGAGACTGCCACGAAACGTTATCTGATCACAATCACAAAACATGCAGCAATTGATATTTATCGCAGAAGAAACCGGCTACAAAGCAGAGAGATTTATATGGATGAACTTCCAGAAGGGAAGGAGCAAGTTACTTACATGGCACCGGAGGAAGAACATGAAGTGTTAGATATTTTAAAAAATCTTCCGCTAAAATACAGAGATATATTTCTGTTAAAATATTCCGCACATCTGGAAAACAGGGAGATTGCCAGACTATGTGGACTTCGGGAGGGAACAATCCGGCAGCGGATTGCAAGAGGAAAACAGTTGATTGAAAACGAACTAGAAAAAATGAAGGAGGGAGATGCCGAATGAAAGTGACGGACGAATGGCTTTATGCGAAAATGGCGATCGTTGATGCGGCAATAGTACGGCAACTAGAAGCGTGCACGCAAAAAGATTACGTTTTTTCAGATGAATTCAGAAAGCGTATGAAGCGGCTGATACGGAAAGAAAAGTATATGTATGCCGAAAAACAGTTGAAGAGAATCACACGGAAAATTGCGGCAGCAGCACTTGTGATGCTTGTGGGAGCACTCACCGTCACGATGAGCGTGGAGGCTTACCGGGTACATTTTTTTCATACGGTAAAAACGGTGCTGGATGGTAACATCAGTATTTATTCTTATGAATCGGATGAAGAGAAGATTTCCGATACTATTTTAACACCGCAGTGTATTCCAGACGGCTATCGGCTGAACGAAGAAAAAATTACGGATGCCACATCCGTTCGGGAATACGGAAATGGCAAAAAGCATTTGATTTTTCAGCAAACAATAGTGACAAATGAGAAAATGATTTTTGACACGAATTATAATTCTGTGGAACAAATCAGAATAAACGGAATGACTGTCTTTTTATACGGATATACGGATGATACATTCTGGGCATATGGGGAATATGGAAACAGCGTATATGTGCTGGCTGGAGATACAATCCCAAAAGAAGAAATTGAAAAAATATATAAACACTGGATCTGGTAAAGGAGAGAGAAAATGATGAAAAAGGGATGGATTTTACTTATGGTATGTGTAATCATTTCAGGATTTGGAGGATGTGGAAAACAAACAGTTACAGAAAAAGTTGAGGGGACAGAAACTACAGATCGTATGAAGGAGGATGTAACAGAACTCTGCGCTTACATAAAGGAGATCAATGGAAATACACTGGTCATTGATCCTGTGGAGTATATCAGTTGCGAGGACAGTGATCGGCTGGCAAGTTACAAACACACGGATGACGATATGCCTGACGGATATTATATATACAATAAGGATGAAAAAACAGAGGATGTAACATTGACAGATCAGACGGAATACTCCTTTTTGGACTGGACAAGAGAATTCGGGGGGACAGATGCAGATATTCGTGTGGTAACAAAAGATAAAAAGATTTTTGAAAAATATATGGAAACCTATACAGATGCAAAACCGGGCATGCCGTTTTTCCTGAAAATGAAAGGAAATATGGTGATTCAGATTTTGGAAAAACCGATGGCATGATAGGAAATGGACAAAGAATCCAATCGAAAGTGATTATATAAAAGGAATGAAAAAAGCAATTACAAATATTCAAGATAATTATCAGGCAGGCAATCGATCACTGTATAGAAGATGTGCTTAGGGATTTTCTGGATGAGCACTGGGAGGCGGTAATACATGTGATGACATTAGATTATACGTTTGAACGAAGAATGGAAATGCAACAATAATGCCAAAGGAGTGTGGATATCCATGCTCCTTTTTGCATTCACTTTTGGAGAAAGATGCCTTGACCGATTATGCTTAAGGGTGTAAAATATTCAGGTTGATGGTTACCGTAAGGAACCAATCAGCAAATACAATAACATATTTTTACATGGACGAATGTTCGCATGTGAAAGAGGAACGGACAATGCCGTTACCTGGAATAGGAGGAAAATTATGCGTAACACGAAGACAGCGGAGCTGGTTCTGACAGCTCTATTTGCAGCAATCATCATCATTATGGCGTTTACCCCGCTTGGGTACATACCGCTGGTGGTCATTAATGCAACCATTATTCACATCCCGGTTATCCTGGGAGCACTTTTCTGCGGACCGAAGAAGGGCGGGTTCCTTGGATTCATCTTTGGACTCACCAGTTTTATCAAAAACACCGTAATGCCGTCATCCTTGTCAGCATTCGTATTTTCACCGGTACTTGCAGCAAGCATGGTTGGAACAAGCGGAATTTTTAAGAGTGCATTCATCTGTTTTGTACCGAGAATTCTTGTGGGAATCCTGCCATATTATGTTTACCTTGGAGTAAGGAAAGCTGTGACATCAGAGAACAAGAAGATCTGGTCAACGGTACTCAACGTACTGATCGGGGTGTTCCTTCTGGTCGGATGCCGCGCTTTTATCAATAAAGTATTCGATGCCAACCCACTTTCGACAGGAGCGGTATGGGCGATCAGTGTGATCGTCGGTGTCGTTGTATTTGCGGCTTTGGAAGTGTTCACACTTAAGAAAAGCGGCAGCGTATCCGCATTCATCTATGCGGGTGTGGTCGGCGCAATGACCAACACAATTTTCGTTATGGGCGGAATCTTTGTATTGTACAAGAACGCTTATGCGGATGCACTCAGCATCGATCCGGGTGCCGTACTCGGAGTCATCGGCGGAGTCATCAGCTTTAACGGCGTGATCGAGGCAATCGTTGCGGCAATTATCGTTGCGGCACTCGGCGTTGCATTAAACAAGATCAAGCCGATTCAGAAGTAATTTATCATCTGTTTTTGATAGAAATTCGTAGGAGGAAAGGACATGCTGAGGGGAAAATGCGTTGTTCTTGGAGTAACAGGCAGTATTGCGGCGTATAAGATTGCTAATCTGGCCAGCGCCCTGGTAAAGCTGCACGCGGATGTCAACGTTATCATGACAAAGAATGCAGTCAATTTTATCAATCCAATCACGTTTGAGACGCTGACTGGCAACAAATGTCTGGTGGATACTTTCGACCGGAATTTCCAGTTCAATGTGGAACATGTTGCGTTAGCCAAGCGTGCGGATATTTTTCTGGTAGCACCGGCTTCTGCCAATGTGATCGGCAAGATTGCGGGCGGTATCGCGGACGATATGTTGACCACGACCATTATGGCGTGCAAGGCACCGAAGCTGATCTCACCTGCTATGAACACGAACATGTTTGAGAATCCAATCGTGCAGGACAACCTGAAGAAACTTCAGAACTTCGGTTATGAGGTGATTCAGCCGGCGAGCGGATATCTCGCTTGCGGTGATACCGGAGCAGGCAAAATGCCGGAACCGGAGACACTGCTTGCATATATTCTGCGAACGATTGCCTGTGAGAAGGATATGGTGGGCAAAAAGGTGTTGGTGACTGCGGGACCAACCCAGGAGCCTGTCGATCCGGTACGTTTCATAACGAACCATTCTACGGGTAAGATGGGCTATGCCATCGCAGAGAACTGCATGCGGCGGGGCGCAGAGGTTACACTGGTCTCCGGACCGGTACAGATTGCGCCTCCGTTGTGTGTCAGAGTGATTCCCGTAGTTACGGCGGCCGATATGGCAGTTGCCGTCAAGGAATGCTACCAGGAGCAGGATATTATCATAAAGACAGCCGCTGTGGCGGATTATCGTCCGGCGCATCCGGCGGATGAGAAAGTCAAGAAGAAAGATGCCGAGTCCGTGCTTGAACTTGAACGAACAGAGGACATCTTAGCTTACCTCGGCGCACACCGAAGAGACGGACAGTTTATCTGTGGTTTTTCGATGGAGACAGAGAATATGCTTGAAAACTCCCGCGCAAAGCTTGCAAAGAAGAATGTTGACATGATCGTTGCCAACAATCTGAAAGTGGCGGGCGCAGGATTTGGAACTGACACGAACGTCGTGACAATCATTACGAAGGACGACAACAGGCAGCTTGAACGGATGAGCAAGGCTGAGGTTGCAGCATCAATCGTCGATGAAATCTTGAAGAAAATGTAAAACAGATAACTCAGAAGAGATAAGAACCGGTTCATACATTTTATATGTAGACCGGTTCTTTTTGTGGAATCGAATAATTTTATAGATTTATCGTAAATTATTTAATTGCTTTGCACAAAGATGAAGAATATAATATTAATATGTGGATACAATTGGCAGTATTGTGCACAGTGTAGAAGGGGGATCATGATGGGGAAGGAGAAAAGAAAGAGTGCGCATTCCGGAAAGAAGCATAATATGGAAGAGTTCTACCGGAAACTGGATGTGAAAAATAAACTTAAGTATGCATTCGGAACAGTGATTGCGACGTTTATGATTGCCATTACAGTAGCGTTTGTGTCAATCATCATTATGAATGTGAATACAAAGCAGTTTTATGCGCAGGCATACACAAACAGTGTGCGCCAGATGGAAATACGTAAGGATGTGCAGATGACGGGAAAGAATATACTCCGGGCGCTGACTGCTACAAATTCCGGACAGTCAGGGGCGTATTTGAATTCTGCGGATAAATCTGCCGATAATATGAATAAAAATGTTAAGCTGCTGATGGAGTCTTATCCGGATCAGCAGGCGCTGGAGGAATTGCAAACTGCTTTGGCTGCATTTGAGGATGCAAGAAGCCGGATTATGGAATATGCACAGGCCGGCAATACACAACAGGCGATTGGACTTTTTAATAGTGACTATAATACAGCCACGGAGAATTTACAGAAGGTGCTGGTCAACATTGGAAATGAATCCACAGAGGATGCACAGCAGCAATATAGGGCTTCGCGGGTAGCAGGCAGCATTAGCCTGATTGTCATGGCTATTCTGGCAGTCATCAGTTTTGTTTTTGCGATACGTATCCGTGTGGCTATTACCGCAAATATGCTCAAGCCAATCAAGGAGATACAGAAGGCTTCAGCTGATCTGAAAGCAGGCAATCTTGACGTGCAGATTACTTATGAATCTCCAGATGAACTGGGACAGCTTGCAAGAGACTTTAAGGAGGCTTGTGCAACCCTTAATGAAATGGTAAAAGACACCGGAGAACTGCTTGGACAGATGGCAGAAGGCAATTTTTCGATATCCGAGGAAAACAAGAGCAAGTATGTCGGAACCTTTGAGGATCAGTTTCTGTCTATGCATCAGCTGGGCTGTCAGATGAGTGATACCTTGCAGCAGATTAATACTGCGTCGGAACAGGTTGCGTATGGATCCGGACAACTTTCCACCGGAGCACAGGCTCTTGCGGAAGGTGCGACGGACCAGGCAGGAGCGGTCGAGGAGCTTACGGCTACCGTTGAGAATATTTCGGAAGAGGCCCAAAGCAATGCAAAGGCTGCTGAAAACTCCTATAAGAGTGTAAGGGAGGCTGCTGAACATGCCGGACAAAGCCGTGCGGATCTCCAACAGCTCACAGAGGCGATGCACCGTATTGATGCAACTTCCAAAGAAATCCAGCATATTCTGGGCTCTATAGAGGATATTGCGGAACAGACAAATCTTCTGTCACTGAACGCTTCGATTGAAGCAGCCCGTGCGGGAGAGGCTGGCAGAGGATTTGCAGTGGTTGCGGAGCAGATAGGAAAACTTGCCGGAGACAGTGCGAAGGCGGCTGTTAATACGAGAGATCTTCTCAGCAAAGCTTTGCAGGAAGTAGAGAATGGTAATGCAATCACGGAGAAGACAGTTGAGGCATTGAATCAGATCCTTGAGATGATGAATCAATTCGCGGAGACTGCCAAGGGAGCAAGCGATACCTCGCGTAAACAGGCAGAAATGCTGAATCAGGTAGAACTTGGAATCGAGCAGATTTCAACCGTTGTCCAGAATAACTCTGCTTCGGCAGAAGAGACGTCCGCAACGAGCGAGCAGCTTTCTGCACAGTCGGAGGAACTTAAGAGACTTGTCAGCAGGTTTCAACTGATGATATCTGAGAAATCGGATCCTGCGGGCGAGGAAAGTTCTATATAGAGATAGTGAAAACGGTGGGGTAAAAGCAGACAAGTTGAACGAAAAGAGAACCGGTTCATACATTTTAGATGTAGGACGGTTCTCTTTTTTCTTGCAAAAAGGCGCAAATGTGCGTAATATAGTATACAAGTTTGATACAAGCGAACATGTATGAATACAAGTGAGGGGACTTATGGCTGCAAACGAGGGAAAACAATTAAAATATTTTCAGTTGATGGAGGATCTGAAGGAGAAAATCCTGTCGGGAGATATTCAGGCGGGGGACAAGCTGCCTTCCGAGAATGAGCTGTCTGCGGCATATGGAATCAGTAGGCAGACGGTTCGCAAGGCGCTTCAGATGCTGCAGAATATGGGTTATATCTATGCGGAACATGGAAGAGGTACATTTTGTTCGGAGCTGGTACGCCATACACATACTTCTAAGAATATTGCAGTTGTGACGACGTATCTGTCGGATTATATTTTTCCGCGTGTTATCGCGGGAATCGATTCTGTGCTGACTTCACAGGGCTATAGTATTATCCTTAAAAATACAAGAAATTCCCGCTCGATGGAGGCGAAATGCCTGGAGGAACTGCTTCAGAAGGACATTGATGGTGTTATTATCGAGCCGAGTAAAAGCCAGATCTTCTGTAAACATACAAACTTGTATGATAAATTGGACGAATATAACATTCCGTATGTGTTTATTCAGGGATGCTTTGAACAGATGAAAGACAAGCCGCAGGTATTAATTGACGATTGCAAGGGTGGCTATATGATTACAAAGTATCTGATTGATTTGGGGCACAAACATATTGCAGGCGTTTTTAAAGCAGACGACACGCAGGGACAGAACCGTCACAAGGGGTATGTGCGGGCATTGCAGGAAGCTGGGATGCCGTATGATCCGGATATGGTCGTATGGTTCTACACGGAGGATCGCAAGATCCATCCGTATGAGGGAATCCAGAATATCGCGAAAAACAAGGAACTGGATGCGGTCGTGTGTTATAACGATCAGAATGCGATGGGCGTAATAAGGGCGCTTGAAGCACTTGATTTAAAGATCCCGGAAGATGTATCCATTACGGGGTATGATAATTTCTATATGGCGAACCAGTCGGATTTCCGTCTGACATCGATTATGCATCCGCAGGAAAAACTTGGGGAGATGGCGGCGGAACTGTTGCTGGATCTGATCGTGAACGGGGAGAATGCCGAGAGGCAGAAGATTATGATCGAGCCGGAACTGGTGGAAGGAACTTCGTGTAAGAGACGGTAGTTCAGCCCCACCCATACATTCGCAAAACCGTACAAGCAAGCTTGTACTTTCCCGCAACGGTGTTGCTGATTTTGCTCATATATGGGGCGGTGACACGCGAGTGACTTAGTTCAGCCCCTACCCATACATTCGCAAAACCGTACAAGCAAGCTTGTACTTTCCCGCAACGATGTTGCTAATTTTGCTCATATATGGGGCGGTGACTCTATTCGAGTCACCTCACTCGAATCATGCAAGCCACTTCTTTCATGCAAGCATGAGAAGTGACTTTCCTGATTCTTCGGGGCTCTGAATAGTCACTTTTTTTTCTAAAAAACAACTTGTAAAGACGTGCGTACAAGTTGTATTCTAATCTTAAGATAAATGATTACGATCAAGATATCAAATTTAGGAGGGTTTACAAATGGAATTAAAGAAATATCAGTTTTGGTTTTGTACAGGTTCACAGGATTTGTACGGAGATGAGTGCCTTGCAAAGGTAGCACAGCACTCAAAGCAGATCGTGGATGAGTTAAACAAGTCAGGAATGCTTCCATATGAGGTCGTATGGAAACCGACACTCATCACAAACGAACTGATCCGTAAGACTTTTAACGAGGCAAATGCGGATGAGAACTGTGCCGGTGTCATCACATGGATGCACACATTCTCACCTGCAAAGTCCTGGATCTTAGGCCTTCAGGAGTACCGCAAACCACTGATGCATTTACATACACAGTTTAATGAGGAACTGCCATACGACAGCATCGATATGGACTTCATGAACGAGAACCAATCCGCACACGGTGACAGAGAGTATGGTCACATCGTAAGCCGTATGAGAATCGAGCGTAAGGTTGTTGTCGGACACTGGAGTGATCCGGTTGTTGTCGGAAAGATTGCAAGCTGGATGCGCACCGCAGTCGGTATCATGGAGAGCAGCCATATCCGTGTTATGCGTGTCGCTGACAACATGAGAAACGTAGCCGTAACAGAGGGCGATAAGGTAGAAGCACAGATTAAGTTCGGCTGGGAAGTTGACGCTTATCCGGTAAACGAGATCGCAGAGTCCGTTGCAGCGGTATCACAGTCCGATACGAACGCTTTGGTTGATGAGTATTATGACAAGTACGACATCTTACTTGAGGGCAGAGATCCGGAAGAATTCAAGAAGCATGTAGCCGTACAGGCGCAGATGGAAATCGGATTCGAGCGTTTCTTAAAGGAGAAGAACTATCAGGCAATCGTAACACACTTCGGAGATCTCGGCGCTCTGCAGCAGCTTCCGGGACTTGCCATCCAGAGACTTATGGAAAAGGGCTATGGATTCGGCGCAGAAGGTGATTGGAAGGTAGCCGCTATGGTTCGTCTCATGAAGGTTATGACAGCCGGAATGAAGGATGCAAAGGGAACTTCCATGCTGGAAGATTACACATACAACCTTGTTAAGGGTAAAGAGGGAATTCTTGAGGCTCATATGCTTGAGATCTGTCCGTCTATCGCAGATGGCCCGATCAGCATCAAATGCCAGCCTCTTTCCATGGGTGACAGAGAAGATCCTGCAAGACTTGTATTTACATCAAAGGAAGGACATGGTATTGCAACATCCCTGATCGATCTTGGAAACAGATTCCGTCTTATCATTAATGATGTAGAGTGCAAGAAGACAGAGAAGCCTATGCCGAAGCTTCCTACAGCCACCAACTTCTGGACCCCGGAACCGGATATCTACACAGGAGCAGAGGCTTGGATCCTCGCAGGCGGCGCACATCATACCGCATTTACCTACGATCTTACTGCTGAACAGATGGGCGACTGGGCTGCGGCAATGGGTATTGAGGCTGTATATATTGATAAGGATACCAAGATTCGTGATTTCAAGAGAGACTTAATGCTCGGAGAAGTATTCTATAAATAAAGAGAGATTCGTATAGAGTCACCGCCCCCCGCATATGAGCAGAATTAGCAGCATAGCTGCAAAAAGGACCAGCGTTAGCTTGGACGATTGTGCGAATATTGTGGGGAGTGGTATATATGATATATAGTTTGGGAGGAACGATGATGGCAAACAAAGAGGCAATTAAAGCCGGAAATACATCACTTGGAATTGAATTTGGTTCGACACGAATCAAAGCCGTCCTCGTAGGACCGGACAATGGCGTACTCGCTTCCGGAAGTCACGAGTGGGAGAATCGTCTGGAAAACGGAATCTGGACATATTCACTTGATGATATCTGGAACGGACTGCAGGATTGTTACAAAAATCTTGCTGAGGATGCCAAGGCACAGTATGGCGAGACGCTGACCACAATCGGTTCCATTGGATTCAGTGCAATGATGCACGGTTATATGGCGTTTGACAAGGATGGAGAACTTTTGGTTCCTTTCCGTACATGGAGAAATACAATTACCGAGGAAGCAGCTGCGAAGCTGACCGAGGCATTTTCTTATAACATTCCGCAGAGATGGAGCATTGCCCATCTGTATCAGGCGATTTTAAACAAGGAAGAACATGTTTCTGATATCGCATTCTTTACCACACTGGCAGGTTTCATTCACTGGAAACTGACCGGCGAGAAGGTGCTCGGCGTGGGTGACGCATCCGGAATGTTCCCGATCGACAGTGAGACCTGCGACTACGATGCAAAGATGCTTGCCAGATTCGATGAGATGGTAGCGCCTTGTGGCTATCCATGGAAGCTCACGGAGATTCTTCCGAAAGTATTGTCCGCAGGCGAGCAGGCAGGCGTTCTCACAGAAGAAGGTGCAAAGCTTCTCGATCCGAGCGGAAACTTGAAATCCGGCATCCCGGTATGCCCGCCGGAAGGTGACGCAGGAACCGGAATGGTTGCAACGAACAGTGTTGCGGTCAGAACCGGAAATGTATCCGCAGGAACTTCCGTTTTTGCGATGATCGTATTGGAAAAAGCGTTAGAGAACGTTCATACAGAAATCGATCTTGTTACAACCCCTACCGGTGAGGCAGTTGCAATGGTACACTGCAACAACTGCACATCTGACTTGAATGCATGGGTTAACTTATTTAAGGAATTCGCAGAGAACTTTGGCATTGAAGTTGACATGAATAAGCTGTTTTCCGTACTTTATAATAAGGCACTCGAAGGCGATGCTGATTGTGGCGGCCTGTTAGCTTATAACTATTTCTCGGGTGAGAGCATTACCGGATTCGAAGAAGGACGTCCGCTTTTTGCAAGAACACCGGACAGTAAATTCAATCTTGCAAATTTCATGCGTGTACATTTATTCACTGCACTCGGTGCACTCAAGAACGGTCTGGATATTCTTCTTAAGGAAGAACATGTGCAGATTGACAAGATTTATGGACATGGAGGCTTGTTCAAGACTCCTGTTGTCGGACAGCGTATTATGGCAGCTGCCATGGACACTCCGGTATCTGTTATGCAGACGGCCGGCGAAGGCGGCGCATGGGGTATTGCGGTACTCGCTTCTTATATGAAGAATAAGAAAGCTGGACAGTCACTTGCCGATTACTTAAATAATGAAGTATTCGCAGGTCAGGAAGGCGTAACAGAGGAGCCGGTTGCTTCCGATGTCGCAGGATTCGATGAGTTCTTAAGACTTTATAACGCAGGACTTTCTATCGAGCGTGCAGCAGTTGAGACAATGAAACTGAATTAACAGACGAAAAGAGGATCATGATGCTTGAAGAATTAAAAAAACAGGTATATGAAGCAAATATGGAACTTCCACGCAGAGGCCTGATCACCTATACCTGGGGCAATGTCAGCGGGATTGACCGTGAGAGCGGTTATTTCGTTATCAAGCCAAGCGGCGTGGATTACGACAAGTTAAAGCCGGAAGATATGGTCGTTATGGATCTTGAGGGCAATAAGATCGAGGGCGATTACAAGCCATCTTCCGACACACCGACGCATCTGGAACTGTACAAGAAGTATCCTGACATCGGAGGTGTGGTACATACACATTCGCCGGAGGCAACTTCGTGGGCACAGGCCGGAAGAGATATTCCTCTTTACGGAACAACACATGCGGATTATTTCTTTGGACCGATTCCGTGTGCAAGAAGTCTGACACCGGAAGAGATTGATGAGGCTTATGAGACGAATACCGGTAAAATCATTATCGAGACATTTGAGACACGCGGCATCAATCCAATTTATACACCCGGTGTGCTTTGTACAAATCATGGACCGTTTACATGGGGCAAGGATGCGGCAGAGGCAGTACACAATGCAGTGGTACTTGAGGAAGTTGCCAGGATGGCAACCCGCACGGAGCTGATCAATCCAAACGTGCAGCCTGCACCGGATTGCATCCGCGATAAGCATTTCTTCCGTAAGCACGGAGCGAACGCCTATTACGGACAGAGTTAATATTATTTTAGCTTGTTACTAATATTATTGATACAATTTTCATAGTTTTTTAAAAACTCCTTGGCTCCGGCGAATTCCGTACTTTTAACAGTATTGTCCTCCCTTTGATGAAACCGGCCATCGCCGTACAGGCAATCTTCACATTTGTAAGCAGCTGGAACAATTACTTCACACCTGCATTAATCTTACATGATGATAAGAAGAAAACGCTTCCGATCCTGATTGCACAGTTACGTGCTGCTGACTGGCTGAAATTTGATATGGGACAGGTTTATGTCATGATTACATTCTCTATCCTGCCTGTAATTATCGTATACTTAATTCTTTCAAAACACATCGTTCAGGGTGTTGCGTTAGGTAGTGTTAAGGGTTAGAAGACCTTTGATGGGGGAATGTATTCAACATAAAATCTTTTCGGAGAAAGTAAAGAGTCTCGCGCGGTTGCGCGGGACTTTTTTGACTTTCGGGAAGCCGCAAACCAAAGTCTGTGTAGGCATAGGAGTCTGCGGCTGCTGCGAGAAGCCGAAAAAGAGCTGCTGCCCGGGAGAAATCGACGAGGTTGAAAAAATGAACAAAAATATCGCAAATGCATTGTGTCTCATCTGCTATCCGTGTTATAATATGCAAAATATGTAATGCATTCGCTTTGTATAAAGGAGTCTATTTGACGATGAACAGATCTTGCAAAGAACTCAAGCGCATCGCTCGGGAAAACTTGAGTGGACAATATCGAACTTCTATGGGAGCCATCCTTGCTATGGGAATTATTCCTTTGGCGGTAGAACTCCCTTTTTCTATGCTGCAAAACTCTGGTCAGCCGATTGGTCAGACTATCATTTTTTATGTGGCCGATTTCTTGATTTCATTCATTACTTTTTTGCTATCGGTCGGTGTGATATATTTTAATCTGCATATTGCAAGAAGAAAGAAGCCGGCATTTGGCATGGTGTTTCATGCGTTTAAGAATCATCCGGACCGGTTCCTGCTTGCGGGAATTCTTTTGACGCTCCTTACCGTAGCGGCGGCAGTTCCGTTTGGGGCAGGCGCATTGGTTTATTATGTGAAAGATGTGACGGCAGAGTCGGTCGTATGTCTTGTCGCGCTTGCCGTTGTCAGTATTTTGCTGATTGTATTTGTGCAGCTTCAGTATGCGCTGACGGTATATTTTATGCTGGATCATTCCGAGATGGGAGTGATCGAAGCTCTTCGCAGCAGCCGTAAGGCGATGAAGGGCAATCGTGGGCGTCTGTTGTACCAGTTTTTTAGTTTTCTGGGGCTGCATGTACTTAGTATCTTAAGCATTGGAATCGGCTATCTGTGGGTATTGCCGTATCAGTTCCAGACGACGGCCAATCTGTATCTGGATATTACGGGGGAACTTGATTCTATTAATGAGCGTCAGAACGCAACTCGGGAGCAGGCACAACCGTCTTTCAATCAATACATTTAGAACTATCACCCGGCGGAAATTCTCGGTGGGTATTAGTATAAAAAATAGGAGGAGTTACAAATGAATCACTCAAAAGACATCATTAAGGACGCCAGTGTCTTGGGCGTTCCGAAAATGCTGCTGCTTGGTCTGCAGCACATGTTTGCTATGTTCGGTGCTACTATCTTAGTTCCGATTCTGGTAAACGGTTATTTTGGAAGCACCAATCAGGTGCTTTCTGTACAGGTTACTCTGTTTTGTGCCGGTCTTGGCACGCTCTTTTTCCACTTATGTGCAAAGTTTAAGGTCCCTGCATTCTTAGGATCGTCTTTCGCATTTCTTGGCGGATTCGCAAGTATTGCCAGTCTTGATACCGGAATTTTTGCAAATATGCCGGATTCTGAGAAGCTGCAGTATGCGTGCGGCGGTATCTTTGTTGCAGGTCTTTTGTATCTGGTACTTGCATTGATCATCAAACTGATCGGTGTGAAGCGTGTTATGCGTTTTCTTCCACCGGTTGTAACCGGACCGATCATCATCTGTATCGGACTGAGCCTTGCGCCATCCGCTGTAAACAATGCATCTACAAACTGGCTGATCGCAATCGTTGCGCTGGCGGTTATCGTTGTTTTTAATATCTGGGGCAAGGGAATGTTTAAGATTATTCCAATCCTTCTTGGTGTTGTGATTTCATATGTATTTGCACTTGCGTTACACGGGCTTGGATTTACCAATCCGGACGGATCTGCTATTTTTGACTTTACAAATGTAGTCAATGCATCCGTTGTCGGACTTCCGCCATTCCAGCTTCCGAAGTTCAACCTTACAGCCATCCTTGTTATGGCTCCGATTGCTATCGCAACCATGATGGAGCATATTGGCGATATGTCTGCCATCTCTGCAACCGTAGGAGAAAACTTCTTAGAGGATCCGGGACTTCATAGAACATTGATTGGTGACGGTCTTGCAACTTCTTTCTCTGCATTGCTCGGTGGACCTGCCAACACAACATACGGAGAGAATACCGGTGTGCTTGAGCTATCCCGCGTACATGATCCGAAGGTTGTCCGTCTGGCAGCTGTCTATGCAATCATCCTTGGATTTATTCCGAAGTTTGCAGACATCATCGGCTCTATGCCGGCATCTATCATCGGTGGTGTCAGTTTCATCCTTTACGGTATGATCTCTGCAATCGGTGTTCGTAATGTTGTTGAGAACCACGTGGATTTCACAAAGTCACGCAACCTGATTATCGCAGGTGTGATTCTTGTCAGCGGACTTGGATTTTCCGGCGGACTTACATTTACGGTTGGCGGAACATCCATCACTTTAACATCTTTAGCAATTGCGGCAATTGCGGGAATCATCTTAAATGCAATCCTGCCTGGCAACGATTATCATTTCGGGGATGATCCGGATTCTGATTCTTCAAGAGGCGTGGATCTTCGTCCTCGCGAGCTTGAAAAGGAATTGGCGGAAGAGTACAAGGATCAGTAGTATTTGACAAATTTGAATTTGCCGTGATCGGATAGGAGTTTAAAAACGGACGATACCGGATTCATAAGATTAGATTCGAAAATTAGCAGTAGATTTTTCTATAAGTGACGGACTTGAATGATTTCAATGCCAGAGTATTTCTCGAAGTTACGGCATCAGACCATACGATTATTTTGTTCAGGAAAATTTGCAAGTCAGCTTCTGGCTCTATTTCAGATAGACAGCTACAATTTGTTTTTGCTACGCTATTAGCGGGTGGAATGGAACCCCGAAGCAGTTGCAAATTTGTCCTTCAAAAATAAGTATGGCTCCGATGCCTGTAGATTAGGAAAATACAGTTCTTAAAACTATCCCAAGTTCTGTAGATTGGATAAATTTTACTGCTAATTTTCTTTTTTATTCTTTGAATCCGGTATCTATTTGTTTAAGAAATGTTTATCTGATGCACGACAAAAATTTGCTACATATTAGATCATAAAAATTGACGCGCGGTGTTATTTTACTAGTAAATGTAAAATTTCGCCGCGCGTGATTTATTTTATACAAATTCATTCTGAACAAGCAGAATCTCCTGATCATGCTGTTTCCATTTTCTCTATGATCTGGATTTCATTTTTCTCCTGTAGGTCATGGTCTTTCCGGGTTTCCCATGGCCTGGATCTCATTTTTCCCCTGTAGGTCATGGCCTTTCCAGTTCCACCATGACCTGGATTTCATTTTTCTCCTGTAGGTCATGGCCTTTCCAGTTCCACCATGACCTAGATTTCATTTTTCTCCTGCAGGTCATGGCCTTTCCAGTTCCACTATGACCTAGATTTCATTTTTCCCCTGTAGGTCATGGCCTTTCCGGGTTTCCCATGACCTAGATTTCATTTTTCCCCTGTAGGTCATGCAGTTTCCGGTTCTCCTATGACTCAATGGTCAAATTTTCTCTCAGGGTCATTTTGCCGAGGACGCAGGAAAAAGAAATATTACATAGTACCCCATTTGACAAAATTCATACCATTTTATTGTCGAATCCTATTTTGCCTATACAATTAGCGTGAAGTAAAACGCTAAAATACTAAAAAACATACCATTTTTAAAGAAAAAGTGATTTCGTCTATGGTTGTAGTGTGAAGTAAATATGCTAACATGCTGGAAAACATCCCGTTTATGTAGAAAAAGTGGATTTGCCTATCATTATAGCGTGATGTATCTATCAAAAAATTACTAAAACATCACAACAAATTACTCCTTGCTCAAAATACAACTGAGGCAGAAAAATTTGTATTAGACAAATCACGCGCGGCGAAATCTTACATTTACTTGTAAAATAACACCGCGCGTCATTTTTCCTTATTTACTATGAGGCAAATTTTTGTTGTGCATCAGATAGCATTTTTTAATACACAGATACCGGATGCCAAAATATAAAAAAAGAAAATTAGCAGTAGTATTCTAAATGTTCAGGACTTTGGATGATTTCAATGACCAACCTTTTCATGCTACAGGTATCGGAGCCATACTTATTTTTGCAGGACAAATTTGCAACTGCTTCACCGTTCCATGACCTATGGCTAATTGCGCCTATCTCAGCCAACTATCCAAAATCGCTGGTGAAGTTGATTTGCAAATTTTCCTGAACAAAATAATCGTATGGTTCGATGCCGTAACTCTGAGAATTTTCCAGTCATTGAAATCGTTCCAAGTCCGTCGGCTTTAAAAACTTACTGCTAATTTTCTATTGTAAATCTATCATCCGGTATCGTCCGTTTTAGAAAGC
>CAKRDT010000003.1 GCA_934316545.1 uncultured Agathobacter sp. | reverse complement strand
TAAACGGAGTACCACAGAAATTATATGTTTGTGCTTCCTGCCTTAGATCTGGTAAAGTTGAGAGAGCTTAGTAAGCTATTAAGAACCATCACTTCTGTGATGGTTCTTTTTTTAACCATAGGAAATTTTCCTTCCTGTGATTTAAAAACGCACGCGAAGCAACGGACCAGCGTCTTGTGCGGTACGCTTCTATCTACACGAATACAACAGATACGATAACAACAGCGCTCCCGCGATCAGCAGGATTCCGACAATTCCACCTCCCACGATATACATAAGTAACATTCCCATTGCAAACCAGAACAATGTATATCCCCAGATTCTACGCATTTTCCCACCAAAAAAGCATATATTACTTCTAATATATGCTTTCTGAATGGAAACTATCCAATTATCACTATCCGTCCTGAAAAAAGATTACGCTTCCTTTGCAGACTCATCCTCATTCTTTTCCGGTTCAATATCCTCAAAGGTCAGATCCTCATCTTTGTTCTTTCCGGATGTAAATTTATTAACAAAGTCCGGAACCATATCAAGAATCTTTGTCATGCTGTCCTGATTTTTAATATTAACAAGTTTGGTCACACCGTTCTGAATTACAAGCACAGCACTCGGGTTGATCTTACCCCCCATACCGCCGGCTCCGTTGTTCTTCTTTTCCTGCGAGAAAGCACCTGCAGCGACACCGAACGATACATCGACAAGCGGAAGAATGATCGTATCTCCAATGTGCACCGCATCACCGACAACCGTCTTTGTTGTAATGAAACTGTCCATTCCTTTAAATAATGATTCTACTGTATTGTTAAAGCTGTTATCTGCCATCTTTTCGTCCTCCTATCCCGTGTCTATGCCTTCATAGTCATAAAGTCATTATATAATTTTCGGCAGTCCTTATCAAGAACTAATCCTAAAAGCAGTTTCAAAAATGAAACTCCAAGCACCCGCCCCTTCACATCAAAATCAGCCTCTGCATAAGCATTCTCCGCCGTAAAATCCGGATGTACCTTCCACCTGTTCTGATATCCGATCGGAAACATTGCAAGGATGCCAAGAAGCTGTGCCGTCGTGTCCGGCGAACCGGTCGAATATTCCAGATTCAATTTCAGTCTGTGTGGCATCAGTATTTTCAGAAGCTGCCAGACAGAAGTCTTTACCTTTGTAAAAGCCCGCTTATGACTTTCATCCGTAAGAAGCTGCTTCATTTTCTGGATCGTCTGCTTCATATGATAAAAAGCCTGTTTTAATGTATAAAAGAAGTTCTTTATCTTCGCGATCCAGCTTTTGATTTTTTGAGGAAACTTACCCGAAACTTGGACATCCGCTGCCGGGAAAACATCGGTCTCGTTTTCCAATGATTCCGCAGCATCCGCAGAGTTCACATCATCATTGTCAGATTCCCATTCTTCGCCCACTTCCTGTATCGCCGGCTTTTCATGATTATCCGGCTTCGGATTTTCACTTACCCTTTCTTCATATTGGTCAGTATTACCCGTTTTGTTGTCTTTATTACCGGATCGTAAAAATTTGCGGATTCCGCAGATACGAAGATACATTTTTGCGCCGCTTTCCGTCAGAATCACTCCGATGCCGACCAGATGGCCCAGTCCGTAAATACTTGCCGTAAGATCCGGTTTCCCGTGAAAACTGCCTTTCACCCGATAGGCATATGGTACAAACAGGATTCCGATGATAAAAAGTATCACCAAAGCAAGAAGGACAAGCAATACAATGCCAATGATCTTTAGTATCAAAAGCAAAATACTCATGTCTTCTTCCTCCGATTTTCTTTAAGATAAGACCACACATCGACATCACCGGTATTCTCATAGGTCTCTTCTATAATCTTTTGAACAAGTTCAACCGCATCATCGTATCCCTTTGCCAGCCCGATAATCTTAATATTATTCCCTGGGTATCCCTTCTGCATAAGCTGCCACGCCGGTATGATATCCAAAAGGTTGTCCGGATTACTAGCAAAAGCGATCACATACACGGATATCGTGCCTGCATTATGATTGATTTTCCACTTAATCCGACCGGCCTTATCCCCGATCGATTCGCTGACGTAAAGCTTACGATACCACTTCATCCGCAAACCCCTTCTGCCGATTGATCTTTAATAATATTTGTGGGTACCCCACAGATTACTTTTTTTGAGATCCAGATATTCATTGTACGCCTTCTCCAAAATCTGTTTCTCATTTGCAAATTTAAGAAGGTGGTACGCTTCATGATATTTATAAAATCCGGAATCGACAAAAAACTCTTCCTTTTGTGGCTTACTATAATAACTTTCGCCCATCATCAGATACCAGTGTACATCTTTCTCCACGGTATCCTCCGGAACTGAAAAGGTATAATGACTTTTGCCAACATACTGAATAATGGTCGCTGTAGCCCCGGTTTCTTCTTTCACCTCCCGGATTGCAGTGTCCTTGTATTCTTCTCCCGGTTCAACAGTGCCTTTAGGGAGAACCCAGCCTTCATATTTATTTCTGTAATTCTTGTACAGAAGTAAAATCTTTCCACGAAAAATTACCACACCGCCACAGCTCGTCGCCTCGATCATTGCAAAACCTCCTGTGCCGTGTTTCTCAAAACATCTGTCAAAAGTATATCATTTGTTAAAATATACGTCAAATACCTTCTTCGCAATCGGCACTGCATAGGCACTTCCGGCACCACTGTTTTCTACAACAACAGCGATTGCAAGATCAGGGTATCCATCTTTTTTCGCATATCCCACAAACCATGCATTCGTCTGATCAGAAGAATCCGACACCTGTGCCGTACCGGTCTTGCCGCTTGCTTCGTAGGACTGACCTGCAAGCTTCGATCCGGTACCGGATGTGACAACGGAACGCATATATTGCTGCATAAGCTGCGCTTCCTTCTCCGACATCAATGAAGCATATTCTTTTGGCTCGTTTTTCTTTACCTCTACTTCTGCGGCATTCTGTGTATGATCAACCATATACGGTGTCATCAGTGTTCCGTTATAATCAATGGCACTTGCAACGAGTATCATGTGCAGTGGTGAAACAAGTGTTTTTCCCTGTCCGATCCCCGTTTCCATAACCATCGCATTAGAATCCGATCCGCTCAATGAAAAGCTGCTTTTTGAAGATTCAAATGCAATCGGAAGACTTTTATTAAAAAGCAGCGAATTGCACAGATCCTGAAATTTGTTTCGATCCAGAGTCAGAGACAAATTGGCAAATGAAGAGTTACAGGAATTGGCAAATGAGGTTTCCAGATTCTGCGTTCCGTGTTTGTGATTTCCGGCGCAATGGATCGTCTGCCCATCCACAGTAATGGAACCATTACACTGATAACTGTAATCGGTATAGCTTTTTTTATTTTCTTTATAATATTCCAGCGCTGTAAAAATTTTAAACACCGATCCCGGCGCATATTTTCCCTGTGTTGCACGATTATAAAGTGCCGTACTCGAATCACTGTTAACGGTATCCCAATCCTGTTGGATCGTGTTCGGATCAAAATCCGGTTTGGAAACCATGGTAATGATTTTACCCGTCTCCGGCTCCATCGCGATCACAGCTCCGTCATAACTCCCCAAAGATTCATATGCAGCTTTCTGTACGGCAGAATCAAGTGTTGTGACAACGGTATCTCCCTGCGTTTTATCACCGGCAATATCCGCTCCCATTTGTTTTAAGAAGAACTCATGGGAACGAAGGAGTTCAAAATTTTCCTGATTTTCGATACCTGCTTTACCATTGACCGCATAACCGATCGCATGAGCAAACATACGTCCATATGGATATTCCCGCGTCTCACTTTTATCTTTTGAAACTTTTGTTGTGGCAAGTACCTGACCGTCTGCCGAAAGGATATCGCCTCTTACCACACGTTCCGCAAAAAGATCCTGAAGGGAATTGTACGGACTGTTGATGAAGGATTCGCTTTTGTATACCTGAAAATAGACAAAATATGCCATCAGACCGAGAAACATTGCTAAAAACAGATACATGATCACGAGAAATTCTTTATTTTTAGCTGTTTGCACCTGTTTCTTTTTGTTCTTTCTATTTTTAGCCACGAAATCAACCTCCGTCTACGAATTTTTTATTTTTGCTTTTTCCTTTTTGGCTGATGATCCATCTTGGTCGCATTGGCAATATAAAGTCCCTGGATCATCCCAAAAACAATCATGGTAGAAAGAAGTGAACTTCCTCCGTAGCTGACAAGAGGAAGCGTCACGCCCGTAGAAGGAATAAACTTGATCACACCGCCGATCGTAAGAAATACCTGAAGTGCGTATAGCGTACCGAGTCCCACCGCTGTCAGACGATAATAATTATCCTTCAGCAGCATCGCCACATTCATGATCATAAAAAAGCAGCTCACACAGACCATGATCAGGCAGAGGGCAAACACACCGCCCATCTCCTCGGAAATCGCTGCAAAAACAAAGTCTTTCGACACGACCGGAATCTTATTCGGCATGCCCTGATTCAGTCCAAGGCCGAACCATCCTCCTGTTCCAATTGCAAAAAGCGACTGACAGATCTGATATCCTGCATTGTCGATTACTTTAAGCGGATCCGACCACGCCAGCACACGCGTCTGCACATGGGAAAATACCTTGTATCCTACCAGAGCCGCAATGGTCATAAGTCCGAGTCCGGCTCCGAAATACGCAAATTTGCGCGTCGCAACATAGATCATAACCAGATATGTAAAAAAGTACAATAACGCCCCGCCCAGATCCCTGGATGCAACAAGTGCAAGCACAAACACTGCGGAAACCATACTAGTAACCAGAAGCTGATGAAAATCCTGTCTGCGATACAGCATGGATGCAATGAACATAACAAAAATAATCTTCACAAATTCCGACGGCTGGATCGCAATCCCGCCGATTGAGATAGACAGCTTGGCTCCGTAGCTTGTCTGACCTGCAACCGCAACGAGTGCTAACGCACCGATTCCAAGCGCCGCATACACCCAGGTCAGTTTGCGGAACAGGGACATATTCTGAAGCACCAAAGGAATCAGAAGTCCGATAAACATTCCCGCACACACAAAGATAAATTGGCGAAAGGCTTTTTCAAAGGAAAGGCGCGTTAAAATAATAAATCCGATGGCAATCAGCATACACATGTTATTGAGCACAAGCTCCGATGCCTGCTTATAAAACAAATGATAGGATCCGATCATCATCATTAGCAGAACAAGCTGCATCAGATAAAATCCGATCATCTGCACATTCCCTGTTGTCAGATAAAGTACCAGAAACGCATCAAAATGGATGACAAAAAGCAACGTTCTCTGCACTCCGTAAATATGCTTTTGTTCCTCGACATCCCCCTCGTATTTGAAGACATGAAAACACTCATAGGTATAGATCATAAAGAGTATGATCATCAGATACTTCGATGCCTGCACGATCAAATGCACCATAATTATTCGACTCCCCTTTTATAGTGACCGTTCGTGTAACGATCCTTCCACTCGATTGGATATTCGCTTTGTTTTCCGGCTGCGAATGCCTCCATCAGATCCAACACTTTTTGGGCTTCGTTTCGTGTTTCCATCGTAAAATCCGCACGAAACTCCAACATACCGCTTTCCTTTAATTCTCTCATATGGGCAAAAAGCATAACCGGAAGCGAATTATACACCACATTGTAACATGCGTCACAGTAATTTCTGACCGGAAACTCCACTTTATAACGATCTTTCAGGAAACAAAGCCCCGGCTTTTTGTCACATCCGCGTGTATTCGCATGCACACACGGTGCCGTTGTCATAAGTGGATAATAACCATATACGACCATCGCACTTTTAGTATTATCGCGATGCAGGATTTCTTTACGGTTCAATTCCAGCGGAACGGTGTTCTCACTGATTTTCATGGTATCAAAGAAACCGGATGCACAATCATTATAAGTATAAAGATTGTGGTCGATCACAATGTTCGTCTCACCAAAATAGAACTCCACCGAGGAAAGCTCCTCGTAATTTCTTACCAGCACACCATCCAATGATAACGCCTGAAATTCCACCTTATAATGAGTAAACAAATCCGATGCCTTCATCCGGAAAATGCGTGGCAAAGCAAAATAAGCCTCTTTTCCCGACTCCCGGATTGCTTTAATATCCTCGGAAAGTTCCTGTGGAAAGTGATTCCACCGATATGCACCGAAATCCAGATACACACGGCTGATCCAGTTTCTGTTTAAGATTTCGGATAATAATACACGGGTTTCAATCAGGCAGCTGTATCGTGGTGACTGCCGGGACACTGACGCAGCCGGTATCTCTGCAGTCTGAACCAAAGCTGCTCCCTGATCTGCATGATCACACTTCTCTTCCCTGTCTGCAGCCGGTTTATAATCCTGTAAGTTTTCATTTCTTCGATAGGAAGATAACATTGCATTCAAAAGCTGCTCCGTCGCCTCTCTTCGAAGCTGGTTGAGCGCTCCGACCGGCAGAAAGACATTCTCATCCATCACAATATCGATTGCGTTCATCACAAACGGTGTATCTCCGGTTTTGGCCATACGTGTTTTCAGATCATCCGCATTGAGCGGTTTCTTCTGTGCAGCCATCACTTCATTTCCGGTTGCCTGTACGGTATACACACTGCTTGTAAGCTCATATACAGCCGGTTGCCCAAGATGAAGCGTCAGGCTTCCGTTGGCAGTAATCTTGTCCTCGTGTCCGACAAATCGATCAACGATGCCTTTTTGCAAGGCTTCATTCGTCTTCGCGTAGCTTGGTTTAACAAACGTTACCATGTCCGGTCCGTTCTGTTTGCTATAATATCCATCCGTAAAGCCACAACGATTTCCAAGATCTAAAATATCCTGCATATCAGACTTCGTAACCTTCTCCTGCTTCTGATTCTCCAAAAAACGGTCAATATACTTACGGTAATACGATACCACGCCTGCAGCGTAAGGTGCCTGCTTCATTCGTCCTTCAATCTTAAGCGAATAGACACCGGCATCCCAAAGCTTCTTTAGATCCTCGATTCCGCACATATCCTTAAGACTTAACACATAACTGTCTTTCTCATATATTTTATGATTCTCGTCAAGTACCGAATACGCCAGGCGGCAAGGCTGCGCACAACGCCCTCTGTTGCCGCTCCGGCCTCCAAGCATACTGCTGAGCAGACACTGTCCCGAATAACAGTAACAAAGCGCGCCGTGTACAAACGCTTCCAGCTCAACTCCTGTCTCTTCATAAATCCGTTTCATCTCCGGAAGCGATACTTCACGCGCCATCACCACACGCTCCGCGCCAAGACGCTGCATCAGCCTTGCACCCTCCACACCCGTCACGGTCATCTGTGTGCTCGTATGGATCGGAAGGCCAGGAAAACACTCCCGGATAAAAGAAAATACGCCCATATCCTGCACCAGAACCGCATCGAGTCCCTGCTTGTAAAAAGGCAGCAGATAATCGTAGAGTCTGCGTGTCAATTCTGCGTTTTTCAGGAGCGTATTGACGGTCAGGTAGACTTTGACACCGTGCAGATGTGCATAATCGATTGCCTCAAGAAGTTCCTCTGCCGAAAAATTATTGGCATATGCACGCGCACCGAACATGTCACCGCCCACATAAACCGCATCCGCTCCGGCCGCGATCACCGCCTTAAAAATCTCAAACGATCCGGCAGGCGCTAAAAGTTCAAAGCCTCTTTCTATTCTATTTAATTCATTCGTATGATTCTTTGTTTGTACTTCGCTATTCATGTGTCCCATTATACTATAAAATCTTCTGATATTCAGCCTTTGTTTCCTTAAGTTTATATTAAATACCATACTAAGGTAAAAAAAGCTGCCGCAAAATGCGACAGCGTTCTTACTATTTTTTCTTTGTATCGGATGTTGATGCGGAAGGCTTTCCATCCAGCAGCTTATCCTCAAGCGCCGCCTCAAGTCTTGCCTTATTCAAAAGAAGTTCCTTGTTCTCAGCCTCAAGTTCCTTTAACGAAGTTTCTGCACTTTCTGTCTTGATCTGGTTGGAGATCAGATCATGTTTGAGATCATAAAGTTCCTTGTCTTTATTTTCCATGTCACGCTCAAGCTTCTCAACCTGTGCCTTCGCCTTAAAATAATCATCCGCAATATTGAGCTGAATCAGCGTATTTTTCATATTTAACGGAATATGACGATAATCCTCGATTGACTCAAATTCATTGATCTTGTTATTGATATAAGCTGCTACTTTCTGAAGATATTCCTCTCCCTCATAACCGCTTAATGTATATACTTTTCCATCAATTACCACTTCGGCACTTGTTTTGGCTGACATGTCGTATCCTCCAATTCTTCATCCACTATATGTTGTATTATAATCGCTTATCTTTGCAAAAGCAACCACAAGTTGTGAAATAACGCTTCTCTAAATGATTACTCACGGATCCGGTCAAAATGCTCATACGCAAAGTCTGTCGCCACACGCCCCTTCGGTGTTCGATTGATAAAACCATTTTTTACAAGATAAGGCTCATACACATCTTCGATCGTTCCGGAATCTTCACCGATCGAAGCTGCAAGGGTATCGAGTCCGACCGGACCTCCGGCGAATTTATCAATGATCGTCAAAATAATATTGCGGTCGTTCTGATCAAGCCCCATCTTATCCACTTCAAGCAGATCCAGTGCAAAAGCAGCAACTTCGTAAGTGATCCTGCCATCATATTTGACTTCTGCAAAATCACGGACACGCTTTAACAGACGGTTTGCAAGTCGCGGCGTTCCTCTGGATCGTCGCGCAAGCTCAAAAGCGCCTTTATCGTCGATCGCCACATCCAGCACATGCGCCGACTGTAAAATAATCGACTTTAACTCGTCAACCGTGTAATATTCCATGTGGCTGACCACACCGAAACGGTCACGCAGCGGTGCCGAAAGCATTCCTGCACGTGTTGTTGCACCAACCAGCGTAAATTTCGGAAGGTTCAGCCGGATGGATCGGGCCGATTCGCCTTTTCCAATCATCACGTCAATCGCATAATCTTCCATCGCCGGATAAAGTACTTCTTCAACCTGACGATTCAGACGATGTATTTCATCGACAAAAAGAATATCTCCTTCCGCAAGATTATTTAAGATTGCTGCCATCTCACCAGGCTTAGCAATCGCAGGTCCGGAAGTCACCTTCAGATGCGTTCCCATCTCGTTTGCAATAATGCCGGCAAGTGTTGTCTTACCAAGTCCAGGAGGACCATAAAAGAGAACATGATCCAGCGATTCCCCTCTCGCCTTTGCCGCCTCGATATAGACTTTCATATTGTCTTTAATCTTCTCCTGCCCGATGTAATCCTCAAGTTTCTGAGGACGGAGGGATGACTCGATTTTATAATCCTCCTCCTGCATCTGGGTAGAAATCACTCGTTTTTCCATCCGCTAATTTTCATCCTACTAAATCATTTTTTACTGTTTTCGATTTGTATTGCATGCCACCGAAAACCAAATGTCAATTACAATATATGCTTTAAAGCTGCCTTAAGGACATCCTCGACATCCATTGCATCCGTAATCTCCACGCGCGATACCGCCTTAAGACTCTCCGTTGACGAATATCCCAAAGCAGTAAGTGCGAGCACCGCATCGTTTTTGATTGAACCAACTGCCGGAGCATTTGCTGCTTCCTCTACATGCTGCGTCTTCTTTTCGAAAGCCTCTTCAAGCGACATCTTATCTTTTAATTCAAGGATCACTCTCTGTGCCGTCTTGCCGCCGACGCCCGGTGCCTTGGCGATTGCCTTGGCGTCTCCGGATAATACCGCGAAACGCAGATCATCCGCATCAAGGGTTGAAAGGATCGCAAGTCCGCCTTTCGGTCCGATTCCGCTGACCGAGATCAGAAGCTTAAACAGTTCCAGATCATCTTTGGTCAGAAATCCGTAAAGGATCATTGCATCCTCACGGAGATATAAATAGGTATAGACTTTTAACTCTTCTCCCAGTGCCGGTAAATATTCAAATATCTGACCGGGAATAAAAATCTGATACCCGATTCCGCCTGTCTCGATCACAATGTGATCGAGATTGATTTCCGCAAGTTCGCCTTTGATATAAGCGTACATGAATAATCTCCTCTTAGTTCTTTTGTATTTTAGGCGTTTGCAAAACTCCTGTGGCGGCATGCTCCGGCTGGGCTGAACCGGTGGCGGGCTTCTACGCTGACACTAGTTATCCCAAATCAAGAATTTGCTGAAAATGTCCGCTGGGCTCTTTCTATGATTTTTGTCCGCTCAAGCTTAGACAGTGGCGCTCCGAATGTTCGTCTGAACACAGAATGTGTCCGATGGATTTCGTGTCTGCCTTACGTGGGGCACCTTTGTGAACGAGTGCCCACGGGTCGTGTTTGCGACCTCATAACTTAATGGCTCTCCACAATTCTATGAGGGGAGACATTAACCGAGAGTGGGCACAATCAAAATTCACAAAGTGCCCCTCTTAGGCAGACTAGAAATTTTGAGCACATCTGTGTCAGACGGACACTTGGAGTGCCACAGTCGAAGCGTTGCTCGGACATAAAAATTGAGCCCAGCAGAGATTTTCGCAAATTCAATGATTTTGTCTAAAATCGTGTTCAGCATAGAAGCCCGCCACCGGGTCAGCCCAGCCGGAACACGCCGCCACAGGAGTTTCGCAATCGCTTAACCTGCCATAATTGTCATTATACTAAATCTGCATGTTATTCAAAGATATACCGGATATCAATCTCATTGCCCGCAGAATGTACCTTTGCAAGCGCTCCGCTGATCATCGGCATCATCGGGGCAAGATGACCGATATCAAGATCCATGATGACCGGGGCCTCATATTCAGCCAGAATTCCCATAACAGCTTCATACTGATCCATGCCGAACATCTCGCTTCCATAGCAATACGGCCGCCCGATCAAAAATCCCTTCACATGCTCAAACCAGCCGGCATTCTTCATTTGCCAGAGTGCTCGCCGGATCGACATAATATTCAGATCACAGGACTCCAGAAACCAGATGATTCCATCCTCTTCATACCGCTCATTAAATTTGTGAACTTCATCAAATGACGTACCGAGCAGATTTACCAAACAGTCCATGCAGCCACCGACCAGCCTTCCCTTGATGGTAACCTCCTCATCCGGGAACCTCCGGAGACGAAAAGGCTCCGTCACATGATAAGGCTCAAGCGGCCGGTTCTCATCCTTTAAGCTTTCCCGCTCCCAGAAATCATAATTGCGCACTTCACGCTTTTGTCCACACAATATGTCATATGCATCGTGCAAAGACGCATGCCACGGCTGCATGCCGAATGCCGGTGCACACGGTCCGTAAATTGCGGCCGTGTCACATAAGGTTGTGAGCAAAAACGTAAAATTCGTATTATCCGAATACCCCATAAACCACTTGGGTTTTGCCATATTGATGCGTTCAAAATCGATATACGGAACAACCTCACACATCAGCTCCCCGCCACCGCACGACATAAGTATCCGGGATTCTTCGCTGCAGTAAGCTTCATTCAATTCCTCACCGCATTTCTGAGGCGTATTACTGATCCCGATTCCCAGATCCGCATAACAATTTTCTCCTGCGACCGTTGTATGTCCCAGTTTTTCAAAAGTTCTCCTTGCATTGGCAAACGCACTTTTGTAAGGTTCTGTGGCACAGCCAAATGCCGGTGCAACAAATCCAATGGTTCCATTTTTTTCCAAAAACTCAGGATATCTCATACCTTCCCTCCTTTTTTCCCATACTACCCCAAAACCGTTGTCTGTGCAACTAAAGTCTTTCTTAAAATTTGCCAAACTCCGTAAAAAAAGACCGTCAGCAGCAACTGACGATCTTAAGCCGTTCTGAAACGAACCTTGTATTTCATTTTCTGGCTGGAATAGTGCAGATACGAGCGCATATTCTTCCAGAGCGAATTGTCTCTGCGATAATGAAATGCCGTATCATACAGGATTCGCTGACGATTGCACCACTGATAAATGTCAATCAGTTCCAATCGTTCAACCGTTCTTAGATTTCTCATAAATATCTCAAGTTTCGACATTTCATTGTCGGTACGGATATAAAGATGAAAAATCGTATTCGGACACTCAATCGTAATCTGCTGAGCCTTGATTTTCCCCTTCAAACAAGCTACCTCCATTGATGATATGAGTTCATCGTACAATACCTTTCGACAAATTTCTATATAACATATTGCTCTGTATTTTATATTTTTTGGCATCATCCCACTATCTGTTTTGATCCCCGGATGTCTCCGGTAATACGCCTTTCCCACTCATAAAATCCGGAATAAAACTTTCTTCTGCCACATCGCCCTCCTGAATGAAAGCCTGCTCCACGCCAATTTTAATTGCTTCATTAATATAATCCTCATACTCCCTGTGGGAAATTTTTCGAGCCAGCTCCGGATTGTTCACCACATGCGGCAGAGGTGTATACTGGCTCATCATACTTAAGTATATCTGATTTCCATAATGATCATACAGATAGGAAACTATTTTTTGTGCTTCTTTCACCTTTCCCGGAAGCAATAACTGACGCACAATCACTCCATTGACCATAACCGCACCATCCTTTGCTTCTGTCGGATTTTCTTTTTTATCCGGATATGGAGGTTCTCCCGCCTGATGATTCTCCCAGACAAACACCGGGCGCGGCTGCTGCCGCACCATCTCGGCAATTGCAGCCTTGGCGACGGACGGATAATCCGGAGCATGGGAATATTTACGCGCCGTATCCGTATCCATATATTTAAAATCAGGAAGATAAATGTCTACGATCCCTTCTAAACGCTTTAATGTATCCACTTTTTCATATGCACTCGTATTGTATACGATTGGAATCGAAAGTCCCTGTCTTTTTGCCGCTTCTACCGCATCGATGATATGGGGAATGTACTGTCCGGGAGTCACCAGATTAATATTGTTTGCCTTCTGCTCCTGCAGTTCCAGAAAGATCTCGCACAGCCGCTCTCCGCTGATTTCAAAGCCGGTCTCTCCCCGTGCGATTCTTTCATTCTGACAGAACACGCAATGCATCGCACAACCGCTGAAAAACACTGCCCCGCTTCCGTTTGTCCCACTGATGCAGGGTTCTTCCCAAAAGTGAAGTGCAGCCCGCGCAACACGAAGCTTTGCATCCACCGCACAGACTCCCTTTTCCCCCTTGTTCCTGTTTACATGACACTCTCTCGGACAAAGCGAACAGTCCTGATACCATATAGATAATGAAGAATTTGTTAAATTTTGATTTTTCATGTCTTTCCCTTGCGATTTCCTCTCAAACCCTCTACAATGAGTTTATCATAATCAATAGTACTTGAATAAGGAGTTACCAGAATGAATCAGTCAAACTGTATGGTCGCCCAATCCGGAGGCCCAACCGCAGCAATTAACGCTAGTCTTGCAGGAGTGATTGCCGGAGTTCAACACTCGGACAAATATGACACCTGTTACGGTTCCATCAACGGAATCCTCGGAATTTTAAATGAAAATTATCTCAATCTCAGTGAGACCATCGACTCTGCCGAGAAATTGCAATGTCTGAAAGTCACCCCGGCGATGTACCTTGGCTCCTGCCGGCACAAACTTCCGAACTACAAGGATGATGATTCCCCTTATGTATTTATATTTAACCAGTTTGCCCGAATGAACATCAAAGCATTTTTCTATATCGGCGGCAATGATTCCATGGATACGGTTCTTAAGTTATCCGATTACGCGTCAAAAATCAACAGTGATATACGTATTATCGGCATTCCAAAGACAATCGATAACGATCTTTGCATGATTGATCACACTCCGGGATTTGGTTCCGCAGCCAAATATATTGCAGGCACGATGCTTGAAGTAGCACACGACACCTTTATCTATGCGGTCAAAAGCGTTACCATCGTCGAAATCATGGGACGCGATGCCGGATGGCTTACCGCATCGGCAGCATTGGCCCGCAACAGTTACAATACCGCTCCGCACCTGATCTATCTTCCGGAAACACCGTTTGACAAGGATCAGTTTCTAACAGATATCCGCGAGAAGCTCAAAACACTCAACAATGTCATCGTTGCGGTATCCGAAGGCATCCGCGATAAGAATGGCGATTATATTACCTCTTCGAAGGCCGTTGCCGACCAGTTTGGCCACCAGCAGCTCTCCGGTGCCGGAAAAGCACTTGAATTTCTGGTCAAAGAAAATATCGGCGTTAAGGTTCGATCCGTTGAAGTAAATGTTCTTCAGCGCTGCGCAGCACACCTGGCATCCAAGACGGATCTCGATGAATCGTTTGCACTCGGCAGCAAGGCAGTCTCCCTCGCCGAAGAAGGAGTTACTGCAAGCATGGTCACACTCGAACGGGTATCCAATACCCCTTATGCAGTCCGTTATGATCATGCTCCGATCGCCGGTATTGCAAACGAAGCCAAATCCATTCCCCGCGAATGGATCAACAAAGCCGGCAACGATATCATGCCGGAATTAAACGAATACTTAAAACCACTGATTCAGGGAGAAGTATCCATCGTCTATCAGGACGGAATACCTGTCTATATGCCGGTTTCCCACTTAAAGCCACACGCATAAACAGCTTGTGGCAGGCGATGTGCTTTCAAGTTTTCCCTAAAGAAAGGATGGAAGCTTTTATGGCAGCAAACACAGGCAGCTTGGCCAATCGCCGCAAGCGGCGCCGCTTACAAAAAATCGTTTCCGGTGTATTCACCGGAAGCGTCGTTGCACTCCTTGGTGTCTACATTGGTTTTGGAATCTATTATAACCATCACTTTTTTCCAAAGACAACCATCGGAGAACTCGCCTGCGGTAATAAGACCGCTGATTATGTAACAGAGAAGCATACGGATGGTGCAAGCACTTATCTTCTGACGGTTCTTGACCGCAAAGGCAACAGGTTTCATATTGCCGGTCCCGACTTCAATTACCAATATGAAGCGGCCGGCGAGGAACAGGCACTCCTGGATAAACAAAACGGTTTTACCTGGCCTGTAAATATTTTTAAAACGCACCGTTATGATATGAACCGCTCCTTTTCCTATGATGAAGCTTCTCTTAAACGTCTCGTTGACAGTCTTGAAATTTTTGATCCGGATTATATCACGCAGCCGGAGGATGCACGCATCGATTTGTCGGGAGACGATGCAAAGGTTATCGATGAGGTAGACGGCAATGCACCGATCCGTGATGAGATCTTACAGGAGATCACACAGGCAGTCGATCATCAGGAGGCTGCTCTCACGCTCTCCGATTCCTGCTATGAAGAACCTGCGGTTCATGCCTCCGACAGCACAATCCGCGACACGATGGATCAGATCACCGGATACACCTCTTCCACCGTGCACTATCAGATTGATGGAGTCGATGAAAATCTCGATTCCAAAACCATTCTTCATATGCTCAATATCAGCGGGGACGGAACCGTAACGCTGAGCGAAGAAAAGCTTACACAGTTTGTGCAGCATCTTGCCAGCACCTACAATACATACGGAGACGTTCGTGATTTCAAGACTTCTTCCGGAGATACCGTCAAAATCGGTGGCGGCGATTACGGATGGGTAATTAACAAGACCAAAGAAGCCGCCCGGCTGAAAGAAGACCTAAGCGGCGGTACTCCGGTCGAACGTGAACCGGTCTACGAACAGACCGCCTGCCAGAGTGGTCTTGATGATATCGGCAGCACCTATGTAGAGATTGATTACACAAAGCAGCATCTGTGGTATTACAAGGAAGGAAAACTGATTGTAGAAACGGATATTGTTTCCGGTAACATTGCAAAGAAAAACGGTTCACCGGATGGTCTGTTTAAAATCGTCTACAAACAAAAGGATGCCACACTAGTTGGTGAGAACTACGCTTCCAAGGTAAAATACTTTATGCCTTTTGCCTATAATGTAGGAATTCACGATGCCAGCTGGCGCAGCTCGTTTGGCGGAGACATCTACAAAACTTCCGGTTCACACGGATGCATCAATGTACCTCCGTCGATTGCAAAAAAGCTTTATAAGACACTCGAAATCGGCACACCTGTCATCGCATTCTATCGCGATCCGGTCACATTGATTACCGAAAACTGCAAGATTTCCAACGCATATTCTTACAAGGATCCTGACAAGGAAGAGAATTAAGTTTTTACTTAGCAGTTACAATTTCATAAAAGAAGCACAAAACGGATACCAATTCCCAGGTATCCGTTTTTCATACAATCGTTTTATTCCATGCATAGCCGATTTTACATTACAACCTTACCTTAAGCAAACTGGCTGTTATACAGATTGGCATAGAAACCATTCTGTGCAAGCAATGTCTCGTGATCTCCCTGCTCAATGATCTTGCCATCCTTCATCACAAGAATCACATCCGCCTCACGGATCGTCGACAAACGATGTGCGACAATGAAGCTTGTTCTTCCCTGCATCATCGTCAGGAAAGCCTTCTGGATCCGGATCTCCGTTCGCGTATCAATCGAAGAGGTTGCCTCATCGAGAATCAGCATCGGCGGCAGACAAAGCATAACCCTTGTAATACAAAGAAGCTGCTTTTGTCCCTGCGACAGGTTGCCGCCGTCCTCTGTGATCAAAGTCTGATATCCATTCGGCAGACGTTTGATAAAGCTATGCGCATGCGAGGCCTTTGCTGCGGCAATCATCTCTTCTTCTGTCGCATCCGGTTTCCCCATACAGATATTTTCACGAATCGTACCCTTTTTCAGCCATGTTTCCTGCAGTACCATACCATAGCTGGCGCGAAGGCTCTGCCTTGTCATATGCCCGATATCATGGCCACTGACTTCAATCTTACCGGAATTCGTGTCATAAAAGCGCATCAACAGATTGATCAATGTTGTCTTACCGCATCCGGTTGGTCCTACGATTGCAATACGCTGTCCCTGCTCTACATGAAGATTAAAATCTTCGATCAGATGCTGATCCGGGACATAGGAGAAATATACATGATCGATATCAACCGTTCCATCTGCCGACTCAAGAACATACGCATCCGCATCATCCGGTTTCTCTGCAGGTTCTTCAATCAGTTCAAAAATGCGTGCCGCACATGCCAGCGCATTCTGAAGCTCCGTAACAACGCCGGAGATTTCATTAAACGGCTTGGTATACTGATTGGCATACGATAAGAAACAGGACAGACTTCCAACAGAAAATGCCCCTCCGGTAAGAATAACCGCCAAAGCTCCGGTAATTCCCACAGCTGCATATACCAGGCTATTGATGAAACGTGTGCTCGGATTGACAAGGCTCGAAAAGAAGGTCGCACGAAGCGAATACTTCTGTAATCTTTCATTGATTTCATCAAACACCTCTAAGGCTTCGTCCTCATGATTGAACGCCTGTACCACTTTCTGATTGCCGATCATCTCTTCAATGAAAGCGGTCTGCTCTCCACGCGTCTTCGACTGAAGCTGGAACATCGAATAGGTCCGCTTCGCAATAAAGCTTGCCACAAAAAGCGATAATGGTGTCAGAATTACAACAACCAGTGTGATCTTGATGTGAATGGAAAGCATAAACAAAAGCGTTCCAACGATTGTTGCAGCCCCCGTAAAAAGCTGCGTAAATCCCATCAGAAGACCATCCGCAAACGTATCCACGTCTGCAATGATACGACTGACCATATCTCCGTGTGAATGGCTGTCAATATAAGCCAGGGGCAGCTTCTCGATTTTGTCGAACGCATCCCTGCGAATATCTCTTACCATATTGTAAGTCATACGGTTATTGGCCATGTTCATGACCCACTGTGCGGCAGCCGTGATTACGATCACGATCACGCCTTCTTTTGCCAGCACCAGAATACCATCAAAATCCACTTTGCCTTTGGCGAGTATCAGATCAATTGCTTTACCTGTAAGAATCGGAAAATACAACGTCAGTGCCACACTGATCGTTGCCAAAATAATTGACAATACGAGAAGCGGAATATAATGCTTCATATAATGAAGAACTTTTTTTAATGTAACAAGCTGTCCCTGTCTCTGCTCCTTTGACTGCATTATCTGGCACCTCCTTCTTTGGATTTTTCCAAATCTTCTTTCTTAAACTGCGATTCATAAATCTCACGGTATATCTCACAGTTGCGCAGCAGCTCATCGTGTGTTCCGATTCCTGCCACCTGTCCATCATCCAGACACAGGATCTTATCGGCAAATTGAATCGATGAAGTCCGCTGCGACACAATAAAGATCGTCTTATTGCCCTGCATCTCCCGCAGCGCTGCACGCAGCCTGGCATCCGTTGCAAAATCCAATGCAGAAGCGCTGTCATCCAGAATTAAGATATCCGGATTTTTTACCACTGCACGGGCAATGGTAAGACGCTGTTTCTGTCCGCCGGAAAGATTCCGCCCGTCCTGCTCGATCCGATAATCCAATCGTCCCTCTTTTCCATCCACCACATCCGTTGCCTGTGCCACCTCAATCGCGTGCCACAGTTCATCGTCCGTGGCATCCGGTTTTCCCCAGCGCAGATTCTCTGCGATCGTCCCCTGGAATAATACCGCTTTCTGCATGACAACTCCGATTTTATCGCGAAGTTCGGTCAGATCATAATCGCGGACATCTCTGCCGTCAACGGACACACTTCCCTTTGATGCATCATAGAAACGGGGAATCAGATTGACGACGGACGACTTACCGGATCCGGTGCCGCCGATGATGCCGATCGTTTCTCCCTTCTTTGCCACAAAATCAATATCGGTAAGCGCTTCCTCCGAAGTCGATGCATAAGACATGGATACATGCGAAAATACCACCGCATCCTCTCCGGTGTATGGCTGATCCTCCTGTTTTTCCGCAGAATTCACAACCGAAGACTTTGTCTCAAAAATTTCCTCGATACGATTTCCACAAGCGATGGCTTTATTGATCAATATAATCAGATTTGCAAGCTTTACAAGCTCAACCAGAATCTGCGACATGTAATTTACAAGCGCTACAACTTCACCCTGCGTAATGATGCCGCCATACACCTGCTTGCCTCCAACCCATATAACCGCAATCGTTGCACAGTTGATAATGATATACGTCAACGGATTCATCAGTGTCGAAATCCGTCCGACCACAAGCTGCATATTTGTCAGGAAATGATTGCTTGCATAAAACGCTTCGGCCTCATCCTTCTCCTTATTGAATGCACGAATCACACGGGCTCCCTCTAAGTTCTCCCTCGTATGCCCCAGCACCTGATCCAGACCTTGCTGGACTTTTTTAAATAAAGGAATACTTGCCAGCATAACGGAAAAAACGACAACGGAAAGAAGCGGAATGGTCACAACGAACACAAATGCAGCCTTTACGTTCACGGTAAACGCCATGATCATGGCTCCGAATACGATAAACGGTGACCGCAAAAAAAGGCGTAACACCATGTTTACACCGGACTGTACCTGATTAATATCACTTGTAATACGGGTGATCAGGGTAGAACTTCCAACCGTATCCATCTCGGAAAATGATAAGGTTTCAATGTGGGAAAAAAGTGAATACCGCAGCTTTGTAGCAAAACCTACAGCAGCCTTAGCGGCAAAGTACTGTGCCGTGATCGAACAGGTCAATCCAATCAGGGCTAACAAGACAAGTACCCCACCCATCTTAAAAACATATGGGCGATCCGCTGCCGCAATACCACGATCAATGATGGCAGCCATAACCAAAGGCACGATCAATTCAAACGAAGCCTCCAACAGCTTAAAAAGAGGTGCGAGAACACATTCTTTTTTATAGTTTTTCAGATAAACCAGTAATTTTTTCATGATATATTCCTTCTTAGAATCCCTTCTTATTTTGTCCAACGAAAAATTATATCATGCCTCTAAAACCGATTCAAGCAGTGTTCCCGTAAAGTTCTAACAAATAGTGCATCACGCCAAAAAGACCGGATGCAGCCGGTCTTTTCGTCGTTGAACATTTCATTAATGGCATCCGTGACAGTGTTTGCAGTCACCGCCACAAGATATGGATTTCCCATTTTTTTTATCTTTTATAAGACTTTTAGCAGCAAGTGCAACTACGACAGCCAGTATAACCAATACAATTGCTGTAGCTAACATTACAACCACTCCTTTCAAAACAGGACGACCCATGCATACGTTTTTTTCTGATTCGTTGTTAGTATACACTAACTGCCATTAGTTGTCAACAACTTTATTAAGAGTTTTTTACTGGCACATTTTCTCTACTTATGTTATAATTTTAACTATGTAGCAGAACGCTACGTTCCATACGAGCAGTTGGAGGGTAAAAATGCACAGTAATGAATCATCAGAAAACTATTTAGAGACCATTCTCATATTAAGTAAGAAGCTTCCGGTCGTACGATCCGTTGATATCGCCAATGAACTGGGTTTTAAGAAATCCAGTGTGAGCATCGCTATGAAGAATCTACGTGAAAAGAACCAGATTACCGTAACCGATGCCGGCTTCATCTATCTGACCGATACCGGACGCGAAATCGCCGAAATGATCTACGAGCGTCACGAATTACTCACCGAATGTCTGACCCGATTAGGTGTAGATCCGGAGATTGCTGCCGAGGACGCATGCCGTATTGAACATGTTATCAGTGCGGAAAGTTTCGCTGCAATCAAATCCCATGTCGGCGGCATTCTGCAAACGAACGATTAAGTTACATAGCCTAGCGCACCATATGGGCAGATTGAAATAGCACCAAAGACACCAAAAGCGGATGAATTACTCATCCGCTTTCTTTTCAACAAACGTATTATAAAAAGTCTGCTTTTCACACGGTTTACCATAATAATATCCCTGTATGCAGTCCGCAGCCAGTCTCTCAATTTCTGTCAGTTCTTCACTCGTCTCAACGCCTTCCACGCATACCTTCAGTTCCACACTGTGAAACAGCTGAATAATCTGATCCATCAATTGATGCTCATATACATTATTGAGTGCCTTTACCGTAAATCCACGATCCAGTTTGATGATATTTGGCATCAGATTAGCGATCGACTGCAAATTCGAATACCCGGTTCCAAAATCGTCGATTGCGATCATAACCCCATAATCCTTCAGTTGCCGCCACAATTTATGGACCGCCGGAGAATTCTCGACATATCCACTCTCCGTCAATTCAATGATCAGGCTGTCCGGACGAAGCTGATACTTTTTAAGCCCTTCCACCACATCCTTAAAGAAATTGCTCTTCAAAATCTGCACATAAGAAAGATTAACACTTACCTTAAACTCCGGTCGGATTTTCTGACATTCCGCACACATTTCCAAAGCCTGGTAAAGCACCCATCTTCCAACCGGAATGATCAGTCCGCTCTCCTCCAGAATCGGAATAAACTCCACCGGAAAGACAGCTTCTTTCTCAGAAGTCCGGAAACGAAGCAGGCTCTCTGCCGCAAACAGATTGCATCCGCCGCTTGTGATGATCGGCTGAAAATACACATCAAATCCTTTAAAATCATTGGATACCGCTTTACGCAGCTCAACAAGAATTTTTCTGCGCCGCAGAAACCGCTCATAATCTTCCTCCTGAAAATAGTAAACCTGATTCTTGCCGCGGATTTTTGCCTCACTTAATGCAAACTGACTGTATTTCAGCAATTCATTGTAATCGATCCGCCCCAACGCTTCGCCACTGATCACACCGCCGGAAATCGTAAAGAATGTCCGATAGTTATCTCTGCGTATAATCTGATCCACCTCGCTGCGTATCTTTCGATACAACCTTTTAGCAGCTTTTGGTTCCCCATCAGACGGATCAATGATCAGGAACTCATCTGCCACACGATATACCTTCTGATGCGTATTGATACATCCCAGAATACAATTGGCCACTTCATGCAGAACAAAATCTCCGTATTCCACCCCAAACTTCTCATTGATTCTTTTGAATCCATCAATTCCAATGCGGAGCACAAATCCGTTCGTCATCTTATCATGCTGCAGATTCCAGACATCCTTGATTGCAACGCTCTCTAATAATCCGCTGACATTATCCGCAATCTGTTTCGTGCCGACCTCATTAATGCATCCGACCAAATATTGCGGTTTTCCATCCGTTCCGAGAATGACACGCCCCCTGCAGTTGATCCAGATTGGTTCCCCATCCGAACCAATCCATCGATATGTCAGATTATGTTCCAGTTTCTGACCGCTCATCACACTGGCCAGATCTTCTTCCAGAAGCTTGACATCTTCCCTGTAGACAAACTTTTTATGTGTTTCCAATACATTCTTAAACATAAACGTCGGAATCGCAAAGCGCTTCATCGCCTTCTTCGAGATGTAATACTGATCGTTCGGCACATCAAGAACGTACAGATAATCATCCATACACGAATCAAACGCCTCAATCATTCCACAGAAAAGTTCAAACAGATTTCCACCGTTGATTTCTTCCATATCTACTGCCCCTTTCACAATTATTATCCCAAGTCATAATCATCCAGGAAATGGTGCCTCACACCATCTTTTTTATATGCAATCACCGTATTAAGATTCACATTCTCCACGCTACGGAAAATATTTTTTGCAACATACGGGCTTTGTTTTTCAAGCGTATGTATCAATTCCTTGATTTCCGCTCTTTTCGATCCCTTTTCCGTGCCTCCGCAAGATGCACAATTTTCCGTAAACCGACACGCACATTGGATAAAATGCAGATCATTGTACCGCGCCCAATGAATAATATCATCCTCCCGGATCAGATACAGCGGACGGATCAATTCCATGCCCGGGAAATTCGTACTGTGCAGCTTCGGCATCATCGTCTGAATCTGGGCTCCGTAAAGCATTCCCATTACAATGGTCTCGATCACATCGTCAAAATGATGTCCCAATGCAATCTTGTTGCATCCAAGTTCTCTTGCTTTGCTGTACAGATGGCCTCTTCTCATGCGTGCGCACAGATAACAGGGAGAATCTGTAATATCGGCTACCGTATCAAAGATCTCCGTTCGAAACACGGTGATCGGAACGTTTAATATCTTTGCATTATTCAAAATCGTCTCATAATTGACATCATTGTATCCGGGATTCATAACTAAAAAGACCACTTCAAAATTCTTCTTTCCGTGTCTTTCCAATTCCTGAAAAAGCTTCGCCATCAGCATCGAATCCTTACCGCCGGAGATACAGACTGCGATCCTGTCACCGTCTTTGATCATCTCATACTCGTTGATTGCCTTCGTAAACTGTCTCCAAATCGGCTTCTTGAACTTCTTGATAATGCTTCTCTCAACATCCCTCGCCCGTTCCTCAAGCCGCTCCTCTCGGTTTTCATCCGGCTTCATGAAATCGGTAAGTTTCTTTCTCAAATATGCGCGATAGCCGCCTTCTACACTGTAGGCCTCATATCCTTTTGTCTGCAGATCCTGCGCCAGCTCGTCACTCTTCTGACCCGTGTAGCAGATCAGATAAACCGGCATATCCTTAGCAACTTCATCGATGCGCTCGCCGAGTTCTTCCCAATAAATATTCATTGCCCCGGGATACGTTTCCTTCTCGAAATCATCTTCGCCTCGGAGATCGATCACCTGTTTTTCTCTTGTATCTTCCTGTAATTCATCGATTGTTTTGCGATACATTGTCTATCCTCTCTCACACATTCTGTCTTTCTTGATTATAGCATTGTCTGCTTTCTCTCACAAGACAAATTCGAAACAGAATCCGTCCTCGCCAATGATATCACTATCTTCCACCACATAACGAATGAGTTCTACTGTATTTTCTTTTGCCCGCCTGCACATCATTTTATACAACTGATTCCGAAGCATTTGCTTCTGCTGCTTTACAGGAAGTGCTTCATCCGCATAAAACGGACCATCGATATAAGTCACAATCTGTGGAACATGGCTCATTTTTGAATTTCCAATGAATCAAAAAAAAATGTTGCCCATTTGTCTGAACAACATCTTTTGTAACTGATTCATATTTTAAGCGTCTTCGCCAAGTACTCTCTCCCGGACATTCCCCGCATCAAACCGGCGGATATATCCTACCAGTTCTTCCGTAACGCCAACCACACGATTGGTCTTGACACCACACTCCTGAACCTTTTCCCGGAAACCGGCAAGATTCTCGGTTGTAACCTGTGCATTAGAAGAATTCTCTCCGGATGCTTCGGACAATGCATCAATTCCACTTTCAATCACATTCTTATGCGCCTCAAGTGTTCCGACTTCCTCATTAATCTCCTCTATCGAACCTCTTACTTTCTTTATTTCCGAATGAAGCGATTTAAAAATCGAAACGGTCTCATTCACCTTCTGACTCTGTACCGCAAACGCTTCCGATACTTCCTGCGTGGTTGCGACACTTACCTGCGAATTGCTGAGCAATTCATTTACAACATGATTGATCTGTTCCGTTGATTCTTTTGACTGGTCTGCAAGAACACGAATCTCTTCCGCAACAACTGCGAATCCGCTTCCGTGTTCGCCGGCTCGGGCAGCCTCAATGCTCGCATTCAGCGCAAGCAGGTTTGTCTGATTCGAAATCCCGGCAATAATCTCGGCGGCCTTACGAATCTGTTGCGCGGAAGTATTCGTAAGTTCGGTCTGCTGCCTTACATTCTCAATAGAATCTCCGTTCTTCTCATTGATGTTCATAAGCTCCTGCATAATCTCATCAACCGAATCATTATATTCACTCAATATCTGCACACTCTGCGTCAGACTCGAAATATTCGTGGAAATGTAATCGATTGTCGTACCAATCGCATCAATTTTATCCTTCATATCCAAAGTCCGGTTTGACTGTGACAGGGTATTCTCTGCAATCACTTCCACTGCAGAATTTGTTTCATTTACAGAATCGGACATATCGGCAAACATATTCTGAAATTCTTCCGTTACCTCCTCAAGTTCCCTCGTTGCATTCCGGATTCCTGAGATAACCTGCGCAAAGGTTCCAACAGATCCCTGCACCTGTCGGAACAGCTTTCCGATTTCGTCCTCTCTTGCCGCCATCTTCTGTGTCCGTGCCGCCATCTTCGAATCATGGTCCGGCTGCTGCCCCATCACTGCCATCTTAATCGGTTCAATTACATATTTGACCGCTACCGCGATCAATGCAATCATGAGAACTGCTACGACTATCGTCAAAACAAGTGCCAGAAACGTATGAATTATATGCTTCTCCAAAAGTGTCAGCACCAGCAACTGCCACGCCACAAGCACTACCAATACCACTGCCAGCACAACGGTCAGTTTCTTCCCCAAAGTTTTCATTTGTTAAATACCTCCTGATATCCTTACATATGAAAATTATACCATATCCTCATCCGAATAGGAATGTAAACTTTCCGTACTTTTGATGTCCGCGGCAGGGGTCGTTCCGGTCGAAACTCTATTTCTGTTCGGATTTTTGTGTCTTAAGCGCACTCACCTGTTCTTCAAGATCCTTCTCTGATTGTCTGTGGTTTTCAAACCAGCAGGACCATCCCGCTGCTCCCACTACAATTACTGCAAAAATAGCCACCAAAATATTAGATGCCATATTCTCCTCTTTTCCGTGCTCCATGCACTCTAATCTTATTATTTTAAAGTAACCGAATAAGACCCCTGTCAAACACGGGTCTGTTCTTGAATAAGATTGTTATCAGCCTTTGGCTCCGTCCTTTTGGTGAATATAGTGAATGATCGTCTGCCGGTTACACGGCGGCAAAGCCGAAATCCGGACGAACCGGTTGATCCAGTTTATCAATCCGATCGTGACGACCACAAAAAGATGCGCAAGCAGAATCGTGCGGATTCCGCTAAGACGACTTGTTTTTCTTGCGGCGATCAGGCGGGAGTCTAGATTTCTGACTCCAAACACTTCCTCGGCTCCCTCGTTCTGCGGTCCACCGAAAAAAGCATCATTCAGATGATGCGCCGTCTGTTGAGACTCGATCGATCCGGTATGCAGACACAACAATAAGGAATCTGCTTTCACGGATTCATAGCACATTCCTGACAGAAGAATCATCCATATTAAACTCAGACAAATCCACATTCTGTGATTCCTTATGACCTTCATTGTCTGCCACCTTCACTTTGTAATCTCAGACTCATCATAGCAGAAAATGTGTTCGATTTCAATCTTTTTATTGACAATACAACCTATCTTGTGTTATAGATTAACTATCACAACAATACGAGGGAGTAGTTGGCATCTTTCGATGTGAAATTGTTCGTCATCACGCCTTGGGGGCCGGACAGTTTCCATACCCGTTTTGGTATGTAACGAGACTTTTATTGCACTATTTTTCGTGCAGTAAGAGTCTCTTTTTTACTGCACAGACTGGAGGTCATTATGATGTATTTATTACTACTTGTCGGTTTTGTTCTTCTTCTCAAAGGCGCGGATTTTTTCGTGGATGGTTCTTCTTCGATTGCCGGGATCCTGCGGGTTCCGTCCATCGTGATCGGACTTACCATTGTCGCGATGGGAACCAGCGCACCCGAGGCTGCCGTCTCGATTACCGCAGGACTTGCCGGAAACAGTGACATATCCCTCGGCAACATCGTTGGATCAAATATTTTTAATCTTCTTATGGTCATCGGCGTATCTGCTCTGCTTCGACCGATCACCACTCACAAAGATATGCTGCATCGTGATTTATGGTGGAATATTGCAGTATCCGTTATACTGCTTCTTCTCCTGCTGGACGGAAAACTCAGCCGTATAGAGGGTGTTATTCTTCTTGTCAGCATGGCTGCCTATCTTTATATTATAATCCGCAGCGCCATCCGTGATCGTACTGACACGGAACCTCTCAAGCAGCTCAGCATTCCCCGAAGCATTCTTTCGGTCATTGGCGGATTGGCTGCAATCATTCTGGGTGGCAATCTTGTTGTCAACAATGCAAGTCAGATTGCGCGCTCACTTGGTATGAGCGATACCTTGGTCGGCCTTACCATTGTAGCAATCGGCACATCTCTTCCCGAGCTTATGACCTCAATTGTCGCAGCAAAAAAGGGAGATTCCGGTATCGCTTTGGGCAACGCTGTCGGATCCTGCATTTTTAATATCATGTTCATCCTTGGCGCCGCTTCCGTACTTACTCCGATCAACGCAGCTCCGGAACTGCTTATTGATACTGCAATTCTGATTGCCGTATGCGCCCTGATTCTTGTTCTGGCAAAAACGCACCGCGAAACCTCCCGCCGGGAAGGTCTCCTTTGCATCCTATGTTACCTTGCATACAGTATCTACATTATCGCAAGGTAAGAGGCAAATCCCAAATTCGGGTTTGTCGTGATCAGATTTGATTCTCTAAAACGGACAATACCGGATTCATAATATAAGCTTCGAAAATTAGCAGTAGTTATTATAAAATCAACGGACTTTGAACGATACCGACTTTCTCTCAGCTTTTTCTGCGAATTAACTCCTGCAACGATTTTGGATAGTTTTTCATCACATGAAACAATCATGCAATTATCCGAAACAATGGAACGCAGGAGCAGTCGCAGAAAAGAGCTTCGATAAAGTGTATCATTCAAAATCCTGTTAATATAGAAAACTACTGCTAATTTTTTTCTACCTATTGAATCCCCTAGTGAATCCGGTATCTGTGCATTTGAGAAATTCATATCTGATGCACGACAAAAATTTGCCTCATAGTAAATAAGGAAAAATGACGCGCGGTGTTATTTTACAGATAAATGTAAAATTTCGCCGCGCGTGATTTATTTATATAAATTAATTCCGAACAAGCAGAATCTCCTGATCCGGTTTCTACTTCTATCCTATAGGTCATGGTCTTCCCTGTTCCTCCATGACCTGGATCTCATTTTTCTCCTGTAGGTCATGATCTTTCCTCAAATACAAAAAAGTATCGAACTACAGTGAAAAGGGTATAGGCAGCGAAAATTCTGCTGTATACCCAAAATTGTTGTGGTCAAGTACAACTTAAGTCAAAAAAATACAAGTAGCATGTTATCTTCAGATAGCATTGAGGATGTAGGGGAGAATATTTGCGTGTAGCGCCCCACTTAGCAAAATTTTAGCGTGTATCAGATAGGTTATTTCCAATCCACAGATACCGGATGCCAAAATATAAAAAAGAAAATTAGCAGCAAACGCATTCAACCAACAGGATTTTGAATGATACACTTTATCGAAGCTCTTTTCTGCGACTGCTCCTGCGTTCCATTGTTTCGGATCATTGCATGATTGTTTCATGTGATGAAAAACTATCAAAAATCGTTGCAGGAGTTAATTCGCAGAAAAAGCTGAGAGAAAGTCGGTATCGTTCAAAGTCCGTCTGACAAAAAACTTACTGCTAATTTTCGAATCTTATCTTATGAATCCGGTATCGTCCGTTTTAGAGAAACCCTATCTGATCACGGCACCCCCAGATTCATCATTAAAGGCGGCTCCGCATTACGCAAAGCCGCCTCTAAGAAAGGGATTATACTAATTTTCTAAATTACCGGCACAACTTCTTGAACTCGTCTGCCACGAACTGAACTTTCGTTCCGATGATAACCTGAACACTTGTCTTGCCAGGTCTGACAACACCTGCAACGCCTGCAGATTTAATCTTCTTCTCATCTACGACTGTGTTGTCCTTAACTTCGAGACGAAGTCTTGTGATGCAGTTATCAATGCTTACTACATTGTCCTTGCCACCAAGGCCCTCTAAGATTGTTGCAGCGATAGCTGTGTAATCATTGTTTGCTAACTCTACTTTTGTCTCATCTACATCATCATCTTCTCTACCAGGTGTCTTCAGATCGAATTTAACGATCATGAAACGGAATACTACGTAGAATACAATGAAGGCTGCGATTCCGAGAGGAATGATCATCCAAGTGTTCTTAGCTGCCGGAAGGGAAGCTGAGAAGAACAAGTCTGTTGCTCCGGCTGAGAAGCTGAATCCTGCACGGAAACCAACGAGTGTTGTGATAACTGTAAAGATACCATAAAGTAATGCGTATACTAAGTACAGTCCTGGAGCAAGGAACATAAATCCAAACTCGAACGGCTCAGTAACACCGCAGATGAAAGCACATAATGCTGCGGAGCTTAAAAGACCGATTGCAACTTTCTTCTTGTTGCTCTTTGCTGACTTGATCATAGCAAGTGCAGCACCAGGAATACCAAACATCATACATGGGAAGAATCCTGACATATACATTCCAAGATCCCAGGTAACATCAGCTGATGTCTTTCCTCCCCAGAAGTTTGTAAGGTCACCAAGACCAATTGTATCGAACCAGAATACGTTGTTTAATGCATGATGTAATCCGGTTGGAATAAGTAATCTGTTTAAGAAAGCGTAGATACCAGCTCCAACAGCACCCATTCCTGCGATTCCGTTACCAGCTGCGATCAGTAAACCGAAGATTAACGGCCATACGAACAACAGGATTGCGGAAACAATAATGGAAACAACACCGGCGATAATTGCTACGCAACGCTTGCCACTAAAGAATGACAGCCAATCCGGAAGCTTTGTGCTCTTGAACTTATTGTAGCATGTAGCACCGATGATACCAGCAAGAATACCAATAAATGGGTTTGCAATCTTGCCGAATGCGATCATCTTATCCTGATTGTCTGCGATTGCAGGCATCAGAGTTGTAACAACTCCTGTGGAAAGAAGGTTTGTAATCATCAGCCATGAAGCTAATGCTGCAAGACCTGCTGTACCATCATGATCGTCTGCCATACCGACACCGACACCGATTACGAATAACAGTGCCATATTGTCGATCAGCGCTCCACCGGCCTTAACCAGGAAGAATCCGATCATAGGAATCACGCCTGAAATGTCACCACCCTGCATAGTTGCAGGACACATAAGATATCCGATACCCATTAAAATACCACAGATAGGTAAGCAGGCTACCGGAAGCATTAATGCTTTACCAAGTTTTTGTAAATACTTCATCATAGTAAACATCCTCCTTCATCTTAATAATCCCTTTTATTTTATGCCGTTGTGATCCGGCTAAAATACTTAAAATGTGTAAAATATAAATTGTATAGAAAACATTGCGGTTACTTTTTAATCTTAAGAACCGATTCACCAGGCTCAACATCTGCGCCTGTCACAGCCTCCACCGCCTGATAATCACCGGTGTTGCAAACAACCATCGGCGTAATCACATCGAATCCTGCTGCCTTAACCGCCTCAAGATCAACTGTGATCAGAAGATCTCCCTTCTTTACGGTATCGCCGGTTGCCTTATGAGCAGTAAAATGTTCACCTTTTAAGGTTACGGTTTCAAGACCGATATGGATGAGAAGTTCGACTCCGTCATCCGTTGTCATGCTTACCGCATGCATCGTGTCAAACAGCAATTCGATCCGGCCGTCTGCCGGAGCATAAATCTTTCCGTCTGCCGGAATGATTGCAACTCCCTTGCCCAGGATCTCTTCACCAAATGTCGGATCATTGACCTCGCTGATCGGTACGGCTTTTCCTTTGACCGGAGCCCCGATTACGATTCCGTCTGATTTCTTTTTGAATAACTGAAGCATACGATTATCCACTCCCTCCTATACACTTAATCTTCCATAAATACGCGCTTGATATGGATTGCCAGATACATGATCTCTTCTTCGGAGAGGCTCTCATGATACTGTTCCTTAATATAGCCTGCGGCTTTCCGGCTGCATTCATACTCTGCAGGATATTTCTGTTCGATCCCGGCTGCAAACTCCATATCATCATCCGGCAAAAGGTTGTGGTCACACACACGCCTTGCCAAAAACTTCAGATGGGCAAGATAACGTTCATAATGAATCGAATTTTCGTTATACCTGCGCCCCATCTCTTTTTGAACGAACTGCAAAAGTTCCTGAATCATATTTGTCATTGCAAATGTATGGTTAATACTTGTATTGTATTCCGCATTCACAATGTGAAGAGCAATAAAGCCAGCCTCATCCTCCGTAAAATCGGTTTTAATCTTCTCGTTAAGTAATTCGATCGCATATTGTCCGATCTGGTACTCGCTTCGGTAAAACTCTTTGATTTCCCAGAGCAGCGCATTCTTAAGCCGAACGCCTTCTTTCTGACGCTGGATTGCAAAATTAATATGATCCGTGAGGGTTACATAAATACTTTGATTCAGCTTGACATTCAAAACTTCCTTGGCTTTGGAAATAATCTCTTCCGTAAGCTGCATATGCTCTAGCGGAATATTCTCCAGGATTTCCTGAAACTGTCTGGAAATCGTCTCGTTCTCAATGCGAAATACCTTCTCGATTTTTGTCTCATCGATTGCATCTCCGGCATGTGCCTTAAAGCCGATTCCGCGACCCATAACAACAACTTCTTCATTCCTATCATTTACTGCCGATATTACATTGTTATTAATGATCTTCTGAATATTCATGAATCTCTCCGTCTGCTGGAACCCAACCTCCTTCAATAAAAAAGCCAAACCCTACACCAATCCATCTAAGAACGATGTAAAATTTGGTTTTGCCTGCTGGTCAGTAACAATCCATTCAATTATTGCTTTTTTTGTATAAACTTATTTTAACGCCTGTTGTATATTATGTCAAGTTTTTCTCATGTATAAGAACCTGTTTTGTTAGATTTGGCGGTCTTTTATGTCTATTTTTGTTAATTTCATACAATACTTGCTATTTTCAAAAAACAATAAACTATATAACTAAAATAAACAATAGCAAGATTTTTATAAATAAAACGTATCGAGGCAGATACAAACACTCTGTGTATCTGCCTCATTTGATTCCTGATTAAAATTACAGATTCTCTTCGAAGAACTTCTGCATTCCTGCGGTTGCATTTCCCTCGTCGGCGCCTTCCACCGTAACGGTAACGGTCTGTCCCTGTTTCACTCCAAGGCTCATAACAGCCATCAGTCTCGCAGCATCGACCGTCTTTCCATCCTTTGTCAGAGAAACCTTGCTTTCGTACTTACCGGCTTCCTTTACAAGAAGTCCTGCCGGTCTTGCATGAATCCCCATAGCATCCTTAATCGTGTAATCAAATGTCTTCATCCTTTTGTCCTCCTTCAGTTATTTTGTCTTAGAATGAATAATTTTATTCCTTACAGGGAAAATCATTGATGGTGAAACAGACAACTCATCAATTCCCATTTTAACAAATTCTTCCGTCAATTCCAAGTCTGCGCCAAGTTCTCCGCAGATTCCAGCCCAGATTCCCGCTTTATGTGCACTTTCTGCTACCATCCGGATCATCTTAAGAACCGCCGGATGGTGTGCATTATAAAACATATCCAGGTGCTCGTTCTGACGATCGATTGCCAGTGTATACTGAGTCAGATCGTTTGTTCCGATGCTGAAGAAATCAACGAGCTGCGCCAGTTCATCCGCGATCATGACTGCCGCCGGAGTCTCGATCATGATACCGACCTCCACATCATCCTTAAACGGAACGCCTTCCTCTTTTAATTCCGCTTTCACTTCCCGAATAATTTCTTTGGACTTTTCCACTTCCCACACAGAAGTAATCATCGGAATCATAATCGCAATATTACCATAGGCACTTGCACGATACAAAGCCCGAAGCTGCGTCCTGAAGATTTCCGGGCGTGTCAGACAAATTCGCACTGCACGATATCCCAGCGCCGGATTATCCTCCTCGTCGAGATGAAAGTAGTCCACTTTCTTATCCGCACCGATATCCAATGTACGGATAATCACCTTCCTGCCCGCCATCATCTCCGCAACCGTCTTATAAGCCTTAAACTGTTCTTCTTCCGTAGGATAATCCGTACTCTGCAGATATAAAAACTCGCTTCGGAACAGACCGATTCCTGCGGCATCGTTCTGCAGCACGGCTCCAACGTCTTTTACCCCGCCGATATTGGCATAAAGCTTGATTTCTTTTCCATCCTCCGTAATGGTCGGCTTACCTTTCAGCTGCGCAAGAAGTTCTCTTCGTTCCAGTTCTTCCTGCTGCTTCTTCTGATATGCCGCAAGCGTTTCCTCGTCCGGCTCGATGATGACAGTTCCGCTAAATCCATCAACGATTGCCATCTTACCGTCCACGCCCTCATCCACCGGTGTCAGCACCAGTGCCGGAATATTCATGGTTCTGGCAAGGATCGCCGTATGGGAATTGGTCGAACCCTGTCTTGTCACAAACGCAAGCACTGCCTCACGATCCATCTGAATCGTCTCACTCGGGGCCAGATCATCCGCCACAATAATGTGTTTCCGTCCGGTACCTTTGTCCTGCTCCTGCTCCTCATGATTCGAAAGTATGCGGACCACACGCTCCGAAATATCTTTGACGTCAGCAGAACGCGCCTTCATGTAATCGTCATCCATACCGGCAAACATCTCCGCAAAATTATCACCGGTCGTTGCCACCGCATACTCTGCATTCACCGATTGTGTCTCGATGATATTACGGATTGAGTCAAGATAATCCAGATCTTCAAGCATCATCTGATGAACTTCAAAGATTGCGGCATTATCCTCGCCAACCTCTTTGACCGCTTTGTCATAGAGTCCCTGGAGCTGCTTGATTGCCTCTTTCTGGGCTGCTTGAAAGCGTTCCTGCTCCGCCGCAACATCCTCGACATGCACACGTCTTACCAGATCATTTTTTTTGGAAAGTTCCTTAATGGTGCCGATAGCGATTCCCCCGAACGCAATCTTTCCCGATACGCGTTTCATCATTTTCATTTCCCCCTTCTTCCTTTATCCTGCAAAAGTAAAAAACCGAAAAAGCACATACGCGCATTGCGTCTTACTTTTTCGGTTTAGTGCATCTTCTGCGAACTATCCTGCGATTAATATTATTATAATTTTATGTATCTTGTTTGTCAAGGATTTACTTAAAGTACTGCAGCGCCTGATTCAGTTCTTCCGACTGCTCATGCATCTGACCTGCCATATCCGCAATCCCATGCATCATCGCGTTCAATTCCTCAATATTGGCCGTCATCTCTTCGGTTGCCGCAGCATTTGCCGAACTGACATCCGTAAGGCCTCCGCTGCTTTGTGTAATGTTTCCGTTTAGTTCGACCATAGTCTCTACGAGCTGCTTGATTTCTTCTGCCTTGTCTGCAGTCAGCCCGATCTGCTCATCGAGCGTTCCGAATTCAGAAAGAACATATCCGATTTCTTCTTTCTGTGTTGCGTTATCTTCCACAATATTCTCGGAAGCCTTCACACACTCACTGCATTCACTGATCAATTCGGAAATAATGTTCCTGATATTCTCCAGCTGCTCACTGGTATTGTCGGACAGCACACGGATTTCTTCTGCAACGACCGCGAATCCTCTTCCCGCATCTCCGGCTCTTGCCGCTTCAATGGAAGCATTTAACGACAGAAGATTCGTCTGTCCGGAAATTTCTTCAATCACGGATACAATTTCCTGTACCTTACCGACGACCTCGTTGACCTTTTTAATGCGATCGGAAATTGTGGCAATTCCCTCATCCATGCGCATACTGCTCTCTCTCATACCACGCATCTTATCGCTCATCATCTGGCTGCTTTCCTGCACAATTGCAGCCTGCTTCTTGATTTCATATACCGAAGAATCGATCACCTGTGTTTCCGACGACATCGTTCCGAGATTGTCATTGATGTCTAAAATGGACGTAGCCATATTGGTAGAACCTTCCGCAACATCCTGTACCGCACGTGAGATCTCTCCGTTTGCACTCAATGTCTGTTCACTGGTTTCATTTAATTCCGAACTGCTTGTGGTCATATGATCACTCGCCTTGCGAATTTTGTCCACAATATCACTAAACAAAGCGGCCATATGCTGCATACGGACCTTAATCAATCCGATCTCATCATTGGACTCTTTGATTCCTTCAAAGGACGCATTCAGATTGCCTTCCGCCATCTGCTCAATCACGTTGCTTAACTTTGCAAGCGGCTTTGCCATACGTCTTCCGATAATATTTGCAATCACACACATGACCAAAACAATTCCGACAAGTACTCCGAATGCCATTGCCGATACCTGATTCAAACCGCTTAAGGCATCACTTTCATCCGCGCTTACCACAACAATATCATTGTTACTCATAATACAATACGCAGCATATTTTGTAGTTCCGTGAAAGTCATAATCTACAACTGCATTCCCAGGATGTTCTCCGTTTTGCAGCTGCTTGACCAATCCGGTAACCACAACATTTTCTACCGGTTGTCCGACCTTTTCTTCGGTCGGATGATAAAGCATCGTTCCGTCCTCATTGACAAGATAGACATAGGAACTGTCCACATTTTCAATCTTAACGTCTTTCAGCAAAGATAGATAGGCATCATATGTCAGCTGATCCTGATCCGATGCGTTCATTGCATTCTCTACGAGCATGTCACTGCTTTCTGCCAGATCCATCATGGTTGTCTTTACCGATGCAAGAATCTGTGACCGGGCTCCTCTTACGATAAACATGATACTAAACACATTTGACACAATAACCGCTACACACACGACCAGAATAATTTTCGTTGCCAGAGACCCTCTCTTCTTCTCGCCTGAATGTTTTCTCATGATAAACTACCTCTTCATTCATAATCTCAAAATAAAAACATCAACATTATTATACAAATAATGTCGATGTTTTTCAAGGAGTTGGCACAGTTTCGTAAAATTAAGTTGTCCTTTTTGTCTACTCCAAAAGATTTCCCATACTTCGTAATGTAAAAAACAGCGTTGAACTATTGTGTAACAATGCGGATGTCGTCGGTGCAAGCACGCCTGCCACGCCGAGAGCGATCAGTCCTGCGTTAAATCCCACAATGGAACGGTAATTTCCATGAATCCGTTTCATCAACGCATCGCTCAACAGCTTCAACACAGCAACCTCGTTCAAATCATCGGCAGCGATCGTCACATCCGCGATCTCTCTGGCAATCTGCGCGCCGTCCGAGATGGCGATGCCGATATCCGCCGCAGAAAGTGCCGGTGAATCATTGATTCCGTCACCCACCATGATTACTTTGCGTCCGGCCGCTTTCTCACGCTCCACAAATTCCGCCTTGTCCTCCGGAAGGACTTCCGAGTAATACTCATCCACGCCCACCTTCTTGGCAATCGCACCCGCGATGCGTTCACTGTCTCCGGTCATCATAACGATTTTCTTAATTCCGGCACGATGTAATGCGCGAACTACCGCTGCTGCCTCCCTGCGCAGCGGGTCTTCAATGCAGATGACCGCTGCAAGCTCGTTCTCGATTGCAAGATACAGATGCGAATACTGTTCCGGCAGCGTCTCAAAAATATGCTCCGTTTCCGCCGGAATCGTACATGCCTCATCCTCAAAGACAAAGTGATAGCTTCCGATGACCGCTTTCCTGCCATTGATCATTGTCGAGATACCATGTGCTACCACATACTCAACCTTCGAATGCATCTCCTCGTGATCAAGACCTCTCTCTTTAGCCGCATCCACGACTGCCTTTGCCATAGAATGCGGAAAATGCTCCTCCATGCAGGCGGCAATCCGAAGCAGTTCATCCGGGCTGTATCCGTTAAACGATATCACTTTTGCAACGGTCGGCTGCGCCTTTGTCAGAGTTCCCGTCTTATCAAATACGATCGTATCCGCTTCCGCCATCGCCTCTAAATAGCGTCCGCCTTTGACCGTGATATTATGCTCACTTGCCTCACGGATCGCCGAAAGTACCGATACCGGCATCGCAAGCTTTAAGGCGCAGGAGAAATCCACCATCAGGATGGACAATGCCTTCGTTACATTTCCCGTAAGAAGATACGTTAACGCAGTACCTCCGAGAGAATACAAAACCAGACTGTCCGCAAGATGCTCCGCGCGGCTCTCCAGTCCGGATTTTAACTTCTCGGACTCCTCGATCATCTTTACGACTTTATCATAACGGCTGCTGCCGCCGACTGCCTGAACGTGGATGGTTAATTCGCCTTCCTCAAGAACGGTTCCCGCATAGACAAAATCATCCAATGCTTTTCTGACCGGATCGGATTCTCCCGTCAGGGATGCCTGATTGACCGTTGCCTCGCCGTCTGTGACCACACCGTCAAACGGAATCGTGTTGCCCATATGAATGACCACTTCATCGCCTGCAACGATTTTCTTTGCATCCACAAGTACCTCGGTACCATCCTGTTTGAGCCAGACTTTGCCAATGTTCAGTGACATGGTCCGTGCCAGATCACCGACCGACTTCTTATGCGTCCACTCTTCCAGAAGCTCGCCGATCCCAAGCAGGAACATAATGGAACTTGCTGTCTCACAATCTCCTCTTAAAATCGAAACACCGATCGCCGTGGCATCGAGAACCGGTACCTCGATCTTTCTTGCGGCAAGCGTCTTGATTCCCTTGCCGATATAGCGCAGCGACTTCAGTGTCGTCCAGCATGCACGCACCGGATACGGAAGCAAAGCCTTGGATGCATAGCGGAGAATGACTTTCTCCACCATTTTCTCCTGATACTCAGCGTTCATCTGACGGTTCGAATTCTCGATCACGCCTTCCGGCACGTCGACCTCTGCATACTGAAACTGCTGCAGCTTTCCGATCAATTCTCCGCGGCTTCCCTTATAAGAGATGACCGCATCGGCAGTACGTTCATATACTTTCGCCTTTGTCACCTGCTCGTCATTCTGCAGGAAATAAAGTAAGGTATCCGCCTGCGCACAGTTCATACGGTACTGAACAAGATGGACTCGCATGCGTCCCTTGATTTCATGCTTGATTACAAACTTCACGCCTATCGCCTCTTATTCTGCGGTCTCTTCCGTTGTCTCTGCTACCGTTTCTTCTGCCTCTGCATCCTCGAATGCAGCTGCCTCCGCCTGTGCTGCGCGCTCCTCGTTGATCTCCTTTGCGCCCTCATAAATGTCACCGGCATTCTCCTGAACGGTGCTTACGGTCTTCATGACACACTCTTTTGCCCGAAGCACGGCTGCAGTACAGCTTGTATATACTTTCTTGGCATCTTTGCTGGATAATACTTTAATTCCGGCTGTGCCGAACAATACGCCTCCTGCGAAGATTCCTGTCTTTTTCCAATCAATTTTCTTAAAACACTTTAACATCTGCTGCCTCCTGTCTGCACATATTTTCATGTGCACTTCTTTTTGTTTAAGAAGCATTATAATCCCTAAAATTGGCAATTTAAAGTGCTTTTCCCTTATTGAGAAATTTACTCAAAAGAGTTATTTTTACCAAACTTCTGCTTGTTTTGACTCACGAAAATAAGTCATCATTTCATGTGTCAGGCTAAGTCCCTCCTCATCGTCCGGTATATCGTGGAAATCGACCCACTCCGCAAGACACAGTTCATCCTCTTCAAGCCGGATCGGTGCCTCCTTCGCCAGATCACAGAAAAAGCCCATCAGAAGATTCTGATCAAATCCCCATGGCTGACTCTTATAATACCGGATATTTTTGACCTCAAGACCTACCTCTTCCATCACTTCGCGCCGTACCGTCTCCTCTGCGGTCTCCCCGATTTCCGTAAATCCTGCAATCAATGCGTATCGTTTGTACTCACGATCCGCATATTTTGTCATCATAATCCGGTCTCCATCCACAAGTCCGATGATGACGGCAGGCGCAATCTTTGGAAACACCAGATTGCCACAGGACGGACACCGCAGCATGCGCTCCTTCGTATCATGCACCAGTTCGTGCGCACACCGCCCGCAGAACCGGTTGTCCCGATACCATCCATACAGATGCCACCCTGTCGTTGCCGCATACACTTTCTCCTTCGGATGCATTCTTCTTACGGAAAAAAGCGTGTGAAATGCAAATCCGCCAAGCTGTGTATCTTTTGGAATATCGATCAAAAAAAAGTCCTCTCCGCCCATCTCAAACAGATAAATGCAAGGCGGCATAGAAAGACCGCTTTCTTTATAAAAAGCGTTTAACTGCTCATAAGTGATAAATCGAATTCCTGTCTTCTCATCCGTATTATCCAAAAATACCGTCCGGTTGCCGTATGCAAGCATCCTGCTTTCCGCCTTTGGCTTCTTATATTGAAATTCATTGTGCAGATGAATCGGTGCAATGTCCTGTATCATAAATCTCTCCCGCTTTCTTATATAAAATCTGTTTTCATCAAATTGATCTTAACGAACGTTCTCATTGTAATGACTGCGCCGGAATTCGTCAAATTCTTTGCTTGACGTAAGTCCGAAATCGGACTATACTAGATTAAGTACGAAATCGGACTTAAATACTGGTCCGGCAAACTGATTGACTCGTTATACGGAGGTTTTATGTTACAGAAAGAGATGGATAAGCCATATATCAGCACTTCTTTGCAGGAGTTTAACCGCATATATAAGAAATCCAATGAAATCTATCACAATATTGCTCTTCAGCTTGGTTTATCCAACAGTGCGTTTGATATTCTCTATTCCATCTGCGAGTTAGGTGACGGCTGTCTGCAGAAAGATATCTGCGCCGCAACCTTTATTCCCAAGCAGACCGTCAACTCTTCCATCCGCCAGATGGAGGCTGCCGGATACCTGACCTTATCCTCCGGCAAGGGGCGCAGCATGCATATCAACCTTACCGATGCAGGACAATCCTTATTGGAAAATACGATCTACCCGGTCATGCAGATGGAAAGCGAAGCCTTCCAATGCATGAGTGATAAGGAATGCCGGCAGATGCTTGCATTGTATCGAAAATATACACTCGCGCTCAGCGAAGCAGCTCATAACTTAGCAAAACCATCCGGATTATCGATAGATAGAAAGGAATTGTAATATGAAGATCCAGTTATCCGAACATTTTACGTTTAAAAAATTAATACAGTTTGTACTGCCGTCCATTATCATGATGATCTTTACTTCGATCTACAGCGTCGTGGACGGACTGTTCGTATCCAACTACGCCGGAAAGACAGCACTTGCAGCGATCAACCTGATCCTGCCGCTTCTGATGGGGCTCTCGGCGCTTGGATTCATGATCGGTACCGGCGGCAGCGCGATCGTTGCAAAGACGCTCGGCGAAGGCAAGAAAAAGGAAGCCAACGAATATTTTTCCATGCTCGTTTACATCACACTCGGCGGCGGTATTCTTCTGGCGATCCTCGGTGCGCTCATCGTGCCTTTTATCGCAACCGCACTCGGTGCAACCGGAGAGCTGCACCGTGACTGTGTGATCTATGCGCGCATCACTTTTATCTCGATGCCGGCTTTCATGCTGCAGAATGTCTTCCAGAGTTTCTTCGTTGCTGCGGAGAAACCGAAGCTTGGGCTCGGCGTCATCGTTACCGCCGGACTGACCAATATGGTGCTCGACTACCTGTTTGTCGGCGTGCTCGGCTACGGGCTCATCGGTGCCGCGGTCGCAACCGTATGCGGAGAGATGATCGGCGGATTTTTCCCGATCCTTTATTTCGGACGGGAAAACACCAGTCTGCTGCGCCTCGGCAAAACGCATTTTAACGGAGCAATCCTCTGCAAAACCTGTACCAACGGTTCTTCCGAGCTGATGACAAACCTCTCAAGTTCGATTGTGAATTCACTGTACAATATCCAGCTTATGAAACTTGCCGGACAGGACGGTGTCGCAGCGTACGGCACGATCATGTATGTCAACTTCATCTTTCTGGCGATCTTCTTCGGCTACTCCATCGGCAGTGCGCCGATCGTCAGCTACCATTACGGAGCCGGAAATCATATGGAGCTGAAAAATCTGTTCAAAAAAAGCCTGACTCTGATCAGTACCTGGGGCATCCTTCTCGTATTGCTTGCCCAGCTTCTGGCACACCCGCTGTCCATGCTTTTTGTCGGATACGATGCGGCGCTTCTTGCCATGACGGAACACGGATTCCGCATCTACGGTCTGGTGTATCTGATCTCCGGATTTAATATCTTCGGTTCATCGTTCTTTACGGCGCTGAACAACGGTGGTGTCTCCGCAGCGATCTCCTTCCTGCGTACTCTGCTGTTTCAGGTTGCCGCAGTAACGCTGCTCCCGATACTGTTCGGTATCAACGGAATCTGGAGTTCCATCTCCGTTGCGGAGCTTTTGACGCTGTGCGTGACGGTGACCTTCTTTCTCACCCAAAAGAAAAAGTACCACTATGCATAATCCGTCCAAAATTTTATCCACTCCATAACCTTTTTTTACAAACAACCGGAAATCTTTCTTATCAAAAGACTTCCGGTTGACTTTCTCCCTGCCCCATTTTAAACTGAAATCATCAATACATTTAGGTAAAAGGGGATTCGTATGCAACAAATAAAAAGTTTCTTTATCATAACCATCAGCACCATCATTATGGCGATCGGTGTATATTTCTTTAAGTTTCCGAACAATTTCTGTTTCGGTGGCGTAACCGGTGCCGCGGTCGTCTTTGCGAAGATTCTTCCGATCAGTGCCAGCTCCTTTTCGTTTGTCGTTAATATGGCACTCCTCGTAGTCGGATTCGCCTTTCTCGGCAAATCATTCGCCCTGCGCACAACCTACGCGACCATACTGCTCTCCGGACTTCTTGTTGTCTTTGAACGCGCCTTTCCGCTTAAGCAGCCGCTGTCAAACGAGCCGATGCTTGAGCTGATCTTTGCGATCGCGCTCCCGGCTATCGCTTCGGCACTCCTCTTCTATGAGGGATCTTCCAGCGGCGGAACAGACGTGATTGCTATGATCGTAAAGAAATACACGCATGTGGATGATATCGGTATCGCACTATTTGTCACGGATTTGATTATGATTATCATCGCCTGTTTCGTCTTCGATATCAAGACCGCACTCTACTCTTTCGTCGGACTGACTGTAAAATCGTTTTTGATCGATGCGATCATCGAAAATATCATGCTGCGCAAATCGATCATGATCACCTGCGACGACAAAGATGCAATCTGCCACTTTATCACAGGCGAACTTCAAAAAGGCGCTACCATTGTCGAAGCAACAGGCGCCTATACCAACGAAAAACGATATTTGATTTTTACAACACTCACACGTAAACAGGCTGCAGTGCTTCGCTCTTTTATTCATCAGAACAAGCTGCATGCTTTTATTTCTATGTCAAGCACAAGCGAAGTATTCGGCAAAGGATTTACCTCCATCTGATACTACGATTGAACGCCCGGCTTCTGCAGCCGGGCGCTCTCTAGGATTTCTTTCTCATATTTTCAATGAATGCATATACATCCGGATTCTTTTCCTTCAAATGTTCATCGAGCATATATCTGCGCTCCAGAAAACGCTCCGCAAGCTCCGGATGCTCCCTTGCAATACGTTCATGCACTTCCTTACGATGGGCCTCAATATGTGCCGCAAGCGCATGCTCATCTTTTCCTGAAATATGTACGATCTCCTTTAAATGTTCCTCAAGATGTTCGAGCCACTCGTCCTCATCGAGTTCCTCCATATGCGACCAGCGTCCGTGCAGCAGCTCCTCAATATCTCCGTTCTCTTTCAGCTGCTCGATCTGCAGACGGATCTGTTTTTCAATCTGCTCCTCCGACTCACTTCCGAATGCCCACACAAGTTCCTGTACACGATTGTCCGCTCGTTTTCTGGATGCACTTCTCGCCTCGTTATCCACACCTTCAAGCGGATATGGTCTGTGAATCCCCATATCCTTTAGCGCAATGTGCATCGTTCTCCGCACGCATCCTTCCTCGATCAGATACCCAAGTCCAAGTTTTCGAAGCTGCTCATTGACCGCCGCAATGTGTTCGGTCATATAGAATTTAATTCCACGCTCCTTTAAGGAACGGTACAAAAGCTCCAGGCGATCCGCTGCCGTAATATCAATACTTCCGATTCCGCTCGCATCAAGAATCACCGCCTTTGTATCTTTCCTGATATGATTTTCAATATCGCTTTGCAATACCCCGATATTGGCAAAAAACAGATTGCTGCTGAAGCGGTAGATGACAACCGATTCCAGCGCATGGATCTGGCTGCTCTCCTTCAAATCCCGGAAATGACTGTGTCCCGGCTGGATGCCAAGGAAACACCGCGCCGGTTTTGCTGTCCTTATGATCATTTCAGAGAAAGAGAGAAGGATACCGATCAATACACCATTGATCGTGCCAAGCATCAGCACGCCGACAAATGCTCCGACAAAGATGAAAAATTCCGTCCTCGATACTTTCCAGAGTCTTGCCGCAAGTTCAAATTCCGTTGCTCCAAGAAGCGCAGAAATCACGATTGCTGTCAGCACCGGAACGGGAAGATAACCGATAAATCCGGTTCCGCAAAGAAGCACAACGATCATCGAAAGGCCCGCGACGATTCCCGTCAGCTGCGTTTTCGCCTGATACTGCTCCCCCATTGCAGTGCGCGACACGGATCCGTTGATCGGGCAGCAGCCGGTAAATGCAGCCAGAAAATTTCCCATGGAAAAAGCAAGTATCTCCTGATTGTCATCCATCTTATAGCCATTTTTCTGTGCGAAATTGTTCTCTGCAAGAAGTGTCTCTGCCATAATCACGACCGCTACGGACAGACTGATCGTGATGGCTTCCTTCATCGGGACCAGCGACAGATCCGGAAGTTTCCATGTGGGAAGCCCCGGTTCCACCATACTTAATGTATTTACGCCCCACGCTTCTACCGGAAGAAACTTTGTCATCCATGCGCCTGCTGCCATCAGGATGACCGCAAACGGCACTTTCGGCCACAGTTTCTTTGTGATAAGAAGGATCACCAGCGACACAGCCCCAAGCAGAAGCGACGGAACATTGATATCCGGCAGTGTCTTTCCAATATGTTCTGCCAGTTCCGGCAGTTCCCCGGTTCCCGCGGTTCCTCCCATCAGCTTCGGCAGCTGCATCAGAATGATCGTTGTACAGATACCTGTAATGAAACCGCCCATCACCGGCGCCGATATATAATTTACCAGTTTTCCGGCTTTCATCAGATAGAAAGCAAGCAGCCAGACTGCCACAAGAAACGTCAGCTCCGGTACTGCTGCTAACGCTTCTTTTGATCCACTCTCAATGTTCAGCGAGAGAAGCGCCGCTCCGATCAATGCCGCCGGTGCCGCATCCACTCCGAAAATAAACTGCGGTGATGTGGAAAATAATGCAAATGCCAGAATTGGAAACACCGATCCATAAAGTCCATACACCGCCGGAAGCCCCGCAATCTGTGCATATCCCATCGAGATAGGAATGGAGACCGCCATAATAATGATTCCGGCGAGAATGTCCTTCGGAAGATTTTCTTTTTTATAATCACGCAATGTGTGTAAGATGTGAATCTTCATGGTTCTTTTCCCTTCCGCTTCTTTGTATGATGAAGCACTTTCATCTTCCGTTCCAGCACAACGGTTATATGAACTCTCTACTTCACAACAACCTTCATCGTTGCTTTTTTACCGCTTCCGGTCTTCACCGTGATCGTTGCCTTGCCTTTCTTCTTTGCCGTCAGCTTTCCGGTCTTCTTATTGACCGTAACAACCTTCGGATTGGAAGATTTGAAGATCTTAGTGTCCGTGCATCCACCCGGTCCCATCTTAATCTTCGCCTGCGCAGTGGTCTTCTTTTTCATGGTAAGTGAAGCCTTGGTAAATTTTACGCTTGTCGCTTCCATGTAGGAGTAGATCCGGTCACAATATCCCTTGTCGATATTGGCTCCATCCACAGAACCTTCCTTTGTATACTGCCATAAGTCAACAGCCACCGATAGCTTGGGTTTTGCTCCACGATAATCGGCAGCCCACACTTTATACCCTTTCAACTGTGTCCAGTCGAAATAATCATTCAGGTATGACGTTGACGAATAGATCATCGGCGTATAACCTGCATCTGCGATCGTGTCACAGAAGGCTTTCGCGATCGCTGTAGTATTCGCCTTTCCTCCTGCGAAGGTTCCCTTCTGTTCCATGTCATACGCAACCGGATAGTCCAGATCTCTTCCATCCAAAATTTCCAGACAAAACTCTGCTTCTTTCACCGCATCTTCCGGAGTTCGGGTACAACACAGATGATAGACGCCCACTTTCAGTCCAGCTTCGACCGCACCGTCATAATTGGTCTCAAACTGGGCATCCACATCCGGAGCCTGTCCTAACCCAGTTCTTATCATGACAAAATCCATACCTGATTCTGAAACCAGATTCCAATCTACCTCACCATTATGACTGGATATATCAAAACCCTCGCCACTATAGCTCGCCGCCTGCACCTCCGTAACCGGAATCATCGTGATTGTCATCATCACAACGAACGCTGCCGCCAGAACACGTAATCCATTCTGTTTTTGCGATTGCTTTGCTCTCATTTGACATCTCATACTTTCCCACAACAAACATCTCATATATCCACTCTCCTTCACTGTATTTTCTATGATAAGCGATTGCGAAACTCCTAATTTTCTATGATTGCATTTTCGATTCTGGCTATAGAAGCCTTCACTCATGATGTTCTTCGCACCGGATCCGGGTCACGTTCTTATTCCAAAGACTGTAGATACTCCCGGCTCCGCATGATCACATTCTCAAGAATCCGCAGATTCTCCAGCGTATCTCCAACTTCAAGCGAATGGTTTGCATTCTCATATTCATACAACGGAATCCGTGCCTCGGCACAACGCGCTCGGATCACGTCCGTTTCTACCCACGGGTCTGCCGTCCCGGTAAATGCAATTCCGTCATGTGGCTTAAAATCAAACGTCTGCGCCAGCGGCGTGTACCAGATATTTTTACAGATTACCTGATGACGCATCGCATAAGCTGCCGCCACCGCAGTTCCGATACTTTTCGATACAAATAAGATTTCATCATACTGTGTGAAGTCCACTTCAGCAAGACTCCGCTCTGCCTGTCCGTATAAAATTTCTCCAACCTCACGCATTTTCCTGTTATTGCCGCGAACATTGTCCGCCTGGCATGCATAACTTAAATTGATTATCTCATCGAATCCCACCTGTTTGACCAGCTCTCTTGTAAAATACAAAAGCGGCTTGTCACAGTGGTATCCGATTCCCGAAAAAAATACCGCCAGTTTCATACTGCTACCTCATTTATGTTTTTTATCCTTTTTCATTATAAATTTACGTGAAAAAGCCGTCAACCCTGCAAATATTTGCATGATTGACGACTCTTTGTTCATTCTTCATAATAAATCTTATCTTTCTCTAATAACACACCGACACCATCTGTCACTTCACCGATGCATACCGAACAATTCTTCGGCACGCCGCCTCTCCAGATGTCTGTCTTGTTCTCATAAAAATTGGCAAGCAGGCAGCGGCTCGCGGCTCCGTGTGTCGAGATCAGAATATCGGCATCTTGATAGGCCTCATTTTTGATCAGGGACTGATAAAAATCTGCGGTACGATCTAAAACGTCACGAAACGATTCTCCGCCCGGTGCCTTTGGACAGTTGTATGGATCATGATAGAACTTATCCACAAATTCTTCCGGCAGCACCTTGCTCTCTCTTACCGACTCACCTTCCCACTTTCCAAACGACATCTCAATAATCCGCTTGTCTGTGATCATCGGAATCTCCCGCCCCGCAAGCACCAGTTCCGCGGTCTGCCTTGCCCGCATCAGCGGACTGGAGATCACCAGATCAAAATCGATATTCTTCATGCCCTCTCCAGTCAGTTCCGCAAGGCGGATGCCATCCGCATCCAGCATAATGTCCTTGCGCCCCTGCAGCTTTTTTGCCTTATTCCAGGATGTCTCTCCATGTCTGATAATATATAACTTCAAATTTTATTTCCTCGCTTCTTTTGATACTGACCTAGGCGTTTACAGCTGTCTACGCGCCAGATCCGTCAGGCATAACAGTAACCTTTCGCCCGCAGCTTCTCCCCGGTCTTTATATAGTGCTGCGCGCTTTCCTCAAGATGCGCGATCTCCTCCTCCGTAAGCGGACGCGTCACCTTCGCCGGCCGTCCCATTACCATGCTTCCGTCCGGAATCGTCTGGTGCTCAAGCACCAGCGAGCCGGCTGCAACAAGACAATTCTTACCGATCACGCTGCCGTTCATAACGGTGGCACCCATTCCGATCAGTGTGTTGTCGCCGACCTGGCATCCGTGGATGATGGCATTATGACCGACCGTCACATGATCGCCAAGTATCGCCGGATCGACCTGCGAGGTATGAATCGTACAATTATCCTGAATATTTGTCCCTTCTCCGATTATGATCGGATGGTCGTCCCCTCGTAATACCGCGCCAAAAAGCACCGTGCTTTTTGCTCCGATGCTGACATCTCCGACCACAACCGCTTCTTTTACAATATTGGCTGATTTTGCAATTGTTCCACATGAATCTAGCATTTACTGTCTGCCTCCAAATCACAGAAATCTTTGACACATATACTGTTACGCTGACTCCGTTTTACCTTGTAGAGCATCTCATCTGCCACGTGCAGAAAATCCCAGCTCTTGTTTCCGGGGATCGGGATTGCCTGACAAATCCCCTGCGATATCGTTACATACGGATAAACCTTCGAATACTCATGTACCATCTGTAAACCGATCACATCCTGCCGCAGCTGCTCTGCACGCTTTCGCACATCCTCCGCTTCCACGCCACTATAGAGAATGATAAACTCATCTCCGCCATAGCGCGCACAAAAGACAGGTTCATCTTCTTCCATCTCCTTAAGCAGGGACGCAATCGCCTGAATGCACTCGTCCCCCGCCTGATGACCATAATTGTCATTGTATTCTTTAAAACAATCCACATCGAGTATCTCAACCGATAATAATTTCTTTTGGTTACGGCATTTCTCCAAAGCTTTATCAAAATAATCCGTCAGGCGGTAACGATTCGCCAGCCCCGTCATCGCATCCGTCTCTGAGCGCATCATCAGGATTTCGTTTTCTTTTTCCATCTTCCTGCGGCTCTCATGCGCGCGTTCGAGTGCGATCCGTGCATAAAGCATATTCGAAATCATGTCTTTGCCTTCTTTATCCATTGCCCGCACAAGCTCGTAGAACCATCCGGTTGCTTTCATATATTCTTCATCGTCACCGATCACGCGGTAATATTCGATTCTGAGAGCAAGCAGTCTGCGCCCTACATCCATAATTTCCGATGAAGCGACCACATTCTGCAATTGATCTACGATGTGCAGGAAAACATCAAACTGCCCAATTTCCAGCAAAAGGACGCACAAACGTTCCAGATCATCAAACAATTCCAATAAAGGCATCGGTTCTGTAATACGCATGTCAATGTTCCCGATGCACGCATCCCTTTGTTCATAATCCCCTTTCAAATGGAAAAATCTCACTTTCAGACAATCCATATACACATAATCGATATCCTCAAAATACGGCTGACATTCTTTGCTTATTTTTTCAAAATACTCCTGCGCCCGTTCCAATTCGGTGCGTAGCATATAACAAATCGCCAGATTCGCGTAGATCATGGTAAGACACACCATCTGATTCTGCCTCTCGTCCTCTGTCATTTTCTGATAGAATTCATAGGCTTCCTCGAAGCATCTCTGTGCCTCTTTGTGCACTCCGCTTTTCAGGTACAAAAATCCGAGATTAATATGGATACTGCAGATCATCGTTGTCACATTGTGCTCTCTGCAGTTCTTGATTCCTGCAAGGTAATAATCCAATGCGACCGATATATTTCCTTTGTGTGCCATCGTGATGCCCAGCAGATTCTGCGCTCGTGCAAGAAGTTCCCACAGATGCGATATGCTAAGATAAACGATTGCATTCGTCATCTGTCCGATCATACTGTTTATTTCATTTAAGGCATAGTGGCACTCCCCGCTGTAAAAATAGGCAAATGCCAGATTCTCAAAATCTTTATCTTTCTGTGCATAGTTTTCGATTTCCGTGCATGCCTTTATCGCACGTCTGGGATCTTTCACCCAATAGGTTAATACTTCCTGCTTCCAGTTCTCCAATTGTTCCGCCGCTTTGGAAGATTCCATTCACGCGCCTCCCCCTTCATCGGATTGCATCCGCCGACGCAATTCCTAGCACCAAACTTATCATTCATTATACGCTCTAATCCTATGCCCTGCAAGAAAAAAACATCGTTTGCATTAATTATAAAACAGAAAATCCGCGAAGCGAATTGTTCCCAATCCTCTTCGCGGATTCTTCCGGTTCTCTATACAATACCAACATCTACTACACTTCTGATTCCGGAATCTGTGTCGTTTTCTCCGTTTTCATGTCAAATCGATAATATACCGGATCCCCGTCTGCCGGAACTTCTACATAGACAAATGAATTTTCATCCACATGTTCAAGCATAACATAACCCTGCTCATCTTTTGCCTTGGTTCTAAAGATTTCTTTTGTATTTTTTCCGGACAGATCACAGGTCCAGACACTCATCTGACGAATGCTTCCGTTGGAAGGAAACTTTGCATAATAAATCTTCCTGCCGGCAAATTGCGCCTGCGTGGTATATGCGCCAAGTTTTTTGACTTTTTCCAATCCCTTGGACGTAATCTTATACAGATATGCCGGATACGGACTGATGTCAGTCGGAAGATAATTTGCTGTAATCATATATTTTCCCGATGCATTTATGATAATAAAGTTCTTTCTGACACACTTGAATTTACCGGTCTTCCAGTTATAAGTGTACAGGTCGCCGTCTCCTACTCCTCTGACACGGTTCATGTAAACCGTCGTTTTGTATACATTATTCAGATAGCAGCATTCCTCCGATTCAGGATCGAGCTTGATCGTCTGCAGAAGTTTTGACTTGCCTGTTTTGACATTCTTCAGATACAGTTTCTGCTTTACGATCTCGTCGATTCCATCTTTATTTTTCTTTGTAATATCCTTCAAATACACCTTATTCTTTCCGTTAGACCATACAGAAAGATGACTCTTTACCGTAGTCATCGTGTATGCATTGTCCGCATAAACGGGTGTTGCGGTAAAAAGGAAGCTGCACGCTAAAGCAGCACATAACGTAGTGATTAATTTTTTCATAGTATTTTCCTCCTTCGAAAGAAGTTTTCTTCGTTTTCTTTGCTTCTGTTTCTTTCTGCTTCACGTTCTACCACTCTTTTATGTAGAATGCAATAGGATTAAGAAAGCCCTAAGAAATGTCATGTTTCTGTAACATTTTTCCATATTTTATTTATGATCTGTAAAAAAGTGATTCCTTCAACTCAATATACCCAATGAGCATCGGTCCGGCCAAAAATAAAAGAACACCTTCCATCACCCTCACAAGAGAAATTTTCTGCGTAACGCTCATGCTTCCGATCACGATCAGCATGGCAAATGCAGCAAATTTCCACACAAACTTCCAAAGATACTGCATCCTCACGCGGATGTAGTTCTTTTGCGAAACCGGAACAAACCGAAGTATTTTTGAAACCGCATCGGATTTCGGCATCCTCCGGCTGAAGGCTTCATTGCTCCATTGATACGGCGCCAATACATAGTTGTCCATATAAACGACCATCCACACATAGCCCAACAGCAGCCATGCATCATGATCAAACATTCCGTCAAAGATCAGTACAAGCCCCACCATAAGCACAACAGCCGCAAACATCCAGTATAAAAACCATGCCAGCTGGCCCGTGCTCTCCCGCAAAGTACAGTCAAATTCTTTTAACTTCTGCTGTTGCATCTTACCTTCTATCGTCATGACTCCTTCCTCCTTCTACCTACAATTAGAATACCTTATGAATTCTCATAAAACGAAGTAAATTCCCCATGCTCAAACCGTCCGATATAATCAAACTCTTTTTTGATATCATCCTCCAGATGCGAGGACATGATGACCGAGCAATCAAGCACCTCCAACTGCTGCCGGAGCAGCCTGTAAAACTCCTTGCGGAAAATCGGATCCATCCCCGCGGTCGGCTCATCCAACAGAAGAAGCCTCGGTTTATGCGCGAGTGCAAAGGCAAGCTGAAACTTCATATTCTCACCGCGTGACATCTGTCCAATGGTTCGCGCCGTGGTAAGATTCATCTGCTCCATCAGCGCAGCAAACCGCTCTATATCAAATGTATCATAGAAGCTTCCCAGCATCCTTGCATTCTCTCTTGCACTCTTCTGCCGCAAAAACAACCGCTCCTCAGAGACAAATCCGATCCGGTTCATCGACCACGCGTGATCCTCCGCGATATCGGTTCCGTCCAGATAAAAGCTGCCGTGATAATGCTTCTTTTCCTCCATAATATAGCGGAAGAATGTCGTCTTTCCGGCACCGTTTTCCCCGATGATTCCCATAATATATCCGCTTGGAAGTTCAAAATCCACATTTTGCAAAGCGAACCTGCCTTTGCCGAATAATGCTTTCTTCCCCTGTACCTGCTTCGCAGAAAAAATAATATTCTCCATCTTACAACAATCCCTCCAGCATCTCGCGAATATCCTCAGTTCCAAGTCCCGCCTGTTTTGCAAGCGTGATCCACTCCTGCAGGCGTTTTTCCAATTCCATCAGCTGCTTTTCGTGCAGATAATCCGTGTTGTATTTGCACACATAAAATCCTTTATTGGAAACAGAACGGATCAGCCCCTCCCGCTCCAGTTCCTCATACGCGCGCTTCGTCGTGATCACGCTGACGCCGATATCCGCCGCCAGTCCCCGAATGGACGGCAGCGCCTCGTCCGGCTGCAATTCACCGGATATGATCTGGTTCTTGATCTGATTGACGATCTGCTCATAGATAGCATACGTTCCATGCGGTTCAATGACGATTACCAGTCCCATGTCTCCTCCTTCGTTGCAAGTTCATAGACGGCGAGTTTCTCTCTGATTCCACCCCAACGCTTGTTAAGCGCATAAGAAAGAGGTGCGTAAATGATGAGATAAATAACAAGCGCAATCCAAAATTCCACATTCGTAATCTCCGAAGAACAGATGCTGCTCATCACGCAGCTTGCGATCACACTGAATACCGTGATTGGTCCGTTAAAATAACTTACCTGCCCATAGGCTGCCCGCGACACATTATTCCGCCAGACCAGTCCGTCGTTTGTAATTCCCACACAATAGGACATAAAAAACACCGTTACCAGCTGCAGGATCACGCCTTTGATCATCATCGGCTGCACGATCAGCAGGATGATATCGATGACCGCGCACAACGCAAGCGGCAGGCCAATCTTAACATTTAACATCCTCCGGATATATTCCTCGCGCAGCTTTCTCGATCCGGGAACCAGATACAGCATCGGCGGCAGGGCACTCGTATGTGCGGTTGCTGCAAACATCGCAAGAACCATCGGAAATGTGAGCCATATATACCCCAGTCCTTCCTTTGCACTGCCAAATACCAAAGGCGAAAACGATGCGCAAAACAGGATCACATAAAAGATGCTTTGCAATACCTGATTACGGTTCTTATATTCCAGAAAATATTCTCTGATCACATTCTTATATTTGATTGCCTCTTCCATGCTCCTCTCCTTTCGCCAGATAATACATCAGTTCCTCCGTGTCCGGCTCCCACACCTTAAGTGCCCGGTCATACTCCGCATGATCCTGTTTGACCAGAGCGCTGCATCCCACCGGGGTCTCCTCCATATAAACCAGCCGCCCGCCAAAAGCTTTCAACGCATAACGTTCGCCAGCCACCATCCGGTACGCATCACGGACCGACTCGATATCTCCGTACAACAATTGTCTTCCCTCTTTCAGAAACAACAGATAATCGGCAAACCGGTCCACATCCGAAGTAATATGTGTCGAGAGGATCACGCTCTTCGTTCCGTCCGCGGTAAATTCTCTTAAAATATGATGGAATTCTTCACGGAAGGTCTGATCAAAATTCGCCCCCGGCTCATCGAGCAGCAACAGTTTCGGATGATGCGCCAGCGCAAAAGCGAACGCAAATTTCAATTTTTCTCCCTTGGACAATTTTTTGTACTTTTTCTTCTCATCCAGCCGGAAACGCTTAAAATATGTTTTTAACAATGCTTCATCATAGTGTTTATAATATTTTCCGTAATGTCTGCTGTTTGCGATCAGCGAATCCCAGTCATCGAACCATTCCTCATGAAACACGAAACCGATCTCCTGCTGCAGTTCCATCTGATTTGCACGGTACTCTTTCCCCTCTAAATAAACGGTTCCATCGTACTCATAAAGTCCCGCCAGAATGTTTAAAAGCGTTGTCTTTCCTGCACCATTCTCCCCAATCAGCCCGCAGATATAGCCTGCTGGGAGTTCAAAATGGATATCCTGTAATGCAAATGAACCGAATCGCTTGGATAGGTTCTCGGTTTTGATCATTGTCTGTTCCATTCCTTTACCTCGTATTTTCGTTCGTGGAAAATTTTATTCCATCTGTATATATGTATATACACATATATACACTATATTGTTTTATTTGTCAACGTAAAAAGATCCGGTGCTTCCACCGAATCTTTTTATAACCATTATTTAGCACATCCTTGTGTTAAATATCATTTTGATTCCTGTATCCTTCCTTTTGTGATAGCGCAGTCGTTTTTCGGAATATCTGTCAATGCATTTGTTTTCAGTCAAACCAAAACGCACCGCCATAAGATTTTCGCAAACGCCTACGATAAACTGATCATCCACTTGCGTCTCTTAAAAATAATAAGCGATACAACCAGTCTGAATATTTCTTCTGTAGTAAGCAGTGTGTACACACCAACAATGCCCCACTTAAATACATATGCAGCAAGCAGACACAGTGGAATTCCGATGCACCATGTGCCAACAATATCAATCACCATGATGATTTTGGTATTACCGCCGCTTCTTATGATACCGCCGCCAAGTATCATATTTTCCACCTTGATTGGCGCATACAGGGCAAATACAATAAGCAGTATCTTTCCAAGCTCTTTTACGCTGCCATCTACACGATACAGCCCGGTATATACTCCTGCCAGAAGAATGAGCAATGTCGATACGGCTACCGCTCCGGCCAAGCCTGCATACATGATTTTCTTCGATTCTGTGTAAGCCTCATCGTATTCTTTCCTGCCAAGCCTCTTGCCGACCATCACACCGGCAGCCGCCGACAATCCGCTAAGCGCTCCTACGATAAGCCCCTGTATCGGGCAGGTAAGTGTGTACGCCGCCAGGTTTGACGTGCCTAGATGACCATAGACAGCAGACTCCACATTTTGTCCGAGACTCCACAAAAACTCACTGATGAGAATCGGCATAATCATAATCACATAATCCCTGATCGTAATTTTACTGAAATGCAATGACCATACCGGTTTATCTTTATCCTTCCTGATGCATACGATAAATCCGATAACAATAAATACGAGGTTAAACAACTGCGAAATAAGTGTTGCAACCGCGGCTCCCTTTATTCCCATACATGGAAATCCAAAGGTTCCGAATATCAGCAGATAATTAAGGCCTGTGTTTACAGCAACTGCCCCGAAGCTTGCTAAAAACGGTATCGTGGCATGCTCCCTGCAGCGCAGCCATGAGGATAAAATATTGCTGACTGCCATTGGAATATAGGAAAACGCAACAATCCTAAAGTAGACTGAGCCCGCACTTATAATTCCCATATCCTTCGTGTAAAGTCCAAGAATCTGTGTTGAAAAGCCACCTGCCGCCAGCAAAAACAATGCCGATATCATAATTCCGCAAATGAGACTCACATCAAAGCTGCACCATGCCTCTTTTGTATCTTCCGCACCAATAAACTGTGCGATCAATATTCCCGCAACCGTACTCACTGCACCGATTACCACGGAAAAAATGAGAGAAAAATTTCCACATAATCCAACTGCCGATATATTCGTCTCTCCCAGCTGTCCGATCATAATCTGGTCTACAATGGAAAAGGATGCCTGCAGCATGCTTTGCAAGGTAACAGGAATTGCAATTTTACACAATGATTTCATAAACTTTGACATGATAATTCCCCCGTACTTTCTCTTTTTATTAACTCAACCGGCAACACAATTTCTGTCTCACATTCTGCTCCATCGCGCATTGCTTCAAGGCACTTGATTGCAGTTTCTGCCCTAAGAGGTGCCTCCTGATGAATCGTTGTAAGCGCAGGATTACTTTCCCTGCTTGCCATATTGTCGTCAAAACCTATGATCTGAATATCCTTTGGAATTTGTATGCCTTTTCCCTGCAAAAACCTCATAAACTCAAGTGCATAAAAATCCGATACTGCAAAAACAGCGGTAACATTGTTCTTTATCAGTTTCCTATATTTATCCTCATAAAAGCGCATTCTTTCCTTTTCCGTCTTCGGTATTTCCCATCTGAATGTTTCCCCCGGTTCAAAGGCATCTCTAAATCCCTCGATGCGCTCTTGATCCATGCATATGAAATTATCCGCTATGCACAATGCTTTTTTATGTCCCAGCTCCTTCAAATATTTTCCCGCCTGATAACCGCCATCATAATGATTGATGACCAGATTGACCACCTTGGAGCATTTTTCAAAATAACCATCATACACAACAAACGATATCCTCATCTGGTTTCTTAGCTTCTCATAATCGGCTTCACAAAAGCCCATCAGAATCAGCCCATCCATATTCCACATGGATGCAAACACCGGAATCTCACTGATGTCAGATGTCGTTTTTATCATCAGAAAATATCCTTTTTCATTTACCTCATGAGAAAGAGCATTAAGCGATGACATCACAAATCCATCCTCTAAGACCCTGCCTTCATACTTTTCATTGTCATTCACCACCACACCGATGATTCTGGAATTATTTCTTGCAAGCAGAATGCCTGCCATATTCGGAATATACCCCGAACTTTCAAGCTCCTGCTGGACACGTTTTACGGTCTCATCCGAAAGCTTTTCTGTTTTTCCGTGAATCACCTTTGAGACAGTCGCTGTACTAAGACCTAACGCATCCGCTACATCCGCAATCCGAACTCTGTTCTGTGCCATATCGATTTCCTCTTTTTCTGATAATCTGATGATGAAAGGTTCAAGTGATAGCATTGATGAAAAACCAAACACCATTTGACTCTCATTTATGATTATATGGTACAGCAGAAATATGGGTTTTTCAAAGGTTAAACGTGTACCCCATCACAAAATCCGTCTTCTGTTTTTGTAACATTTTACCAAGAAGCGAAGGAATAACCCTTTGCACAGTCCATTATGATTTTCTGACACATATCATATCCTAACACGGAGCTGTTGCCCGCGGCTATGGAGATTCAGTCAGAGCCTTGAACGCGATGGGCGCTCTGGATATAGGGCTCACTGAAGAAGAGTTCCATCCGCTGGTAGATGCATGGAGGCAGGCAATATTTCCATACATTCCTTTTCCACAGCAAGGACATTTTAATATTCTGGACAAAATATGTGCATGTTCCGGATCATGAATTTTTTCACGCCTATAATTATTTTTTGACCGCTTTTCCTGTGCAAGATCCCAGTCTTCCTCGGAAATAATTGCTTCATGAATTTCCTCATAAACAGGGAACTCTGATTGCTCCACTACATGAGTTTCATTACGGGTTCCTGTTTTCTTTTCTGTACGCCTGCGCCCATATGCTATCTTCCCCATATATACCGGGTCACATAGAAAAGTGGGTTACCCGGTTTTAGACACGCTCACAAATCAGATCCCTGTTAATGGACCGATTCCAAAGTGAACCCTTTTTCTTGAACACACCCTTCAAAATGTGATATTCTAATCACAGAAATGGAGAATCTCATGAGCAAGTGGTCATGGTAGATAAATGGCGACGAATGGAGCGAATGCCATCTGGTTGACCATTGTGGTATATAATTTCAAGTTTTTTACTAATAGCCATATCTGTATTCTCCATACTTCTATTACTGTGCGCTGCCCTGTTCCAATGCCAATCCAATCAATCGATCCGCCTGATCTTCCATGAACAGCGGGATATTCAGCACATCATCGTCCAGTTTCAGATTATCCAATGAGAAACGGATGCGGAGCTTGACCTTATCAGGGAACAGTTCCTTGAACTTCTTCATACTCTTGCTGGTTGTGTTGGCTTCGGATTTGACCTCCACGGGGAAGATGTCATTCTCCCACTGAATGAGGAAATCCACCTCGTAAGGTGGGTTGTTCCGGCTCCAATAACGGGGCATGACTTCAAGCTGAGTAATTAAAGTCTGCAATACAAAGTTTTCGGTCAAAGCGCCTTTGCAATGCATCCTCGTACTCACGGGCTCGTGCGCCTTCCTTGACCACCTTATAAATAAATTTCTTGTTCTCCCTTGCCAGTTGAGAAGGAATAGACTTCCAAATCATTGAGATTTTCGGGAACCCGCTGAGATTAGGATGCTTGGCAAAATCACGCTCATAGGCTCCGATGATTCCGGACAATGCTTCCTGCATGGCAGAAACATCCCGTGCCTTCGTCCACATCAATACCGACTCCGGCATACCACCGGTGACATAGTACATCTTCAGCTTCTCATACAGCGGATTAAAGAAGGCGTCAGGGATAGGTTCAAGGGTATCCACCTGTTCCAGATACTGCGCCAGATTTTCATCACCGTTGGCAAGTAGAAATTCATTAAAGGTCATCAGTATAGTTATTATCAGTATTGTCCCATCAAAGAAATAGGGCTGACCTGTTACAGTCAGCCCTAAGTAAAAATTCTATATTCTGTTAGCAAAAAATCAGTTTTGCATTAACGTCTTGCGCCATAGCTGCACTGCTTGAGTGCACTCCTAGCCACAAGTTTGCTTCCGTCATAGACCAACACGCGGGCTTTGTAGTAATATTTTCTGCCCTTCGTGCCCTTGGTGCTGATAAAGCTGTTCTTGCTGCTTGTCTTGAGCAGCTTGTAGCCTGCGGTCTTCTTCGTCGAGCGATAGAACTGGTACTTGACCGTGTAGCCCAGCGACTTGATGTCGGAGATCATGGTCTTGCTGCTCTTGGCTGCGACCTGTACCTTGACGGATTTCTTGCTCGTCTTAGTGGTGGTCACTTTGAACTTCGCGCTCTGCATCAGTTCTTTGACGTGGGCGGCGTTCTGTTCTTTAATTAACCCCTCTGCTTCGTCTTTGTCGACGACTGCGAAAGTCGAGAAGTGGGGCGTCGTGAAGCGAATGTAATATTCTGCGCCGATCTTCACTACGCTGTGGTTCAGGATCTTGCAGAGGCCGTTGTCGTCGATGTAGATCACGAGGATGTCTTTGCCCTTGAGTTTTTGCGGCATCGGCAGAATCACATAAGCCTTGCCGCCTTCAAATTGATGCAGGTGTTTTTCGCCAATCTTCGCGACAAGCTCGAAGAGCGTGCCGTTCTTGCCGACGATCTTCTCCGCCGGTTTCTGCGTTTCCTTGAGCTGGGTGTTTTCGCCCACCACGATGGTTACGGTGTCACCCTTGGCTGCGCCTGCAATCGTTTCTAAGGTCTTGTTGTCGAGGACGACTTCGCCGTTGTCGGTCTTGATGACAAGGTCGGCGTTCGTGTCCTTGGCGATCGCGTTGACGGTCGCCTTTGGCAACTCGACTTCGGTTGCTTTCACGCTGTCCGCCGCGCCTGTGCTGCCTGCGCCGCTGCCGTTATTCGCATCACTGGACTTCACAGTGATCTCGATCGTATCGGACTTATTGGAAACCGCCTGATCGAGCAGTTTGTCACCGAGGTCTTTGGAAACGCTGGCTGTGGTCTTGGAAACATCCTGACCCTGCTCGTTCTTGGTCGTTTCGGTCGTCGTATTCTTGACGGTTGTCTTGGTTATTGTAGTTGTGTCGTTTTCCGCACCCGGCTTGGAGGTCGTATTGTCCTTCGTGTCTTCTTTGACTGTGATGACATCCGCATCAGCCGGTGTCGGAGCCGGGGCTGCGCCACCGCCGCCACCGCCTCCGGAGGTCGGTTTCGCCCAAAGGACGATCGTGCCGGTCAGCTTGTTGTAGTTAGCCAAGTCGTTTGGCGTAAAGAGCCATGTGTAGGCCTTGCCCTGCTCTACCTTGGTACCCAGATTCAGCGCTGTAGTTTTGTCCTCGGATTCGACCCATTTTACGATTCCTTGAATGCCTGTTCCCAAAGACTTGAATAAGGATTCTTTATTTTCGCCTGCAGCTGCTAAGTTTGCATCCGCAAGGGTCTGTCCTTCCTTGCTAATCGCCGTATACTTCGGCGTACCGGTTGGGGTTGCCTTGTTGACGGTGATCGTCACCGTGCCGTCGGCTTCGGCGTAGGTATCGCCGTCAGTGGGGGTGAATTTCCACGCCGCTTCATACGTCCCGCTGCCGACTTCGGGCTTGACCGTGCCGTCCACCCACGCGAACATACCGGGAACGGTCTTGCCGTCATCCTTCATCGTGCCGGAGAGCTTGATGGCGGAGAGCGCCTGACCGTAGGTCAGCGCCTTCGCGCTCAGTGTCGGCTCGCCGGTGGGGACGATCTTGTTGGTGGCATTGACGTTGATGGTCAGGGTGAATTCATGGTAGTTGGTCGCAGAGACCTTGACCTCGACAGAACCAATGCTGCCTGTCGTGTCTGTATCCACGGCCTGAATGGGCAAAATCAGCTTGCCGTTTTCGATCCTTGCCGTGCCAACGGCGTAATAGTCGCTGGACAAGTTGACAGCTGGTGCGCCGTAGGTCACCGCGCCGTACTCCCTGGGAGCCTCCAGCGCAGGCAGCAGCGCGGACAGATCAACCGTATACGTCGCCGCGTGGTTGTTCGCGACTTGCAGCGCCTTGGCCGCGGGGGCAGTGATGCTCGCACTGCCGATAAAAACAAGCTGACGGCCGCCGCTGCTGCCGTATTCGATCTGCATCACCCTGCTGCCACCGGCAAAGACAAAGTTGCCGCCGGATGTCAGCGTCATTGTGCCGGTGAAGGTTCTGTCTCCGGCTTCTGCGGAGTCGAATTTCATATTGCTCAATTGGTAGTCGCTCTCGTCCAAATCAAAAGTATCCCTAGTCGACAATTTAGGATTCCGCGGGTTCTTAGAATCAAGAGTAAAAGACTTTAACCCGCTGATTCCGTTTGTGCTGTCAGTCACTGCATCTGTACCATCGTACGTCTTGTTAATCTGGGCATGACAAAAGTTTTCAACCGAAAGCTCATACGGCTCAAGCGTCCATGTCACCGACTTTTCACCCGTATAATTGCCCATGCCCTCGATGGTCAGCGTGTGCGTTCCTGCATTCTTTGCCAAATTGCTCGAATCTTTAATGGTGTAATCTTTACCCAATTCCAGCGGCTGTCCGTTGTAGGTCACCTCAAATTTGTATTCTACATCGTTAAGCGCGTTGGGGAAAAACGGAGTAACCACCAGGCGGTTATCTGCCGGATTTCCGGTGTTGCCCGTGTTCGGCTTCTGCGTAATGACCGTTTGGTCGCCGTTCAGCTTGGCAGGCACGACATTTATCGTATAGCCCTTGACTGCCACCTGCCAGAGAACAGTGCCGTTATTGGGTCTATCCAACCCTGTAATCACGCAGAATACATCCAGCTTATCATTGAGATTCACGTCAGCCACTTTATTCTCCGTCATATGTTCTGCGCCGCTATCCGTTCTGCGATACCACTTCACATCGTACACGCCCACATTTTCACTGGGCAAGTCAACCATGAAGGGGATTCTGCCGTTAATGGGAACATCTGCCGCTTTAGAAGTCGATCCAAAGTCGTAAGGGGCTCGCTTGATAACGAATTTTTCCCCAGGTGCCGTATCCACCTGTCTATCAAGGCTTGTGCCTTCGGCGTAATATTGGTAATCCAGCACATCCGCGAGAATCTTGCCGCTTGGCAGTGTATACGCGCCAAGGCTGCCGCCCGTGGCGGAAACATGCATGCCATCAGCCCAATCCTCTATATTCAGTTTGCCAAGGCTGCCGCCCTGGATGGAAAGATTTGTGTTTGCAGAGCAGTTCTGTACATCCAGATTGTCAACGCTGCCGCCCTTCAGCGCAACGACAGCGCCGCCGGTCATCTCCAGATTGCCGACATAACCGCTCTCCAGCGTAAAGCTCCCGCGCTGACTCCCATCAAGGAGGATATTCGTAATCTGACCGAGCTCCGTGCCATCGGTAACCGTCAAATGCATATTGTTAGTGGGCTTGAAGAATGCACCGTCACCTTTAACCGACATCATATGTCCGTTCAGATTGATCGTATGCAATCCGCTGCCAATGCTCCATGTACCATCCGCAGCGGTATAATCGGCATACAGCTTCAATGTGCCGCCGTTTGCCAGCCAATAGGAGATGGCTCCATTCATATCGGTATAGAGATTGCCATCCACCGAGGCTACGAATTTGCCGCTCTTGCCGCAGTATTCGCATGTTGCTACGCCAGTTGTTGCATCCGGTTTCATGTTCGGATGCAGGCATTTTACGACCTTGACATTGGAAATAGACGCGCCCTGAAGTGTCGTTTCGTACTTCACATACGACCCATCTGCATTCTGGTACGCATAGCCATCTGCAAGCAGTTCGCCAAGCTTGACCGGCCCAAAATCAGCTGCCCAAATCTCATTAAAGCTGCCGCCGCTCAGTTTGGTCTTTGTTATTTTAGGCAATTGATTATTCCCGAACGACAGTTCTCCGATCGTACCCGCCTTCGGTCCTACGATTACTGCGGCTTCCCGCGTTTCTGCTTCATAGTTCGAGTTATCCGATATATTGATCGAGCTGATCGTACCGCCTTCCCACTCGCTCAGATCCAGCGTAGCTTTCAGATCAACGGTGACTATGCCGCCATACATCGGAGGTTCATAACTGCCTTTGCCGATGATCTTCAAGGTGCAGGTCGTATAAGTCCCATTAGTATCTTTGCCCCCAACATCAAGCCATCCGCTTGTGATCTTGTGTCCATTCAGATCCAGCGTAACCGTTGTATTGTCGCCGGAAATGCCCGTCCTTCCTGCAATCGAAACATCCGCCAGCAAGGTGATCTTTGTGCCGTTTGTTGCATTCTTCATCGCCTCTTTGAAATCGGCGGAATAGGTAACCGTATCACCGACTTCCACCTTGGCAACCATTTGCGTGTTGCAGTCGGAGCAGAAACCGTCACCGTTCATATTTGTGTGCAGGCAGGCGTAGTCACAGACGGTGCAAACGCCGTTTACAAAATTGTGGGTATGCCCCTTGACCTGCACATTTTCCAAGTAGGCGATCGCATCAGTAAGCTTTACGCACTGGTCATATTCCTCGCTGTCGGTTTTCTGATAGAACGCATAGCCGTCCGCCAGCAATCCGGAGATCGGTGCAAGCGCTTCTATGCTATCCCGCAGAATTTTTCTGGTAATTTCCCCAAACGTGCCGCCGGTGATGTGCAGGTTTTCCGCCGATGATCCGGTTAGGAATTTTACACCTTCAAACGCGCCGCCCGAAATGTTCCATGTACCTTCCGATACATCCCAAAGACCGGTGTGACCGCTGCCGCCGGTGACGGTGATGTTGAAGCCTTCACCAAACCGTGCGTTTTTGACGGTGCCGCCGGTGATCGTGACCGTACCGCTGTTGCTGCCGTATAGAAAATCTATGGTACCGCCGTTGACGATCAGATTGCCGTTTTCGATGCTGACACCATCTCTGCCATCACCGATCGTGCCACCGTTAATGGTCAACTTGCCGGCCAAAAGTTCTATCATCCCAGTGACTTTTCCGGTTTTTTCTGCGCTGGTGTCTTCAACGGTCAGATTGCCGGACGGGAGAGTTTCTACCGCGTCATTTACCTGAGCCACCCGGAAATCGTCCATCCCATGGCCGTTCAGATCAAGGGTCACACTTTTTGTGATAGTGAGACCACTCTCTTCCTCCCCACCAGAACCTTCCGCAGTCTCATAGTCTGCCAGCAGCTTGATGGTATCGCCGTCTTGTGCGGCGTTCACTGCCTCGGGCAGTGTGGAATACACTGTGTTCCCGATTTGGGCGGCTCCGCCCTCCGTCCCCTCTGCCCGTGCGGGCGCGGGCAGGAGCGTCAGGCACAGGGCCAGCGCCGTGAACATACTCAATACTCGTTTTTTCATATCTTTCCTCCTTGAAAAATCATCTTGCCTTTATATGGAAATCCGACATCTGCCGGATGTTGTTTTTACAGGTCGTCCTGCACTAAATGCAGCTTCTTCGCTGCTGTCTTGGCTTCCGCCCGGCGCTTCACATCCAGCTTTTCGAGAATGTGGCTGACGTGGGTCTTCACGGTCGGCAGCTTCACATCCATGATCTGCGCGATCTCGGCGTTGGACTTGTCGGCGCAGAGCAGATGCAGAATTTGCAGCTCCGTGGGCGTCAGCTCCTCACCGGGGGAAAAGAAATGTCCAGCCACGCAAGTCTTCCTCTTGCCTGCTTGCCCGCGGCATCCTGTTTCTCGCAGTGCTTTACATATTGTTTTCGTCTTTTTTTGCATATTTTTTATTCCCAATACATTATACACTAATATTTCAGGGGTGTAAATCCTACCAAAGTATGAGAAGTTTTTTGACACACAAAAAAACAGATGCGCTGGTGATTCACCATTCTGAGGGCCTCCAAACTTTTTGATGGCGTAACGCGTTGGTGGAGTAGCCAATTTTCTCTTTGCGTTGGCGGACCGAGTTGGGGGAGTACCCTTTTAGGATAAACAAGAAGCCGGGCTGAATCGCTTTGTTATGTCTGCAAAGCAATGGATTGAAAAAAATCACGCAAAAGGTATCATTGCAAAAGCCGGGAGGTATGGCGGCACCTATGCCTATAAAGATATTGCATTGGAATTACTGCAAAACAATGGCGTAATACGCATACTGATAAGAAAGGAAATATTAGAGATTATTTTTCGTCTATACTTAGGTGTGAACACAACATGGTACTAACATAACCATTTTGTATGCGATAAGCTATGATTTATATTTGCCATCAAAGGCCTCCTTTTTTAGTTACAATAAGGCTTGAACAACTCTATTGTAACAAAAAGGGTGCCTTTTTTGGTATAACCTTCGACGCGCACCCGCATAGCGGGTGGTTTATTTGATCCAGGTTCGTGCTCCATAACTACACTGTCTCAACGCACTCTTCGCCACAAGTGTCTTGCCGTCATAGACCAACATGCGGGCTTTGTAGTAATATTTTCTGCCCTTCGTGCCCTTGGTGCTGATAAAGCTGTTCTTGCTGCTTGTCTTGAGCAGCTTGTAGCCTGCGGTCTTCTTCGTCGAGCGATAGAACTGGTACTTGACCGTGTAGCCCAGCGACTTGATGTCGGAGATCATGGTCTTGCTGCTCTTGGCTGCGACCTGTACCTTGACGGATTTCTTGCTCGTCTTAGTGGTGGTCACTTTGAACTTCGCGCTCTGCATCAGTTCTTTGACGTGGGCGGCGTTCTGTTCTTTAATTAACCCCTCTGCTTCGTCTTTGTCGACGACTGCGAAAGTCGAGAAGTGGGGCGTCGTGAAGCGAATGTAATATTCTGCGCCGATCTTCACTACGCTGTGGTTCAGGATCTTGCAGAGGCCGTTGTCGTCGATGTAGATCACGAGGATGTCTTTGCCCTTGAGTTTTTGCGGCATCGGCAGAATCACATAAGCCTTGCCGCCTTCAAATTGATGCAGGTGTTTTTCGCCAATCTTCGCGACAAGCTCGAAGAGCGTGCCGTTCTTGCCGACGATCTTCTCCGCCGGTTTCTGCGTTTCCTTGAGCTGGGTGTTTTCGCCCACCACGATGGTTACGGTGTCACCCTTGGCTGCGCCTGCAATCGTTTCTAAGGTCTTGTTGTCGAGGACGACTTCGCCGTTGTCGGTCTTGATGACAAGGTCGGCGTTCGTGTCCTTGGCGATCGCGTTGACGGTCGCCTTTGGCAGCTCGACTTCGGTTGCTTTCACGCTGTCCGCCGCGCCTGTGCTGCCTGCGCCGCTGCCGTTATTCGCGTCACTGGACTTCACAGTGATCTCGATCATATCGGACTTATTGGAAACCGCCTGATCGAGCAGTTTGTCACCGAGGTCTTTGGAGACGCTGGCTGTGGTCTTGGAAACATCCTGACCCTGCTCGTTCTTGGTCGTTTCAGTCGTCGTATTCTTGACGGTCGTCTTGGTCGTGGTCACCACATTGCTTCCGGAAATAGCATTGCCCTTGTCATCCTTAACGGTCACCACATCGCTGCCAGCGGGTGTCGGAGCCGGGGCTGCGCCGCCGCCACCACCGGATGCTCCGCCACCGCCGGAAGGCTGGTTAGAAACAGTCACAGTCAAGCATTGTTCTGCCACATCTGCGTACTCTGCGTTTCCCTGCACCTTATACCAAACGGTGTATTCCCCGGCATTTTTCGCTGTGGGGATCTGCTCGCTCCATTTGGAATCGTCAAGCCGGTAGAGCATCGTGCCGCCAGTGGTCTTGCCTGCTGTAACCAGCGCCTGTTCTGTACCATTGTAGGTCAGGGCGTTTGCCGTAGGTGCCGTAACAGTAGGGACAAGCTTGTTGGTCGCATTGACATTGACGGTCAGAGTGATGTCCTCATAGTTTGTACTCTTGATTACTACGGTCACTGTGCCCACAGAGCCGGTGGTTTTCACGTCATTTTTCTGAATCGGCAGGGTCAGCTTGCCGTTTTCCACCTTCGCGCCGCTGGTGTAGTAGCGACCATCCAGTTTGATTTCGCGGATCTCATAGGTGAGTGCACCATACTTTTTGGGCGTTTCCAGCGGGGGCAGAGTGGGGAGCGTCACAGTGTAGGTCTTTTCGTGGCCGTTTACAATGACGAGCCCAGTTTTCTTGGTGAAGTCAGGCGCAGCGGCCTTGGTGATGCTGCCAGTGGTCATGAAGCTGCTCTGCTCCAGGGCGTAATTCTTCGCGGCCTGCCCCATCAGGGTCACTGTGGCAGTGATGCTCTTGTTGTTGCCCACACTGGCATCGTCAAAGCTGGCGGTCACGGTGTAGTCTGTGCCTCGGGTCAAGGTCACGTTGTCGAAAGTCACGCTGGTAATGCCCGCGTTTGTCGTGCCATCATAAGGCTTGGACGCAGCCGTTACCCCGGTGAACGTCAGCGGTTTCCTTCCAATCCTGACCGCCACGCTGGTGGGTGCGGTATCGTTGTGGTTTTCATCGCCAATCACCCGATACCACACGGTATATGTTCCGGCATCGGTGCCGGTAGGGATGTCCTGACTGTATGTACCGTTCTCGGTCAGGCTGTACTGCATAGTGCCATAGTTCGCCACGCTGCCTGCGGTAATGAGCGCCTGCTCCTGGCCGGTATAGGTCAGGTTTTCCTGCGCTGTGGGAGGCGTGATTGACCTGATGTCGGCCTTTTGTACCGTCACAGCAATATCCTCGCTCATCTTCTCGTAGCCGTCGCAAGTGGCGGAAAAGCGGAAGGTATGATTGCCTGCGGGCAGCTTTAGTGCAGAAAGATCAAATTGATTCTTTGTTGTCGCGCTGCCAACTGCTGTCTCGTTGCCGTCCTCCACCTTGTACCACTGGAAGTTTACAGCGCCTGTGCCGGTTTCCTTCTCTACCTTGACAAGAATCGTCCCCGTACCGCCATAAGTCATGCTCATCTTGGTCGGATAGTCCATGCTCTTGATGGTGATCTTGGCCATAGAAACATTGGTCAGCTCCGTGCCGCTAGGGTCGGTTATCCAGGTACTGCCGCTCTTAAAAGCGTAGCCCTCCGGCAGGAGGGATGCCAGCGTGACATCTCCGGTAACGGTCAGCTTTGCCGCCGTCTTACCGTTCAGATTCAGCTTGAGCGGGCTGCCGATGGTGAGTTCGCCTGCACTTGCCAGCAGCTTCACCGTACCGCCGTCGGCTGCGGCGATGGCGTCATCTGTCGTCCGATGGTAGGAAATGCTGCCGTCCTTCTTGGTCACCTCAGCGGCACAGCCGCAGTAGGGGCAAACCTTCCCGCCGGAAGGGTCATCCGGGTGGCTGCACTTCACAACGGTTACGGCAGTATTCTCATTCATCTCCGACAGCTTGACCCATGCGCCGCCTTGCTTCTGATAGGCATAGCCCGCTGCCAGCAGGGACTGATAATCTGCGCCATTCCCGATTTTGATGCTGTTAAAGGAGCCGCCGGACAGGGTCACACGAATATTGCTATTATATCCCAATTTCAGCTGATCCGCGTTGCCGCCGGACATGCTCAGCGTTCCCTCCGTGTAGATGCCGCCGGTGAACGTGCCGCTCGTTACCACGGCTTCGTTCCCGGTAAGGAAGAAAAGCCCAAATCCACGGACGCCAGTTCCGCCGCCTACGCTTCCCTCCAGGGTGACATTGTCCAGCGTCAGCTTTGCGCCTGTGTGGTCAAATTTTCCAACTTCCACCGCATTAGCGGACTTGGAGACACAGGTGCTTTGCACCTTGCCGTTTGTTATGGCTACATTGGAGCCGAGGATGCAAAGAAGCGCCTCCTCACGGGATTTGCTCAGGGTGAATCCATTTAAGTTCAGTATAATGTTTTTGCTGATCTCGATCGGCTCTATGTTCTCGATCGCCAACGGCCCCCGCAGAGTAATCGTGTCACCGTCCTGCGCGGCATCCAGCGCGTTTTCCAGACTGGTGTATCGCTTGCCGCCGATTTCAAATGCCTCCACCAGCGCTTTGCAGAAGGTGCAGTAACCATCCTTATCCACCTTGCCCACATGGTCGCAGCTTCTGCCGCAGGCACATTTGCCGTTCTGATATTGGCAGGTATGCGCGACCACTTTGACGCTTCTACTCTTGATGCTTACTTCGGAAACATTCAAAATTTCACTGTCATCAGTGTCTGCAAAGGCATATCCCTCCGCCAGCAGAGCCAGAGCCGGCGCGCCGGTATCCACACTGATGCCCCCTTGGAACGTGCCGCCCTGGAGCTGGGTTTTCCCGAGGAAATTCACCTGACGCTGAAACACGCAGTCGCCCTTTACCGTCAGGGTAAACAGGTCACTAAAGGACCTCTTGTCTGTTGTAACGCTGTCTAATATCAACACCGCGGGGGCGCTGGTGGCAATGTCATTTATCGTGCCGTTTTGGATGGTAACGCTCTTGTACGGGAAATTTTGCAGATCCAGCGTCTTGACCTTGTGGCCCTGCAGATCCAGCGTAATGTCCATTTTGTTCGCCGGCTCGCCGTTCCCCGCTTTCAAGGTTGCGTTAGTATCCCGCACAAAATAAGCGGTTCCGCCGGAGAACAGAATGAACCCAACATCAGGGTTATCGCCTTCAAACGTATAGGGGATACCGTCGCGAATAAAGAGCACATCCTCGCTACACGGTTCGCCGCACTGTTGGCATTTGCCATCGTGGGTGTATTTTGCATGGGTGCAGGTGTTAATGGTAACGGTGACAGTTTTTGTATCTACGGTATAGTTATTATAGGACAGCTTGCAGTAGACCTGGCCGCTGTACTCCCAGTCCTTGCCCGCCACTGGGGTCAGGTTGGACTTGGTCAGGACGATTTTATTATAACTGCCGCTGCCTGTGCCCTGAAATTCTGTTCCGTTCACATACCACTGATAGGTGATTTTACCGGACTGACCGCTTTCCAGAGAGGCGCTGACATCGACAACCGCTACACTTTCCCCATCTAATTTCTCATATACGACCTCCGCCTGCTTTTTTATGGTAATGGGGTTTCTGGGCGCGGCGGCGACGGTGACCGTTGCGGTGGCGGTCGCCTTAGCGGGAGAGAAACCATTTTCGCTGTCTGCGGTCAGCTTCAGCTTATAGCGGCCCTCCTTGACGGTGCTGTCGGCGGTAACGGTGATGGTCGCGCCGTCAGAGGATTTTACCGCCGTCAGACCGGTGGGTTTGCCCTCCAATTCCACGTTCAGGGTATCCATCTTGACCTTGCTGCCGGTCACGGAGAAGGTCGCCGTCTGACTACCCAAGCTTTCCTGTATGGTTCCCTGCTGCGCGCCGACGGTCAGGCTTGCGCGGGGCGCCATCTGGGCGATATAGATGGTCTTGACGTCCCCTTCTTTTGTCGTATCGTCCGCTGTGCCGACCGACATATCGTCTGTGTTTGCATTCTGATTTTCCGAATACAGAACGGTCAGGTTGCTGTTGATGTTTCGGGCCTTTCCATAACTATTCGAAATCGCACCATATTTTCCGGTGGCGGAAAGGGTTCCTCCGTTCATGGTCAGGGATGCAGTGTCAATACCCCAACCGGAATTTAGATTCAGCGTTCCACTCTCAATCACGATGGTTTTAGCGCTCAAGCCGTACTGACCGCCGTTGGTGGTTATCTTTGCCCCGTCTTTTATGGTAAGCTTCCCGCCGGCGGTGTCACTGTAGGCGGAATCCGCAATACCATATTTTCTGTCAGGAACAGTGACCGTCAGACTGCCGCTTCCCTGAATGGTCAGACTACGATAATCCATTTCCAGAGCGGAGAGCTCAGCAGTATCGGAAATCGTAATGGTATTCTCGCCTTTCAGCGTGATTGTTGTGTCGCCGGTCAGTCTCACCGGGGTAGTTATGGTCTGGTTCTCCCAGGTAACATCGCCGGAGATGGTTCCTTCAGTGCTTGCCGCAGCTGCCATCAGGGGCGTTGCCTGCTCTGTTCCCTTGCAGGCAGAGAGATCCGCATCTTCCGCAGCGCAGACCGGGCAGTCGGGATTGACCGCCCCCTGCTCACAGTGAGTCTCGCAGATGCACTCCGCCGGAGCATTCCCGGACACGCCGGACACATCGGTTTCCACCGCAGATGCCGGAACTCCCGGCATCGTAAAAATCATTGCCGCCGCCAGTAAAAATGCGGCCGGCCGTTTCCATTTCCATTTCCATATCATTTTATTCATCCTCCTCACGTTGTTCGTTCCTTCTCGTTGTTTTCTGAAGCAGCTGGGATACTGCCTCCCGCAGCTGATATTCCGTCACAGGCTTCACCAAAAAGGTGTCCGCCTGCATCCTGCGGCTTTGGGGTTCAAACTCTGCCTGGTCGCTGATCCAAAGGAGCGGAACATCCCTGCTGTAGCCTCGTATGCTCATGCAGAAATTCATCCCCCTGGCTCCGTCCTCCATGACCACCACAGCATCATAAGGTCCATCCCGCTGCATGGCATAGGTACAAAATACGCCGTTATCAAAGCGGTCTACTTTGCCCAGCTTCATCAGCAAAGCGGTTTCTTTTTCTTTCTGGCTATAACTGCATAGCGCAATTCGCATGTTCGTACCTCCATTTCGTGATGGGTTTTATCGCCTCATATAGCTCCTGATCACTACAATCTATGGAGAGGAATGCCGGGATATGAAGCTGATACGCGATCAGGGCGAAGTTTTCATCATCACTCCACCAGACAAGCGGTACTTCTGGTGCCAGCTGCTTTGCCTGAATGGCAGCCTCCAATCCCCTTGCCCCGGTCATTGCGATGACAACCGCATGATATCGGCTCCGCCGCAGTGCCTGAGATAGCTGCTTCTCATTCCATAGCTCGTCGATGACAAGCTCTCCGTCCCCAGCAAAAAGGGAGCGCAGCCTGCTTTCAAACCATTCCACATTTCTCAGCTCCGTACAAAGTGCGATTTTCATGCTGATCCTCCTTTCCTGATTTCCTATCAAATAAAAAACCAGACCTTCTCATCGGAAAGTCTGGTAGTATAATTAGAGTAGCATCTTGTCAAGAGAAATACAACCGACTTTGTTTAAGACGCAGGTTTCCTGTTTAAGACGCAAGTTTTTTCCTGCGGTTTTATGTTATACTCATATTGGATTATTGTGCAAAGGAGATGGTACGATGCAGATTGCGATTGTGGATGACAGAGTAGAGGACAGAGAAGAACTGTCTGCCTGCCTGGAAAATTATATGAAAAAGCAGCAGCTGGACTATACGCTGACAGAATTTGAGGACGGAGAGAATTTTCTGAACGCTGCCGCCCAGGTCAATTTTCAGCTTGTCTTTATGGACATCTATATGGAGAACATGGATGGAATAGAGGCCGCCAGAAGGCTGCGCCAGAAAAACAGGCTCTGTAAGATCGTTTTTCTGACCATTACAGAAGATTATGCCCGGATGGGGTACAGCCTGTCCGCCAGCTATTATCTGCTGAAGCCGCTTTCGCTCCATCAGGCAGAATTTGAAGAAGCGATGGAGCTGTGCCAGCTAAAACCGCCCTATGAAGTGATGACACTTTCGGTTATGGCTGACCGTCAAAAGCTGGAACTTCCCACAGAGAAGATTCTATACATAGATTATCAAAACCGTATGACACGGATTCATACGGCGGAACACGTGATACCGGTAAGCGGAGGCTTTCAGGAGGTCACTGCCGCATTGCAGAAAGACAAGCGTTTTTTGCCCTGCTACCGGGGCGTTTTAATCAACATGGATTATATCAGCCAGGTTGACAGTCAGACCTTCCATTTGATAAACGGAGAGGAACTTCCGATTGCTCTCCGCAATGGAAAACAACTGCGGGAAGCCTACCGCCAATATGTTTTCTCTGGAATGGGGGGAATCGTATGAGAATGAAGGAAATACACAGGCGTATTCTGGGTGGCTGTCTGGCCTGCCTTCTCTGCTTCACCGGCAGTATCCCCGCATTTGCCGCTGAAACCGCAACCCCAGCCAATGCCGATGAAATAACGGAGATTCTGCCGGATTTAGAAAGCGAGGCTCCGGGGACACTGGAGAACGGAACCCCGGAAACACCGGAAGCACCGGAAGAAGTATCCCTCGTCTTTGTCACAGAAATACAAAATGAAGGCGAACTGCTCTCCCTGCCAGATTTCACCCTGCCCCTTAGAACCACACCGTCTGATGATGACCTGGAGGAAATTTATCAGTTGGCCCTTCAGTATCAAACCGTTTGCGCCACTGTATCAGCAGGTGAAGAAATCCGGCAGGAAACATTTCCTGTCTCATGGGATTTTTCGACCATTGACCAGACCACTCCGGGCGAATATACCGCAACAGGCCGGATTGAACTGCCGGAGGGGTATGCCTTTGGTGAAACTGTATTGCAGGAGCTTCAGATTTCCGTCCGGGTGGAAGAAATGCCGCCTGCTGTCATTACCTCCATAGAGAAATGGTATCCTTATACGGACGCGTTTGCGGTTCAACAGGGCAGCGAAACCGAAACGCTGGAAAATTTGTTTGCCTTTTCCCCTTACTATCTGGATTGCTATACGGAAAATGGAACCAGCTGCACCGCTGCGGTGGAATGGGATTTTTCCGGTATTGATCTGAATACTGTGGGACTGTACCATGCCATGGGAAAGCTGACCGCACCGGAAAACACTGCGTTTGCAGAGGGAATTGCTTTCCCTGAAATCTCAATTCCTGTTTCTGTACAGGCTTCAGGCAGACCGGACATTAACTGCTTTCTGGCTTCCAGAGGAAACCTTCATTTTCCCTGGGTCACACCACCAGGGGAACTGGATGAGATCAGCGTATGGCTGTCCGAAAACAACGGTTCATGGAACCGTCTGGAAAGTGGCGTTTATGTGGGTCAGGAAATGCTCTCGATTGCCACTCGTCTGCTGACGCCGGGCAGCAGTTACCGCCTTCAGGTCGATTATGACGGCGGACAGACCGGCATCCTGTCCTTGACCTGCGCAGATGAAATTGTCCTTGAAGGGTATCACGATGGCGACCGGGATGGAGGTGATGCAGGCGGCAATCCACCTGATACCATCATTCAGCCGCCTCCCGAACATACCGACGATCAGGATGACGGTTTCACAGACAGTCCCCCTACGCAGCCTTCAAAACCGCCTATAACAAATGGCGGCGGAATGGATTCCGATGATTCTGAAAAAGCACCTTCGGTCAGCGGAGAAAATGATCCTACGGATCACAAGCCTTCCGAGCCATCCTGGGATAGAAAAGACGATTCCATAAATAAAGAAGAATTCCCATCGCAACAGGCAAACGGTGATGCAGAGGACGCATTAGAACCAGACGCTGGTTCCGATGAACCGGCCATACCGGAAATCGAAGCGCCAGTTGTATCAGATCAGCCAGAGGAAAATACCGCTTTGCAGCAGCCCCCGGAAAGTGCGGATTCCAAAAAACCTGTTTTTTCAGAGTTCTTCGATGAAACCACCGACCGGATTTCCGGCACGCGCTTTTTGATGATGCTGCAAACAGGGGAGCAAAGAGCCGTCTTTTCCAAACAGGGAATCACCATCAGCATACCCAAAGACGCCTTGCCGGAGGGTATCCAAAACGAAGATCAGATTGAAGTCATCATCCAAAAGGATACGGACGGCGGTTTTTCTTTTTCGTTTTCCATCAACGGAACTGTGCTCAACTCCCTGCCGGATGTTTCTGTCATGCTGCCCTATCCAAATAACCCGGCAGCCGGCACATTGTTCCTCGGTGATGAAAGCGGCGTGGAAATTCCCATGACCGGTTACGACGATGCGGCAAAAGCCGCCTCCTTTCAGATCAGCCATACAGGGACATACACCATTGCAGTAAAGGAAGATGCCGTTTCCCTGGCACAGGTCGCCGACACAGAGCATAGCCGGTCGCCCATACTCCTTTTGATTCCGGCTTGTCTGCTTCTTCTGTCTGCCGGTGAATTTTTCCTAAGGAGGAGGCGAAAATAAGATGGTATCTTCTGTGGTAAAAAAATATGCCGCTTTATGTATGGTCTGCCTGTGTTCATCCCTGTTTTTTCTTGGCCTGTATCAGTTTAATAATAAATATAGCCAGGACACAATTCAGGCGGCAAATGGGATTCTGGCGCTTTCTGAGGAAGAACTTCAAAAGTCACCGGTGCGCTTTCTGGTATCCGGCTGGGCGTTTTATCCTGACGCGCTTTTGACCCCGGAAGAAATACGGGATGAAAACCATTATATGCGCTACCTTTCCATTGGAGAGCAGACCAATTTCTCCAGCCCTGCAAACCCTTCTCCCTATGGCTGCGGGACTTACCAGATGACATTCTTCCTGCCGGAACGGAAGGAAGCGTATGCACTGGAAATCCCGGAAGTGTTTTCTGCTTACAACCTTTATCTGGATCATGACCTGATCCTGCAAATGGGGAAACCTGCACAGGGGACACCATTGGTTCAAAACCGCATGGTCACTTTTCATGGCGGAAAACCGTTCACACTCACCATAGCGGTCAGCAACTATGACCACTTTTACGGAGGGATTGTTTATCCGCCTGCTTTCGGAACGATGCTGGCGGTAAATACGACCAGAGGAATCCGGTTTGCATTCTGCCTGTTTGGCTGTACGGTTACCTTTGTCTGTGCGCTGCTGTCCTTTTATTTCAGCCGCCGGATGAAACAGAACAATACATTCCTGTTCGGGCTGATCTGCCTTGCCATGTGCGGCCTGTCATCCTATCCTGTGCTTCATATGCTGGCTGCTGTTCCCATATTCCCCTGGTACACGATGGAACTGTTCTGTATCTATCTGGTTACCTGGCTGATCGTAGTTCTGCAAAACCGGATATGCAGGCCGGGCTTCCTGCCTGCGGCCATCAGTAATGGGGTGGGCGCTGCGTTCCTGGTATATGCGTTTGTGTATGGCATGATGGCTTCCCATCTCTCCCTTGGAGCGATTCGTTTCTTCTCTGCATCGGTCTTTTGTTATAAGGTGGCATCTGCACTCTATCTGCTTATCATCGCTGTGCTTGCCATTCACAGAGGAGAAAAACGGAGCAGCCCGATCTTCTATGCTGCGGCAGCCGCAACCTGCGCCTTTATATGGGATCGCCTTCTGCCGGTTTATGAGCCGGTTATCGGCGGTTGGTTTGTGGAATGGGGCAGCTTTTTCATAGCAGCCGCCATCGGTTATTCCCTCTGGCGCGATGTGGTAGAGGGGTATGGAAACAGCCTGATTTTTCAGGAAGAACGCAAGCAGGTCGTCCGGCAGCTTTCTATGCAGACCGAATACAGCCGTCAGGTTTCTGAAGCAGCGGCAGAAAACAGAAGACTGATTCACGACATCAAACACCATCTGCGCACCATAGACCGCATGGCCTCTGAACGTGGGCAGATGGAGATCTGCTCCTTCCTGTTACAGGTAGAAGAACAGGTTGCGGCAACATCGGGTCACTCCCCTGCCCAGTTCTGCAAAAATCCCGTTGTAAATGCGCTGATTGAATACTACTACGGCATGGCGCAGACACAAGGGACAGAATTTCAGGTGCGGCTCGATCTTCCTGATCAGATGCCGCTTACCAATGTGGAACTGTGTACGGTGCTAGGCAATCTTTTGGACAATGCCGTTGAGGCGTGCAGCCGCCAAAAGCAAGGGGTGCACCGCATTTTCATTGCAGGCGAAACCAGAGGCAATATGTACTTTTTGAAGATTGAAAACACTTACGACGGTCTGGTCTTGCAGGAGGGAAAAACATTCCTCTCCCGAAAGGGCGCATCTGCTGATCATGGAATCGGGCTTTCCTCTGTCCGAAAAATCATTGAAGGCCATGGCGGTGATCTCGATCTTGTTCCCGGTGAGGAATCCTTTCTTGTTGGAATTACAATACAGATGTAAAAACTGTTTTTTGGGGCACATTCAGATACGCTCGTTGGGGTCCCAAAAAACCCCGGCCAGCCCGCTTTTGCTGGTCTGGCGAACACGCCTTACGGCGTGGCTTTTCGCTCCCTTGCGGTCGCTGTTCCTGCCACGAAAATATTGTTCGCCCACCGTTGGCGGCTGATAAGCTGATGCAGAACAAAGAAAACGGCACATACCGTCCGACCTTTTTCTGTATGCGGGATGAAAAAACATCCCTTCTTTGGATGGTTCCAATGAGTACCAGGATTCCATCCAGTTGGAGGTAAAGAGCAAATTAAAGCAAGTCCGATGTCTAACAGCAAGAGGCATTAAAATTGTCTTTCCTGACATCCTGCGTTTGGTTTGGATGAAGAACTGGATGAGGAATTAGGATATTCCAAGTACCCGAAAATCTATAAATCCTGGCATGATAACTGGGCAACACTGTCCACTTATTTCAAATATCCGGAGGCAGTAAGACGTTTGATTTATACCACAAATGCCATTGAAGGATTCAACCGCCAGCTCCGGAAAGTAACCAAAAGCAAGACAGTTTTTCCGTCAGATGACAGCCTTTTAAAAATGCTGTATCTGGCAACTATGGATATCACGAAAAAATGGACCGGTCACAGGCAGGACTGGGGACAGATCCATTCCCAGCTGGAAATTTATTTTGAAGAACGTCTGGCAGGACGGAACCTGTAAAACAGTCAATTTTAGGTAGGTTTTATTGACATGCCTAAAAACTACTGTATAATGCAGATATGGGCAGAATCCGGGAAATCGGCTCTGCCCATTTGTAACTATTCACAAATCTTATATCAGTTTTTAATGTTTACACAAAACTTGAAACGGTCTCACATTGAAGGATAAGATACCCTTATACACACGAAACCCTCTCGACCTTAATTGGTCGGGAGGGTTGTTTTGTTATTATTTCTTCTTTAAGAATTTTGCAACTTCATCTACGAGTTCAGGATGCCATGCATCGGAATTCAATACACCCTTATGCCACATTGAAAACTTGGCGCCTGCATCGGTTGTACCCCAACCATTACCGTAATGAATGAGCAATCCCATCTTCTCCATGATTTTATTAAGAGCATTAACGCTTTTAACATCCAAACCCATATCCTGCAGTTTTTTTACGACTTCTCTTTTATATAAATCGCCCTTGTAATTATAAGGCATATCCCTCGCCTCCTTATCTTATCCTTGAATTATCAAGTTTAATCGTTATCGTTCTGTGCAGATGTAGTTAATTCCATCATCTTCTGCGCATATGTATCACCATCAATTTCTTCATTGGCATACTGCTGCATAAGCTCATCAATCTGTTCTTTCAATTCTTCTCTTGTCATCTTTGCGCCCTCCTCCATTAATCATTGTACCATTATCCCTGTAATACTGCAATTCCTTTAATGTCTCCTGCTTATTTCTGCCAAGCCTGTCTACCTCAGTAATAATTAGCTCGTCACCAGCTCTTAATACATCCTCTTTCAATACCTGATATCTTGGACGATTAAAATTCTTTCCTGTCTGCTGGTCAGTAAAAATCTTTTCCAGTTCCAGATTGTTCTGCTCACAATAAGCTGTAATCTCCTTGATACCTCTGTCTAACTGCTGTTCTCTTGTACTTGTTCTGTGATAACCATATCTCTTCATGATTATTTGCTCCTTTCCTAGTCTTAAAATGCTTACATAAAAAATGAGACCTCCCATAATGGAAAGTCTCTACTTTTTGGCACTGATTCTATGCCCTTATTATTCAGTTCCTAAATGTACACTTTTCGGCACCACCTCCTTAAAAAATGAGTTCAAAAAAGAAGGTATATTCCAACCTTCCTCTCAAATCCCTATAAATATAAGAAATGACACCACATCAGCCCCTAATTAATCGTCATGTGCAAAGCATTGTCAATACTTGTAAGTTTTGATTCTTCTACTATTAAAATTCGATAAGTTCTCCTTTCCCTAAAACAATATTGTATACCCATTCATTTCCTACAGAACTTACAATATTACTTATTTTAGAAATCTCACAAACTGTTCTTTTACAAAAATCTTCATGATGTAGTTTATAGTTCTTTACAAAAATCTGATTACAATCTACCTTTGCGTCTGCTGGTGGATATAATGCCATTGGAACCTCTTTATAGTCAAAACCATTTTTAAATCTCCCTGCATTATACAAATATCCCTTTCCATCTCTTCCTTTTCCTGCTATCAGACAATAAAATGATAAATTGTATATCGAATCACACTGTTTTTCAACCACTTTTGCATAGAAAGACTCAATGATATATATTAAATCTTCCACAAGTATGTTATCTTTATTCCCAGATGCCTCTATATCCTTAATAATCGCTTTTTCTATTGCCACACTTCCTGCTGATGCCATACATAACCAATCATTAATAGCAACAACTTTCTGCATTTCATCTGAGATAAACGCCCCATCAATAGCCGAAGCACGCCTATCTCCTGCGACAATTATTACCTCTTTCTCCTTTATACCAAATATTACGCTCATAGCACCTCCTTTAAAAACATTACTGCTTGCATTTAATGTTACTTAATGCTTCTACCAACTCTTCTCTTGTAACTACTAACTCACAAATCTTCTTCTCTTTTTCATCGCTTCCAAGCGTCATTACATCTAATGAAATAAATTCTCCACCTTCTAACTTTGTAGATTCTTCTGAAAACCTTAACCACCTATCAGAAACCTGACAACTTACAGAAGTCTTGCCTCTTTCATTTTTCTGTCTTTGTGTAAAAGTAATTGGAAACTTTTTAATATTACTCATAATCTCGCACCTCCATTAAATCAAATTGAAATGCTTCAACGCATCCTTAATATACTCCACCTTTTCCTGCGGACATTGCTTCACTTCTGGATTCTCTTTCTTGGACTTATTATAATTCTCGCCCATATCCAGACCACACATCCTCTTCACCTGTGCAATATAAGAAGTGTGCACATTCACACCATACTTGTCCTTCACATATTCCTTAATCTTTGAATAAGTAGCCTTTTCTTGTGGTGTATAATTACTCTCTTCATCAGGCTCCATTGTAACCTCAATCTTAGGTGTATCTCTTTTGAGGGATAATTTGACTACCGTCTCCACATGCACGGTGCTCGGGAACATATCCACGCAGCAGATTTTCTCCACACGATACCCTCTCGCCAAAAACACCTCAAGATCCCTTGCAAGGCTCGTCGGCTTACAGGAAATATAGATCATACTCTCTACGCCATAATGAATAATCCGTTCCAATGCCTTTGGATGGATTCCATCTCGCGGCGGATCAAGCACGATATAATCCGGCCGCTCCTCAATCTGATCCAGCATCTTAAGCACATCCCCGGCAAGGAACTCACAATTGTCGAGCCTGTTAAGACGTGCATTTTCTTTCGCAGCCTCAACCGCTTCCTCAATAATCTCCACACCTACAACTTTCTTGCTGATCGGTGCCAGCATCTGCGCAATCGTACCGGTTCCGCTGTACAGATCGTAGACAATCTTGTCGTTAAGCAGATCCTCCTTATCTCCGAGAATAAACTCGCGCGCGGTCGAATATAATACTTCCGCGCCGAGCGAATTGGTCTGGAAGAAGGAAAAAGGCGATATTTTAAACTTAAGTCCGAGCAGTTCCTCATAGAAAAAATCCTGTCCAAAAAGGATGTCCGTTCCCTCGTTCTTCACAACGTCCGCAACACTGTCATTTTTCGTGTGAAGAATGCCCTGAATCTTTCCTTTCAAAGGCAATGCGCGCAGACATTCCTCCCACTCGGTCAGCATCACGCGCTCTGCCCCTTCATCTACGCTACCCGCGCATGGGCATTTACCTGATTTTTCCAGAATCTGTGCCTCGATAGAATGCTTCTGTGCCTCGAATGTCTCCTCGTCCATGCTAAAGTCCTGTGTCGTTGTGATCAGGTCAATCAGGATCTCTTCGGTTTTGACCGCCTTACGCACAAGCAGATGACGCAGATATCCGGCATGGCGCAGACGATGGTAGAATGGGACTTCCTTCGCTGCTAAGAAATCAAGCGTTGCAAGAAGGATTTTGCGAAAATCCTCATCCACAATCTTGCAGTCCGATACCGTTACAATATCATAAAAGCTGCCTCGCTTGTGCATTCCAAGTGCAAGCGGTCCGTCCTTATAAGCATCTCCGAAGGAGAATTCCATCTTGTTGCGGTACTGCTGCACGCGTGGGCTTCCCTTGATTCCGAGAAATTCATACTCGCACGCATCACCGATCGCATCTGCCATCATAGCGCGGACCTGATTCTCCTTTAACCGCAACTGTTCCTCATACGGAAGACTCTGGTATGTACAGCCGCCGCACTCTCCGAAATGCGGACACGGACTTTCCGTTTCCAGAGGTGAGTTCTCCAGTGTTTCAAGAAGTCGTCCTTCCGCTTTACCTTTTCGAACTTTATTGACCGCAAAAGAAACTCTCTGTCCGGGGATGGTATTCTTAACAATCACGCGATCTCCCTCATCCGTATACACCATTCCCTTATTGGGAAATTCCACACTCTTTACAATTCCTTCCGCAATCTGTCCCTTTTTCATTACTTTATATTCTCCATTCCTAGTCTGGCTCGTTGCTTCGCGTAACCCCTGTGAAAACGCTCCGCGCGTTTCTCAGGTTATCACGGCAGTCGCCAAGGTCTTGTGCAAGCACAGATCTTGGCTGATTTTTTCGCATAACCCCTGAGAAAACGCTCCTCGCGTTTCTCAGGTTATCGCGGCAGTCGCCAAGATCTTGTGCAAGCACAGATCTTGGCTCGTTGCTTCGCGTAAATAAGGGGACTACCTTACGCAGTCCCCTTATACTCTGTCTGTTATAATCGATTACTCCTCGTCAGAAGCTTCTTCCTTCTTAGATGCAGCTGCCGGTGCGTCATCCTCATCTTCGAAGAAATCATTATCAAAATCATCATCGAAATCGTCCTCGAAGTCATCCAGATAATCCGGAGTAAAGAAACGATAAATTCCATAAATCGCTGCTGCAACTGCAACAACCACTCCGATGATTGCGAAAGCAATCACAAATTTCGAAGGCTTCTTCTCCTCTTCTTCCTTCTTAAGTAAATTATTAAGCTTTACAGCATTCAATACATCACCATCCTTAACAGACGACAAAAGATCTTCCATCTTACTCATAGTAGGCACCTCTCCTTCTTAAGTTTTGATTTTCTTTAATTATAACATATGTTTTCCCATTTTCCTATGAAAAATTATAGTTTTTACAGTTTTTTTAGTTTGGCAAAAGCAGCAAACATCTTCTTCGTTCCGACTTTGTCAAAATCCACCGTAACCTCATAATCACGACCTCCGGAGACGATGGATGTCACCTCTCCGTCACCGAATTTGATGTGGCGCACACGATCGCCCACACCGTAAGCCAGCCGGCTGCCGTCATCGGATACCGATCCAAAATCACGCTGGTTTACAGGTTTCGTATAGACCGGTTTCACAGTTTTATTCCTTGCGAAAGTCGAACCATATCCCTCCCCGACTTCGGTGCCGTAGCCGCCTTCTCTCCCGGCACCTACACTGCTGCTTCCGTAACTTGGCACTGCGCGGAATGCCTTGCGGGCTTTTTGGAATGTACTTTCCTGCACCGGTTCGTCATACGAACGCGGCTCATAGATTTCTCCCGACAGAAGTTCCGGTGGAATTTCTTTCACAAAACGCGACACGGCTCCATACTGTGTCTGGCCTCTGACCATGCGCACACGAGCCGACGTAATGGTAAGATTCTTCATTGCACGGGTAATACCGACATACGCAAGTCTCCGCTCCTCCTCGATCTCCGCCGATGCATGATCACTTGTAATCGACATATAGCTTGGGAAGAGTCCGTCTTCCATTCCGGCGAGGTACACATTCGGGAACTCCAGCCCCTTTGCACTATGGAGAGTCATAAGAACCACATAATCACTGTTCTCATCAAGGCTGTCAATATCTGCGACCAAAGCCACTTCTTCTAAGAAGCCACTGAGTGTCGGATGTTCCTCACCATCCTCGTAATCGCACGCCTTGCTGATCAACTCATCGATATTCTCGATACGAGCCTCTGCCTCATCCGTTCCCTCCGCTTCAAGTTCATGCACATATCCGGTCGTCTCGATGATGTCTCTTAACAGCTCCGATACCGATTTTATCTCCGCCTTGGCACGCATCGCCTGGATAAACAGTACAAACGGCTCCACCTTCGCTGCCGCCTTACCGATGCTCGGAATCTCGGAAGCCTTCGTCAAAGCGGTATAGAAATCGATTCCGTTTGCATCCGCATACGCACTCACACGATTGATCGTTGTCGCCCCGATTCCGCGTTTCGGGACATTGATGATACGGCGTACCGCAAGATCATCGTGTCCGTTGTCGATCGTCTTTAAGTAAGAAAGAATATCCTTGACCTCCTTACGCGAGTAGAAATTCACGCCACCCACGATCTTGTACGGAATATTCGATGCGATAAAACGCTCCTCGAACAGACGCGACTGCGCATTGGTCCGGTACAATACCGCGCAATCCTTGTACTGATACTCTCCGTTTCGCACATGTCTTGCGATATCACGCGCCACGTAATCCGCTTCCTCCTGCGCGGTATCGAGCTGCTCAAAGGTAATTTTGTTACCCTGTCCGTTATCCGTCCACAGGCTCTTTGCCTTACGACCGACGTTGTTGGCGATCACACTGTTTGCCGCATCCAGAATATTCTGTGTGCTTCGGTAATTCTGCTCAAGCTTAATTACCCTGGCATCCGCAAAATGCTTCTCGAAATTCAAAATATTATAAATGTTCGCGCCGCGGAACTTGTAGATGGACTGGTCATCATCACCGACCACACACAGATTCTTGTATTTCATCGCAAGCAGACGGATCAGTTCAAACTGTGCCGTATTCGTATCCTGATACTCATCCACCATAATATAGCGGAAACGCTCCTGGTAGGAATTGAGCACTTCGCCGTCCAGTTTAAACAATTCCACCGTCTTCATGATCAGGTCGTCAAAGTCCAAAGCGTTATTCTGACGCAAAGCCTGCTGATACTCCCGGTACACCTGTGCCTGACGCCGCTTCGTATAATCGCCCGCCGCACGCGTCTCAAACTCAATCGGATCGACAAGCTCATCCTTAGCCGAGGAGATCACAGACAAAAACATTTTCTCTTTATATAATTTGGTATCGATCTCCAATCTCTTGCAGATATCCTTCATCAGTGTTTTCTGATCATCCGCATCATAGATCGTAAAATTCGTGTCATACCCTAACCGGTCAATATATCTGCGCAAAATACGCACACAGGTCGAGTGGAACGTCGACACCCAGATACTCTCCGATCCGTATCCCACCATCGCATCGATTCGCTCGCGCATCTCTCCTGCTGCCTTATTTGTAAAGGTGATTGCCATAATATTGTATGGATTGACGCCCATCTCGTCGATCAGGTAGGCCGTCCTGTGCGTAAGCACACGCGTCTTACCGGAACCGGCTCCGGCCAATATCAGCAAAGGTCCTTCTGTGGTCTGTACCGCTTCCTGCTGCTGTTCATTCAGTGAATCAAGTAAATTCATCGTTTGCTCCATTCCGTCACATTTTCTTTGTCATTCGCAGCGCACAATCTAGGTACCTGCTCATTTCTTCATTCAGTATACCATAGTTCTCCAAAATAGAGAACATACATTCTGCTTTTTCCGAAAAAAACATAGAAAAAACGCCTTGTCATCTAGTTTTTAATACTATATAATGTGATATGAGGTGAATTTGATGGAAAACGATGTAAAAGAATTTCTTGCAGCATTGCAAAAAAAGTTGAAATCAATCGATTATATCAAGACAGAAGACATTCCAAATATCGGATTATATATGGATCAGGTTACAACCTTTATGGACGAGCAGCTTGAAGCCTGCAAGCGTCATGACGAGGATAAAATTCTGACCAAAACCATGATCAATAACTATGCAAAGAACAATCTTCTCCCTGCACCGGAAAAGAAGAAGTATTCCAAGGAACATGTTCTGACGCTGCTTTTTATCTATTATTTCAAAAATCTTTTAAGTATCAGTGATATTCAGACACTCCTGAATCCACTGACCGAACACTATTTCGGCAACAAAGATGGATTTAATATGGAGGATATCTACAACGAAGTATTTGATCTTGAACAGGAAGAATCCGGAAAACTTCTAAAGGATCTCGGGAAAAAATACTCGATTGCCAAGCAGACATTTGACAATTTCCCGGAAGAAGATCAGGAATTTTTGCAGAATTTCACTTTCATCTGCCTGCTAAGCTATGATGTATATATTAAAAAAATGATCATCGAAAGTGTCATTGACCAGTTTCCCCACAATTTCTGCAAATCTGCCAGAAAAGATACGGAGAAAGGAAAGAAAGAGTAAGACGAAAAAAGGATTTTCCAAAAACGGAAAATCCTTTTCTTATCTTTTCATTGTTGCCTTTTCATTCCGAAGGCTCTTGATCCTCTAATCGGTTAAATACCATATCATATCCGTCATTACCATAGTTGAGGGAGCGATTGACACGGCTGATGGTTGCAGTGGAAGCGCCGGTCTTCTCCGCAATATCCAGATAGGTCTTCTGGTCACGAAGCATCTTTGCCACTTCAAATCTCTGTGACAATGATAATAATTCGTTTACCGTACACACATCTTCAAAAAATGTATAGCATTCCTCTCGATCTTTCAGACATAATATGGCATCAAACAAGTGATCAACAGCTTCTGTTCTAAGTTTCTTGCTCATTGCTCTCCCTCTCTCTTGTATTTATATTCTATTTGCTAATTTTAACATATTAAAGTTTTAAAGTAAACAGATTTCTTGCATTAAAGTCGGCTTATGATATAATAGTCGCAGATTATTACGTAGAATGGAGAATACACATGAAGAAAATCGGTTACTTTTTCTCTGCTTTTTTACCACTTATCATTGCAACAGCCGTGCAATTTGCCGCTTCATTGTTTCTGATGGGCTGTACCATTATGGCATTTCTCATACATGCGCCGAAAGACGGAGCCTCTCCGGTGGAAGCCATGTATGATCTGATGCTGAATGCTGATTACAGCACCATTATCATGCTCATGTATTCCATCCTGTGTATCGCGATCTTTGGCCTATGGTATTATCATTCACTCGGCGGTGAATATCTCCCGAAGGTTTCACGCACCTTCAGCATCATGCAGATTGCAGGTGTCGCAATCCTCGTTCCCGGAATGCAGTTTTTCAGCAGCTACCTGATTGGTCTGGTTTCTGCCGCTTTTCCCCAGTGGCTCGAACAATATGAAGAACTTTTAAAAACTGCCGGACTGGATTCATCGATCGCACTTCCCATGTTCCTTTATTCGGTTGTACTGGCTCCGGTTTGTGAGGAATTGATCTTCCGCGGAACAAGCATGCATCTGGCTCGAAAAGCACTGCCGTTTTGGGCTGCGAATATCATGCAGGCGCTGCTCTTCGGTCTCTTCCATATGAATTGGATTCAGGGAATTTATGCCTTTGCTCTCGGACTCGTACTTGGATATGTCTGCGAAAAAGGCGGTAGCATCTACTACTCGATCATTTTTCACATCCTGTTCAATTTCTGGGGCACGATGATCAGTCAGTTGCTGGAGGGGATCCATGAAACTCCATGGCTCGGAATCATGATTCTTATGATAACCATCACCTCATTAAGCCTGGGGTTCTTTCTGTTCAACAAAGGAACCCTCATCAAAAAAAAGAGAAATGCACTGCTTGAAGCAGACGCTTCCTCTCTCTCATAATCCAACAGCAATTTTACTTCTTGTTATTCCGCTCGTTCCGGATGACAAGAAGTATTTTATATTCATAGAATGCTGCGATCAAAATGATTGCGAAAATCACGATCAGGCTATACGCATCTTTGAGTTCGATACCGATCACATCACCCGCACATGGCACCATAAGTCCAATCACAAACACAAGCTTGATCAGCCGGAGCATACGAAGCGTGTATTTACGAATTTTACCCACACACATCTGAGGAGAAAGACGGTTCACATGTTCCGGATGATTGGAAAGAATCGTAAGTCCCACATAAACCAGAATCAATCCGACGATATTACAAATAAAACGATAAGGAGGCACATGATTTACAACCCCATAATAAATCTGCATCCCAATATAAAGAAGTCCGGTCATAATCTCCACTGCCTCAGCAAGAATTGCCGGAACGGTTAAATCTTCTTTGCGCATAATGCTCCTCTCTTCTTTTCGTTCTTTTATACACGCTTCCATTATAACATAATTTTTCACACGATGCTTATTGAATTTCGACCTCCTTGTGCTATAATTAAATGCGGATTAGAAATCTATTTATTTTAGATAGAAACAAACATAAAGGAGACCTCATGGAACATCTGATTTTACCAAAAGATTACAAGTCCGAGCTGAATCTTCATGACACACAGCTTGCGATCAAAACGGTTAAAGACTTTTTTCAGGCTTTACTTGCACAGAGATTAAACTTAACCCGTGTATCCGCCCCGCTTTTTGTTGATCCGGAAACAGGACTCAACGATAACCTCAATGGTTATGAGCGACCGGTCACATTCGGTATCAAGGAACAGAACGATAAAAATGCAGAAGTTGTTCATTCTCTTGCCAAGTGGAAGCGTTATGCATTAAAAAAGTACGGTTTTTCTCTCGGAGAAGGCATCTACACAGATATGAATGCGATCCGCAGAGATGAGAATACCGACAATATCCACTCGATCTTCGTTGACCAATGGGATTGGGAGAAGATTATCTCAAAGGAAGACCGTACTCTTGATTTCTTAAAAGAAACGGTTCGCACAGTATATAAATGTCTTCGTAAAACGGAACAATATATGGCGATCCAGTACGACTATATCGACCTGACACTCCCGAAGGAGATTTTCTTTATTACTTCACAGGAGCTTGAGGATATGTTCCCGGACAATACGCCAAAGGAGCGCGAATACTATATTACCAAAGCCAAGGGTGCTGTCTGCATTATGCAGATCGGTGATGCGCTTGCATCCGGCGAGCCGCATGACGGCCGTGCACCGGATTATGATGATTGGGCATTAAACGCGGATATTCTCGTATATTATCCGGTACTTGATATTGCACTTGAATTATCTTCCATGGGAATCCGCGTCGATAAAAAAGCTCTCCTCTCCCAGCTTGATAAAGCAGGCTGCCCGGAGCGCAAAAATCTTCCTTTCCAGAAAGCGATCATTGATGAAGATCTTCCATACACGATCGGTGGCGGAATCGGTCAATCACGAATCTGTATGTTTTTCCTTCGTAAGGCACACATCGGTGAAGTACAGAGTTCTCTGTGGCCGGAAGAAGCAATCAAAGAATGTGAGGATCACGGAATTCAGTTACTGTAATAACACAAATACAAAAAACCGATTGGCATTTCCTTTATGGAATTGTCAATCGGTTTTTCGTTATATGAAATCATTGTGTTTTCGCATTCTTGAACATCCGGGATCGCAGCCGCTTTAATGATACATCAAAGATGTACCACATTATGCGCAGTCCTGGCTGCTCTCCTACTTGCCCGACGGAATTATTTGATCAAGTTCGTCTTTCCAGATGGTGTAACAGGCATCGCTCGGCATACGCAAATCGCCTCTCGGTGAGACTGCAACCGATCCAACCTTCGGGCCATCCGGCAGACAGGAACGCTTGAACTGTTGTGCAAAGAATCTGCGATAGAACGTTTTTAACCACTTTAGGATAAACGCATCATCATAAGACTCCTCGAATGCAACCTTTGCCAGACGATAGATTTTTTCCGGTGCGAATCCAAATCGCAGCATATAATACAGGAAGAAGTCATGAAGTTCATAAGGTCCTACCAGATCTTCCGTCTTTTGCGAAATCTTTCCGTCCTCCGGTGGAAGAAGTTCCGGTGACACCGGCGTATCCAACACATCAAGCAATGTTTTTTCAAGCAATTCATCCCCACAGGTGTCCGCATAATAACGAACCAGATGCCGAACCAGAGTCTTTGGCACGGAAGCATTTACCGCATACATAGACATATGGTCACCATTATACGTCGCCCATCCCAACGCAAGCTCGGATAAATCTCCGGTTCCTATGACCAGAGCATTCTTTTTATTCGCAATATCCATCAAAATTTGCGTGCGTTCGCGCGCCTGTGAATTCTCATAAGTGACATCATGTACCGATTCGTCCTGCCCGATATCCTCGAAATGCACATTTACCGCATTCCTGATATCTACTTCTACAAACTGAGCCCCAAGGCATCGGATGAGGCTGACCGCATTGTCATAAGTACGATCCGTCGTACCAAATCCCGGCATCGTAACAGCCGTAATCTCCTTACGGTCTCTTCCAAGCAGATCAAACGCCCGTACCGTAACAAGCAGTGCCAATGTGGAATCCAGACCTCCGGAAATTCCAACGACCGCGCCTGCGCCGGTATGCTCCAGACGTTTCTTAAGTCCCATCGCCTGAATCATCAGTATCTCATCACACCGCTTATCTCTATCATCTTTATTTCCGGGAACAAACGGTGCCGGATCAATATATCTGGTCAGCTTCGTTTCTTCCTCCTCAAGTTCGAACACGACCTCGGTATCATTGTTATCCGTTACAAAAGTCGTCATTCTGCGCCGCTCAGCCACAAGCTTTTCGACATCAATCTCTGTGTAGATCACTCCGTGCCCAAATCTCTCGGATTCAGCAAGCATACGCCCATTTTCCGCAATCATATTGTGTCCCGAGAAAACCAGATCCTGTGTTGATTCGCCTTCTCCCGCCGATGCGTAAATATAAGCACAGATCAGTCTTGCGGACTGTCCGCATACAAGTTCTTTGCGATATTCCGACTTACCGGTTATATCATTGGAAGCCGATAGGTTCACGATCACATCAGCTCCGGATAACGCATGTGCAATACTCGGAGGATTCGGCGTCCACAAATCTTCGCACAATTCAACTCCGATCTTCAGTTTTGGCATCTGCTCACATACAAACAGCTGATCCCGGTCTACGAGCACCTCACTGCCATCCGGAAGGGTTACTTCTGTAGAAAGCTCCGCTCCCGACGCAAAATGACGAACTTCATAGAATTCATTATAATTCGGAATACAACTCTTCGGCACCATCCCAAGGATCTGTCCTCCTGAGAGGGCAGCCGCCACATTGTACAGTTTTCCGTTAATTTCATATGGAAGTCCAACAAAATAAATTCCCGGAATGGATGCACTCACCTCAGCCAGCTGCATTAATGCATCTTTCGCACCGGATAACAGTTTTTCCTGCAGAAACAAATCCTGACACGTATATCCGGTAATGCACAGTTCCGGAAAAACTGTAATCCTTGCGCCCCACGCTGCACTTTCTGTCATAAGAAGGCGAATCTGTTCCGTATTATATGCCGTATCCGCCACTTTAATCTTCGGTGTAACCGCCGCAACTTTTACAAATCCATGTTTCACTTTCTTAACTCCTTTAATTCATCAATATCAAACTGATATGCTTTATTGCAAAACTGACACTTGACCTCAATACTTTCACCATCATTTATGATGGAATCCAGATCTTTCTTACTGATGGTAGCCAGGGCACGCGATACACGCTCCTTGGAGCAGTCACAGACAAACGCAGCCGGAATCTTGTCCAGAATTTCCACACCAAACTCTCCGAGAATCTCCTCTAAGATTCCTTCCGGTGTCAATCCTCTTTCCAGCATCATGGTCACAGAATCAATTTCCGCAATACGCTTCTCCAGTTTGTCAATGATCTCATCACTGGTAAAAGGCATCAGCTGAATGATGAATCCCCCTGCCTGTTTTACCGTATTATCCTTATTCATCAGAACCCCAAGTCCGACTGCAGACGGAATCTGCTCCGATGTAGCAAAATAGTACGTCAGATCCTCTGCGATCTCGCCGGTCTGCAGCTGACACTGACCAACATAAGGTTCCTTCATTCCCATATCCTTAATCACACTTAAAATTCCGAGATCCAATGCTCCTCCGACATTTAAATGCCCCTCCACATTCGGCGGAAGCTCTACAACCGGATTGCCCGCAAAACCTTTCACGTTGCCATGGGCATCCGCTGTCACAGTCAGCCCCTTGGCCGGACCGCTGCATTGAATCTGTAATGTCAGCAGATCCTTCTCTCCTTTCAGCATCGTTCCCATCATTGCTCCGCCGGACAGCAGACGTCCAAGCGCAGCTGTCATGATCGGTGACGTATTGTGGTCCTGTCTTGCAGTCTCCACCAAATCTCTTGAAGTAATCGCAAAAGCACGGATGCCCGCATCCGCAGCTGTTGCCCGTACAATATAATCTGACATAATTCCTCCTTCATCTACCATATCAAATTAAGCATTTGCGAATCTATTGTGGGGATTTCTTCACGACAAAGACCGCCCGCTCGCTTGTCCTGTGTAAAGGCTCATCCGAATAACCATCATAAATTTCCGCATTGCCAAACCCAGCCTGCTTAAGAAGCTCCTGCAGGGTCCGGATCTCATAATTCCGCTGATAATGTGTCTCCGCATATCTGCGGTATAACCCATATTCTTCCGGGATAAACAGAGTCAGGTCATACTCATTTATTTTTTCCTGTGCATCATAATAATTATCCCAGATAAAGCTGCCTTCCTCCCTGCTTTCTGCAAACGTATTCTCTGCAAGCAGTTGTGTGTACTTATAGGAAGTATTCACATCAAACACAAAGATCCCGCCTTCTTCAAGGCTTTCATATACTCTTGAAAAAGCACTTAGCAGTTCCTGTTCCTCCAATACATAATTGACACAGTCGCAGACACTGTAGACCGCACACACACATCCATCCAGTTCAAGCTCCTGCATATCCTGCAGAAGATAAAGAATTGGGACATCCGTCTGCTGCATCGCTGCAATCTGCAACATTTCAGGAGACTGATCCACCCCCGTCATATCATATCCGTGTTCCGACATCAGCCGCGTCATCTTACCGGTACCACACCCTAAATCAAGCACAGGTCCATCCATAATATGATGTTCCTTAAGCAGCTTACATAAAAAAGTACACCACTCCTCATACGGAACATTATCCATGAACAGATCATATACCTGCGCAAAGCTTGTATATGCATCCATATTTCTGCCTCCAATTTATCTAATACTATCAATTTTTATTCACAAAAGCAAGGTTGATTATTCCCCTCGAAACCTTTATACTTGTCTTGTAATCATTCAGGAAAGGGAACCGCTATGCCAGATAATTACGAACATTATATTACGCGTAATATTAAGGCCTTTTACCGCAAAAGGCTTTTTTCTCCAATCATATATTTACTGCTTTTGGCAATTCTGTGGATTGCATTACCGCTTGGTGATATGCTGCATCCCCGCACAATGCAGACGGACGAATCGCTGCAGTCAGCCTATCAATCCAAAGAACGCTACATCCGCACCTCGTTTACCAATCTGAAATTTACCGGATACACGAGTGAATCTTACGGACAAACACGCGGCTATTATTATTATACCATGCGGGACAAGCAGTGTATCATTGTGCTGCTGAGTCCACGCACTTGCGAAGAAGGACTTCCTGCCATCCCCTCACTCACCGTAACCGGGCGAGTGATCTACGGTCAGAAATCCTATCAGACCTTATTATCCTCGCTTGCATCGGATCTGGACTGGACCGATTCCGGTATCGGCAGTCAGGTTTCTGCATATTATTTCAGCGAACCGGACTATCACATCGTTGCCACAACGATTTTGTTTATTGTTTATTTCGCAACTATGATCTATGCATTGCTGTATGTTTTGAACTGTCTGATCTGCATCCGCTTTCCGGTACTCTCACCGACGTGCCAGAATCTGATTGTTTTCGGTCATCCTGCCGTCCTCCTTGCCCAGGCAGAGGAGGAACTTGCAACGCTGCCTCAGCTTGCAACCGAAGATATGTTCATCACCGAGCATTTTTTCATTATGACCTCTCCCGATGCGAACGCAGTCGTTCCGATTCAGGAAATCTTATGGATCTATAAACATTCAACGCTCCATAAGTTTCTGTGGTACCACTTTAGCATCTCCTATACGATGCATATAACCGCAAACAAGCATATGTATGTCAACTGCCCCAAGAACACCAAATCGGATATCGATGGTATTATGGATTATCTCGCAGAAGCCAATCATAATATTCTGGTGGGCTTCAGCGAAGAAAATCGTCTGAAAGTTGAGGCAGTTCAGGGAAAACCATTTCATATTGAAAAATTCTACGCATTACTGCGCCGCAAAATCTAGCGGCGCCTTATTTTTGCTCTCTGTACAGAAGTTGCAACACTTCCTCGCACACGCTGCTTCCATCTTCATACTCAAGATGATCCCCCGCATCTTTTGCAATGCTCAATTTGTTATTTTCTTCCTGCGTAAGAACCACTTCATCCAACGCCTTGATACCGGATTCCATCTGATTGAGATCATAATCCTCAAAGGCTTTTTTAAGCGTTTCCCATAATCGGATTTTTTCATCCAATCCTATGCTTTGTCTTGCAGCCGCCTCTTTTTTCTGATCCGCATACTGGCGTTTCAACTCACGGTATTCCTGCCTGACAGCATCATGAACACTCTGCAGCTGCGCAAGAAATCCGGGAAGATTTCTTCTTATAAACACATGGTTCTCTGTCTTTGCAGCCATTTCCATAATTTCAGCACGCTCGCCCATCTCATCCTGACCAATCTGCCGACTGATGCCTTTGATTCCATGTACCTTGATGCGAAACATAGCAATATCTGTTTTTTCATACGTTTCCAATGTTCCAATCAGCTCCTGCACTTCTTTGCAGTATGTTTCAAGAGTTTTCGCATAAGCCAGCGCCTCCTGCCTGCCCTTACCTCCCAGATCAACTTCGGCATCGTTTACCGGTGCCTGACGATAGGCAACCGGAAGACAAGTCTCAAGAAGAGTTCTTAAATCTTCAAGCTGTACCGGTTTGGGCAGGAACTCAAGAAAGCCATGGATCAGCGCTTCCGCTCTCGTTGCATCGGATATGTCCGCCGTCATAAGTACCAACGGAACATCACAAAATTCAGACAGTTCATCTGCCGTTTCAATTCCGGATTTCTGCGGCATCATCTGATCCAGAATGATCATCTGATAGGTATGAAGCTTTGCCGCCTGAATCGCTTCATCACCGGAAGCTGCCAGATCAACCGTAAGTTTCCATGGTGCAACCAGTTTCTTAAAAATCAAGCGGTTCACTTCCATATCATCCACAAGGAGCACTCTCGCGCCCGGGAATATCCAGTTCGGTTTCGCATCACTCATCACATAAACCGGCTTGCGCAGCAGAACTTCCTGATTGATTTCCGTCGGCGGCAGCAGAACCGACGACGTCTGTTCCTGCTCAAATTCAAACAGAACTTTCGTTCCGACACCTTCCACACTGTTTGCGCTCACAGATCCATGCATCAGTTCTGTCATCTGCTTTACAAGCGAAAGGCCAAGACCGCTTCCCTCCAGACCTCTGTCGTCAGAATACGATACATATTCGCCAAAGATTTGTGACAACTGCTCCGTACTCATTCCGACTCCGGTATCCTCCACGCATCCATGTACCCGCACGGTCGCACTATCCGGCTCTGTAACACACCGTATCGTACAGATCACAGCACCGCGGTCAGTAAATTTTGTCGCATTCGACAACAGATTCTGAATAATCTGCCGCACACAGGACTCATCCCCAATCACCATCTCAGGAAATTCACTTTCAACGCGGATCATAAAATCAACAGGTTTCTCATTCAGATTCATCAGACAGATATGAGCCTGCTCCTTAAGCAAATTGTAGAAATTATACTCTTTCTTGTGCAGCGTCAATTTGCCGGCCTCAAGCTTGGAATATACAAGAATGGTATTTACCTGTTCGAGCAGATTGTTTCCGGCACTTCTGATATAACCAAGCATCGTCCGGCTCTCAGAAGACAGATCCTTTCGGCGAAGAAGGATCTCACTTCCTCCGATGATCGCATGAAGCGGACTCCTTAGATCATGGCTGACACTCGCTAAGAATTTACTCTTCAATACCGATTGATTCTCCGCCTCTTTCTTCAGATTCTCCATTAATTTGGTTTCCTGCTTCAGATGCGTAATATCAATAACGCACAAAATATATCCTCGCAGATAGTCGTCTTTAAACACCGGCTGCAACTGGCACTTGTAATACAACTCGCCGGATTGCTTCTCAAATTCATCTTCCGGATGCGTACTCCATCGCAGCATTGAGGAATAATGCGGATAATCATCCGGTTCTTCCTCCATCCCCTGTACTGCCGCTGCAAAAAGCTTTCTGGCTTCAAGATTGGCATCCCGATAATGCATCCTGTTGTCAAACAGAAAACAGGCAATATCCGAGGTATTATAATAATCCTCCTGCATCGCAATCGCCACATTGGTCAATTGTCCCGTCATCATCAGATAATAAATGATCAGGCAGGTGCATTCCAATGCGATCGGCATAACGATGTCCTCTGCGCTTTTGGAGAACACACGCAAAAGCAGCGCGAATCCCGGCAACGCAATGGACGCATACAACATATCATTGACATGTCCCTCTATCTTCGAAAGTGGCGTGAGTATTCGCGCATATGTCGAAAATCCCAGTGTTAAAAGTACATAGCAAAAAAGAGCGACCAGAAAAACTCCTTGATAGGTCTGGTTTCTCACCATATCATAAAACATCATGAAATCGGATAGCAAAAGGCTTAAGAACAGAAGAATTTCCACCCATATCTTTAATTTGAAATGCATAAAATCCATTACATAATGAAATAAGGCATAGATCATCTGAATCACAAGCAGATCGATCAACGCCTCAAACACTCGCGAATAGCCCATAATTACCTGTACGATTCGATAGAAATTGTACAGTGCAATCAAAGAGAGCACCAGTGGAAGCAGCCGGTGCTCTCTCGCGTGAAAGCCTGTAGTGATATACGTCTGCAACACGAAAAAGGTAATGCACATGCATACCCCCAAGAAAAAGAGAATCATTCCTTAATGCCTCCACCCGCTTAAGATTTGTTCAATTTCTGATTTAATATAGACCGGCTTGTACGGACGCACAATGTAGCCGGCCGCATGCAATTCGCGGCAGGTCATCACGGTCTGGGTATCACAGATTGCCGTCACAAAAAGAACGGGAACCGTTCCTCCGGTAATCTCATTGATTTTTACCGTGGCCTCAATTCCGGTCATCTCCGGCATATCCACATCCATGATAATAAGATCCGGAAAATGATTTTTCTTTATATACTGGATTGCCTGATATCCGGATTTGCACAGCGTTAAATCGTAAATGTTATCAAGGATGCCCCGCATCACTTCAAGATTCGTCTTCATATCATCCACAACCATGATATGTGTGCGCGGTACTCCCTCGACCATATTCACTCTGCCCTCTTCCTCATCTTCCGGGGATACTACGTCCAGATAATCCGGTGGAAGAATCGTAATATTGAGATGCTCCTTATCCATCAGATCAATCTTTTCCCCATCATCCAGCATAATAACCGGTCTGAGATTATGCTTGCCGGCATTTTCAAAGATGATACCCGTACGGCCATCCGATAAATTTACTCTCGTCCCCTTCGGGAAAAGCGGCACATATTCCATAAATACTTCAACAACCTGCTTGTCAAACATGATACCGCATGCTCCCATCAGGTATTCGATCGCTTCATAAGGAGAATACGGTTTCTTATACGGACGTTTGGAAGTCAACGCATCGTACACATCCGCCACATGAATGATTCTGACAAAAAGCGACTGTTCTTTACCCAGAAGCCCCTGCGGATATCCGCTTCCGTCATAGTTTTCATGATGAAGCAATACCGTCTGCTTGATATATGCAGAAATATCCCACCGATTACTGAGAAGCTTATAAGAATACTCTGCATGCTTCTTCATAATCTGGTATTCTTCCGGAGTCAGTCTTCCCGGCTTGTTCAGGATCTCCGTCGGAATCGACAGCTTGCCCAGGTCATGCAACAGCGCTGCCGTAACCAGATAATTCAAATCCCTTTCGTTCATCTGCATTCCCATCCCGATCACACAGCAAAGAACTGCTACATTCACAGAATGCGCATACGTGTAGTCATCATAAGAACGCAAATCCAGCATATCAAGCGACACTTCACCCCTTGGCAAAATTTCATCTACGATCTTGCCCGCGATCTCCGCGCAGTGATCAATATCACTCTCTTTGATGCAATTAATTCCATCCGTCCGAAGCTTCTCCGAGATGGAGGCTTCGATCTGGATTTCTTTTGACAACTCATCGTCAATATAAACGCCACTGAAACCATAATCGTTCAGCTTCTCGATATAGGACGCAGTCAGCTCGCAGCCCCTTCCTATCATCGTTCTTCCCATTGAATCGTACAGATCATAGGCCAGGCACATTCCCGGTTGTGCTTCCTCAATCGTTATGTATCTCATTTTAAAAACCCCTTGTACTACTAAATTTTAAACGGCAGTCACTGCCAGACAACAATCCTGTCTCCTCCTTACATCATTACCAGATATACCGTTGCAACTGAAATGACAATCTGGATGATCGCAAACCGGAATACAACCTGTGCATTCGACCATCCGCTTTTCTTACGAACGTGATCATGAATCGGAGTGGTTACATTCTTTAATATATGAATCTTTAAGAAACGAAGCAGCGAAACCTTGATCAGGCCCAATCCTCCATCCACGATCAACACGGCTGCGACCAGCAGATACAGAAACGGACTGTGCATCTTAAGTACTGCGATTGCGATAAAGATTCCCATGGCACGCGAACCGGCATCTCCCATCAGCAGCTTACTCGGTGTGGCATTGTACCACAGATAGCCAAGCAGACATACACAAAAAAGCAGAATACAGAAATTAAATCCGTCATCAACACCGAGCACACGGTCCAGAGCAAAAATTGTCATCAGTGAAATGATCGTAAGTGTTCCGGAGAGGCCGTCCACTCCATCGGAACAATTCGTAACATTGATGGATGCCCATACCAGAACAACCGTAAGAATTGCGAAAACAACCGGTGGAATCGTAATTTGTGTGCCAGTAATTGCAAATGTAATTGTGCTTGAATTATAATGAAGATAAACAAGCGCTACAACAACCGCTACCGCCAGGTCAAGAAATCCCTTGAGATACTCTCCCCACGGCTTCTCTGCCGCATCATCAAAATAACCGGTAAACATCTCAACAACAATCAGAATCAGATAAATTCCGATTTCTACATTCATTTGTGCAAAGAGAAGCGCAGCTGCAACGAATGTAAGTACGAAAATAATACCGGCGCCACGAGGTTTTCCGGCAGACAGCGCTCCATCGTGTGCATATTGGCGTCCCATATCCTTCGGTAAATATTTATTTAACCTTGCAATTGCAATGCAGGTTGCAGCAAATGCAAACAAAATGCCTATAAATGCAATAATTGCGGGTTCCAGATTTCCTAATAAGTATATCATTTTGTCCTCCTTCGGATTCTAATCCAAGATAATTATATTAGTCTGAATGGGAAAAGTAAAGTTTTACTTGCATTTTCGTATGTTTGTGTTATTATATACTCACACGCGTTAAGGCGTTAAAGTGTTAAATATTTTTTTCAACATTAGGAGGATACTACAATGGCTCAAAAGGGAGACTTAATGACAGTACGATCCGATATTCGTGTATTGGACGCAACCATCCGTGACGGAGGACTTGTAAACAATTTTATGTTCTCTGACGATTTTATCAACGCATTATATCGCGCCAACGTGAAAGCAGGCGTCGATGTCATGGAATTCGGATACAAGGCTTCCAAGGAGCTTTTTGATGTCAACAAATTCGGCAAGTGGAAATTCTGTGACGAGGAATCCATCCGTGCGATCGTCGGAGATAACAATTCCGATATGAAGCTCTCTGTTATGGCAGATGTCGGACGATGTGATTACAAGAAGGATATTCCGGACAAAAGCGAAAGTGTCATCGATATGATCCGCGTGGCAACTTACGTCCACCAGATGCCTGCTGCGATCGAAATGATCGAGGATGCAAAGGAAAAAGGCTACGAGGTAACCTGTAACATTATGGCAATCTCCAACGCAAAAGAAGCCGATATCGACCAGGCACTTGAGATGGTCGGCAAAAGCAATGCGGATGGCATCTACATTGTAGACAGCTACGGAGCACTCTACCCGGAACAGATCCGTGTGATTGCCGACAAATACACCGAGATTGGTGAAAACTACAACAAATACATTGGAATTCATGCACACAACAATCAGCAGCTGGCTTTTGCCAATACCATCGAAGCAGCTGCCAGAGGTGTCAGCCTTCTCGATGCAACCATGATGTCCATGGGCCGCGGTGCCGGCAACTGTGCAATGGAGCTTCTCTTAAGCTTCTTAAAGAATCCAAAATATAATATTTTCCCGGTTCTTAAGTTTCTTGAGGAACACATGCTTCCGCTCAAAGAATCCGGTGCTGTATGGGGTTACGATATCCCGTACCTTCTGACCGGCCGTTTAAATCAACATCCGTCTGCTGCTATCGATTTCACCAAAGCAGAACGCACAGATTATGCAGATTTCTACACCGATCTTTTGGATAAATAGTTCCATCTCATCGGATGAATACGATTTCATTCACAGGCAAAAAAGAAGCGGCGATATGTTCTCACCAAACACCTCGCCACTTCTTTTTGTTATACCTGCCCGATTACTCTTGCAAGTCCAAACACGGTTCATTCATAGAAAGCCCTTATAATTGTCGATACAATGCATCCACAGAAGCGATTTCTTCCATCATGCACATCTCTTTCAAATCCTCGGCATTTCCTTCGGAATGTTCTACTTCTTTCGAAAAAATACGTGCCACATCAATACGGTCAGACATCGTAAACGAGCCGCCGTTTCTCTGATAGCGCGCCGCATCCATATCCCGCACCACAAGCGTTGCCACAACGATCATCTTCGCATAAGAAAGGATATCATAATCGTACACTGCATTCATCAGATAACGGTATACAAAATAAACCAGCAGATGCTCATAGCCCAGTTCCGAATAATCTTTAGAATCCAGATACGCAAGCAACAATGTTTCATAGGTATCCTCATGGAAAAGTGTCTCAAACTCAGCCTTGGTATTGATCCACTCATCATCGAGTTCTTCCATATCAAGAAAGATTTCGAAGCGGTCACAGAAATCTTCGTAGGAGAGATTTCTGGTTGGTTTCTCTTTGCCCTCAATATGCTTCTCTTCCCACTCTTTGATCTCCCGGTCAGCATCCTGATTCTTCCACTTATCCAGAATCGTCAGATCATCCTTTGCCTGCGAATAATTAATGATCGTCTGCACGCGGTCACACCATGCAAGAAACTCTCTTGTGCGCTCCGTGATCGACCGTGCGCGATTCTGCAGGATTGCTACCGCCTCTTTCTGTACCCATTCCATGAATGCCACATACTGCGGTTCTTCCTCATCGTCCTCGCAGTCTCCCGGAAGCTCGATATCAATCAATTGTTCCGGCTCTGTTCTTCCGAAAAGAATTCTTCCGACTTCCTCACACGAAAGGCTGAGTGCCTTCTGCTCCACCTGTCCGTACACAAGAGAAAAGCGCGGATACTCCGTGCACACCTCGCACAAAGCCTCCTCGCCCAAAGCCGTATACAGATCACATAAATTATGATCATTGAGCATCGCGCATCGCTTCGGACCTTTCAGCTTAAACCGGTATCCACCATCCTCGGCTACAAACATACTCTCCCGGAGCCGATCTCCAAACGTGCCCTCAACGCTTCGATAATACTCATAGGATTCCTCATCAATATCAATCTCCCATCCCGCACAGCAGCTGTCTTTGCAGCGGCTTGCAATACAGGAGAACTCATCATAATATTCCGGCACACGCAGAATCACGATACACGCCTCTCTTCCTCATAGTCATTGTCCGATACCGGATTTAACTGATCCCAGTCCGGATCCTCGTTTCCCTTAAAATGGTTGTAGCCAATGTAGCCGATGCACCAGATCAGTCCTGTAAGTGTTGTGGAGAACAGGATTTTGATCAGACAGGCAATCACCAGATGCGGCGTAAGTGTTCCCGCGGAAAATCCGGCAGCCATCATAAGTACCGGATGTAAAAGCATCTTCCACAACCCGAAATACACAGAACAAATAACTCCGATTGCATAACAGATCATGGCACATAACATACTGATATGCTTCTTCATAATTAACACGCTCCTCTTCTAATACAATGTGGTTATGTTTCCCGATCTGATTGTTTCTTTCAAATCCAAAACCCTCTGATTCGATGAACCTCGAAACTCCAACGTAATGTCTTTTTGTTCCTCACAAAACGGTCCATCCACCAACACATCAATCATAGAAAGTAATTCATCGGTATCTTCTGTATGCCGTCTCCCTCCGGCAACCAGATCCTTATCATATATATATCCCGTAAACGCCCATACATTCTTATTCGGATACTGTGCTACAACTTTTCGCATAAACGGCAGAAGCGCTTTCTGATTCTCCGGTTCAAACGGTTCTCCTCCCAAAAGAGTGATTCCCGTAATATAATCCGGTTCAAGCGACTTTAAAACTTCTTCCTGTACCTTTTCATCAAAAGGCTCCCCGTATGCAAAATCCCATGTCTGCGGCTGAAAGCATCCTTTACAGGCATTACGGCATCCCGAAACAAACAGCACCGTTCTACACCCGGTGCCGTTGGCAATATCACAATATTTAATTCCTGCGTAATTCATTACATCTTCTTCTTTCCCAACACCTTGATACAGATTCCCGCGATCGCAAGGAATACCACGATGGCAGCACCGAACAGATAACGGATATCAAACGTTCCGGTCTTCGGCGTCTTATCCACTTTGGACGAATTGCCGTCCTTGTTTTCCGCATCAATCGTATCATCAATCGTGGTATCGTCGTTGTCATCCGAACTGTTATTGCCACGATTGCTATTATTGTTCTGACTATTGCTATTATTCTGGTTGTTGTTCTGACCGTTATTCTGGTTGTTGTTCTGACTGTTATTCTGGCTGTTATTCTGACTACTGTTCTGGCTATTGTTCTGACTGTTATTCTGGCTGTTATTCTGACTATTGTTCTGGCTGTTACTCTGACTCTGACTGTTGTTCTGGCTGTTCTGGGTATTCGTTTTTCCTGCATTCGCGTCAACAACCGTATTTACGGTCATGGTGTTATAACTGGAGTCCGTCAGTTCCCGCACGGTCAAAGTCACCGGCATCGTCGTATATGCCTGCTTTACTGTAAAATTTAAAGTGACAAACGTCTCATTACCGGAATATGTCTGATTCAAAATCGAAGAAATGTTAAGAACCGGACCTCCATTCTCCGTCACTTCAGAAATCAACTGCACATTATTTGTATTCGAAGAAACCGAAGACGCCCATGTTGCTCCGGTATAAGTGAGTGCATCTCTGTTGTATGCGAGTTTTACCGCAAACGTCGACAAGCCCGGATTATTGCCCAGCACAATGCGGGCAGTAACCGTATCTCCGACCTTTGCATTATCCGTTGTTCCAAGTGTAAGATTGATGCTCGCCGCATAAGTTGTCACCGGGGCGGCAGCCAGACCGATCATCAATGTCATACAGATTCCTAATAACAGTTTTGCTAATTTTTTCATCCTTCGTCCTATATCCTTTTTGCTATTACTACAAGCCGTCCGTTTTCCACCGTATACTCACAGGTGGATAACATGATCATGTTGTCCCCGTAGGAGAGATGCTCTCCCGTATCATAAAGCTGGTTCTCACTGATAAAATCCAACAAATCCTGAAATTCCCCACGATTCTCATAATTGCGGAACCAATAATAGCGGAATCCGGATTCATCATGATTGCGCACATGCGTCTTAACAACCGCCACAATCTGATACGTTCCCGTCTTATAGATCGTGTCAAACGAGATCGTCGGATGCTTCTTGTAGAATTTCTCATCCAGATAATAATCCAGATCTCCAAACATACTACCGTCTCTCGTATTGTGCCCATAAATCACAATGTTACTGTCAAGCGGCTTAATCCGGGTGTCCGTATCAACAAAAGGTGCGCCCTTATTGTCTTCCTTCCCCTCAAAGTTATGGTTCAGATAATAATCTCCGCCTGTCGTATCCTGCATAACCGGATAATCGATTGGGGTACCATCGACTTTTACCCATCCGACAACATCCGGATACATACTATATAATATAGCATATTGGTCTAAGATTGCAACCTTACGATTGTCATTCCCATCACTATTTGACATTTTCTGTAATTGTTCTCTTTCCTGCCGCACATATGCAAGCACAGCATCTTCCCGCACCGCTTTCACCTGAAAATAAAGAAGGGATAATAACAACACTACCGCCATAGCGAGGAAAGAGACTGCAATCCGCTTGCAGATTTTCTCCATGGTTCGTCTATGGCGGTTCTTACTCGTATGATTTGACAATCCATACAGAAACATCTCTCCCACCCACGTGGAGAAAATGTTTCTGTTCTTAAGACTCCGATAAAGCTTCTGATTCTGCTTATCATCATCCAAATCATTCTGAGTGCATATTTGTTCAATTTCTTTTAGATCGTCCAGATAAACGCTTCCGCGTTCCGGGCGCTTCCCTTCATTGGTAAATAAAGCCGGAGTCGATGAAGACGGCTGCTCGTAAAGGTGAGCATATTTTGTCTTCTTATCGTTGTCCATACTTAATTTGCGAAACTAATATTTTCTCCGTTACATTTCTTCAAAATCATCAGTACATCAACCAATGTTAATTTTCCATCTCCATTTACATCCGCCAAAACTTCCTGTTCAGGCGAAAGTTTACGGACGTGATTGTATCCCTGAAGCGCATAAGTCACATCAAGCAGGCTAAGATGATGATCCTGATTCACATCGCCTCTTTCATACCCTTTCTTAAAATTGATTTTACAGTTATTTGCAGTTCCACTCAGATTTGGTGTTTCTGACGCATTTACAAGTTCTGTTATATTCGGTGTTATGGTTGCGCTGTTTCCATCTCTTGCGGAAGCTCCGGTTTCAAACGTCAAGGTAAGAAAATCCCCAATCATTTTGGTGTCCTCCAAACCAGCAAAACTAAGAGAAACATAGCCGACCGTCGATCCCGTCGTGTTGGTTTTCACGCCCTGAAACTCAGTAATACAATTCAAATACAATAATGCTTTTGGAGATAATTCATATCCTTTGTATGACATCTTCAGGTTGTCATACTCAAACTGAATCGTTATTGCATTAAATCCGGTATTGCTTTTCATTGTAACCGGTACAGAAAACTTTCTTAAAGAATTATTTCCGTTTCCACCAAAGGTGTAAATCGTCTGTTCCTGCGTAGCAGGAAGTTCCAGTTCCACACCTCTGTTTCCGGTAATTGATGATGTTAACGTTAACGTAATATCATCTGCCGGAGTCGTTCCCGTTACTTGAGTTCCATCTCTATCCGCCAGATACAAATCCAATGAGGAATTCTCAAAAGCCATTACTGCAGTAGCAGTAGTAGTAATTTCTTTCCTGACTGTCAATTCAATCTGCGCGATTGTTGAAGAAGCTGCAATAGTTTGTATGTTACTCGAACTGAAAACGAACTGCAACTTAGTCGCATCATATCCAGCATTCCAACCGGAAGCAACTGTAACCTTATTCAATGTAAATGCATTTTCCAAAACTGCATTCCCCGAATCCTTAAACATAAGATGAAATCCGATTTTTGTAGCGGTCAAGGCCTCATTCGCCTTAATATTTAAAAGAATGGTATCACCTCTTGTAAAGGTTGTCGAAGAACTTGCGTCAAGTTCCAGGGATAAAACATCTTTTACAGTTTTTGCCGCGGCCTTTGTTTCAACTGTCTGACCAAGAACAAGTGGAATCATCATTACAAGTAATAATGCTACCGCTACGATCTTCTTTCCTTTGTTTTTCATTATACTTTTCCTCATGTTATACAATCTCCTTCCATGGAAACGCATTCTTATGTTTCTATCATTTATATCGGGCACAAGAATGCTATTGTTAACCTAATTATACACAAAATTATATAAAAAGTACAGTTCATTTTCTTTTATCAGAACCTTATAACTGTATTCCGACTCCTCTTATGTAATTTTCCTTATCTTCTAATAAAAAGATCTGTGAAGACATCCTTCGCGATGGGGACGCTTGTTGTCTTGTAAGTCGTACCGGATTTGTCCGCCACCTTGTTCACTTGATCACAGATTCGATAACTAAAAAAGAAGTGTCTCATAATTCATCAAATCAATTATGAGACACTTCTTTCATTATGGGAATAAGTTCCTTTTTACAGGTGAAGCACGCGCTCCTTGATTTCCTGCGTACGTCCCTGATTCCAGAACTGTGTTCCGATGTATCCGCATGTACGGCGGGCAACGCTCATCTTATCCTGATCGCGGTTGCCGCAGTTCGGGCACTCCCAGACCAGCTTGCCGGAACCTTCCTCCTCGACGATTTTGATTTCGCCGTCGTAGCCACAGACCTGACAATAATCGCTCTTGGTATTGAGTTCGGCGTACATAATGTTGTCGTAGATATATTTCATAACGGACAGTACTGCCTCGATATTGTTCTGCATATTCGGAACTTCCACGTAACTGATTGCACCGCCCGGAGAAAGTTTCTGGAACTGCGATTCGAATTTCAATTTGTCGAACGCATTGATTTCCTCCGTTACATGTACATGGTAACTGTTTGTAATGTAGTTACGATCCGTAACACCCTTGATGATTCCGAAACGTTTCTGTAAGCATTTTGCGAACTTGTAGGTTGTGGACTCAAGTGGAGTGCCATACAAGCTGAAATCGATGTTTTCCTTCGCTTTCCACTCCTGACAGGCATCGTTAAGTCTCTGCATAACCTGTAAAGCGAACGGAGTTCCGACTTCCGGATCCGTGTGTGATACACCGGTCATATAGCGGGTACACTCGCAGAGTCCTGCGTAACCGAGTGAAATCGTCGAATATCCACCGAACAGAAGCTTATCGATCGGCTCACCTTTTTCCAGACGGGCTAACGCGCCATTCTGCCACAAAATCGGAGCCACATCGGAAGGCGTGCCGAGTAATCTCTTATGTCTGCACATGAGCGCACGGTAACAAAGCTGCAGACGCTCATCCATGATCTTCCAGAACTTGTCCATATCTCCCTCGGAAGAACATGCCACATCAACCAGATTGATGGTTACCACGCCCTGATTAAAACGACCGTAATATTTCGGCTTGTTCGTCTCAGGATCTACATACGGTGTCAGGAAGCTTCGGCAGCCCATACAGGTATAGCAGTGTCCTTCACCGTTCTTATCGACTTTCAGTTCCTTCATCTTCTTTTCGGAAATGTAGTCCGGAACCATACGCTTAGCCGTACACTTTGCTGCAAGCTCGGTCAGATACCAGTATTTTGAATCCTCGTGGATATTATCCTCCTCAAGAACGTAAATAAGTTTTGGGAATGCCGGTGTAATATAGACACCCTTTTCATTCTTCACACCCTGGATTCTCTGGTGCAGCATCTCCTCGATGATCGCTGCAAGGTCGGTTCTTGTCTGACCTTCCGGCACTTCATCCAGATACATAAATACGGTAATAAAAGGAGCCTGACCGTTGGTTGTCATCAGTGTGATGACCTGATACTGGATCATCTGTACGCCACGGTTAATTTCTTCCTTGACACGCAGCTCCGCCACCTTGTTAATCTGCTCCTCATCCAGTTCCAAACCGACAGCCTCAAACTCCTTGCAGACCTGCTGACGGAACTTCTCGCGGCTGACCTGAACAAACGGTGCCAGATGCGAAAGCGAAATGCTCTGTCCGCCGTACTGGGAACTTGCGATCTGTGCGATCGCCTGTGTCGCGATATTGCAGGCGGTCGAGAAACTCTTCGGCGGATCGATACGTGTCTCGCTGATGACGGTTCCGTTCTGTAACATATCTTCCAGATTGACCAGACAGCAGTTGTGCATATGCTGCGCAAAATAATCTGCATCATGGAAATGGATCAGACCTTTTTCGTGAGCCTCCACAATATCTTCCGGAAGCAGGAAACGCTTCGTGATGTCCTTGCTGACCTCACCGGCCATATAATCACGCTGTACGCTGTTGACCGTCGGATTCTTGTTGGAATTCTCCTGCTTGACTTCCTCGTTGTTACACTCCAGAAGGCTTAGGATCTGCTGATCCGTGGAATTGGATTTACGCACAAGTGCTCTCTTGTAACGGTATGTAATGTAATTACGCGCAACGGTGAAGGCACGCTTGTTCATCAGCTGGTTCTCCACCATATCCTGAATTTCCTCCACACTTGGGGAACGCTTCATGTTCTCGCACGCAGTCTCTACGTTGTCCGCAATCTCTTTGATCTGTTCATCCGACAGTTTTTCGTAGTCAATGACCGATGCATTGGCTTTCTGTACAGCAGCTATAATCTTGTTTGAGTCATATACTGCTTCGCTGCCGCTTCGTTTGATAATTTTCATTTTCTATCCTCCAAAACATTGATCGCCAGCCTGCATGTTCTACCTTCACAGACAGCTGAACGCTATATGTGAGGTTTTCACCGAAAACCTCACACATTTCACAATATCTAGTATTATTTATTCGCATTTACAAGATTACACTATATATTGTGTTTTGTCAATAAGAGCAGCCAAGATTATGTGGTCTTTTTCACATTTTTTCGCAGCGGATTTCCTGTAATCCTTCCAGATTGGCAATTATGTGGTCCAACATATTGCGCAACGTTTCCAAGTCCTCCTCGGAAAATCCCGCGGCCAGCGTTTCTTCCATATGAATCATGTTACGGTATGCCTGCTTATGACATGCCACCCCGCTCTCGAGCAGCACAATCTTCTTAAGCCTTGCATCCTCCGGCATCGGTTCTCTCATAATTAATTTCTGCCGCTCAAGACCTTTTAAAATATTTGTTGCAGTGGCACCGGAAATACAAAACTCCGACTCTATATCCTTCTGAAACACATTTTTTTCTCTGTGATCATATAAATAATGAAGCGTCGCACACTGCACACGCGTCAGCTTATAAGTCGCCCTGCCACATCTTTTTTCAAAATATTTGTCGATCATATTGTGAATGACACGAAACTTGTTCCCTAAATGTCTGTTGATTTCTTCACAGCTCATTGTTCTTTCCATCCCTCTTTATTTCTTTCTCAAATAGTTGTTGACAATTAAAAACGGTTCGTTTAACATACCTAATTGTTAGCACACTAACTTTTAAAAAGCAAGCTTAAATTGCAATTATATTATTTTTAAGAAGAGAGGTTCATTTATGTTAAAAACACTGCTTGCCGAAGTCAGGGAGTTTAAAAAGGCGTCACTTCTTACGCCTTTTTTTGCTTTTGCGGAAGTTATCATGGAAATGATCATACCGCTTCTTATGGCTTCGATCATCAACGACGGGGTCAATAAAGGTGACACCCACCACATCTATGTTATCGGTGCATGGATGGTCGTTACGGCAATTGCGTCCCTTTCGTTCGGCTGCTTTGCTGCCAAGTATGCAGCGATGGCATCCATGGGACTCGGCCGTAACCTGCGCAAAGCGATGTTTGAAAAGATTCAGACATATTCCTTTGCCAATCTGGACAAATTCAGCACTTCCAGTCTTGTTACAAGACTGACAACCGATGTTACCAACATCCAGAACGCTTACCAGATGATCCTGCGTATGTGCGTGCGCGCTCTCTCAACACTGATTGTTGCGATGATCGCATCATTTTTCATCAGTTCTCGTCTGGCGCTCATTTATCTGGTTGCCGTCATTGCACTCGGAGCCTGTCTGGCTCTCATCGTGTTCCTTGCGATGCGCTACTTCCAGGAAGCGTTCCGCAAATACGATGATTTAAATGAAAGCGTTCAGGAAAACGTATCTGCGATCCGCGTTGTGAAAGCTTATGTACGAGGCGATTACGAAAAAAGCCGGTTTAAAAAGGCAAGCCAGAACATCTACAATATGTTGTTTAAAGCCGAGTCGGTTGTCGTATGGAACTCTCCGCTCATGCAGTTTACCGTATATAGCTGTATCCTTCTGATCAGCTGGTTCGGTGCTCATATGGTGGTCGGCTCCACCCTTGAGACCGGTGATCTTCTTGCAATGCTTACCTACTGTATGAACATTCTTATGAGTCTGATGATGCTCTCTATGGTATTCGTTATGATCTCCATGAGTGTTGCCAGTGCAAGACGTATCGCAGAAGTCATCAATGAGGAAAGTACTCTGCACAACCCAGAGCATCCATGCTTTGATATCGCAGACGGAAGCATCCGTTTCGATCACGTAACGTTCCGCTATTCAAAAAATGCCGAAGTACCGGTGCTTGACGATATCAACCTTTCCATCCGCTCCGGTGAGACGATTGGTATTGTCGGCGGAACCGGAAGTTCAAAATCTTCGCTTGTCAATCTGATCAGCCGCCTCTACGATGTGGAAAGCGGCACCGTCTATGTCGGCGGCAAGGACGTCCGCGAGTATGACCTTGATACGCTCCGAAGCGAGGTATCCGTTGTACTGCAGCAAAACGTCCTCTTCTCCGGCACGATTCTTGACAATCTCCGCTGGGGTAATCCGGATGCAACGGAGGAAGAATGCAAAGAAGCCTGCCGACAGGCATGCGCCGATGAATTCATCCAGACATTCCCGGATAAATATAATACTTACATCGAGCAGGGAGGAACCAACGTATCCGGCGGTCAGAAGCAGCGTCTGTGTATCGCACGCGCTCTCTTAAAGAAGCCTAAAGTTCTGATCCTTGACGACAGTACCAGTGCCGTGGATACCGCAACCGATGCACGTATCCGCCAATCGTTCCGCGAAGCGATCCCGGGAACGACCAAGCTGATCATCGCGCAGCGTATCTCATCGGTTATGGATGCCGACCGCATCCTTGTGCTTGATGACGGACGATTAAACGGATTCGGAACACATGAAGAATTACTTGCCACGAATGCAATCTACCGTGATGTCTATGAATCACAGACACAGGGTGGAGGAGACTTTGACGAAGGAGGTGCTGCCTAATGCCGGGACCACGTGGACCAAAAGGACCAAAACCAAAGATTGAAAACCCGGGCAGACTGTTAAAGCGCCTGATGGGTTATGTATTAAAGAAATACGGAGTACTCTACGCACTTGTCATCATCGGTATCCTTGCCAGTGTTATGTGCAACACACAGGGAACCATGTTCATGCAGAAGCTGATCGACAATTACATCACACCAATGTTAGAAAGCCACAATGCCGATTACGGTCCGCTGCTTCAGGCGATCGGCAAAGTTGCCGGATTCTATGCCTTAGGCGTAGTTGCAACCTTTCTGTACAACAAGCTTTTGATCTATATCTCACAGGGAACCATCAAGAACCTCAGAGATGATCTGTTTACCCACATGCAGGATCTGCCGATCCGCTACTTTGACACCCACTCACACGGAGATATCATGTCCGTATACACCAACGATATCGATACGCTCCGCCAGATGATCAGTCAGAGTATCCCGCAGCTTTTGAACAGCATCGTCACGATCGTCAATGTGTTCATCTACATGGTGATCTTAAATATCCCGCTGACGCTCCTTACCCTTGTCATGGTTGCGATCACCGTATTTATGACCGGAAAATTTGCCGGCTTCTCAAGCCGCTACTTTCTTTCGCAGCAGCAGGATATCGGTAAAGTCAACGGATTTATCGAAGAAATGTTAAACGGACAGAAAGTTGTAAAGGTATTCACGCACGAGGAGCAGAACATCAAAGATTTCAACAAGCTCAACGACCAGCTTTATGACAGTGCCTACAATGCGAACCGCTACTCCAACTATCTCGGACCGGTCAACGCACAGATTGGCAACATCAGCTACGTGCTTTGTGCCATGATCGGCGGCGTAATGGCATTATCCGGATTCAGCGGACTTACGCTCGGCAAGCTTGCCAGCTTCCTGACCTTCAACAAGAGCTTTAATATGCCGATCTCGCAGGTCAGCATGCAGCTGAACAGTGTCGTCATGGCACTTGCAGGCAGCGAGCGGATCTTTAAACTTCTCGATGAAGAACCGGAAACGGATGACGGATATGTTACTCTGGTCAATGCCAGAGAAGAAAACGGACAGCTGACTGAGACAACAGAATCGACCGGTATCTGGGCTTGGAAGCATGTACATCAGGCAGACGGTTCGGTCGATTACAAGCGCCTGACCGGAGATGTTGTCTTTGACGATGTGGACTTTGGATATGTGCCGGATAAGATTGTACTGCACAATGTTGATCTGTATGCAACTCCGGGCCAGAAGATTGCCTTCGTCGGATCGACCGGTGCCGGCAAGACGACCATCACCAACCTGATCAACCGATTCTACGATATTCAGGATGGCAAGATCCGTTACGATGGTATCAACATCAACAAGATCAAAAAGGCGGATCTGCGCCACTCTCTCGGTATCGTATTACAGGATACGCATTTGTTTACCGCTACGGTTATGGAAAACATCCGCTACGGAAAGCTGGATGCCACCGACGAGGAAGTCTACGCAGCTGCCAGACTTGCAAATGCGGACACCTTTATCCGCCAGCTTCCGGATGGCTATCACACCGTTCTTACCGGAGACGGTGCCAACTTAAGCCAGGGGCAGCGGCAGATGCTCTCCATCGCGCGTGCGGCAATCGCCAATCCACCGGTACTGATCCTCGACGAAGCCACAAGTTCGATCGATACCCGTACCGAGCGTATCGTACAGGATGGAATGGATAAGCTGATGGCAGGACGCACCACCTTTGTCATCGCCCATCGGCTCTCCACGATCCGTAACAGCGACTGCATCATGGTTCTCGAACAGGGACGCGTCATTGAACGGGGCAGCCACGAGCAGCTGCTCGCCGCCAAAGGCAAATACTATCAGCTTTATACCGGTAAGACAGCGTAATATCGCAAAACGGGATGTTCATTCAGAACATCCCGTTTTTTGTACAATGATTGTTATGTACGGCCTGATCGCATGCCTCTTTCCTTATTAAACAGCTGCAAGTGCCTGCTCCAAGTCTGCGATCAGATCATTCTTATCCTCAAGTCCGCAGGAAATACGAATCAGACCTGCCGGAATACCGGCTTCAAGAAGCTGCTCCTCACTCATCTGACGATGTGTGGATGTCGCCGGATTTAAACAACAGGTTCTCGCATCCGCTACATGCGTCTCGATTGCTGCAAGCTTCAAATTCTTCATAAACTTCTCCGCCGCTTCGCGTCCTCCTTTGATCTCAAAGGATACCACGCCGCATCCGCCGTTTGGCATATACTTCTGTGCAAGTTCATAATATTTGCTGCTCTTCAGCCCCGGATAATTAACGAACTCAACCTTCGGATGCTTCTCCAAGAACTCGGCAACCGCCTGTCCGTTCTCCACGTGACGCGGCATACGGACATGTAAGGACTCCAATCCGAGATTTAAGATGAATGCATGCTGCGGAGACTGAATGCATCCGAGATCTCTCATCAACTGTGAAGTACATTTCGTGATGAATGCGCCTTCCCTGCCAAACTTCTCGGCGTAAGTGATTCCGTGATAAGACTCGTCCGGAGTACACAGTCCCGGATATTTGTCTGCATGTGCCATCCAGTCAAATTTGCCGGAATCCACGATTGCTCCGCCGACTGCTGCTCCGTGTCCATCCATATACTTTGTGGTAGAGTGTGTTACGATATCGGCACCCCACTCGATCGGCCGGCAGTTCACCGGTGTCGGGAATGTGTTGTCCACGATGAGCGGAACCCCATGCGCATGTGCGGCTTTGGCGAATTTTTCAATATCAAGAACCGTCAGTGCAGGATTTGCGATCGTCTCTCCGAATACCGCGCGTGTATTATCCTGAAACGCGGCATTTAACTCGTCCTCCGTGCAATCCGGTGATACGAAGGTCACGCTGATTCCCATCTTTGCCATGGTTACGGAGATCAGGTTAAAGGTTCCTCCGTAGATGGAAGACGATGCTACAATGTGGCTTCCCGTCTCACAGATATTAAACAAAGCAAAAAAGTTTGCTGCCTGTCCCGAAGAGGTCAGCATTGCTGCCGTACCACCCTCTAACGCTGCGATCTTGGCAGCGACATGATCGTTGGTCGGATTCTGCAGTCTCGTGTAGAAATATCCGCTTGCTTCAAGGTCAAAGAGTTTTCCCATATCCTCACTTGTATCATATTTAAAGGTTGTAGACTGAATGATCGGAATCTGTCTCGGCTCTCCGTTTCCCGGTGTATAACCGGCCTGTACGCATTTTGTGTTTAAAGAATAATCTTTCATTTTAATTTTTCTCCTTCTCCATTTTTGTATATTTAAGCGTTTGTGAAACTCCTGCAGCAGCGTGCTCCGGCTGGGCTGACCCGGTGGCGGGCTTCTACGCTGAACACGATTTTAGACAAAATCATTGAATTTGCAA
>CAKRDT010000002.1 GCA_934316545.1 uncultured Agathobacter sp. | reverse complement strand
CGTGTTCAGCGTAGAAGCCCGCCACCGGGTCAGCCCAGCCGGAGCACGCCGCCACAGGAGTTTCGCAATCGCTTATAAAACAAACATGAGTCTCCACAAAAAAATAAGAACGAACACAAATGTATTCGTTCTTATCATGTGAAATTATGCTTATTTTATTCTCCAAGAAGAAAATTGTACAATCCTTCATATTTGAATCGAGAGGCATTCCATGAAAAATCATTCGCCATTCCACGGTCAACCATCTGATTCCATTGACGCTTGCGGTCGTAATAAATATGCTTTGAGTAATTGATTACATGAAGCATCTCATTCGCATTATAATTTGAAAATGAAAATCCATCGCCAATGTTCTCATATTCATTATACGGCTGCACGGTATCTTTCAGTCCACCTGTCTCACGGACAATCGGCACCGTTCCGTATCGGAAAGAAATCAGCTGGGTTAATCCACACGGCTCGAAACGGGACGGCATAAGGAATGCATCCGCGGCCGCATATAGTTTGTGTGCCAAATCATCAGAATAACAGATATTGGCGGATACCCGATCCGGATACTTCCACGCATAGTGTCGAAACATATTTTCATACTGCGGTTCTCCGGTTCCAATCACTACAAGCTGCGTATAATCATCAACCAGGCCATCCATTACCGCATTAATCAGATCAAGTCCTTTCTGATCCGTCAATCGTGAAATAAGACCAATCATATATTTCTTCTTGTCCACAGCCAGACCAAGTTCTTCCTGCAGCCTTTCTTTGTTAATCGCCTTACGTTTCCTGAAGTTTTCTGCGTTATAATTTGCATAAATCCTGCTATCCGTATCCGGGTTGTAAACATTATAATCAATTCCGTTTACAATTCCCTGCATATCCATATGGCGGGCAGAAAGTAAACCGTTTAGTCCTTCACCATAGAAATCCGTCTGAATTTCCTGTGCATAACTGTCACTGACTGTGGTAATATAGTCTGCATACACCAGACCCCCCTTTAACATATTGGCATCTTTATTGAACTCCAGCTTATCCGGAGCAAAGAGATCCGCTGCAAATCCTGTCAATCCCTTTAGTGTCTTAACATCCCAAATTCCCTGAAAGCGCAGATTATGTATCGTCATAATAGACTTGATTCCCCAGAAAAATGAATCTGCCTGAAATTCATTTTTAAGATAAACTGGAATGAGTCCGGCCTGCCAGTCATGACAGTGAATAATGTCTGGTCTGAAACCAATCAGCGGAAGCATGGAAAGAACCGCTTTATCAAAGAAGCAGAACTTTTCGATATCGTATCGCATGTCACCATATGGGACAAAGCAATTAAAATACTCCTGATTATCAATAAAGTAATAGGTAATTCCATCCAGCTTATACTGTAGCACCCCGACATACTTATTCTGAATATAGGAGCCTGCACACATATAAAAATGTGTCACATACTCAAACTGATTCCGATATTGTTCCGGAATACAACTATAGTTCGGAATAACAACTCGTACATCCCAATACTCTTTGTCAAATGCTTTTGGGAGTGCCCCACACACATCCGCAAGACCACCGGTCTTAATAAACGGAACACACTCTGATGCAGCAAACAAGATTTTCTTCATACCTGCCTCCTCATTCTCTTCGGTTTCAAAGAAACGCTTTACTTACAATCCCCTTATGCAATTTGTATTATTCATCCCAATTATGGTATACTTCCTGAACATCATCGTCGTCATCAAGAAGATCTAAAATTCTTCCAATGTTCGTGATATCCGCTTCATCTGTCAATGAAACATAGGTCTGTGGAATCATGCTTACTTCCGCAGAAACCATAACAATACCCTGCTCCTCAAGAGCTTTATGAACGGCATCAAAATCTGCAGGCGCTGTCGTAATCTCGAAGCTGTCCTCTTCTTCTGCAAAATCCTCCGCTCCGGCGTCAAGAGCCATCATCATCAGATCATCCGCATCCATATCACAATCTTCTTTTGCAACAATAATCTGTCCTTTTTCATCGAACATATAAGATACACAACCCTGTGTACCAATGCTTCCCTGTCCCTTTGTGAAAGCGTTGCGGACATTTGCAGCGGTACGGTTCTTGTTATCGGTCAGACACTTAACAATAATCGCTGTACCACTCGGTCCGTATCCTTCATATGTTGCAGTCTCGTAATTCACACTGTTTCCATCTCCGGCAGCCTTTTTGATTCCACGATCAATCGTGTCATTTGGCATATTGTTGGCCTTTGCCTTAGCAATCACCTGCGCAAGCTTAAAATTATTGGCCGGATCCGGTCCGCCCTCTTTTACAGCGACTGCGATCTCTCGACCAATCATCGTAAAAATTTTACCTTTCGCAGCATCATTTTTTTCTTTTTTATGCTTGATATTCGCAAATTTGGAATGTCCTGACATAATAAAATCCTCTTTTCTAAATTGTATTCTCTGTTTTTAATTCTATCATTCTTTGGCTGTTCATGCAAGTGGCTGCGCTATCTGCTTTGCAGACGCGTCCGGTGTCTTTCTGACAAGCACCTCCCGTATCATCTTGTCTTCTACTTTTAAGATATTAAAATCGTATCCGTACATATGAATTTGTGCCGTCTCTCCGTCATTCGGAATTTTTTCAAGAAGTGAAACAAGAAATCCGTTCAGTGTTTCAAAGGCATCCTCTTCCACCGGAATCTTAAGAAGCCCAATAACCTCCGGCATGCTTGCCAGTCCATTCATCAGATAGCTTCCATCCGTATTCATACGGATCAAAGATTCCTCTTCATCATGCTCATCTTCAATGTTACCGACAATTTCTTCCAGGATATCTTCCATAGCAACAATACCGGATGTCTGTCCGTATTCGTCCACCACGATCACCATATGGCTTTTCTTTGCCTGCATCATTTTAAAAAGCGTATGAATATTAAGTGTTTCCGGAACGAAATCCACATCACGGATCAAATTTGGGATATCCTTGATTGACGTACGAAACACCTCATTTTTTTGTGCAAACGCAAAAGCATCTTTAATATGTATGACACCGATTATATTATCGATGTCGTCAAGATAAACCGGATAGCGTGACTTGCTGTTGTCAATAATAAAGGACACCGCATCATTATATGACAGATTTCCATCAATAACGATCAGATTCTTTCGATGCGTCATAATATCTTTGGCCTCTTTATCACCAAACTCAAAAATATTATGAATCATTTCCGCTTCCGAGGCCAGAAGAACACCCTGTTCATGTCCTTCATTTACCATCGAAATAATTTCTTCTTCTGTCACATCCTCCTCATGTGTGGATGGATGCTTCATAAAATGCATAAATTTCTTAATAAAATTTGTCCGGTTGGGACTCGCGCCCTCATCCATATCATTCTCTCCTTTTATCCAATGGGGAATTTTTCCATTCCAAATCCATAGTAAATCTTCAAAATCATACCATGTGTACCGCTTTACGTCAAGTTATGTAAACAGTTCCAGGCTGATTTCCAAAGCTTTATCGATTTTGAGAAGAATCTGATTGTCAAGATGGCAGACCTTGTCTTTGAGTCTTTTTTTATCAATCGTACGCAATTGCTCCAGCAGAACAACGGAATCTTTTGCAAGATCATATTTATCACAATTAAGTTCCACGTGTGTCGGCAGCTTAGCCTTATGCATCTGTGAAGTAATTGCCGCACAAATCACCGTCGGGCTGTGGCGGTTACCGACATCATTCTGAATAATAAGTACCGGACGGACACCTCCCTGCTCCGAACCTACAACCGGCCTTAAATCTGCGTAATAGACATCGCCTCTTTGAATTACCATCTTTTTTCACTCCATAATTTGTTATACCTGTAGTATTTCCAAATTTATCGAGTGTATACAATCATTCTTATTTTTGCGATGAACCTCTGAAATAAACTCTCGGAACACGAGGAGTGATCAAACATGCAAATTCATAATTAAATCTGCCTGACAGCTCGCCGAGTTCTTCAAGTGTGATGCATGCATCATGATCACGTCCCAAAAGCGTCACCCTGTCACCTTCTTGTGCCTCCGGAATATCCGTCACATCAACCATAAACTGATCCATACAGACTCTTCCGCAGATTGGTGCTTTCTTACCGTGGATCAGAACATATCCCTTGTTCGAAAGACTTCTCGCATACCCATCGCCATATCCAACCGGAATCGTTGCAATCCTTCTTTTAGAATCCGTTACATAGATTCCTCCGTAACTGATCTGTCTTCCCGCATCAAGTTCTTTGATAAAAACAATATGGCTTTTCAGAGACATCACTGGATGAATATCAATGATATCCTTGCGGACTTCCTCGGAAGGCCACAGGCCATACATGGTAATTCCGGCCCGGACAAGATTCATGTTCGCTTCCGGTATCTCAACAATTCCGGCACTATTGGAGCAATGATGAAGCGGGATCTTTACCCCTCTTGCCTCAAGCATATCGATCATTTCCTGAAAAAGCGCCATCTGTGCATATGTCGGCTCCTTCGACAGTTCATCCGCACGGGCAAAATGAGTAAAAATACCTTCTATATTAATATTCGGCAAAGCAGAAATTTGTGCAATCATATCCGCACTTTCTTCCGTTACCTGAAATCCGATGCGGCTCATGCCTGTATCCACCGCAATATGAATCGAACACACCTTTTCTTTGTTTACAGCAACTTCCGATAATGCCTTTGCCGCTGCAAATTCAGAAATTGCCGGGCGGATATCTTCGTCCACAATCGTCTCAAATTTATCTGGAAATGTAATTCCGAGAATGAGAATCGGCTTTGTTCTTCCGTCTGCAATCAGTTCTTCCGCCTCATCCACCGTAGCGACTGCATACCCCCACAGATAAGGGAGATCCTCCACCTCCCGTGAAATACGCATAGCACCGTGTCCGTATCCGTTCGTCTTAACCACAGCAATCATCTTGGTATCTTTATCTATATTTTTATGCATTGATTCCATATTATATCGCACAGCATCAAGATCGATGCCGGCATATACGCGATACTTTTCCATAAATCTGTCCTATCCTTCCTTAAAATTCGTCAAACCTTCAACCAGATCGGTTGCAATCATTGCCCTCTTTCCATTTTTCTCTGCAGCCCGGTTCCCCGCCAGCCCATGGATAAATACACCAAGCGGTGCTGCCTGATCCGCAGTCATACCCTGCGCGAGAAGTGCACCGATAATCCCGGACAAAACATCGCCGCTTCCGGCTGTTGCCATACCATGATTTCCACTCAGATTCAGGTATCCAAGTGCATAAGGAATCGCCGTCACTGTGTGAAAATCTTTTAAAACACAGATCACATTATAAGTCTGCGCAAACGTAAATGCAGATTCCACTAATCTTGACTGAATCAACGTTACCGCATCTCCGGTCAAGCGCGACATTTCTCCGAGATGCGGTGTCACGATCATCTCCGTATGCGGTCGAAGCAGGATTTCCGTTTCACACGAAATCACATTGAGTGCATCCGCATCGAGAAGAAGCGGTACCGCACAATTCTTAAGAACCAGATGGACAAGCTTTTGGGCATTTTTATCCGTTCCAAGTCCCGGTCCTATGACCACAGCATCCGCCCATTTTAGTTCTTCAATAACCAAAGACTCTTCTATTTTCGTTCCATATGTTGTCAGGATCGCTTCCGGTATCTGTATCTGCAGTGCAGACCGATTTTCCTCTGCAGTCAGGACTTTCACAAGGCCGCATCCGCTTCTGTATGCGGCACGCGCACATAGCGCCGCCGCACCGGCCATATTCACAGAGCCGGCAATGATAAGGAGTTTTCCGTAAGTTCCTTTATTTGTATGATCACATCTCTTTGGCAATAAGCGCCCTACATCCTCTTCTTCGAGCGTTGCAAGGTGAGGCTTCCGATCCAGCCAGCTTGCATTCGTAATCCCCATCGGCACAACAGAAACGCGCCCGGATGCCTCGCTTCCCGGCCAAAGATACTGGCCTGTTTTTCCAAAAGAAAACGTGATCGTATCATCCGCTTTAAATGCAACATTCAAAATGGCACCATCGTCGGCATGAACACCCGAGCTGATATCAACAGCCACTCTCCATAGTGATTTTTCGTTCATGCTAAGAATAATATCCAAAAATTCTCCCTCGATATTCCGAGATAGCCCAATGCCAAACAAAGCATCGATTACAAGATCAAATTCTTCCTTTGGGATCTCCTGTTCCATGCGCATATGATAGGCCTGACAGATTTTCTTTTGCGCTTTGTAGGATGATGAGATCGTTTGCGCCGCATGTTCACCACACAGACACGCACATACATCCCAATCCTCCTGCATAAGAAGTCTTGCTATAGCAAGTCCGTCCGCACCATTGTTACCACTTCCGCACAAAATCAACACCTTTTGCACATTTTTATGATATTCTTCTTTTAGTAAAAAAAGCTTCCTGACAAAAGCCATCGCTGCCTGTTCCATCAGTACCAATTCCGGCACATGAAACACAGAAGATGTATTCTGATCCAGAAGCTTCATTTCTTTTCCGGATACCAGATATCGCAAGGTACTCCTCCTAACTCTCCTTATCGGAACCTTCCATCTCAATATCAAACAAATCCAACACCTGCGGTCCGCAGATGTCATGCAGATAGGAATAGATTTCCCGGTTATTGATATCTCGATTCTGTTTTCTAATTATATTTTTTTTCAAATCAATTCGAACCTGTTGGATCCAGGCATCAATTTCTTTTGATTCCTGCGCATTCACTCTAATTTTTGCGTAAAAATACTCCATGCTGAGAATCATAAGCTGCTCATTGATTTCTTTCATTTTCGGAGGCAATTCCAACAGTTCTGCTTCTGCCGACTCAATTCTCTCGTTGATTTCATCGATCATTCGTTTATCTTTGTCACGAACTTTCTCTTTATCAGAAGCATCCCCTTTAGAACCCTCCATGTTTTGAACAATCTCGTCCATCAGCTGATTTTTGACTTTTCTATATCCCTTCAGGTCAGAGTTCAGCCTGCCTTGTCTTGCAAGCAGATTATTGAGCTGCGTCTCTGTATTCTGAATATCCTCTGTTTTTCCATGAATAGCAAAAAGGCGATGCCACTTCTGATCCAGAACCAAAAGTGGTAATTTTTTATGTTCAAGTGCTTTACGAAATTCTTCTGTATTTTTCATTTGAACCACCTCGTTATCATGCTTGTCAATGCAAACCATCATAGAACTATGAGTTTTTTACAATATTATAGGATAGTTGCATCAATGAATCCGACAAATGAACATTTTCAACAACTACCTGATTATCACTAAGATCCAGATCAACATGGGCAAAATTCCAAATTGCATGAATCCCTAATTTTACCAGATGCTGCGCTGTCTCATCCGCTTTCTCTTTCGGCAGCGTAAGCGCTGCAATATCAACCCGATGATCCTTGCAATACTCATCAAGATCCTCCATCAGATAAATGGGAATCCCACGCACGGTCTGTCCCTTTAATTTCGGATTCACATCAAAAAGCGCCGTAATCATAAAACCGAATTTTTCAAATTTCACATAATTGGTAATCGCCTGTCCCAGATTGCCCGCACCGATCACAATGATATTGTGTCGCTCATTCAGACCTAGGATTTTGCCTATTTCATCATATAAATACTGAACATTATAGCCATATCCCTGCTGTCCGAATCCCCCGAAATTATTGAGATCCTGACGAATCTGAGAGGCGGTCACTCTCATCCTTCTGCTTAGATCATTAGAAGAAATTCTTTCTACCCCCTCCTCCAAAAGTTCGCCTAAATAACGATAATATCTTGGCATTCTGCGTATGACAGCTTGCGATATTTCTTTTTCCAAAATCTACCCCTCCAATTTCCGGTTTTGTTAAAGCAAAAACCCTAAGTCAATTATAGGATTTTCACTTAAAACTGTCAATGTGTGAAAAATTTAACATACGTTAAATATACCTAAATTGGCTCAGGGTAATCTTTATCAAAGTGCCTTTTCTAAATTGACACGGATTGCCTTAATAAAATTCTCGCTATTGAGAACTGTAGGATTTTCAATTGTAGTGATCAAAGCAAGATCCTTCGTCATCTCACCGGACTCAATGGTGCTAAGACATGCTTTCTCCAGCTTATCCGCAAACGCACAAAGCTCCGGAATCTGATCAAGCTCTCCTCTCTTTCTGAGTGCACCGGTCCATGCAAAGATGGTTGCAACTGAGTTCGTTGATGTTTCCTCACCTTTCAGATGCTTATAATAATGTCTCTGTACTGTTCCGTGAGCAGCCTCGTACTCATAATATCCGTGCGGAGATACAAGCACGGAAGTCATCATGGCAAGTGAACCGAATGCGGAGCTGATCATATCACTCATAACATCTCCGTCATAGTTCTTGCAAGCCCAGATGAATCCGCCTTTTGCCTTCATGACACGCGCAACCGCATCATCAATCAGTGTGTAGAAATATTCGATTCCGGCTTTTTCAAAGGCTTCTTTATAATCGTTATCATACACTTCCTGGAAGATATCCTTAAACGTATGATCGTATTTCTTGGAGATGGTATCTTTTGTTGCGAACCACAGATCCTGCTTCGTATCTAACGCATACTTAAAGCAGCTGTGCGCAAAACTGGTAATGGATTCATCAAGATTATGCTGTCCCTGAAGAACACCCGGTCCCTTGAATTCATGGATCAGCTCTCTTACGATGGTTCCGTCATCGGCGGTAAAGACAAGTTCTGCTTTACCCGGTCCCGGAACCTTCATCTCACTTGCTTTGTATACATCACCGTATGCATGTCTGGCGATCGTGATCGGTTTCTCCCAAGTCTTTACGTTCGGCTCGATGCCTTTTACAACGATCGGAGCACGGAATACCGTTCCGTCAAGCATCGCACGGATCGTTCCGTTCGGGCTCTTCCACATCTCCTTAAGGTTATATTCCGTCATTCTTGCGGCATTTGGTGTAATCGTTGCACATTTAACCGCAACGCCATATTTCTTGGTTGCGTTGGCAGAATCAATCGTAACCTGATCGTTTGTACGGTTACGTTCCTCAAGACCTAAATCATAATACTCTGTTTTTAAATCAATAAATGGAAGAAGGAGTTCATCTTTAATCATTTTCCAAAGAATTCTGGTCATCTCGTCTCCGTCCATCTCGACCAAAGGGGTTGTCATCTTAATCTTGTCCATGTTTGTCTCCTTTTTATAAATTCTGGTTTGTTCAGCTTTGGCACAGCTCATTGCTTCATCAAATTTTCCCAGCCATACTTATCCATATTAGCCATTGTGTTGCGGATATGCTCTCTTGCATATTCTTCCGCAGCCTTGGCATCCCTTGCTTTCAGTGCCTCGGCGATCCGGCGGTGCTCATCCATGGATGCACGCGCACGTGTTTTTTGTTCAAGTGTAATCTTGCGGATTCGTTGCAGATAATGATGATAATCACGAAGCACATGCGTCAGTTCTTTGCTTCCACACGCCTCATACACAAGCTCATGGAAACGATTGTCCAATTCTACCATCTGATCCCAATTTTCTTTTGAGAAATGAAAATCCGACAGAAAAACGTTCTCTTCCAATTCCTCAATCTGCTCTTGTGTAATATTTTCGGCTGCCCACCGGGCACATAGTCCTTCCAATAAGGCACGGATCTCATAGATATCCTTAACGTCCTTAAGGGTAATTCCCTCTACGAATGCACCTTTGTTCGGAATAATTCTGACGAGTCCTTCAAGTTCAAGTTGTCTTAACGCCTCCCGCACCGGTGTACGACTGACTCCCAGATCCTCACCAATGGATTTCTCCTTCAGTTCCTCATTGGCCTGATATTTACCATTTAATATATCTTCCCGAATCGCGTGAAAAACTCTTGCGCTTAATGAAGAATGATCTTCTGACATAATTTATCACACCTTAATATAATATCGAATTTCACGTTATAATACAATACCAAGCTCTTTGCAGACATCGGTAATTGTTACAACAAGTTCCTGATCTGTGATGACCGTCACACGACCATCATCGTACTGTGCATCAACCCACTCTTTCACATGCTTGACAAGCGGAGAATTCTTATCCACTTTACGATCATCCGGAAGATGATAATAATTGTTGATCCAGTGAGCGATTCCGGCAAGTCCGGATGTATTTGACACTGCAACAAGCGGTGGACGATTCAAGAATTTACCGGTATCAAAGATGTTGTAGATTTCCTCGTTTTTAAGAAGACCATCCGCATGAATTCCGGCTCTTGTCACATTAAAGTTGCTTCCGACAAAAGGCGTTCTACTCGGCTGTTTGTAACCAAGTTCCTTTTCAAAGTACTCGGAAAGTTCTGTGATAACCGTTGTATCCATTCCATCCAGTGTGCCTTTTAACTGTGCATACTCAAAAATCATGGCTTCAAGCGGTGTATTACCGGTTCTCTCACCGATTCCAAACAAAGAACAGTTAACGCCGCTTGCACCATATAACCATGCGGTTGTTGAGTTGTTGACCGCTTTATAGAAATCATTGTGTCCATGCCACTCGATCTGAGAAGACGGAACACCTGCATGGGTGGTCAGACCATAAATGATTCCTGGTACACTTCGCGGAATGACAGCACCCGGGAAGTTTACTCCATATCCCATGGTGTCGCAGGCACGTACCTTAATTGGTATCTTATACTCCTCCTGCAGCTTCATCAGCTCCACGCAGAACGGAATTACAAAGCCATAAATATCCGAACGTGTAATATCTTCAAGATGGCATCTTGGACTGATTCCGGTTTCCAGACAGTCACGGATCACACTTAAGTAAAGATTCATAACCTCACGTCTTGTCATCTTCATCTTGTAGAAGATATGATAATCCGAACAGCTTACAAGAATGCCGGTCTCACGGAGTCCGATATCCTTAACAAGCTGAAAATCCTGTTTGCTTGCACGGATCCATGAGGTAACTTCCGGGAACTGATAGCCTCTCTCCAGACACTTGTATACCGCATCGCGATCCTTCTTACTGTATAAGAAGAACTCACTCTGGCGGATTTTGCCCTTCGGGCCGCCTAATTTATGTAAATAGTCATAGATAGTGACAATCTGTTCCGTTGTATATGGAGCCCGCGACTGCTGTCCGTCACGGAATGTCGTATCAGTAATCCAGATATCTTCCGGCATATTGTGCGGAACGATACGATCATTGAACGCAATCTTTGGGATTTCTTCATATGGAAACAAATTACGGAAAGTATTCGGCTCATCCACATCGACCAGCTGATAGAAATGCTCCTCAAGCTGAAGCAGATTCGTCTTGTCATTCATCACTACATCTCTCATTGGCTTAACCACTCCTTTGTCATGCATGAATAATTGTATACAATTATTATGTTTGCATACATTTTAGCAACTTAGCATACTAAAGTCAATATTTTTTCAAAATTTAGGAACGCTTTTCGGTTCCTTACATACCTTACTATTGTAAATATATTTATTGGAGGTCACTTATGAGTGATTTAGCTGCAACAAACTGTGGATGTTCATCTGACAACGGATGTAATTCAATTATCTGGATTATCCTTCTTCTCTGCTGCTGTGGCGGTAACGGATCTTTCCTCGGCGGAAACAACTGTGGTGGCGGCAATGATTGCTGCTGGATTATCATCCTTCTGTTACTTTGCGGCAACTGCGGCGGCGGTTGCGGAAGCATTTGCTAACTCGCGTGCAAACAAATAAGCACAATAAAGGAAGCCACACCAGGGCTTCCTTTATTGTGTATAAAACGAGGATATTCCCAACAAAAGAATCCTCAATTTTAAAATTCTCTATTATTTCATAACAATATTGACCAGTCTTCCCGGAACATAGATTTCCTTTACAATATTACCGGTCAGCTTATCGGCAATCGTTTCTTTCGCCTTGGCAATGACTTCATCCTTTGGATCATCCTTCTGGATGTCTAATGTAGCCTTCACCTTGCCGTTAATCTGTACTGCGATCTCAACGGAAGACTCAACCGTCTTTGCCTCATCATATTCCGGCCATGTCTGCTGGTATACTCTTCCCTCACATCCGATTGCCTGCCACATTTCTTCCGTAATATGCGGAGCAACCGGGTTTAACAGAATGATCAGTGTCTTAAGCTCGCCCTTTGTAATCGATCCCTTCTTATAAAAATCATTCAAAAGTGCCATCATTGCGGCGATTGCAGTATTGTATTTCAGATTTTCAAAATCATTCGATACTTTCTTGATCGTCTGATGTATCTTGGTCTCAAGATCCTTGGAATATCCTTCCTCATCGGTCATGATATCCTGAAGCTTCCATACACGGTCAAGGAATCTGCGGCAGCCTTTTACACCATCCTCTGACCAGGATGCAGCCAGATCAAACGCACCGATGAACATCTCATAGGTACGGAGTGTATCTGCACCGTACTCGTTTACGATATCATCCGGATTGACGACATTTCCTCTGGACTTGGACATCTTCTCGCCGTTCTCGCCGAGGATCATACCGTGTGAAGTACGCTTCTGGTATGGTTCCGGACACGGAACAACGCCCTCATCATAGAGGAATTTATGCCAGAATCTGGAGTACAGGAGATGCAGTGTTGTATGCTCCATTCCACCGTTGTACCAATCAACCGGCATCCAGTATTTTAATGCTTCCGGACTCGCTAAAGCTTCGTCGTTATTTGGATCTGTATAGCGCAGGAAATACCAGGAAGATCCTGCCCACTGCGGCATCGTATCCGTCTCTCTCTTAGCCGGTCCGCCACAGCACGGACAGGTTGTATTTACCCAATCTGTCATAGCGGCAAGAGGTGACTCACCGTTGTCTGTCGGCATGTAGCTTTCCACTTCCGGAAGTAATAAAGGAAGCTCGCTTTCATCAATCGGAACATATCCGCATTTATCGCAGTGTACGATTGGGATTGGCTCGCCCCAATAACGCTGGCGTGAGAATACCCAGTCTCTTAATTTATAATTTGTCTTTGCCTCTCCGATGCCTTTTTCCTCTAAGAATGCGATCATCTTTTCCTTCGCATCCTTCACTTCAAGACCATTTAAGAAATCGGAGTTGATCAGCACACCTGTCGCAACATCGGTAAAAGCAGCCTCGTTAACATCCACTTCCTCACCATTCTTGGCAACAACCTGAATGATCGGAAGATGAAATTTCTTGGCAAACTCCCAATCTCTCTCATCATGTGCCGGAACCGCCATGATCGCGCCGGTTCCGTAACTCATCAGTACATAATCCGATACCCAGATCGGTACTTCCTTGCCATTGACCGGATTGATTGCAGTCAGGCCATCGATTGCCACACCGGTCTTATCCTTTGCAAGCTCTGCACGCTCGAAATCAGACTTTCTGGAAGCCTGCTCACGGTACGAAAGGATCTCATCCCAGTTTTTGATCTGCTCCTTATACTTATCAAGATATGGATGCTCCGGGGATACTACCATGTAAGTAACACCGAATAATGTATCGCATCTCGTTGTATAAATACGAAGCTTATCCTCGGTATCCTTGATCCGGAAATCCACTTCAGCACCTGTCGAACGTCCGATCCAGTTTTTCTGAGATACTTTAACGCGCTCGATATAATCGACATCATTTAAGCCTTCGATCAGTTTGTCTGCATACTCCGTGATTTTGAGCATCCACTCACTTTTTACCTTGCGGACAACCGGAGCGCCGCAACGTTCACACACACCGTTTACAACTTCCTCGTTGGCAAGGCCAACCTTACAGGAAGTACACCAGTTGATTGGCATCTCTTTTTTATAGGCAAGACCTGCCTTAAATAACTTCAGGAAGATCCACTGTGTCCATTTGTAATAGTTCGGATCCGTGGTATTGATCTCACGATCCCAGTCAAATGAATATCCAAGAGAATGCAACTGATCCTTAAAATGCTTTACATTATTTTCAGTAACAATCTTAGGATGAATCTTATTCTTGATTGCATAGTTTTCCGTCGGCAGACCAAACGCATCCCATCCCATTGGATAAAGAACGTTGTATCCCTGCATTCTTCTCTTACGCGCAACAATATCAAGAGCGGTATACGGTCTTGGATGGCCTACATGAAGTCCCTGTCCTGACGGATATGGGAACTCGACCAATGCATAATATTTCGGCTTCGTGTAATCATTGGTTGCAGCAAAAGCCTTCTCATCATCCCAGACTTTCTGCCACTTCTTCTCGACCACTTTGTGGTTGTAAACTTCTGACATAATTTCCTCCTTTATTTCAAAGCATTCATGTATACAAAACACGGTAACTGCATTCATAATTCCAAAACACATTTACAAAGCAAAAAAACTTCGTCTCTTAATATAGAGACGAAGTCCTGACTCCGTGGTACCACTCTGCTTCGCATTTAAAATAAATACGCACTCATGATCCGGTATCGGCGATCAGCCGTCCGGACCTACACAACACCAATCTTCAATCCGGCTGCTCCAAGGTGAGTTCAGATCATAAGCCTACTGCCTCGCACCTTCCGGCAGCTCTCTGTCAAACCGTAAATCCTACTGTTCCTCTTCTTCGCATTCTCTATATGAATTGCGTCAAACAACAGAATTATTCTATCATAGATCGTATTTTTGTCAACTCATTTGACAGAATTTCCTATGATAAAAAAAGACTCCGGCAAATGCCGAAGCCTTTATGTATCTGATTAGTTGTTGATGAGCTTATCGTTCTCGTTGTTCCAGCTATACAACTTACGGATCTCCTCGCCGACCTTCTCTGAAGGATGCTCAGAAGCAAGCTTTCTCATAGCCTTGAAGTGAACCTGACGTCCTGCCGGAGACATATCAAGTAAGAACTCCTTAGCAAATGTTCCATCCTGAATATCAGTAAGGATCTGCTTCATAGCCTTCTTTGTCTCAGCTGTAACAATCTTAGGTCCTGTGATGTAATCACCGTACTCAGCGGTATTAGAGATAGAGTATCTCATTCCTGCGAAACCTGACTGGTAGATTAAGTCTACGATCAGTTTCATCTCATGGATACACTCAAAGTATGCGTTTCTTGGATCATAACCAGCCTCGCAAAGAGTTTCGAAACCAGCCTGCATAAGAGCACATACACCACCGCAAAGAACTGCCTGCTCACCAAAGAGGTCGGTCTCTGTCTCTGTACGGAATGTTGTCTCAAGAAGTCCGGCTCTTGCTCCACCGATTCCAAGACCATATGCAAGTGCAAGGTCAAGTGCCTTACCTGTTGCATCCTGCTCTACAGCTACAAGACAAGGAGTTCCCTTTCCAGCCTGATACTCAGAACGTACTGTATGACCAGGAGCCTTAGGAGCGATCATTGTTACATCGACATCCTTTGGTGGCTTGATGCATCCAAAGTGAATATTGAAACCATGTGCGAACATTAACATGTTGCCTGGCTCAAGGTTTGGCTCGATATCCTTCTTGTACATATCAGCCTGTAACTCATCATTGATAAGGATCATGATGATATCTGCCTTTTTCGCTGCTTCTGCAGCAACATATACTTTAAAGCCCTGCTCCTCGGCTCTCTTCCAAGACTTGCTGCCTTCGTAGAGACCGATAATGACATCACAGCCTGAATCCTTTAAGTTCAAAGCATGTGCATGTCCCTGGCTACCATAACCAATGATTGCGATTGTTTTTCCCTCTAATAAAGAAAGGTTACAATCTTCCTGATAGAAAATTCTTGCTTCTGACATATTATTGTCCTCCTAAAATATATACTTTAAATAAATTAAGTAGCTAATCTAAAAACTTAACATCGTCTGAACCTCTTGTTAAACCGGTGATACCAGTTCTTGCAAGTTCCAGAATCTCGTATCCGTCAAGCAGATCAAGGAAAGCATCCAGTTTATCCTGATGTCCGACCAATTCGATCACCATAGAATCATGCGTCACATCCACAATCTTACCATGGAAGATTTCCGCAACATTCATAATCGGCTGGCGCTGCGTATCCTTCGCACGAATCTTAACCATAATCAATTCTCGTGTCACCGAAGAACCCGGTTCCAGCTTCTTGATATCCAAAACATCTTCCAGTTTCTCAAGCTGCTTTTCAATCTGCTCAAGAATCTGTTCCTCTCCACTGGCCACGATCGTAATTCTTGTATACTTAGGATCTGCGGTCACACCGGATGAAAAACTGTCAATGTTATAGCCTCTGCGGCTGAACAATCCGGAAATGCGGCTCGTAACGCCTGGATTGTTTTCAACTAAAAGAGATAATGCTTGTCTTCTCATTATGAAAACCTTCTACTTTCTTTGCGTTTATTAGATAATAATACTATAATCTACATTTGTCAAGCAGTATATTTGTTATAACTACAGGTTATATATCAAATAACTCCAAACTATTCTTATCCGTTCATTTTATGACGGTTTCAGCAATCAGCATATAAAATAATTCCATATATACATCATCTGCCGCACATCACGGAAAACTCTTGATCACACCATTGTAATACTGCATGATCAAAAGTGCATCCACCAGATCAACCGTTCCGTTTTTATTGACATCGGCAACGGTCTTCTGCTCCTCCGTAAAATACCGCACTTTGTTATAATACTGCACAATATACAAAGCATCCACCAGATCAATCTTTTTATTTCCGTTGATATCCCCCATCATCGCCGGCTCAAGCTTAAACGTAACCTTAGAAGCTGCTCCGGTTGTCACAAAAGCACTCCCATCCTGATCCTTCACATTCTCAACGGAAATCTTTACCGTATCGGTAACCGTCGTGCTCGTCTGCGATGTCCCGCCTGATTTAACCGGTGCAAAATTCAAAGTAAACAGTCCACCGATATTTTTCACTTCCTGCGTAGCCTTCATATGCGTAACGACTTTGCCTCCACCGGCTTCTGTTGAATACGAAACAACGGAGACAATATTTTTTAATGAGGATGTAACCGAAACAGATTGATAGGTAAGTTTTGTTTTATCAAACTCAACAACCAGATCCAAACTTAAGAAACCCTCATTGGTCGTACACGAAACCGAAACCGGAACCGTTGATCCCGCCACACTCACATCCTGGGATGTAAGTACCATTTTCTTTGTTTTTGTATTCTTAAGTCGAAGCCCGAGGCCGGACTGATAGGTAACCGTGTCACTACTTTCATTTGTCTTATATACCATTGGATTATTCAGCTTGATTTCCGTTAATTCTGTTGCTTTCTTTACAACAAGACGGATAGAAAGCAAAACGCCTTTGGTATCTTCCGGAAGCGTTACCGCCTTGTTTCCTCGCCAACGCACTTCGATACTCTTATCAGATGGTGAGTAAGATGCGATCCAGCTACCCTGATTATTCTCATCATTTGGAATATAATTGCAGGGAGTAAGTTCTCCCGCCTCAAGAGTTTCAAACACATCGGTATCATATACCAGTTCTCCACGAAATCCGTACGTTGGTGTGTTATGAACAGCAAACTTAACCTCGACTTCGTCTCCTTTATTAAGCGATGTCGAACTGCTTGTCATCTCAAAAATCTTGTCGCCTGTAATATCGGTTTTCTTTTCCGCAACCGCATCCGTCGTGGTCGCAGCCTGCGAAGCAACAGGCAAAACACTCGTTGCAAACAGTCCCCCAACCAAGATATATGTAATGATCTTTTGTAATCTTCCCCAACAAAACTTCATATGCTATAACGCTCCCTTGCTTATGCCTATATAAATTTATCGTACCATTCTCATGCGAAAAAGGCAAGCTTTTCCTAGATTGCCAGTTCTCTTGCATTCCTTTGGTCTTGTTCATTCCTCATTAAAGGTCCTTCCATTCTCTGCCCGAAGGGATTTCACATATTAGTCGATTTTCTTTTACCTACCCCATGCTAAAAATCTGGGGTAGGTAAATATAAAAAAGTGTGTAAGTTTTTGTTACCAGCAACTTACACACTTTATATTAAATTCTCCTTTTTCGCTCCAAAATGGTGTTTACCTCTTGTGATTAAACACCATTTCACAATTTATCAAAGTAATTCTGATTTCTGTTGCACCTTTATTAATATCCCAATTCCTTTAAACGTGCCTTCCATTGTTTATCTGTATAATTACGCGCTTTTTCTATAACAAGGTTTCCTTTTGCATCCAACAGAATATTTACTGCCCGATCGGTCAACACTTCACCTTTTGGTATTTTTTTTGCCAAACGAGCATCTTTTCCTTCTTCATAAACAGCATACATTGGTTTTTTCATACAAGATGGCAATTTCTTTCCGATTTCTACTACACTATAATCGTATGCCACATATTCGGTTCCCTGATTGCCACCTTCCGTTTCAATCACATAACAGTATTTTCCTTTATACTTAAACACTTCCATATATTGCGGAATTACATTATTTACTTTTTTCCCCTTAACGTCATATCCTGTATAAGTCCAATTGGATAACCAGACCAAATAATTATTCAATCCATAATCCTGAACATCCATAACTGTTGCTTTACATTTCAATGTCTTCTTCCCAACAGTTGCCGTAATTGTACAGCTTTCTCCACCGGCACCTACCGAATGTACTTTTCCCTTTGCAGTAATCTTCATAACTTTTTTATCAGAAGACTTCCATGTTATTTTCTGTGAACCTGCATTTTTTACTTCCATTTGGTAGTATTCGCCCGGCATCAGTTCCAATGTTGTATCCGAAAGTTTAATTGTTTTTGCTTCTGCAATCGTTCCTGTTTTTGGCATGATAACCGGAGATGCCATTACGGTTGCAAAAGAAAGAAGAACTGCTACAAATATTTTTTTACCTTTTTTCATTTTCTTTACTCCTCGTATAATCAAATATTTCTATATACACTAGCACCTCTATTAATTTTTGTCAATATTTTAAGAAGAAACGATTTTACTTAAAAACTGCCAATATTCTCACTTCCAAATTTTCCCATTACACTGTTATTTCTTTTTTGCTCCAATTATCATTCTCCCATATAAAATGATGTTAGGGTCAAAAGCTCCGCTATAGCACCTTGAAAAGTTCATATATTTTGTAGTAAATACAAGCCCAAATGGCTTGCTGTATAATAGAGGTATCAAGTCTTTGCAGATGAAATCTTTCCCGCTATTGATGAAAACCGTTTTTCTGTATTATACAGTGATAAGGCATCCCCCAATACGAAACTACGAATGAAATCTGTGTTCAATAAAATGTTTGATTATGCTTGTGAACATGAAATCGCAGACAAAAATTACGCACGATTATTTATTACAAGTAAGGATATGCGTGAAACTGTCGATAAATCAGTACGACCACATATACCATATACTGAAGGAGAAATTCAGAAATTATGGAAAATTGTAAATGATGTTGAATATGCTGATGTGTTATTGATTCAGTGTTATAGTGGATGGCGTCCTCAAGAACTTGGACTTATTAGACTTAAATAAGGTGGATATAGAAAAATAGACGTTCATTGGCGGAATAAAAACATCTGCGGGAACAGATCGTTTAGTTCCGATACACCCAAAGATACGTCCATTAGTAATGAGGAGATACGAAGAGGCAAAGAAACTCGAAAGCGAGTATCTGATCAATTGTAACGATTCAAGGTCTCGACGTAACTCATTAAAGCTGACATACGACAAATATGAGTACCGATTTGTACAGCTAAGTGATCAGCTGCAACTGAACCCAGAGCATCGTCCTCATGATGGTCGTAATCATTTCATTACTCAATCTAAAAAATATGGCGTAGACGAATATGCAATTAAATACATCGTCGGTCACGCCATAAATGACATTACAGAAAAAGTATACACAACTCGTCAAGAGGAGTGGCATATTTCTGAAATGCAAAAAATAAAATAATATGTTAAATTAGTGTAGGGGTCGAAGTGTAGGAATTACATCCTCCCTCACCAGTGTAGGAATTAAGATGTAGGAGTAGTATAGGAATAATGTAGGAATAAACCTCATTTATTCACTTTTTACTACTCCTTTTCATTTCTTAAAGCCTTATAAATTCAGCGTTTTTTAGAACTTACCAGCGTTTGCTGCTTCCTCAACAGAAACTGCAACTGCAACTGTAGCTCCAACCATTGGGTTATTACCCATTCCGATCAGACCCATCATCTCAACGTGAGCCGGTACGGAAGAGGATCCTGCGAACTGTGCATCAGAGTGCATACGTCCCATAGTATCTGTCATACCGTAAGAAGCTGGTCCTGCAGCCATGTTATCTGGGTGAAGTGTACGTCCTGTACCACCGCCTGATGCTACGGAGAAATACTTCTTACCCTGCTCGATACACTCTTTCTTGTATGTACCTGCAACCGGATGCTGGAAACGTGTTGGGTTTGTAGAGTTACCAGTGATGGAAACACCTACGTTCTCATGATGCATGATTGCAACACCTTCCTGAACATCGTCAGCACCGTAACATTTTACAGTTGCACGAAGTCCGTTAGAGTATGCCTTCTCATATACAACATTAAGCTTTGCAGCCTTGTAATCATACTGTGTCTCAACAAATGTAAATCCGTTGATACGGGAGATGATCTGTGCAGCGTCTTTTCCAAGACCATTTAAGATAACACGAAGAGGTTTCTTACGAACCTTGTTTGCCTTCTCTGCGATACCGATTGCACCCTCAGCGGCTGCGAATGACTCATGTCCGGCTAAGAAACAGAAGCACTCTGTCTCCTCTTCAAGGAGCATCTTGCCAAGGTTACCATGTCCAAGACCTACCTTACGGTGATCAGCAACAGATCCAGGAATACAGAATGCCTGAAGTCCCTCTCCGATTGCTGCAGCAGCGTCAGCAGCTCTCTTGCAGCCCTTCTTGATTGCGATTGCAGCACCTACAGTGTAAGCCCAGCAAGCGTTCTCGAAACAAATTGGCTGAATCTTTTTAACCTGATCGTAAACGTTCAGTCCAGCGTCCTTTGTAATTTTCTCAGCTTCTTCGATAGAGCTGATACCATAGCTGTTTAATACAGCATTAATCTGGTCAATTCTTCTTTCATATCCTTCAAATAATGATGCCATTATCTCGTTCTCCTTTCCAATTATTCCTGACGTGGATCGATGATCTTGACAGCATCATCCACACGACCGTACTGACCCTTAGCCTTCTCCCAGGCAGTGTTAGGATCATCACCCTTCTTAATGAAGTCAGTCATCTTTCCAAGAGAAACGAACTGGTAACCGATTACTTCGTTATCAGCATCAAGTGCGATACCTGTGACATATCCCTCAGCCATCTCAAGGTAACGAACACCCTTCTCCTTTGTTGCATACATTGTACCAACCTGAGAACGAAGTCCCTTTCCTAAATCTTCAAGACCGGCACCAACTGCAAGTCCGTCATCAGAGAATGCAGACTGTGTACGTCCGTATACGATCTGTAAGAAAAGCTCTCTCATAGCTGTGTTGATAGCGTCACAAACTAAGTCTGTATTTAAAGCCTCGAGAATTGTCTTACCCTGTAATACTTCTGCAGCCATAGCAGCTGAGTGAGTCATACCAGAGCATCCGATTGTCTCTACTAATGCTTCCTCAATAACACCATTTTTTACGTTGAGTGAAAGCTTGCAGGCACCCTGCTGTGGTGCACACCAGCCTACACCGTGTGTAAATCCTGAAATGTCCTCAATTTTCTTAGAATGAACCCATTTTCCTTCTTCTGGAATAGGAGCTGGCTCATGTTTTGCGCCCTTAGCTACAGGACACATGTTTTCAACTTCCTTTGTGTAAATCATCTTAAGACTCCTTTCGCATGTTAATTGTATATGATAAACTCTGTTACCATTTTGACATACCCTAAGTATTTTTGCATATTTTTTTTCATAAGTCTAGTACTTATTGGCACTTTTTTTCGTACATTCCCAAATTTTTCGTATTAGTTTGACTCTTTTTTCACGACATGCTGTGCATCCTTAAAAATATGCTCCATCGGGACAACCCCACGCACGCAGGACAACGGATAAACATTACAATGTTTTCCAATGACCGTTCCCGGATTTAATACGGAGTTGCATCCCACTTCCACATAATCACCGAGCATGGCACCGAATTTCTTAAGTCCTGTTTCAATCTCCTCGCCGGAATCTAGTTTATCCTTGACCACAACAAGTGTTTTATCCGACTTCACATTTGAAGTGATTGAGCCGGCACCCATATGCGACTTATAGCCTAAAATAGAATCCCCGACATAATTGTAATGAGGAACCTGAACGGAATTAAAAATAATGACATTCTTAAGCTCCGTAGAGTTTCCGACCACAGAACCTTTTCCTACGATAGCACTGCCTCGGATGAATGCGCACTGACGAACCTCTACGTCCTCATCAATAATTAAAGGTCCATTTAAGCTTGCTGTCGGTGCGATGGTCGCACTTCTGGCAACCCAGATATCTTCGCCTCTCTTCTCATACACTTCCGGATCCAGAGTCGGTCCGATCTGTCGGATCAGATCCGAGATACCTTTTAAAGCCTCCCACGGGTACGTAAACTGTGCCAGATACTCTCCGGCGATCGTCTGTGTCAGATCATAAAGATTCGCAATTTTTGCTTGTTCCATTTTCGTTACTCCTCTCTTAAAAATTTTTATTCAATTCTTAATTAGTTATATCGATTCAGACACTGCCGGCTGTTTTTCCGGATACACCTCATCCGTTGCCGCTTGTGCAGATTCGATTGTCTTACTACTGTGCGCTTCTTCACTCAGTGATTGCTGCTCATGTTTTTCCAGATCTTCCGGCTCTCCCGGATTGTCAAAATCAAAAGAAATCTGTTCATTTTCATATTTCAAGCAGGTGTCAAACACATTGCCTGCCTTGGATGTAAAGCCGGTGATCTTATGCTTTGTCTTTCCGGTTGTAAGCAGTTCATTCATAACTTCTTCCGGTAATTCCACCTTGGCGACGGTGTGCCAGATTTTAAATCCACATTCACATTCATAACGCCACTGAGACTTCATCAGCATCTTGCCGCATCGCGGACACGCCACCTTTGTCTCCACAGGCTTCGGCTTCTCCGGAAAATCAAATGCGATATCTCCCTCTGCCGTCAGTTTGAGCGGTGCATCAAACTTCATGCCGGTTTTTGCAACAAATCCTTCGATCACATCCGTCTTCTTCCGAATCAGAAGTTCCTTCAGCTGGGACTCCTTAATTTTGACACTTGCAATCTTGCCAACCATAAAGTTGCAGCTGTCCGGATCATCCTTCTTATTATTTTCACACACAAATCCAAACGGTGCAACCGTGATCGCCCCTCCGCATTTGGGACAGACTACATCCTTAACTTTCTTGGCTTCCACATTGTCAAAATCAAATTTCAGCCCGATCACTTTTCCGTCTTCATCTTTGGAAAGCGCAACCCGCGCATCAAAACGCTTGCCGGATTTTGCCTTAAACCCGCGCATCGTCTCCGTGACTCCATCGGTCAGAAGCTGCTTGACCTGTGCTTCCGTAAAAGATTTTTCTGCCATCTTACCGATCGAAAAGCGGCAGCTGTTTTCTACTTTTGGATCATAATTTGCACATCCATAGCCAAATGAAGTCACCACAATGTCGCCGCCGCATAGCGGACACTTCACATCTTTTAACACTTTCTGCTCCACATGATCAAAATCAAACTGGATGCTGCTTTTGCCATCCTCGCCCTTTTGTAAGACAAGGCAGGCATCAAACTTCTTTCCGGCCTTCGACTTAAATCCGCGAACCGTATCTGTCTTTTTGTCTGTCAAAAGCTGCTTAACCACAGAAACCGGCAATGATTTGCCTGCAATTGTTCCGATAGAAAAACGACAGCTTTGCTCATTAGAAGGATCATAATTAACACATCCATAACCAAATGCCGTCTTTCGAATTGCTCCACCGCAATCCGGGCATACCACGTCCGGTACGATTTCCGGCTCCACTTCCGAGAAATCAAATCCAACGGTAACTTTCTTTGTTTCCTCATCTTTATTTAGCACAAGGCATGCATCAAATTTCTTGCCGGTCTTGGACTTAAAGCCGCGGATTGTTGCAGTCTTCCCTTTCTCGATCAGTTCCTTTACCTGTTCTTCCGAAGGAACAATTCCGGCGATCTCGCCTACATTAAAATTACATCCGGATTTATCATTCTTATAATTGGCACATCCGTAGCCGAACGGAGTTGTTACAAGTTCTCCACCACAGACCGGGCACTTCACACCGATTTTTCGTCTGGCTCCTGCTCCGCGTGCATTCTTTCCTGCAAAATCGCTGATCCGCTCCGCAAGCGGCGTACGAATGTTTTGATCGATCATTTTTAGAGTTTCCGTCCGGATAAACTCTTCCAATTTCTGTCGATAATCCCAAAAATCTACGGTTCCCCGCGTGATTCCGTCAAGACCCTTCTCCCACGATGCAGTCATCTTTGGATTAAGAAGCGCCGGCACCGTCATATTGACAACCTCAAACACCATTTCGCCAAGATTTTCCGGTGTCAGTACCTGCGTCTTTTTATTCAGATTCAGATATCCAATACGAACCAGCTTTTTGATGATTTCCGCACGTGTCGCAGAAGTTCCGATTCCGGATCCTTTGATCTGCTCACGCAGTTCTTCATCTTCTATGAGCTGTCCGGCATTCTCCATCGCAAGAACCATCGAACCGGATGTATAACGTTTCGGCGGAGATGTCTTACCTTCTTTTATTCCGTATTCCAAGACTTCAATCGGATCCCCGTTTTGAATCCGATCCGCAAGTTCAAGAAGGACTTTCGGATCAGGAGTCTCCTCGTTTTCTTCTTCATTTTCCTGACGCGAATATTCTCCTCCGGTCACACGATCAAGACCCCGATTCGGATTGTCGGGAGCATTCTTATCTTTTTTCTTCGGAATGCCTGCGATCTCCAGATAGCCCGGAGATTTTAACACTTTTGCAGAAGCGAAGAATGATTCCGTATGTTCCTGCGTATCCACACCTACCACCAATTTGACATTCTGATACTCTGCCGGCGGATAAAATACACTTAAGAATCTGCGTACGATCAATTCAAAAACCGCTTTCTGCAAAGAGTTTAAAGAATTTAGTTCCGTCAGCTGACCGGTCGGGATAATGGCATAGTGATCCGTCACTTTACTGTCATCCGTGTATTGGGTCCTGGCAATATTGCGATACAACTGTTGCTGCATAATCTTCTCAACAAAAGCTTCCGTCGGCTCATATCCACGAAGTCGGCTGATATTCTTTGCTATTTCCTTTGCCACAGCACTGGAGAGCACACGTGCATCCGTTCTGGGATACGTGGTCAGTTTCTTTTCATACAGTTCCTGTGCGACCTGAAGCGTTTCATCCGGGCTGATTTTAAATCGTTTTGCACATTCTGCCTGAAGTTCCGCCAGATTAAAAAGAAGTGGCGCACGTTTTTTGCTGATACCTTTTTCAATAGAAAGCACCGTTGCTTCCTTGCCGTTTAAGGCATCTATGAGTGCCTGTGCATCTTCCTGTTTCTTAAATCCATTTTCTTTATACAAAAGCGGCGAATCCAGATAGCTCGACTTCTCAGTAGTCTTCCACTCACCTTCAATTCCCGCATCCGTAAACCGTCCTACCACACGATAGAATGGCGTCTCCTTAAAATTTCGAATTTCCCGCTCACGGATCACAACCATGCCAAGCACGCAGGTCATCACTCTGCCCACCGCAATCGCCGTATACGAGCGGGTTCCGGCCGCATCATTTAACAGGCTTCCGTATTTCACCGACATCACACGCGAAAAGTTGATGCCCATCGCATAATCTTCAATCGTCCGCATGATTCCGGAATTTCCAAGATTCGCATATTCAGACATCGGCTTTGCTTCATGAATGCCTCGAAGGATTTCCTCTTCCGTCTGAGAGTCGATCCAGACACGAAGCTCCTCCATGCCTTCACGCACACCACCGAAGTTGCGGATATTCTCCTCGATCGTCTGTCCTTCTTTTCCGGCATCTCCGGCCCAGTAGACACGATCGATATCCTCCCTCATCAGCATTCCGTGTACAATATCATATTGATGCCGCACATCTTTGATAACATCATATTTGTAGTCCTGTGGAAGAAATGGAAGATCCTCCAGCTTCCATTTTTTGTATTTTATATCATAGCTTTCCGGGTATACCAATCCCACCAGATGTCCAACGCACCATGTGATGACATACTCAGAATTTTCTATATAACCATCTTTTCGTCCGCTCACTTTAAGAACTTTTGCAAATTCCTGGGCAACGGACGGTTTCTCGGTAATAATTAGTGATTTTCCCATATTTATAACTCGTTCATATCGATCAATTCAAATCTCTTGTCTGTCTTCGCCATCTCAACCAAAGCCGGCTCAAAAGCCTTAGCTGAAAAAAGATAGAAATGATTCGACTGTATTTTCGCCTTCCCCATTGATTGATATAGATTTTCACACATTTCCATGGTCAGATACGGTTTTTCCCAATTACACAAACCGACAATATTCTTGCGGTCGCTGCTTTGCGCAATAATATCAATCGTTCCCGTCTTACCGATCCAGGTTCCCATCTTGTGAATCGGAAAAGGAACGCGGCCGATCTGATTCAAAAGCTGCAGATATTCCATGCAGACATCACAGAAGTAACGATTCATATAAGAATCCAGTTCGCGTTCTATATGCTTTATATAAAACTCTTCCGGTGTCATTCGATAAAGGTCGGACATATGCTGGAACACAAACTTAAACCAGAAATTAACAAATGTATCTTTTATTCTGTAAATACCTTTCTTGGCATTATCCCATCCCCCCGTTTCAAAAGACACAACTTTCTCCACGATATCAAACCGGCTTAAATTCTTCATATATACACTGATCTTTGCACGGGAGTATCCTGTCGTCAGGAACAGATCATTCAACTTGTTATGTCCCTGTGCAATCGCAGATAAAATCGTATTATAAACCGATAACTCACGAAGCTCCGACGCAATCACATTCTGTGCCATATCAAACAAATAGCCTCCTTCCGTTAACACAAGGCGGCAAATATTATCTTGAAACGATCTGTTTGCATCCCAATGTTCCATATACCCCGGAACACCGCCAATGGCACCATAAATTTTGATACACTCACTGACCGGAAGCGAAGGAAAGGTACGAACCAGTTCAAGAAACGTAAAATCTTCCAGCTTCACCTTTGCATCAATCCTCTTTTTTTCTTCACCAAATGCCTTTTCCAGTTCCTGCTCCGCCCACACAATAGAAGAAGATGCAAGAATAATCATGACCGGACCCGGATATAACCGTTTCGCCTTTAATTTTAAAATACTGTTTAAGAATTCCGGATCACGTTTTATAATATACTGTACTTCGTCAATGATGACGATCAGTTTCGAAGCATCACCGCTCTTAATACGGCTAAAATATTCATCATATGTATTTTTTGACAACCGTACATTGTATTGGAAAGCCACTTCCTCACCCATCATTCGTCTTTGATCTTCCGGTGAGGTCTGCCGGCATCGATAATAAAAACATTTTTTATTCTCTGCAAAGCTGCGGAGAAGTTCTTCCTTTTTACTGTCTTTCCTTCCATACAACACAACAATCTGATTGCCATTCTTTTCATAATACTGTTCAAGTACTTTTATATCTGCTGCTTTCCTGCTCATATTCTCCTCCGCGTTGTATTTGTCTGTTCCATCCTGAAAATAATAATTCTTACGCCTACCCAAAAAGCATATAAGATAACGCAAAAATTATATCATATTATAATTTCACAAACAACCTCATTTACAATCAGATCACTATTCACTTCTCATTATATATTGGGAAAAAGAATTGCGAAGCCACAAAGTCCATGTGGCTTCGCATATCATATGAAAATAGATACTAAAATTATTTTTTTGTGATGTATCCCTGTGCTTTTAATAATTCTGCGCAAAGGACCGCACCACCGGCAGCACCGCGAACAGTGTTGTGAGATAATCCAACGAATTTCCAATCATATACCGTATCTTCTCTCAGACGTCCAACAGAAATTCCCATGCCGTTCTCAAAATTTACATCCATGCTGACCTGTGGACGATTATCCTCCTCAAGATACTGGATGAACTGCTTCGGCGCACTAGGAAGCTGCAGTTCCTGTGGCACTCCGCTGTAATTCACAAGCGCCTCGATCAGCTGTTCTTTTGTCGGTTTCTTCTTAAACTTCACAAATACCGCTGCGGTATGTCCGTTCAATACAGGAACACGAATACACTGACAAGTAATAACCGGTGATGTTGCCGGAACAATTTCCTTTTTCTCATCATCCACATAACCCCAGATACGAAGAGGCTCCTTCTCGGACTTTTCTTCCTCGCCACCGATATAAGGAATAATATTTCCAACCATCTCCGGCCAGTCTTTAAATGTCTTACCTGCTCCCGAAATCGCCTGATAAGTTGTAGCTACAACCTCATAAGGTTCAAATTCTTTCCAAGCAGTAAGTACCGGAGCATAACTTTGAATCGAACAGTTTGGCTTAACCGCTACAAATCCGCGTGTTGTACCAAGTCTTTCCTTCTGGTACTTGATCACTTCCATGTGCTGAGGGTTAATTTCCGGAACAACCATAGGAACATCCGGTGTCCAGCGATGCGCGCTGTTGTTGGATACAACCGGAGTTTCTGTCTTTGCATAATCTTCCTCGATTTTCTTAATTTCTTCCTTTGTCATATCAACAGCAGAGAATACAAAATCAACTTCAGATGCAACCTTCTCTACCTCATTTACATTCATGACCACAATATTTTTAACAGCTTCCGGCATCGGAGTATCCATTTTCCAACGGTCTCCAACCGCTTCCTGATATGTCTTTCCTGCGCTTCTCGGGCTGGCTGCAATCGTTGTAACCTCAAACCAAGGATGGTTCTCTAATAATGAAATAAATCTCTGACCTACCATTCCTGTTCCACCCAGAATACCTACTTTTAACTTTTCGCTCATTTTCTTTTAAATCTCCTTATTTTTCTCGTATACACGGACACTTGTCTTCGTCCGAAACACTTTTCGTTGTTCTGTCCGTTTCTCGCGCACATGTGTCTTTTATAGGAAATATATTACTTGAATCAACCAGAAATTACAAGGAATAAATTATCTTAAATATACGAAAAAAACATTTTTTTTATGTATATTATGCACAATTACTATGCGTTTTCTCTTAAACCGGTAATTTTCTCCTGCCAATCGTTCGCAAGATACGCCTCTTCCAGCTCAATTACCTTCTTCATTGCTGCTTCTCCCGGTGCACCAACCGTCAGACGTTTGTTCACACAACTTTCCATAGAAATTGCATCATAAACATCCTCCTCGAATACCGGAGAAAATGACTTCAATTCCTCTAGGGACATATCATCAATCGGAATCTTTTTATCAATACAATACAGTACGATCCGTCCAATAATTCCGTGTGCATCCCGAAACGGCACACCATGGTTTACAAGATAATCCGCTGCATCCGTTGCATTGGTAAATCCGTGGTTCGCACTCTGTCTCATCACAGTACGATTAAACTTGATGGTGTCAAGCATTCCGGTAAAAAGTGCAATGCAGCCCTTTGTCGTATCCATCGCATCGAAGGAAAGTTCCTTATCTTCCTGCATATCCTTATTATATGCAAGCGGAATCCCCTTCATCGTAGTAAGAAGCGACATTAAGGCACCATACACACGTCCTGTCTTGCCGCGGACAAGCTCCGCAATATCAGGGTTTTTCTTCTGCGGCATAATACTGCTTCCCGTGCTGTACGCATCATCGATTTCAACAAACTTATACTCGTTGGAATTCCAGATAATGATTTCCTCAGAGAAACGGCTTAAATGCATCATGACCGTTGCCATAGCCGAAAGATACTCAATCAGATAATCACGATCCGAAACACCATCCATACTATTGAGCGTCGGGCCGTAGAAGCCAAGCAATTCCGCGGAATAATCGCGGTCTAACGGGTAAGTGGTTCCCGCAAGTGCCCCGGAACCGAGCGGACAATAATTCATTCGCTCGTATATGTCGTGCATACGGCTTCTGTCGCGCTTAAACATTTCAAAATAAGCACCCATATGATGTGCCAGTGTGATTGGCTGCGCTTTCTGCAAGTGTGTAAATCCCGGCATAATTGTCTGCGTGTTTTCCTTCATAATACGCAGAAGTACCTGTAACAGTTCTTTTAAAAGCCGATCCGTATCAAGCACCTGTTGTCTGGTGTAAAGCCGCATGTCCAATGCAACCTGATCATTTCTGCTTCGCCCTGTATGCAGTTTTTTGCCGGTATCTCCGAGACGATCGATCAGATTCGCCTCAACAAAACTATGGATATCTTCATATTCTGATGTAATTTCAAGCTTTCCGCTTTCCACATCTGCCTCAATCCCGCGCAGACATTTCACAATCGCTTTGCTCTCCTCCTCCGTCAGAATTCCTTGTTTTCCAAGCATCGTAACATGGGCAACCGATCCTTCAATATCCTGCTTGTAGAACTTCTGATCAAACGAAATTGACGCATTGAAATTATAAACAAGCTGATCGGTTTCTTTGGTGAATCTTCCACCCCATAACTGAGCCATAACTACTCTTCCTCTCTTTCCTTGGTTTCTTCCATATTTCTATCATGTTCTGCCGCAATCTGCCTGTCCCTGTCCCTTTTGGAAAAAACACATCCGCAGTAATACTGGCGATACATCCCATATTCTCTTGAAATCTCTGTAGATTTCTTATATCCGTCTTTTTTCTTAAAGTCAGAATAAAGATACTTGATACTATATTCTTCTTCAAGCTTTGCACCGATTTCATTCAATTTCTGTGCATTCTTAAGCGGACTGATCGATAGTGTTGTCGTAAAGAAATCAAACCCGTGTCCTGCAGCATAATCCGCACTTTTACGAAGACGCATCTCGTAGCAGGCAAAGCAGCGCTCTCCACCCTCCGGGATATCTTCCATGCCTCCTGCCATCTCATAGAATCGGTCCGTTTCATAAGGAGCTTCTATATAACTTACCGGATACTTCGTCGGATACTGCTCAACAAAACGTTTCTGCTCCGCAGCGCGCATCCGATACTCCTCCGGTGGATAAATGTTGGGATTATAATAAAATACCGTGACGTGAAAATACTCTGCAAGACACGAAATGCAATAGGAACTGCACGGAGCACAACAGCTATGCAGCAGTAACTCAGGTACCTTCCCCTCGTCACAATAGTCCCGTATCAGTTCTTCCATCATTTTCTGATAATTCTTTGCATTCACATTCCATTTCCTCTATGATTACTGTTCCTTATTATCCCAGAACATCTTCCGAAAAATATCTTTTCCCGTCTCTGTCCGGAAAATTTTCTCATACGCCCTGGCAATCGTACTTTTTCCTGCTCCGTCTTCATAAAGATTCACAAGAAAATCGGCTTCAATGAGCACCTGATAGTCAAGACCGTCCACATTCGTATAAGTGTGATGATGACCGATCAGATAACAGATACGATCAATCAGATAATTTTCAAACCCAAGCTCCGAAAGCATTTTCTGGGCAACGATCGGGCCCTCCTGCTCCTGAAGCTTTCCGTCACATTGACCATACTTTTCTTCCGCAGGCTTGATTCCGATATCATGCGTATAAGCAGCCGCTTCAAGAATAAAAAGCGAGCTTTCATCCATCTGTTCTCCGATCGCAATAATCCGCGCGAAACTATGCACTTTGACAAAATGCTGGATTCGTTTCGGATCACCGCCATAGTAAGCAATCATCTTTAAAAACAGATCATCCAACTGTTTCCTGCCGAAACTGCTGTAATTATCGTCCATCTGCCATTTCTCCCTTGTCGAGCATCTGTAAGCAAACAGTCGCTGCTACATAAACAACCGCACATAAAATAACCAGCAACGCCTTGCTGCATACAATTCCCGCAATCACTTCTGCCAGAACCAGTACCCCGTGCAGCCACAGTTCAACATGGTGAAACATGACCGCAAGTCCCACTTCTAATATAATAAGAACGCACATGGCAACCACCGGAACTTTAAGAACGAGCATTCCAATCACGATCATCACAAGTGAGAGCAAGGAAAACAACACGATCGGAAGTACCATTCTACTGTCTTTTAATTTCTTGATCATATCCTGATTCATTTTTTAACCCCTTTGCATAAAATTGATAACTGATGCTATTATAGCAATTCTCCTCTCAAAGGACAACCGGATAAAAACAATTTAACAGAAAATTAAAAAACCGCCTATTCCGAAGAATAAGCGGTTCAAGAGCCAATAAGGGGATTCGAACCCCTGACCTACGCATTACGAGTGCGTCGCTCTACCGACTGAGCCATATTGGCATGCTCAAAAGCACTCACTTATATTATCAAATCTTTTTTATAAAATCAACTGTTTTTTTATAAAATCTATTGACATTTGTATACAATCCGCTAGAATAGATTTGTTGAGTTTATTTTTAGTAAACAAAAAATCAATTATTAGGGTTGTAACACGATTGATAAACTTTTTATTCATTATAAGCGTGTCACACAAACGAAGGAGGCTTTGTCGTGGATATCGGACATCGCATGAAGGAACTTCGCATACAGTACGGTCTGACACAACAGGAACTGGCAGATCGCGCAGAACTCACAAAAGGGTTTATCTCCCAGCTTGAGCGCAACCAGAACTCGCCTTCGATCGGAACACTGCTTGATATCATCCAGTGTCTCGGTACCACTCCGGCAGAATTCTTTGCAGACGAAGAACCGGAACAGATTGTCTTTAAAGCAGACGATTATTTTGAAAAATTTGATGAGGAAAAGAATTGTCAGATCGAATGGATTGTCCCCAATGCGCAGAAAAACGCAATGGAGCCTGTCCGTATGACGCTCCACCCCGGCGGACGTTCGGAAGTCTATCTCCCGCATGAGGGTGAAGATTTCGGTTATGTGATCAAGGGTACCATACGGATCAGCTTTGGCGGAAAGACACAGACCGTTCGAACCGGAGAGTCTTTCTATTTTAAAGCCGGGAAAAAGCATTTTATAGAAAACACGACGAGTCGCGACGCAATATTCATCTGGATTACGACTCCGCCAAACTTCTAAACAATGATTTATATTACAAAATAAGATAAGGAAATAAAACTATGAGCAAACATCTAATTGATTTTATTGACATTTCAAAATCATACGACAATACTCCGGTTCTTGATGAACTGAATCTTTATATTCGTGAAAATGAATTTTTAACACTGCTTGGTCCATCCGGTTGTGGAAAAACTACGACCCTTCGTATCCTCGGCGGATTCGAAACCCCGGACAAAGGAAAAGTTCTTTTTGACGGCCAGGACATTACCAGCCTTCCTGCCAATGAGAGAAAGCTAAACACCGTATTCCAGAAATATTCGCTTTTTCCGCATATGACCATTGCAGAAAATATTGCATTCGGACTGAAAATCAGCAAAAAAAGCAAAGAATACATCAATGATAAAATTAAATATGCATTAAAGCTTGTCAATCTCGATGGATTTGAACGTCGTTCCGTAGATTCTCTCTCCGGTGGCCAGCAGCAGCGTATCGCAATTGCCCGCGCAATCGTAAATGAGCCAAAAGTTCTTCTTCTTGATGAGCCGCTCGGTGCACTGGATCTTAAGCTGCGTCAAAACATGCAGTACGAATTGATCCGGCTGAAGGAAGAACTCGGCATCACATTCGTATATGTTACACACGATCAGGAAGAAGCGCTTACCATGTCCGATACGATTGTTGTCATGAATCAGGGATACATTCAGCAGATCGGCACTCCGGAAAACATCTACAACGAACCGGAAAACGCTTTTGTGGCTGACTTTATCGGACACAGTAATATCATAGACGGCACAATGATCGAGGATCGTCTCGTCGAAATTCTTGGTGTAAAGATGCCATGTGTCGATGAAGGATTCGGAACGAATCAGCCTGTCGATGTTGTCATCCGCCCGGAGGATGTAGAACTTGTCGATCCATCCGAGGGATATCTGGAAGGCGATGTAACCTCTCTTATATTTAAAGGTGTTCACTATGAATTAGATATCATGGCAAACGGATATGAATGGATGGTGCATACAACCAAATATGTTCCGGTCGGCACCCATGTCGGTATCAAAGTGATTCCATTTAATATCCAGATCATGCACAAGCCGGAATCTTCCGATGAAAAGGCGGTGGAAATCGATGAATAGATTGAAACAACAGTTTCTGGCAGGTCCATACCTCGTATGGATCATCGGATTTATTCTACTTCCGATGGCCATGATTCTTTATTATGCTTTTACAAACAGCGACGGTTCCTTTACCGTCGAATACATTGCAGCCATCGCCACAGAGACAAACCGCAAAGCCATCTTTTTGTCTCTCAGGCTCGGGGTAATCTGTACATTGGTCTGTCTGGTACTCTCCTACCCGCTTGCAATGATACTGAATAGTATGCAGATCAAAAATCAGGGACTTGTTGTATTTATCTTCATGCTCCCGATGTGGATGAACTTTATGCTTCGCATCCTCGCATGGAAGCTTCTTTTATCCAAAAACGGTGTCATCAACAGCATTCTGACAAGTATTGGTTTGTCACGCATCAATATTATAAATACCTCCGGTGCCGTCATTCTCGGAATGGTCTATGATTTTCTGCCGTTTATGCTACTGCCAATCTATAACTCTCTTACGCGAATCCGCAAAGATTGGATTGAGGCAGCACGTGATCTTGGAGCCGGTAATGTTACCATCTTCTTCAAGATTATTCTGCCACTCAGCGTATCCGGCATCATCAGCGGAATCGTTATGGTCTTTGTTCCGTCTCTTACGAGTTTTGCCATCTCGCAGGTACTCGGCGGCGGACATGTCCTGCTGATCGGCAATGTGATTGAGCAGGATTTCATGCAGGGTATGCAGTGGAATGCCGGAAGCGGTCTGTCATTTGTGCTCATGATCTTTGTGATCGCGAGCATGGCTCTCGTAAACCAGTTTGATAAAGAAGGGGAGGGAACCGCAATATGGTAAAAAAATGTGCCTCTCGTATTTATATGTTCTTAATTTTCGCTTTCCTTTATCTTCCGATTATTGTGTTAATTGCATTGTCATTTAACAATTCGAAGACAAAGGTTGTCTGGGGCGGCTTTACCTTTCGCTGGTATACAAGCTGTTTTCAGGATGAGAAGATCATGTCTGCATTTGCAACCACTCTGCAGATTACGTTCCTCTCGGCGATCATTGCAACCTTGATCGGCACGCTTGCCGCTTTAGGCATCAATGCGATGCGCAAGCGCCATCAGACAATTTATCTCGGAGCGACAAATATTCCGCTTTTAAATGCGGATATTGTAACCGGAATATCTATGATGCTTTTGTTCGTCAAATTTATGGATCTTGGATTCGTAACGGTGCTGATTGCGCACATTACCTTCAGTATTCCATATGTCATTCTTAATGTTATGCCTAAGCTGCGTCAGGTAAATCGCAACACCTACGAGGCGGCTTTAGACCTCGGTGCCACACCAATGTATGCCTTTTACAAGGTAACCTGGCCGGAGATCCGTTCGGGCGTTTTCAGTGGCTTCATGATGGCCGTTACAATGTCTCTGGATGATTTTAGTATTACCTATTTTACAAAAGGTGCGGGAGTCAATACTCTCTCCACCATGCTCTATACAGAGCTTCGCAAGGGAATTAAACCGGAATTATATGCGCTTTCCACTATTTTATTCTTTGCGGTATTGATCATCCTGCTTCTCGGCAACGTCCATCCGGGGAAAAAGGGCATAACAGAACAGAATTAGATATAAAAATCAAATCAGAATGGTACTTATTTGAAAGGAGTAACTCTATGAAAAAGAAATTATTAAGTATGGGACTTGTCATTGCACTTCTTGCCGGTAGTCTGGCAGCATGCGGCAGTAATTCGGACAGTTCCAAAAGCACCGAAACCATCACTGTATTGAATTACGGAAAATATATGGATGAAAATGTTATAGAACAATTTGAAAAAGAAACTGGCATCTCTGTCAAATATGAGGAATACGAAAGCCCTGAGGAAATGTACACCAAGTACAAAGCCGGTTCCATCGACTATGACGTTATCTGTTCATCCGAATACATGGTTGAAAAACTGATCAAAGAGGGCGAGGTTCTTGAGATGGACTATTCCGGAATGGAAAATTATGGCAATCTGGATCCGACCATCATCGACATGACCTCCGCTTATGACCAGAACCACACTTACTCTCTTCCATATTTTTATGGCACTCTCGGTCTTCTTTATAATAAAACCGAAGTAGATCCATCGGTTGTCAAAAGTTGGGATTGTTTATGGGATCCAACTTACGAAGGCGAGATTATCATGGAAAACTCCGTTCGTGATACATTTGCACCTGCTCTTATCGATCTTGGTTATTCTTTAAACGAAACCGATGAGTCGCATCTGCGTCAGGCTCTTGATCTGTTAAAAAAACAAAAAGAAGATCAGATTGTATACGCCTACTATGTTGATGAAACTGCCGATTCCATGATCGGTGAAGAGGCTCTCATTGCACTCTGCTACTCCGGCGAAGCAGCTCTTGCCATGGATGAAAACGAAAATCTTGACTATTGCGTACCGGAAGAGGGTTCGAATCTCTGGATTGATTCATGGTTTGTTCCAAAGAGCTGCAAGAATCAGGACGCCACGATGAAGTTTTTAAATTTCCTTTGCCGCGATGATATTGCAGAAGCAAACTTCGAATACGTTCAATATGCTTCGCCAATCACATCCGTTGTCGAGAATCAGGATGCCGATATAAAAGCAAACGAGGCAATTAATCCAAGCAGTGATTCCATCAAACGTTGTGAAATCTATACCGCATTAGATGATACTGCCACAAAGCTTTACAGCACCTTATGGCAGGAATTGTTATCAAACTGATTGTTGAAATAAAGTATTGCTTTTTATTTTAAAACATGATAAAGTAAGACCACGATATTCACCGTATCGTGGTCTTTTTATTCAATGTACGATTCGTACAACTCCCCTATATAGTTTCATTCACCGTCTAAGGAGACATATGAACTATCAGGAATTTATATTCGACATCAAGACGGAGTTGTCTTCGCGTATTACGCCGGGAGCAACTTTAAAGATTCAGACAATTACCAAGAACAACGGAACCCATTATGACGGTCTGATTATTCTACAGCCAGGTTCTAATATTGCACCTACGATTTATCTTACCCCTTACTATCACCGCTATCTTGACGGGGTTTCTATGGCTGACATCTACGACGACATCCTAAAAACCTACCAGGCACACCTTCCCGAAACCGACTTCGATATTGAGATGTTTACCGATTTCAACCGGGCACAATCAAGAATTGTCATGCGATTGGTTAGTAAAGAATATAACGAATCGCTTCTTACGGATGTCCCACACATTGACTTTCAGGATCTGTTGATCGTGTTTTATTGCCTCATCTATGCAGATTCAGACAATCAGGGAAGTATTTTAATTCACAATGCGCATATGCATATGTGGCATGTGTCCGTTGAAATTCTCTATCAGTTGGCAAAGCAAAATACACCGGTTCTTCTTCCGCATCAGATCATTCCAATGGCTGAGCTGCTAAAATCACATCCGTTTGCGCATTTGACTGATCTCGATGAAATCCCAATGTATATCCTCACAAACAGTTACAAAACGAACGGTGCCTCCGTTCTGTTGTATAATGACCTGTTAGCAACCGTGGCGGATCAGTTTCAACAAGATTTCATTCTCTTACCAAGCAGCATTCATGAACTGATTCTTATACCGGTTGATGCATTTGACACGGATGAACTTCAATATTACTCGCAAGTAGTCCATGAAGTGAATCAGACACAGCTTGCAGATGATGAAGTTCTATCCGAACACGCATATTTCTATCGTCGCAAAACCAATGAACTGATCTGGCAGGTGGACTAAAGTGTGCGCTTGCCGCACACTTTCGCGCGCGAACAGTATGTTAGCATAAACTTATCCCCGGTGCCTGACGGACACCGGGGATATCTTTATTTCATATCACATAAAGAATCATAAAGTCTTTCGTATTCTCTTGCGGATTTATCCCATGAGAAATTCTGTTGCATTGCGCGCTGAATCAATTCTGCCCAGGCTTTTTTATCATCATGATATATATGATAAGCATATTCTATAATATGCAACATCTCTTCTGCATTAAAATTGCGGAACGAAAAACCGGTTCCTGTATTCTCATACTCATCATATGCCTGTACCGTATCTTTCAATCCGCCTGTCTCACGCACGATCGGAATCGTTCCGTAACGCATAGACATCATCTGGCTAAGTCCACACGGTTCAAACAGCGAAGGCATCAGAAACGCATCCGCCGAAGCATAAATCTTATGTGCCTTCTCTTCCGAATACCCGATATAGGCAGATACTTTGTCCGGATATTGTGAATGAAAATGATGAAATACATTTTCAAACTTACTTTCTCCGGTTCCGAGAATGATCAATTGTACATCCAATCGATTGACCAGATCATCCATGACATAGGAAATCAGATCGAATCCTTTTTGCTCTGTCATTCTCGACACAATGCCAATAACAAAAGCATTTTCCCGAACCGGAAGTCCAAGTTCTTTTTGCAAAGCCGCCTTGTTATGTTTCTTATGATTCATCACAGTCCCTGCCGTGAAATGTTCCTCAATATAAGGATCTGTCTGCGGATCAAACTCATCGTAATCAATTCCGTTCAAAATACCATACAAAACATTTTGTCTGGCATTCATCAAACCATGCAGACCTTCTCCTCCTTCCTGCGTAGTAATTTCCTTCGCGTAACCCGGGCTCACTGTTGTAATCGCATCGGCGTAGACAACTCCGCCCTTGAGATAATTTGCCTCGCCATAGGACTCCAGTTCTCTATTATTAAAAATCTGTTCCGGCAACCCCGTAATATCAATGACTTCACGAATACGCCATCTCCCCTGGAATTTCAGATTATGTATCGAAAATACAGTCTTTATTCCCGCATAGAATGTATCATCACCAAAGGTTGTATGAAGATATACCGGAACCAGACCCGTCTGCCAATCATGACAATGAATGATATCCGGCACAAAATCAATATATGGCAGTGCTTCTAACACAGCCTTAGAAAAATAGGCAAATTTTTCGACATCTTCGTATATATTATTATACGGTTTATCCCCTGCAAAATAGAATTCATTGTCAACAAAATAGTAACGAACACCTTTGTATTTTGCTTCAAAAATACCAACGTATTGCTTTCTCCAATTCAGGTTCACATAGAAGTGGCAAATAAAGCGAAGATTTGGCAAAAAGGCAGCATCCATACATGCATACTTTGGAAGAATCACACGCACATCGTATTCCTCACGGTCAAAGTACTTCGGCAGCGAGCCCACCACATCTGCAAGCCCTCCTGTCTTAATATAAGGAACAGCTTCAGACGAAACAAACAGAATCTTCTTCATTCAAACACCTCCAAAAGATAAAAAGCCTTTTACTTTTATCGTTCTATCGTTTTCTCATTTGTAATCTTATCTTATCTGTGATCAGCGCGATAAACTCTGAATTCGTCGGTTTTCCCTTACCGTTACTGATCGTATAGCCGAACAACTCATCTAAAGTATCCATCTTTCCGCGGCTCCATGCAACCTCAATGGCATGCCGGATCGCACGTTCAACGCGGCTTGGCGTCGTCTGATATTTTTTTGCAATCCCCGGATAAAGTACTTTCGTAACGGAATTAAGCATATCCATGTTATTCACCGACATAACAATTGCCTCCCGCAAATACTGATACCCTTTGATATGTGCCGGAACCCCGACTTCATGGATCATTTCCGTCACATCCTCTTCCAAAGATTGCTGCAAAGACAGAATGTCTTTTCCCGCCTCCGTATGTTGGTGTACTTTTTTGACATTCCTTCGGTTACGCACAGATTTGATTCGATCCAGAATCTGAGTATAATCAAAAGGCTTCATGATATAATAGTCTGCGCCTTTTGCAAATGCATCCTCAGTAATGCATTCATTGCCAACCGCACTTACCATTAAAAAAGCCGGTCGGTTCTTCATGGTCCCATCAGCGCGAATTCTGTCCAACACCCCAAGACCGTCCAATTTCGGCATGACAATATCCAGCAAAACAACATCCGGTTCTTTTTCCTTTATCAAATGGTATGCTTCTTCTCCATCTTTCGCAGTTCCAATTACCTGAAGTTCACTGTCGCTTGACACAATATCCCCTAAAAGTTCCAATGTCAGCTCGTTATCATCCGCAATTGCGACATTAAGTTTTCCCATAATGGCCTCCTAGCTAGAAAGTCAAATTCAGTCAGATATACTATAAGCAAGCTTCAAGGATTGTTTTTGTCGAATTTTGCAAATAATATATAAATAAATATATTACATTCATCCATTTTTTACAATAAATTCCATGAATTTTATGATAAAAACGTTCACACGCATTCGACAAAGAAGCCAGCATCAGCTGGCTTCCTCAAATTGCGAGTTATAAAGTTCTGCATAAAATCCATTCTGCTCCAGAAGTTCATTGTGTGAGCCCTGCTCAACAATATCTCCATCTTTCATAACAAGAATCAAATCCGCATCCTTAATCGTTGAAAGCCGGTGAGCAATCACAAAGCTTGTTCTTCCACGCATCAGATTGTCCATCGCTTTCTGAATTTCGATTTCGGTTCTCGTATCGACAGAAGAAGTTGCCTCGTCCAAAATCAAAATTTTGTTATCCGCAAGAATCGCACGCGCGATGGTAAGAAGCTGCTTCTGTCCCTGTGATACGTTGCTGGCGTCCTCATTCAGTTCCATCTGATATCCACCCGGAAGTGTCTTGATAAAGTGATCCGCTCTGGCGGCTTTTGCTGCAGCGATCACTTCCTCATCGGTTGCATCGAGTCGACCGTATCGGATGTTCTCCATGATCGTGCCCTTAAACAGCCATGTATCCTGCAATACCATACCAAAAGCATCACGAAGTTCTCTACGGTTAAAGTCTTTGATGTTATGATCATTCAATCGGATTTCTCCACTGTTGACATCATAAAAACGCATCAAAAGTTTTACCATTGTGGTCTTGCCTGCTCCGGTAGGTCCGACAATTGCAATCTTTTGTCCCGGCAACACATGTGCACTGAAATCATTGATAATAATCTTCTCAGGATCATATCCAAAGTGAACATGATCAAATGTCACCTCTCCTGTCACCTTCTCAATATCCGCCGGATTTAAAGCAATCTGATCTTCCTCTTCTTCTTCAAGAAACTCAAATACACGCTCGGAAGCAGCTGACATGGACTGCACCATATTGATCACCTGCGCAATCTGCTGGATCGGCTGCGTAAAATTCTTCACGTACTGGATAAACGCCTGGATATCTCCGATCGTGATGATATTTTTGATTGCAAGCATTCCACCGGTTAACGCAACCGAAGCATATCCAAGGTTTCCGACAAACATCATGATTGGCTGCATCATTCCGGATAAAAATTGGGACTTCCATGCAGAATCATAAAGGATCTTATTTGTCCGGTCAAATTCTTCAATCGTATCTGTTTCTCGGTTAAACGCCTTAACAACCAGATGTCCGCCATATACCTCTTCCACCTGACCGTTAATATGTCCCAAATATTCCTGCTGATTGCGGAAAAACTTCTGCGATTTCTTCGTAACCAGACTGATCAATGCCATTGAAATAGGAAGAATTACAATAGCAATCAATGTCATAAGCGGCGAAATACTGAGCATCATGATCAATACACCGATCATAGTAGCCGTTGCCGTAATAATTGTTGTTATACTCTGATTTAAGCCCTGACCGAGCGTATCCACATCATTTGTAATACGCGATAATACTTCACCGTAAGTACGGCTCTCAAAGTACTTCATCGGCATACGGTCAATTTTCTCAGAGATTTCTTTTCTGAGCTGATAACACACTTTCTGTGTAATACCGGTCATGATCCATCCCTGTACAAAGGAAAAGATTGCACTTAAAAGATACAGGCCTAAAACAAACAGAAGTATGGATCCGATCTTGCCGAAATCAATGCTTCCGGTTCCCCGGATCTTTGCCATAAGGCCTTCTGTCAACGCAGTCGTTGCCTTACCGAGAATTTTTGGTCCTACCACCGTAAATACCGTTGAGCAGGCGGCAAAAAGCATAACAACAAAAATTCCGATCTTGTATTTTGCTATATACTGAATTAATTTTTTGATAGAGGTCTTAAAATTCTTTGGTTTTTCACCCGGCTGCATTCCTCGCCCCATCGGACCTCTTCTTCTTTGAGGCGTATGTTTTATCTCCTGATTACTCATGTAAAGCCACCTCACTTTCCTCAAGTCCCAGCTCTTTTGCCGATAACTGTGACTTTGCAATCTGCCGATACACTTCACAGGACTTCATCAGTTCTTCGTGTGTGCCCTTACCGACGATTTTTCCATCATCGAGAACAAGAATCTGATCCGCATGAAGGATCGTACTGATACGCTGAGCGACAATCATAACGGTACTGTCTTTCACATTATCCCCCAGTGCTTTGCGCAACGCCGCATCCGTCTTTAAATCAAGTGCCGAAAAGCTGTCATCGAAAATAAAAATCTTAGGATCTTTCGCGATTGCCCTGGCGATCGCAAGACGCTGCTTCTGTCCGCCGGACACATTGCTTCCGCCCTGTGCGATCGCGCTGTCATATTTATCATCTTTTGCCTCGATAAATTCAGTGGCCTGTGCAATCCCAGCTGCTTTTTGTATCTCTTCATCCGTTGCATCATCTTTGCCAAATCTTAAGTTCGAAGCAATCGTTCCTGAAAAAAGCACGCCTTTTTGCGGAACAAATCCAATCTCATCACGGAGATCCGACATCCTTATGTTTCGGATATCCTTACCCTCTAAGGTAATACTACCACCGGTCACATCATACAGACGCGGGATCAGATTCACAAGTGTCGACTTGCCGCATCCGGTACTGCCGATAATTGCTGTCGTTTTGCCCGGCTCCGCCACAAAATCAATATCATGAAGGACATCCTCTTCCGCCCCCGGATACTGAAAATTAACATGGTTAAACCGGATAACCCCATTGTGCTTCGTCAGTTCCTCTGGATGTTCACTGTCTCGAATCGAGGATGGTGTCTGAATAACCTCTTCGATTCGATCCGCAGCGACTGCGGCTCTCGGGAGCATGATCGACATCATCGTCAACATCAAAAATGACATTACGATCATCATCGCATAAGTGATAAACGCTGTCATCGCACCAACCTGCATCGTTCCACCATCAATCTTATGTGCACCAACCCATACGATTCCAACCGTTAAAACATTCATGATCATCATCATACCAGGCATCATAAACGTCATAACACGGTTGGTAAAAAGCATGGTTCTGGTAAGCTCCTTGTTTGCAGCATCAAAACGTTCTTCTTCTTTCTTTTCACGTCCAAACGCACGGATAACCGAAAGTCCGGTTAAAATTTCACGCGATACAAGGTTTACATTATCAACCAGTTTCTGCATCAGTTTGAATTTTGGCATTGTAACAGACATCAGCAGCATAACATATCCGAGAATCACGATAATCGCAAGAACAATGATCCATCCCATTCCGGCTCCCGTCTGCATAACTTTAAGCACACCGCCGATTCCAAGAATCGGAGCGTAAGCGATCATTCGAAGCAGCATAACAGAAACCATCTGGATCTGCTGGATATCATTCGTGCTTCGTGTAATAAGAGACGCTGTCGAAAACTTATCCATCTCCGCATTCGAGAATCCGACAACCTGCTTGAAAACTTTTCCCCGGAGCGTCATACCGATTCCCGCTCCGACTCTAGAAGCAAACAGTCCGACAAGGACGGTCACGATTCCCATCAAGAAAGCCATACCAACCATCTTAAGTCCCGCAGAAAGCAGATAGCTTTTTTGAATATGATCCACATCAAGACCTGCAGCCTTATCGCAGGATACCGCGTAAGCCACGCCCATTGCTTTTACCAGTGAACTTCCCATGGTATTAATCGTTTCTTCCATATTATCACGCAATGCAAGAAGCGTTTTTTTATCCATCATTCCCGCATCAAGCATCTGCTTGAAAATCGGGCGGACATCCACACAGTTTACTTCGCGCTTGTTTCCGTCATCGTCTTCTTTTTCCTGCTTAAAAGACTTTAACTCGACTCCCATCATCTGTCCGATCTGCTCGATCGACATATCAGAAAGTTCCGACTTATCTTTTCCCATCTGTTTTGCGATCAGAGATTTAAACGTATCCTCTTCCATTGCACTCATCTGATAATTCATGATCAACGGTAATACCATCTGCTCATCGATTTCATTCAGCTTTTTATCGGAATCTTCTGTAAGCTTGTATATTCCGTCTTCAAGTGTATATGCGTTCTTCCACGTTTTCGTCTCATCATCCGTCATGATAAACTGTGCTGTCTCAAATTCATCTTCTGTAACAGCCTTCGGGACAACATGTTCCACACCTTTGTTCTGAATTCCAACATCAATAATATCTGATGTGTAAGACGGAAGCGACAGATCACACCATGCCTGCACAAATAACAATGCGATAATGATCAAGATCGCTTTCCAGTACGGAAGCATGTTTTTAAATATGCTCTTCATCCTTTTTCCCCTTTCTGTCCTCAGTCTTTCTAGTCTTTATTTCTTTTTCCGCAATGACATATATATGATTCAAATAAGAGATCAGACGCTTCATTTCTTCTTCATCAACCTGCTCCATAACCGCACGTCCGAATTCGCACATGGATGTTCTTGTCTGCAAAGTAATCTTTTTCCCCTGCTCTGTCAATTCCACATACGTATTTCTACGGTCCTGTTTATTCACATTGCGTTCCACATATCCCTTATTTTCAAGTCCGCGGAGCGTTCTTGACATAGCCGGCGGAAGCACATGCGCTTTTGTCGCGAGCTCAGAAATCGTAATCTTTCCATTCTCCCCTTTATCCATAATCATACTCATCGTAAAAAACTCTGCCCGGCTGATATTCGGAAACATATCACTAAACTTAAGTTTACGAAATTGGCTCATCGCCTGAAACAATTCTTCATACGCTGTTCCCATCTTCTACTCCATTCCTATTTATTCGTTAACACTGTTATGTATTTGCGCGCGTTAAATAATAACACCGGCAAATTACTGCGTCAAGTAATTTGCCGGTGTTTATTTTTATTTCATATTTATTTTATTTTTTTAATGCTATCTCACTTTAGAAAGGAATTCCTGTAATCTTGCATTATTTGGATGGTCAAAGAAATTCTCCGGATCCGTATCCTCCTGAATATTTCGCTCATCAATGAAAAGCACACGGTTCGCAACTTCCCGGGCAAAAGCCATCTCATGCGTAACAACGATCATGGTCATTCCGTCCTCCGCAAGTTCCTTCATGATTGCGAGAACCTCTCCCACCATCTCGGGATCAAGTGCGGAAGTCGGCTCGTCGAAAAGAATCACATCCGGATTCATTGCCATCGTACGCGCGATCGCGATACGCTGCTTCTGTCCACCGGATAAAGTACTCGGATAAGCATCTGCTTTTTCTGAAAGTCCAACCCTCTCCAAAAGACGCATCGCTTCATTCGACGCATCTTCTTTCGATACATTTTTCAGCTTCATCGGAGCAAGCATGATATTTTCTTTCACCGTCATATTCGGGAACAGATTAAACTGCTGAAACACCATGCCGATCTTCTGACGCACTTCATTAATATTCGTTTTCTTGTCAAGAAGATCCGTTCCCTCAAAAATAATCTGTCCTGCTTCCGGATGTTCCAATAAATTAAGTGAACGTAAAAATGTGGACTTACCACAGCCGGAAGGACCAACGATGGCGATCACTTCACCACGATAGATATTCGTGTTCAAATTTTCGAGGACCATGTGATCCCCATATGATTTACATAAATCTTTTACTTCAATCAATAATTCTCTATCTTGCATCTTTTTTCAGTCTCCTTTCCAGACGACCAACCATGGATGTCATAAACATAACGATCACAAGGTATACGAGTGCTACTGCAATCAGTGGCATGAATGCCTCATAGGTATTGCTTCGGATGATATCTCCGGCCTTCGTCAGATCGACAAGACCAATGTATCCAACGATCGCACTCTCCTTCAACAAAGCAATAAACTCGTTAAAGATTGCAGGAAGTGAGTTCTTAACTGCCTGCGGAAGGATAATATGGCGCATGGTCTGTCCATATGTAAATCCAAGGCTTCGTCCTGCCTCAAACTGTCCGATTTCAACCGACATAATTCCCGCACGGATTGCTTCCGAAACGTATGCGCCGGAATTCAATCCAAAAGCAATGATCGCTGTCATGACCGGATTTGCTTTTACAGTAGCAAAAACAACAAAGTAAGCGATAAGAAGCTGAACCATCATAGGAGTTCCTCTAAAGATGGTCAGATAGATTTTAACCAGCATATTTAAAATGCGTATACCGATCGACTTTTCTTCATTGCGGTCGTTGGCAACACGAATGATTGCAAATACAAACCCAAGCATAATACCGATCAATCCCGCAAATAGTGTAATAAGGATTGTGATGCCGAGACCCTTTGGAATGTACTTCCAGCGTCCCTTTTCTATAAACACCTGTTGAAACTTCTGTACAAATCCCTGTTTTGTAACTTTTTCACCGGTATTTACGATAATAACCTGTTTTGAAGTTGTATAGGATTCAGAAAAATCAATATTCTTTAAGCGATCTTCCGTAACGGTTAAACCGGCCGCTCCAAAGTCCGCTTTACCGGATTGCACCGCAGCAATGATGGAATCAAATTCCATATCCGAAATCACGAGATTCATGCCAAGCCTGTCGCAGATTGCCTGCGCCATGTCTGCGTCAATTCCGATAATTTTTCCATTCTCATAATACTCATATGGTGGAAAAGCAGCGTTTGTCGCCATCGTGAGGGTTCCATTGTCTCTTGTCACATCATCCGGTGATACATACGGAGTTTTTCCTGCATCATCACCAATATAGTTGTTTATGATGTTCTGTAAGGTTCCGTCCTGCTTAATTTCATCTAATGCACCATTGATCTTATTCAAGAGATCATCGTTGCCTTTAGCGACACAGATTGCATATTCTTCATTTGTAAACTCTTCATCAAGAATCTTAAGTTCCGGATTCTTGTCAACGAATGCGATCGCTGTCTGCTCATCAATAATGACACTGTCAATCTTGTTCTGCTTTAAGGCCTGTACGGCATCAGCACCCTTATTGTAGCGCACGACTTCTGTTCCCGCATCGTCGCCTTCATAATCGGAAGCATAAGTATCACCCACCGTACCGATCTGTACACCGATCTTCGCACCTTCGAGATCATCCACCCCGGAAATCACCTTATCCGGCGTCTGATCCGCTTTCTTTTGTCCGCATGCAGTTAGTGTCAGCAGCATCAAAGCTGTAAGAAGTATCACTGCAAGGGAGCGTTTCCTTGTTTGCATTTTTCTCATAATATATTCCTTTCTGGATCATCGATTTCTTTCTGGAATCCTATAATCCGCCAAATTACTTTCTATTCTACAATATTTCATCAATTATTGAAAGTATTATTATACTGTTTTTCTGCAAAAAATTGCATAAAAATACAACTTAAGACCGATGTTTTTCGTAATGTTAAGTTACTCCCTTGAAAGCCAGCGGAAAATCATATAAAATTAAAACAGATTATTCAAAAAAATTGTAAGATACTTACTAAGATACACAAGAAACGAGGAAACTTCTATGAACTATGATGAAACACTATTTAAAGCCAAGGCCAACCAGAAGGCACGTCGTATCTGGCTGATCTTCGGTCTGCTTCTGACCGCAAACTACGGTGCAGATGTCAGCAACGGACTTTATCCGGTCAATGAGTATATCATTTTTATACTTCTGTGCTGGATTCCGTTTATTGCCGGAGATATTTTGTTAAAAGTCAAAGGAAAAGATACCGATCTCTATCGTCATGATCTGTTTATCGGTTATGGAATCTTTTATACCTTCCTGATTTTCACAACAGATTCACCGATCGCATTCACTTATATTCTTCCAGTGACCAGTCTTCTTGTATTATATAAGAACAGACGCTTTATGATCAATTGTGGAATCGCCAACATCATCAGTGTTCTTGCAAGTGCCCTCTATCACGGACTGGTACTCGGTCAGACAAGTGCTTCCGACATGAAGAATTATCAGTTACAGATTGCCTGCCTGATTCTCTGCTATGTATGCTACGTCATGTCCATCCGCCATCTTGTCGAATCAGACGGAGCTTTGACAGACAGTATCAAAGCGGATTTAAAACGCGTTGTCACAACCGTTGAAACGGTAAAGACTGCAAGTAACACGATCATGGACGGAATTACCGTTGTCCGCGAGATTGCAACCGAGAACAAACACGGTTCCGATGTTGTCGTACACGGAATGAATGAACTGACAGAACACAATGGTGAATTATTTGACCAGACAGAATCTTCAAAGGATATGACAACGGATATCAGTGCTCAGGTACAGCATGTGGCAGCGATGATCAATGAGATGGTGGAACTTACCGCGGAATCCGTCAAACACGCACAGACAAGTTCCGGAGATCTCGACTCCCTTGTCACAACAACCGGAACGATGGTCAAACTCTCTTCCGAGGTAGAGCAGGTACTCGTTGCATTCAAGGAGGAATTTGAAACCGTAAAGAATCAGACGAGCACAATTGAAGATATCAATGATCAGACGAACCTTCTGGCTCTCAATGCCTCCATTGAGGCAGCACGTGCAGGAGAAGCCGGCAAAGGTTTTGCAGTCGTTGCCGAGCAGATTCGCAAACTAAGCGCAGAGACGCAGTCTTCTTCCGGTCAGATTCAGGAAGCTCTCATGCGTCTTGATGAGACAACTGCCAAGATGACTTCCTCCATCGAACAGACCTTACAGTTAATTCAGCTCACACTTGAAAAAGTTACACAGACTGGTAAAAATGTCAGCAAGATCAACGAGGATTCCTCTCAGCTTGGTGAACATATTCATGTTATCGACTCAGCTATGAAAGAAGTTGAATCTTCAAATATTCAGTTAGTCAGCAATATGGAGCATGTATCCCAGATTGTAGAAACCATGACAGGCTGCATCGCTGACTCCGATGAGATCAGCCGCAGAATGCTTGGCAAATACAATGAAAGTGCTACTAACATCAATCAGATTGAGGATACGATTGCATCGCTGATGTGTGAGCTTGGAATCGGCGGCTTCATGGGACTTGAAGATATCGAAGCCGGAATGAAAGTAAAGGTAAAGGTCAACAAACCTATGGGAAATGATTATTTCCACGGAGAAATTGTTTCCTGCGAAGATACCGGATTTACAGTGGTTCTTCCAGAGACATCAACCAGAGAAACGCTTTCCAATTGTGACATTCAGGCAACGGTTGGAAACGTACTCTATTGTTGGGAGAAAACAACACTTACGCCTACCCGCGTCGGTCGTACGGATGCATTTGCAGTGCGCATTAATTCTCGTCCGATCATTCGCAACCGTCGAAAATATCCGCGCCTTGATATGAGTAATCCATGTACCATTACATTAAAAGATTCCGGACAGAAATATTCCGGACGCCTGGATAATATCAGTGCAAACGGTTTTGCTTTGATCACCTATGATTCTTCCTTCATGGATAACAAAGGAAAGGATATTACGATCCAGATTGAGAATTTTGCACTTCCGCAACATTCCACACTGGACGGACGCATCATCCGCTGTTCCAGCAATAATGGCACCTATCTGGTTGGATGCCAGCTACCGGAAGATAATTACGATATCAAAGTATATGTTGAGAATTGTCAGAAACATGGCAAGAAAGCATTCCACTAATATAAAATCAACCCTCTCATATATTAATATATGGGAGGGTTCAGACTGTAGACAAAGTCCTCGGCATTTTGCCGAGGACTTTGTCTATGAAAAGAGGCTAAACATAATTTCTCGGAGCCCTTTTTCTACAGTCTGAACCTTCCGCAGATGCGGAAGACCTTACTTTTTACGCTTCTTTTTCTTTTGGAAGAATGATATTCAAAAGGATCGCAACAAGCGCCGCCGGCACAATTCCGGATCCGCCGAATACAAGCTGGACAAGCTGCGGTGCATTGGCAAGAATACCAGGATTTGATCCCATTCCGTATCCAACACCGAGTGCCACAGAAACGATGGATAGATTTCTGGCATTTAACGGATTTTTGGTAATCAGCTGAATACCACTGATAACAATCGAAGAAAACATCATGACCGCGGCTCCGCCAAGAACCGATTGTGGCATAATGGAGATCAATGCTGCAAGCTTCGGACATAGTCCGCACAGAATCAAAAAGATTGCTCCCGTTGACAATGCGAACAGATTGACGACCTTCGTCATCGTTACAAGACCGACATTCTGACTGAACGAAGTATTTGGCAGTACACCGAATAATGCAGCGAACGAAGATCCAAGTCCATCACACATAACTCCACCGGAAAGCTCCTTATCCGTTGCCTCTCTTCCGAGTCCGCCTTCCATTACGCCGGAAATATCCCCTACCGTCTCAACTGCAGTGACAATAAACATAATAAGAACCGGAAGGATGGCTCTCAGATCAAAAACAGGTTTCACCGGCATAAATTTTGGAATTTCAAACCAGGAAGCATCTAAAACCTTGTCCCAGTTTAGAACCCACGCTTTCGTATATTCCACACCATCGGCATTAACCCCTGTTGTAGGTAAAACAATTCCCATGAGAAATGCAGCTATGTATCCGAAAACAATGCCGAGTAAAATGGATGAGGAACTGAAAAATCCCTTTGTAAAATGTTTAAAGAATAAAATAACAGCAAGTACAAACAACGCCAGTAACAGATTTTCCATCGAGCCGAAATCCGCTGCATTATTTCCACCACCAAATGAATTGATTCCAACGGAAATCAGGCTAAGTCCGATTGACATAACAACCGTACCGGTTACAACTGCGGGGAAAAACCGGCGCAGCGGCTTTAAGAAAAATCCTAAAACGGTCTCAAACAATCCGCCGATAATCGATGCTCCCATGATGGCTCCATAGGCAAGGACTCCTCCTCCCATCGATGTTGCAACACTGTTGAACACACCGATAAATCCGGAAGATGTGCCCATGATGATCGGCACACGACCTCCTACCGGTCCAATGGTAAAAAGCTGTACAAGTGTAACAATGCCGGCAATCAGCATTGCATTCTGAAGCAGGGAAAGCTGTAAATCGGCAAACTCTCCGCCCGCCAGTCCGCAGGTTCCTGTAATAATAAGAAGCGGTGTCAGGTTTCCGACGAACATGGCCAGCACATGCTGAAGTCCGAGTGGAATAGCCTGTGACAAAGGCATTTTTCCCTCCATCTGAAAGGCAGTATCCGATAACTTTAAAATCTTTTTCATATGTGTTCTCCTCATAGCTGTTTATTTTCAGGCATAGACATAAGAATCTTTTCCGGAGTAATCGGAAGTTCCCTGTGCCATACGCCGGTTGCACGATAAATTGCATGAGCAATTGCCGGTGCCGGAGTATTAATTACAATTTCTCCAAGTGATTTTGCACCAAACGGTCCCGTCTCTTCGTAACTGTTCTCAAATTCTACATGAAGTTGTCCCATATCCAGTCGGGTCGGTATCTTATACTGCATGAAATTCGTCTCATTCAGACGACCGTTTCGGTCATAAGTTACATTTTCAAACAAGGTGTGGCCGATGCCCTGCACAATTCCACCCTCTACCTGAACCCTTGCCAAAGCCGGATTGATTGCAATACCGCAGTCGGCAACTGCAGTATAATTTAAAATTTTTGTTTCACCGGTAAAACGATCCAGTTCGATTTCTACCATTCCGACCATGTATGGCGGCGGCGATACCGGAGAAGAATGCGTCGCTGTGGCAACTGCCGCAATATTGTTTGAGACCTGATCCTTCACACTGATTTTTTTAAGTGAAACCGTCCGCCCCGTATGCACATTGCGCGCCTGCCTGTTCTCATATATCATTTCATCCGGATTACAGTCAAGAATTCCGGCAGCGATCGCACAAAGCTTCTCTTTCAATTCCGCACAGGCAATTTCTACTGCTTTACCTGTAACATAGGTTGTGGAAGATGCATAAGAACCGGAATCATAAGGCGACGCATCCGTGTCGGCGCCGAATACCGCAACATCTTCAACCGGACATTCCATGCATTCCGCAACCATCTGTGCAAGAATCGTATCGCACCCGGTTCCCATGTCTGCAGCCCCGATGATCAGGTTAAAGGTTCCGTCATCCGCAAGTTTGATCGTTGCCGATCCGACATCCACATTCGAAATACCCGATCCCTGCATTGCCATCGCAACACCGGCAGCTCTGACTTTTCCGTTTCCCATATCCCGTACCGGATATTTTTCATCCCAGTGAAACAATTCTTTACATTTTTTCATGCACCGGTCAAGAGCACAGGCATTTGCAGTCTCGCCAAAATAAGCAGGCATCTTCATGCCTTCGCGAACCATATTCTGTTCACGGATAACCGTAGGGTCTATTCCGAGTTGTTCCGCCAGTTCATTCACGCAGGTTTCCACAGCAAAAATGCCCTGCGTTGCCCCATATCCGCGATAAGCTCCGGCCGCCATCGTGTTTGTATAAACCACATCATATGCAAAACGATGCGCTTCAAGTCCTCCGGTATAAAGCGGAATCGATTTATGTCCGCTCAATCCTACGGTTGTCGGTCCGTGTTCACCGTAAGCACCGGAATTGGAAAGAGTATACAGATCCAGTCCACGGATATGTCCGTCCCGGTTGGCACCAAGACGTACGCGTACTTCCATCTCATGCCGTGGAGATCCTGCAGTCATAGCCTCTTCTCTGGTAAAAATAAGTTTTGCCGGTCTACCTGTTTTCATGGTAACAAACGCAGGGTATACTTCACTGACCGCTGTCTGTTTTGCTCCAAATCCACCGCCGATACGCGGCTTTTCCACACGTATCATGCTTTTTTTAATTCCCAATGCATTCGATAAGATTCGTCTTACGTGAAAGACGATCTGGGTTGATGAGATCACATGCAGTCTGCCATACCGATCAAGGCTCGTATATGTCCGGAATGTTTCCATCATCGCCTGACTGAATGCGCGCATATGGTAGGTGTGATCAAGCACCGCGTCACAATCAGCCAGAACGGCATCAACGTCTCCGTTTCCATCGATTTCGGAGGCAACCAGATTCCGTTTGGAATCCCCTCCCACCTCGACAGGCGGAAACCAGTCCTCTTCCGGATGAACGAGTACTTCATTGTCTTTTGCCTTATGAAAATCCAAAAGCGGCTCCAACTCACGATAGGTTACCTTGATCAGTTTCATTGCCTTTAAAGCGGCCTTCTCATCTTCCGCTGCAATAATTGCAACCACATCCCCGACAAACCGCACATGACGGTCTATGATCAGACGGTCATAAGGGGAGGGTTCCGGATACGTCTGTCCGGCGATCGCAAAACGATGCTTCGGAACATCTTTCCAGGTGTAGATAGCTACAATCCCAGGTACTTTTTGTGCAACAGAGATCTGGACATCTTCGACAATCGCGTTTGCCTTCGTACTTCTGAGAAGTTTAACGGTCAGCGCGTCACCCGTGATATCATCCACATAAACCGGTTTTCCTAAAAGAAGCTGCATCGCATCTTTTTTGGGAATCGACTTGTGAACTGTCTGATATTCTTTATGCTCCATGACTGCCTCCTTTATTCTTCTGCTTCCTGCTGTCCAGATAGTTGCGGATGCCACGGAGCTGTCCTTCATATCCCGAGCATCTGCACAGATTTCCTGCAAGAAATGCCCGGATTTCATCATCGGTCGGATCCGGATTCTCGCGCAGCAGCGCAATCGTATTCATGACAAACCCCGGATTACAAAATCCACATTGATCCGCTCCCTGCGCTGCAATATAAGTAACAAATTCCGCTGCTTCCTCCTGTAAGCCTTCCAGTGTTTGTACAGCATGTCCATCTGCTCTTGCTGCAAGAATGGAACAGGACAGAACCGGCACTTCATCCATCAGAACCGTGCACAGTCCGCAGTTGGCAGACTCGCAGCCACGTTTTACACTATAACAGCCATGCTGCCTCAAAAAATCGATCAAAAGAAGATCCGGTTCAATCTGTTGCTTAATCGCTTTGTTATTAACATGAATACAGACTTCCATCACTGTGCCTCCTTTATGGTATCAAACAATCGTTTACAAAGTACTCCGATGAGACGGGACCGGTAATCTGCATGGGCACGGATATTGCTGCCGGTAGGAATCCGTTCTGCCGCATATTTTGCAAAGGCTGCAATCGAATCATCCGACAATCCACCGGAAAACAGATGCGCTTCATCCGTTAGAAGCATCGCTTTTTGGGGTCTTGCACCTGCAGCAAAACGATACTCTCCATCCACCACAGAAGCTGCACATGCGATTACAGGGAAATCCGTACTCTGGTTACGAACCGAGGCATAAGCAAATGCCCCCCGGCTTTTCCTGATGATCAGGCGGACCAGAATATCACGATCCGGCATCATTTCCACAAAATCACGAAGGGGAATACGTCCGGAATGAAACAACTCGACCTCCGCATCCATGACAAGAAAAACCGTCAATACATCCGAGAATCCGAATCTGCCCCAGATACTGCCTCCAATGGTCGCAACATTACGAAATTGTACGCCGACAATATCCTTTAATGCATTCCGGACAGCTCCCTGCGTTGCATGGTTTAAACCTTTATGCATTTCCAGTTTGCGAAGCGGCACCATGGCACCGATCAAAAACTCCTCCTCGGTCTCTTCAATCGTATCTAATCCAAGCCCGCACAAATCGATTGCTGTCGGGATCAGACGATTCTGCATTTTCATCCAGAGCATACCGCCAATAATATGGCTGCTTTTCTTCTGGTTCAGCTCATATGCTTCTTCAAGGCTCTTTGGACGGACATAATTTTGAATAGTTATCATAAGCGCTCCTTCTTATATTATTTTAGCCATCACTTATTCAACATTATAATAAAAATACTTGCGTATGAAAAGATGCTTTGCTACAATATCGTTATATTATTAAAAACACAACGAGAGGTGAACTATGAAAACCAAAATTCAAAAGCAATTAACCCGATATGTATCACTCCTGCTCGCTGTTTTACTTCTGTTTGTAAACAGCGGCTGCGGAACTTCTTCCACGATGCCGATTCAAAACAATACCGAAACAACCTCCGTGGAGGACGCAAATCCGTCGACACAGGACACGGCATCCACCGATCTGTCTGAGACAGCTTATCCTGTCACAGTAACGGATCAGGCCGGACGTGAGGTTACTTTTACAAAAGAACCGGAAAAAATTGTCAGCGGCTACTACATTCCTTCAAGCCTTCTGATTGCTCTTGGGCTGAGTGACAAAGTGACAGGTATTGAAGCAAAGGCAGATACGCGTCCGATCTATAAGATGGCTGCTCCGGGATTTCTTGAGCTGCCAAACGTCGGTACTGCAAAAGAGTTCAATCTGGAAACATGTGCATCTTTAAACCCGGATCTTGTTATTCTGCCTTTAAAATTAAAAGATGCCGCCCAGAGTCTTTCCGAGCTCAATATTCCTGTATTGCTTGTCAATCCTGAAAATCAGGAACAGCTGGAGGAAATGATCACATTGATCGCTACTGTAACAAACACAAAAGCAAAGGCGGATGAACTTATTTCATACATAAATGAACAAAGTGATATGCTCGCTTCAAAACTTGATTCCGTTGATAAACCTACCGTATATCTGGCCGGCAATTCTTCTCTTCTTTCCACAGCCGGACCATCCATGTACCAGTCCCAAATGATGGAACTGGCCGGTGCCGTAAATGCAGCGGAAGAAATTACGGATACCTATTGGGCAAATATCAGTTACGAGCAGCTTCTGTCATGGGATCCATCCTATATCATTCTTGCATCCGATGCAGAATATACCGTAGAAGATGTTTTAAATGATCCAAATCTGAAAAACTGTACTGCGGTAAAAACCAAGCAGGTTTATGCCGTTCCCGGAGAGATCGAGGCATTAGACAGCCCGGTTCCGGCCAGTATTCTTGCAAGTATATGGCTTGCCGGAATCCTTCATCCGGATCAGATTTCTGCCGATACCTACACAACGGAATCCGACAACTATTATGGAAAGTTCTATGATATCGAAAGTCAAAACTAATCTCTATATCATCATCGGAAGCATTCTGTTACTGCTCCTTGCCATCGCTTCCCTTTTTATCGGTAAATATCCCCTGACACTTTCGGGGATTCTTTCCGGGGATCCGATGCAATGGAACGTTTTTCTCACATTGCGCGCAAGCCGTGCCGTAATCGGTGCTTCCGGCGGATTTGTTCTGGGAGTTGCAGGCTTTGTCTATCAGACAATTTTCAGGAATCCGCTTGCTTCTCCGGATATCATCGGTGTATCTTCCGGTGCCAGCGCGGGTGCCGCTTTTGGTATCCTGTTTTTATCCGGAACATTTGCAGTTACAGCCTCTGCTTTTGCAGGGGCTGTTTGTTGTGTAGTTCTTGCCCTTTCTCTCTCCTCATTGACGGAAGATAAAGACGGCAAAAGCATTGTGCTTGCCGGTATTGCCGTACACAGTCTCGCGCAGACGATTCTGATCGTCCTGAAATTACTTGCAGATCCCGAAAAGCAGCTAGCTTCCATCGAATACTGGATTATGGGAAGCCTGAACGGAATCAGTCTTTATTCCATCCGCTTTAATATCGTTTTATGCATCATTTGTATCATCTGCCTGTTTCTGTTATATCGTCAGATTATTTTACTATCCCTCGACGATCATGAAGGACGCATGCTCGGCGTCGACGTCCGGCGAATGCGCCTTCTTGTTCTGATCATTGCCACGCTTGCAACTGCCAGCGTCATCAGCATGACCGGACTGATCAGTTTTATCGCTCTATTAGCCCCCCATGGTGCACGAATGCTGCTCAAAAGCAATCGAATCTCTACCATGCTGATCAGCGGACTCATCGGCGGGTGTCTGCTTACATTTGGCGATATTCTGGCTCGAAGCATCGCTTCCACAGAATTGCCGGTAAGTATTTTTACAAGTCTGATTGGAGCACCCGTGTTGATTTATCTTTGTTTAAGGAGGAAATCCTCATGAACGAACTGACCGTAAAAAACATCATATGCGGATATCAAAAGGAAACGGTTCTGAATGATATCAGTTTTTCCGTACCCGGCGGAACCATCGCCGGAATCCTCGGTTGCAACGGATGTGGTAAAACGACTTTACTGAAAGCAATTGCCGGTCTTCTTCCTCACAAGGGAAAATGTCAGTTTAACGATCAGATTCTGGAAGCACTTACCGCAAGGGAACGCGCCCTTTGCTGCGGATATATTCCACAGCAAAACAGTATTTCCATAGATCTGTCGGTTATGGAAGTGGTTTTAATGGGATTTAATCCGGATTTAAAACTTTTGCAGTCCCCCACGAAACAAATGAAACAAAAAGCCGCTGATGCACTTGAACTTGTGGGTCTGGATGGACGTATCCATGATCATTTCATGAATCTGAGCGCAGGACAAAAACAGCTTGTTCTTCTGGCACGCACATTTGCCTGTGATCGCAGGCTTTTTCTTTTAGACGAACCGGAAAGTGCTCTGGATTTTCGATTCCGTTATCAGGCAATCGGGCTTTTGCGTCAAAAGATTCAAAAGAATCAGGGGATTGCATTGATCACACTGCACGACAGTTCTCTTGCGCTCAATTACTGCGACCTGCTTCTTGTTTTATCCGAAAAAAAACTGATTGGTGAAATCCGTCCGTTCCATACTCCCATCCCAAAAACGGAGCAGCTTCTTTCGGAAATTTATGGTACAATCAGTATCAAAGAGTTAACAACCCACAATGGGCAAAAACGGCTTGTAATGTTAAAGGAGGATGATATTTTTGAGGGCAGCCACAAAGATCACTTTTTTTGATGAACACGGAGAAAAATTTTTTGGCGAAGGTCCCTGTCTTCTCTTACACGCCATTGAAGAAACAGGTTCGCTGCGAGCTGCTTCTATTTCTATGGGACTTGCATATACCAAGGCGCTGCGAATGATACGACATGCCGAGGAGGCGCTTGGATTTTCACTTACTACACGAAGTGTCGGCGGGCGATCCGGTGGAGGCAGTACACTGACACCAGAAGGAAAGGAATGGCTGAAAAAATATGAAACCTATAGGAATGCCTGTATCCAGGCTAACAACAGACTGTATATGGAGATCTTTTCAGAATAGCGGATGCAGACATATCATCTTAACCGGAAGCAGGGGCTGCGGGAAAACAACACTGCTCTCAGGACTTTTCTCTTTTCCTATCCCCGGAATTACTACTTATGCGGTTCCACAACAAGGTGTCTATTTGAAGAATAACCGGACCGGTGAAACAACTATGATCGGAAAATATGAGCCGGATCCATCCAGAACCGAAAATCTTATGAAACCGATCAAAGAAGCATTTCTATCAAAAGGAATCTCTTTTCTTAACGCTCTTAAGGAAGTGGCATCCGAGTGGATCAGCATTGATGAGATCGGTTATCTCGAAGACGCGGTTCCAGAATATCTAAATACCTTATATGAACTTATGGAACAGAAACATCTTCTTATGGTAGTCCGGAAGCAGAATCTTGCTTTTATACGGAAGCTTCGCCAAAGAAGCGATACCTTAGTCATTGATCTGGATCAGCCATATGGAAAAAGCGGCTGCATCATTATGGCTTCCGGACAGGGAAAACGTTTTGGCAGTAATAAACTTCTGATTGATTTTGGAGGCAAGCCACTGATCCAATGGGCAATCGATGCAAGTAAAGGGTTGTTCTGTAAACAGCTTGTTGTTACCATTCATCCGGAAATTGAAGATTTGTGCCACAAACAAAATATTCCGGTTCTGCTCCATCAATCTCCTCTTCGCAATGATATGATAAGGAAGGGATTACAATCCATCGAACTCGGAATTGACCGATGCGCCTTCTTACCTGCCGATCAACCTCTGATAAGGCCGGATTCCATTGCCGCGCTTCTTCTTTGTTCTCAAAATGAGCCTTCTTTCATCTGGAGAACATGTTTCGGGAATCGCACCGGTTCTCCGGTGATATTTCCTGCCCGTTTCTTCCATGAATTGAAATCTCTCCCTCCAAAATCCGGTGGAAGCATGGTCGTATCACAACACATACAACTTTGCAGAAAAGTTCAGACAGAAGTCGCAGAGGAATTGAAAGACATCGACACATGCGAAGATCTATCGGTTCTATCACAATATATTCGTTAATTTATTTTTGACTTAACATTTCATCGATAAAGATACCATATCCTCTTGAACTATCCTGAATCAATACATGAGTTACAGCCCCAACAATGCGTCCATCCTGGATGATGGGGCTTCCACTCATTCCCTGCACGATTCCCCCGGTCAGACTGAGAAGTCTTTCGTCATCCACATAAAAATGAATTCCCTTATTCCGGTCAGAAGGGGAATAATCAAATGCATCCATCATAATATGATAGGCCTGCCTCTCACCGGATACATCGGATATAATATAGGCTTCCCCTGTCTTTAAGTCCTGTTTGAATCCCAGCAAATAGGGTTTATTCTCGTCCTTTATTTCATTTATATATTCATCATTTAATTTTCCATATATTCCGATATCGCTATTTTGTCTTACGGTTCCAAGCATGCTTGTCTTACGATAACTTATGACACCCTCCAGTTCTCCCGGATCGCCTCTTTGCCCTCTCTTAATTCCGAGAATATCCGCCTCATACAGATACCCCTTATCCAGCTTTAACAACTCTCCGGTCTCTCCGTCTCCGATTCCATGTCCCAGTGCACCATAATTTCCGTTATCATCATAATATGTCATCGTTCCGATGCCTGCCATATCATCTCTGACCCAGATTCCAAGCATATAGTTTAATTTGTTGTTCTCACCTGTTTTTGCAAGAACAGGTGTCACAGATACGTCAATCTGTTCATTTCCGCGTAGAATCGTAAGAACCATGGATACTGTTTCGTTTTTCTGAATCAGCACTGTCAGGTCTTCTTTGGACGTGACAGCATGATGATTTACTGCCAGAATATAATCCCCCGGAAAAAGGATATGTTCTGCCGGCTGACGGAAGGTTCCGTCAGCAAGTTCAACCGGACTGCTCCCAAGTACAAAGACACCGTTTGTAATGCCATAAATTCCAACCACATGTCCGGATGGTCTTAAATTCGTACTTTTAATCACCGAAACTTCGACTTCCTTGATTGGAAATATACCGAACAGGTAACAAATCATCTTATGCTGACCAATTGTAAGCGTTTCATTCCCATCCGCCTTTTTTCTTGCAAGCAAGCTCTCATAGGTACTACATCCAATATCTTTCGATGAGTAGATGCTATGATTCTCACATGCAACCACTTCAACCGGAATTTTACGTGACAGGGACAAGGTACTTCCCTCTTCCATATAAACATGTTCCGGTATTGCATCCATCATCGACGTATAAACAAAGCAGATAAGAGCGCATAAATAAATCAAGATTATATTTTTAAATAACTTTACCGAAAAAGATCGCATACTATATCTCCGTTTCCAAAACTAAGAATAGTATGCGATCAATATTACTTTTTCATGTAAGCCATTTTCTTCATTTCGCGGGCATTTTCGACAACCTTGTCTGTAATTTCAACCCCACCAAGCATACGGGCAAGCTCCTGTACACTTTCCTCATCCGACAGCTCATGAATATGCGATACGGTTGTATCGTTCTCAACCGATTTTTCAATCAGAAAATGCGTATCTGCCATGGCTGCGATCTGCGGAAGATGTGTGATACATATAATCTGATGCGATCTGCCGAGTTCATTCATCTTCTCGGAAACCATCTGTGCCGTACGCCCACTGATTCCGCTATCAATCTCATCAAATATCAATGTTTCAATGTGATCATTCTCCGCAAGAACCGTCTTGATTGCAAGCATAATACGCGAAAGTTCTCCTCCGGAAGCAACTTTGCCAAGTGGTTTTAAAGGCTCGCCCGGATTGGTCGATATCATAAATTCAACTTCATCGGTTCCGTTTTCGGTAAAATCAATTTTACGAAATTCCATCGTGAAACGGACATCCAGAAAATTCAGATCCATTAAAGCCTGGCGGATTGCATTCGTGAGCACAGCACTCTCTTTCTGTCGAATTGCAGACACCTCATCCGAAAGTTGTGTGAGTTCTTGCTTTTTATGATTGATTTTACTTAAAAGTTGATTTAAATATTCATCATAATCCTTTAATACTGCTATGCGTTCGCACTTACTGTTGTAAGACTCTAATATTTGTTCTATGGAGGTTCCATATTTGGATTTCAGATGATTGATGAAATCAAGTCTCTTTTCAATCTCAAAATAGGTCTCGTTATCAAACTCTTCTTCCGAAAGATAAGACGCCACCTCACGATTGAAATCTCCAAGCAGATTGTCAATTTCCGTCAGCTGATTCTCTAATTCTTCGACTCGTTTGTCATATCCGGACACACCAGCCAATTCTCTTACCGCACGGCTGATACGCTCCGAAGCACTCTCGTCCTCTTCCGCGGTTGCCGCCTGTACCACATGAATCGCATCAAGGATCTTCTTTCCGTTTGAATATTTTCGAAACTGTTCCTCCAGTTCGACGTCTTCCCCCAGTGTCAGATTTGCATCTTCGATTTCTTTCACTTCATATTCAAGAAACGACAATTCTCTTGCACGTTCCTCCGTGTCAGAATCCGACTGCTCCAATTCATCCAGAAGTTTACGATACTCGCGATAACAAACGGAAAGCTTCTGTTTTTGTTCCCTTAGCAGATCCTTTGCAAACAGATCCAATATTTCTAAATGCTTGCGTTTCGAAAGGAGTGACTGATGCTCATGCTGACCATGAATATCGATCAGCAGTGCCGCAGCTTCCTTCATCTTGGACGCTGATACGGCTTCCCCATTGATTCTGGCAATCGCACGTCCCGCCGTAATCTTCCGGCTTAAGATGATCGTCTCATCTTCCACTTCAATCCCCAGTGCCCGAACGGCTTCAAGTGTAGCCGGATTCTCCACATAAAATATGAGTTCAACCAAAGCCGTGTCAGCATTGTCGCGCAACATTTCCTTTTGTACTTTTTCACCAAGCGCCAAATTAATGGATCCGATAATAATTGATTTACCGGCACCTGTCTCTCCGGACAAAATATTAAGTCCTTCCTTAAATTCAACTTCTGTTTCATTTATAAGTGCCAGATTCTTCACATGCAGATTTTGTAACATATATTCTCCTTCTACTCTCCCAAAGTATGCATATGTTTTTATTCTACAAGTTTGCGAAGCTTTTTCATCGTCATAACCGCATCATCATTCGTCCGGATAATGCAGATTAAGGTATCGTCGCCGGCAATGGATCCCACCACTTCATTCATTTTCATCGCATCGATTGCAGCACACACGGCACTGGCCATACCGGATACGGTCTTGATAACAAGGATATTTTGAGCAATATCCATCGAGACGTATCCCTCACGTAAAACACGCGCATATTTTTCAAGCATTCCGGTATCCGCATCAGCAATCACAGCATATTTCTGTCTTCCATTATCCGTAGCAATTTTTGTCAGCTTCAGTTCACGAATATCACGGGACACGGTTGCCTGCGTAACCTGATACCCCTCACGCTCCAGATAAGCCGATAATTCTTCCTGCGTTTCTACATTATTTTGCTGGATCAGCTCTAGTATTTTTGCCTGTCGTCGTGTCTTCATCATCCATCCCCCTACTATCTTTGCATCTTCTTTCGAAGTATTTCAAGAAAACTCTGATTATTTAGTTTACAGATCTGTATCACACTGTTTCCTTTGGCAACCTTTAACCGGTCGCCAACTTTCAAATGGATCGTTGTATCTCCGTCAAAACTGACACATGCTTTCTCGTCCAGTTGAAAGCGTCTGCTCCCCATCTCAATTTCAACAACATCATCCGCACTCAGTACAATGCTTTGACCATTGAGGTCATGCGCATTAATCGGAGTCAATAGTAACATATTGGATTTAGGATCAACGATAGGTCCTCCCGCAGACAAATTGTATCCCGTCGATCCGGTAGGTGTCGCGACAATAATTCCGTCAGCATGATACGTTGTCAGGAAATTACCGTTGACATATACGCCAAGCTGTAGCATAGACAAATCTCCAGCCCAATGTATCACCACATCATTGAGTGCGAATTGGATCCGGTCATTTCCAACAATCTGTGCACTCAGCATGATTCGTTCTTCCAATGTATAGTTGTCCGCCATCAGACGATCAATCGCCTCAAACACCGTCGATTCTTCAAGCTCACACAGATAGCCAAGTGTTCCCAAATTAACTCCAATCAGAGGAATTCCGAGCGATTCAACTTTTGTTGCTGCCCGAATCAGGGTTCCATCTCCGCCAAGCACCATAATGCATTCTGTATCTGTCGGGATCTCAGAAAGCGGAAAATCTTCTGTCAAAACGCCTTCAATGTTGCTCACACTGATACCGGCTCTTCCTCCCTTGTCTTCAATATAGGAAACAATACGATGTGACAAATGAAGATCTTTATCCTTATAAGCATTCGTAATCAACCGAAAATTGTACATATTATTTATCCAACTCCCCGTGTGCAGCTTCCACAATTGCATGAATCTCTACATCCGTATCCATAACAGCGTTTGTATCTTTTTCAAGGAAGACCAGATACTCAATATTTCCCTCAGGTCCCTTAATTGGAGAAAACTCCAGATTGTGTACTGCAAATCCTGTTTCCAGCGCAAAAGAAATCACTTTCCCGATCACTTCCTCATGTACCGACTTATCACGCACAACGCCTTTTTTTCCCACTTTTTCACGTCCTGCCTCGAACTGCGGCTTAATGAGACATACCATCTGCCCATGATCCTTTAAAAGTGCATAAGCCGGTCCTAATACTTTTGTAAGCGAGATAAAGGATACATCTACCGATGCAAAATCCAATGCATCTGCAATATCTTCCGGAGTCACATAACGGATATTCGTCTTCTCCATACAGACAACACGCGGATCCTGACGGAGCTTCCATGCAAACTGTCCGTACCCCACATCGACGGAATATACTTTACTTGCTCCGTTTTGCAGCATGCAATCCGTAAATCCTCCCGTTGAAGCACCGATATCCATGCACACCTTGCCCTCTAACTGAATTCCAAAATGTGTCATTGCTTTTTCTAATTTTAATCCGCCTCTGCTGACATATTTCAGTGTATTTCCGTGAATCTCAATCTGACAGTCATCAGCAAAAGTGCTCCCCGCCTTATCCTCACGATTATGGTTCACAAAAACATTGCCTTCCATGATCATCGTCTTTGCTTTCTCTCTGGATGGCGCAAGACCTCGCTTTACCAATAAAACATCCAATCGTTCTTTCATAATTCCTCACATATCTTTTCCGTTATTGTATCTGCATCAATTCCAAGTACCTTGCGCAGTCTTTCGACATCACCGTGCTCTACATAACGATTCTCAATCGCAACCGGTAGAAATTTTACGCTTTGATTTCGCGTTTCTAATAAAGCAGCTACATGCTCTCCAAAACCGCCGCTTGCAACATTCTCTTCCAGCGTTACAATCAGAGGATATTTTTTGGCAGCCAAAAGAATCGCCCTCTCATCGAGAGGAATCATAAACCGTGCATTGACAACCGTTGCAGAAATTCCGCGATCGGACAATTTTTCTTTTACATTCCATGCGATCTCTACCATTGCTCCGATTGCAAACAGTGCCACATCGTCTCCTTCACATAAGAGTTCGGATTCCCCTCTTACAATAGGAGCACGTTGCTCCTTCCATAAATCACATGCATTTCCTCTCGGATAACGAATCGCGACCGGATACTCGGCGGCGATTGCAAACTTAAGCATATCCGATAGTTCCCACTTGTTTTTCGGTGCCATAATCGTCAGATTCGGAATCGAAGACAGATAGGATAAATCGTAAATTCCCTGATGCGTTGCACCATCTTTGCCAACAAGACCTGCCCGGTCGACCGCAAACACGACCGGAAGATTCTGCAGGCACACATCATGCAATATCTGGTCATACGCACGCTGCAGGAATGACGAATACACCGCAAACACCGGTTTCAATCCGGCCTTTGCCATACCAGCCGCAAAGGTGACTGCATGTTCTTCCGCAATTCCCACATCAAAAAAGCGATCCGGATACAAATTGTGGAATCGTTTTAGTCCCGTTCCCATCTCCATCGCTGCAGTAATCGCAACAAGCTTCGGCTCACGCTCCCCCATCTTCTTCATAACCGTGGAAAACACATCCGTATAGTGCGCCTTACTCTGTTTACTGAGCGGTACTCCCGTATCAATATCAAACGGCGCAGTCCCATGGAAACGTGCCGGATGCCGCTCCGCCGGACCATATCCCTCGCCTTTGTGCGTAAGCACATGGACGATGACCGGTCCTCGCACACGTTTTGCCTCACTAAAAGTCTTGCACAGCTGTTTCATATTGCTTCCATCCACCGGTCCAAGATACATAAGCCCCATCTCTTCAAAAAACATCCCCGGTACAAACAGCTGCTTGATTCCGCTTTTGGCGTTACGAATCTTTTTCACCATCCGCTCTCCGTAAACCGGTATCTTACTGAGAGACTGAATGACACCATCTTTTAAATCCATATAGGCATCTGCTGTACGGAAATTACTGAGATACCGGTTTAGTCCACCGACATTTTCGGATATCGACATCTGATTGTCATTTAACACGATAATATAATTACTCTTCAGACGCGAAGCATTGTTAAGTGCCTCAAACGCCATGCCGCCGGTCAAGGCCCCATCACCGATTACCGATATGACATGGTAATGTTCCCCGGTAATCTCCCTCGCCTCGGCAAGTCCAAGTCCGACGGAAATCGATGTCGAACTATGTCCGGTATTAAAGCCGTCCGTCTCACTCTCCCGGGTATTTGGGAATCCGCTCATGCCTCCATATTCCCGCAACGTAGCAAAACCATCCTTACGTCCCGTCAATATCTTATGTGTATAAGATTGATGCCCCACATCCCAGATGATCTTGTCCACTGCCGGATCAAAAGACAAGTGCAATGCCATCGTAAGTTCCACCACGCCAAGATTCGACGCAAGATGCCCTCCGGTCTGTGCGATACTTTCCACAAGAAACTGACGGATTTCCACGCGAAGCGTCTCTAGTTCTTCCTCATTCAGTTTTTTAATATCACCAACATCTTTTATCTGATCTAAAACCATTCCAACCTCATACCATTTAACGATCCCTGTGTATCAGATACAAAAATAATTCGTGCAGGAATGTATGGTCTTTCTCCAATCCATCCAGTATTTGTGCAGCTTCCATCGACAGGCGCTCTACCTTTGTCTTTGCACTCTCAAGCCCCTCAAATGCAACATAAGTCGCTTTCCCGTTTCTCTCGTCACTACCGATTGGCTTTCCAAGTACCTCAAGGGTACTCGTTACATCCAGAATATCATCCTGAATCTGAAAGGCAAGACCAAGCTTTGTTCCTGCCGCTTCCATAAGAGCCACTTCCTCATCCGTTGCTCCCGCGAGGATTGCTCCGATCATAAGCGAAGCTTCGAGCAATGCTCCGGTCTTTAAGCGATATATAAAATCAAGACAGCCACGGTCAATCTGCTGTCCCTTCTTCTCGCTTTCTACATCCACAACCTGACCACCGATCATCCCATAGATTCCGGCTTTCTTCGCAAGGACAGCAAACGCTTTTGCCAAACGGATATCGCCGCCTCCCCGTATCAATGCATCCGACACAATCTCAAATGCATAATTCAAAAGCGCGTCCCCGGCGAGAATCCCCATCGCTTCACCGTAGACCGCATGTGTTGTCTTCTTTCCTCTACGGTACAGATCATTATCCATTGCCGGCAGATCATCGTGAACGAGAGAATACGTGTGGATCATCTCGATTGCTGCCATAAAGGCATCAATCTCCTCCCCCGTGCCTCCAAACATCTGGTAAGACGCTTCCATCAGCATCGGACGAAGGCGTTTTCCCCCCGCACGAACACTATATGACATTGCATCGATAATGGTCTTCTGATATTCATATTGTTCCGGCAGGAAACGACAAATCCTATGTTCAATATTCGAAGTTCTCTTGACAATTTCTTCCGAAATATTCATTAAAATTCCTCCAACTCACCGGATTCATTCATAACAAGCATCGCTTTTTCAATCCTGTCCAAATCCTGATTGGCAGCTTTCATCTGCTCCATGCCCTTTTTGTATAATTCAAATGACTCATCCAGCGTCACATGTTCATCCTCCATCTGGTCAAGGATGGATTCAATGGCTGCGAATCGCTCTTCCAGTCCGATTTCTTTCTTTTCACTATTTGGTTCCATATTCCGTAATCCTGCTCACTTTCGCCTTTATTTCTCCATCCAGAAGATGTATCCCAACTTCCTGTCCTACCGTCACCTGCCGGACCGCGCGAAGTCCCTTCCCATTTGCATCCGCTACAAACGCATAACCCCCGCTCAACTTTTTTGCAGGCGAATGCGCATCCAGGCTACCCGCAAGAAGCGATAAGGTATGACGCCTTTCGCGAATCAGATTCTGCATATGCCCGATCAGTTTTTCCTCATAGTCCATCGCTCTGCGCCGGTTCTCATTCAGCCGGTTTCCGGGACTCAAATACTTAAGGCGCATCTGATCATGTGTAAGACGCGTTCTGGTTTCGGATACCTTGCGTTGCAGCTCTCTGTAAAGCTGCTGTCGGACTGCCGCAAGCTGCTCGATGGTCTGCCCGAAATCATATACCGCCAATTCTGCCGCTGCAGAAGGTGTCGGTGCACGCAGATCCGCCACATAATCGGCAATGGTCCAGTCTGTCTGGTGTCCGACCGCAGAGATAACCGGAATCGGACAATCAAAAATAGCCCTGGCAACGATTTCTTCATTAAATGCCCACAGATCTTCGATGGATCCTCCACCTCGTCCAACAATAATGACATCGACACCAAGACGTTCCATAGCATGGATTCCATTGACAATGGAACTTGCTGCTCCTTCTCCCTGTACGAGAGATGGATATAAAATCAATTGCACATAAGGATTTCTTCTCGTCGCAATATTGCGAATATCCTGTATTGCAGCCCCGGTCGGAGCGGTAACGATTCCGATTATCTTTGCAAACTTCGGAATTGGCTGCTTATACTCAGATGCAAACATTCCCATCTCTTCGAGTTCCTGCTTTAACGCTTCGAACTTCAGATATAGATTGCCGGCACCATCTAGTTCGATCGTTCTGGCATAAACCTGATAGCGGCCGTCTCGCTCATAGACTTCCACCGATCCGGTCACGATCACTTTGTCGCCCTCCTTCATCGGAAAAGCAAGACCTGCCCGGCGGTTTCCGGCAAACATGATCGCATTCATCGTTCCGGTATCATCCTTGATTGTAAAATAAATGTGTCCGCTGGAATGATACTTGCAATTGGACACTTCACCGCGAATGCTGATGTGATGAAGCATAAAATCCTGTGCAAACATATTTTTAATATAATTATTTACCTGTCCTACAGAATATATATTCTTTGTCATGCGAATTTAGCAAGTACTCCGTTCACAAATGCAGGTGTACCATCATTGCCATATTTCTTAGCCAGTTCCACCGCCTCATTAATGGATACTTTTGTCGGAATACTTTCCTCAAAACGTATCTCATATACCGCAAGACGGATCAGTGTCAGATCGACCTTGCCCATACGGCTTGTCTTCCACCCTTCGGATACTGCATTGATTGCCGCATCAAGTTCCTCAACTTTGGAAAAAATAGCATTGCATTTGTCCATCAGATAATCACGGTCTTCATCACTTAAATTGGCTATTTCTTCCTCAAACAAAGCGAACTGCTCCGGAATTTCTTCTGCCGTGTGGAATTCCACACGAAACAGCATTTTGAAAATATTTTCTCTTAATTCTCTTCTTGTCATTCTCTCTCCTCAACCACTCGTCCTTATGACATAAAGTGTGCCGCAGTATGCTCAGCATAAACTTCATCCCCGCGAACCGCGCATTCCCGCAGAGTCTTTATCAATCAAAGGAAGTAATTTCCTATGATTCAAGAAAGGATGTCCACATCTGGACATCCCTTCTTACACCGTAAGCATCGCTCACGATCATCCCCCGCCGCTCGTGGTATCATTTATTGATCATTTCAATACCGTTCTATTCATCTCCTGCCATATCAACACTTGCGATACGAACATTTACGACGGCCACTGTTAAACCTGTCATATTCTCAATTGCTGACTTAACCTTGTCCTGTACCTTGGCAGACACGTCCGGAATACTATAGCCATATGCAATATTGATAGCGACATCAACTTTTACTTCGTTCTCCATCACTTCAACAAGGATACCCTTGGAAAGATTCTTCATTCCAAGCTTGCTGACGATTTCATTGGTAATGTTGCCCGCCATAGAGCTGACACCTTCCACTTCCGTTGTCGCAAGACCGGCAATAATGGCAACGACTTCGTCTGCAATACGCACATCACCAACCTGGTCTGATTTTATCTTAAATGTTTTTCTGTTATCAGCCATCTTACAATGCCTCCTCAGTAATTTTCTCAATATATTATAACAGACTCTCTACTATTTGCAAAGTCATAATTTCATTTGTAGATTAAACCGTCTGTCCTTTTGCGACAAATACCTGGAAGGATTCATTGCCCGTCAGGGACTTTCCCTCTGTAATCGTTACATCTTTATCCGTGATCACATATTCTACACTTGCATGATTCTCAATAATCGTATCCTGCATCAGGACACAGTTCTTTACCTTAGCACCCTTTCCAATGTGAACACCACGGAACAGAATGCTGTTTTCTACCTCGCCTTCAATCACACATCCATCCGCAACCATAACATTCTTAGCCTTAGAGCCGTTAATATAACGCGTCGGATTATCATCACGGATCTTTGTATAAATCTGGTTTCCGGAGAACAGTGCATTCAGATTTTCTTCTTTCAGCAGTTTCATATTCTCCTCGAAGTAACTCTTCATATCATGAATCAGCGCAACATATCCGTCGTAACAATAGCCTCTGACATCCAGATGTTCAATCTGACGTTCTAATATATCACGAACGAAATTCGTATATCCATGAACATAAGCGTCATCGATCATACGGATAAGAAGCTCACGCTCCATCACATAAATATTCAGGCAGAAATTCATTTCGCCTTTTTCGGTCGGATTCACATAGATCTTGCTGACATGATCTCCATTGATTCCCAACGCATAATACATATCAACCGTCTCCGTGCTCTGCCGTATCAAAGAATCCGGTATCTCCTGCTTGCGATACACCACGGTTGCATCCGCTCCGCTTTTGATATGTGCATGCAATAAATCATTAAAGTCAAAATTCACCGCAATATTGGAATCTGTCATAATCACATATTTTTCATTCTGTTTCTTTAAATATCCCCGAATGCTTTCAAGAGCCTCAATACACCCTTCGTACACTTTAACCTGCTTCTGCGCATAAGGAGGAACAATATTCAGTCCACCGTTTTTTCTGGTCAGATCCCACTCGCGTCCGCTTCCAAGATGATCCATCAAAGAATGATAATTTTTCCGAACCAGAATGGAGATATTGTCAATTCCACAATGCACCATGCTCGAAATCATAAAGTCACACATACGATATCTGCTTGCAAACGGGATGGAAGCCATCAGGCGCTCCGTAACAAGTTCCGGTACAAGCGAATCATAACTGTTCGGGAAAATGATTCCCAATGCCTCTGTTCTTGAATTAATCATTGTTCCTCATCCTCCTTCTCTTCGACCGTATAGACATCTTCATAGATCATTGCATCAGCCGCTATCTTCACCCCTGCACCGATCGTTACATTGGAAGCAATGGTAGCCACATCTCCAACGCCTCCGTTCTTCGGTTTCTCTCCAACTGAAGCGCCTTCCTTAATCTCAACATTTTCAGCAATAATGCAATGGCGGACAACTGCCCCTGCACAGATCTTCGTGTGTCCCATTACGACCGCGTCCTCGACAATAGCTCCCTTTTCAACGGTAACACCGGAAAAGAGCACAGAATGCTTTACGGTTCCCTGAATATTGCATCCATCTGTAATCATGGACTCTTCCACGGTCGCATCCGCACCGATGCGGTGTCCTGTCAGACCGCTGTTTCGGCTGAAAATTTTCCAGTTCTCGTCAAAAAGATTAATTCCGCTGTGTTCCGGATCGAGGACTTCCATGTTGGCTTCCCAAAGCGCCGGAATGGTTCCGACATCTTTCCAATATCCGTCAAAATGATACGCATACATGTTACGGCCATCGCGAAGCAGATTCGGAATAATATTTTTTCCAAAATCATTCTCAGACTTCGGATCCTCCTCATCTTCAATCAAGTATTTCTTCAGAATATCCCAATTAAATATGTAAATACCCATTGACGCAAGATTTGACTTTGGATTCTTTGGCTTTTCCTGAAATTCTGTGATTTTGTCATCCTCATCGGCAACCATCAGTCCAAAGCGGGATGCATCCTCCCACGGAACTTCCATAACCGCAACAGAAAACTCCGCATTTTTCTTCTTATGGAATTCCAGGAAATCACTGTAATCCTGCTTGCAGATCTGGTCACCCGATAATATGATTACATACTGTGGATCATAGCGTTCGATAAAAGCAATGTTCTGATAAATTGCATTGGCAGTCCCCTTATACCAATCCGATCCGGATGCTTTCTGGTACGGAGGCAGCACATGCACCCCGCCATACAGACGGTCGAGATCCCATGGCTGACCGTTTCCAATATATTCATTTAAAACAAATGGCTGGTACTGTGTTAATATACCAACTGTATCGATCCCTGAATTAACACAATTCGATAACGGAAAATCAATAATTCGATACTTTCCGCCAAACGGCACAGCCGGCTTTGCAAGCTTCTGCGTTAAAGCGTAAAGTCTGGATCCCTGACCCCCGGCAAGTAACATCGCAACAAGTTCTTTTGCCATATTTTTGTCCCCTTTCCTATAGCTGCTTTCTTTATTTCTATCGTACCATATTGTTATTTGTATTCCTAGCCTGATTCTACGAATTTTGCAACTTTTATTCATAATTTTTACATAATACTGAAAAAAGCGTGTGACCGCATTCTTTGTACAAAATAAAGAATGGTATCACACGCTTACATCTCACAATTTAGGACAGTAACGCCTTATCATTTGCGAATTCCTCGCCACTGACTGTTTCAAACTGTGCGAGAAGATCCTTAACCGTCAATTTTTTCTTTTCTTCTCCTGCAATATTTAAAATCACCTTGCCCTCATGCATCATGATCAGTCGATTGCCATGCGCGATCGCGTCACGCATATTATGCGTAACCATCATTGCGGTCAGATGATTTTCTGCAATAATTTTATCCGAGATTTCAAGTACCTTTGCCGCGGTCTTCGGATCAAGAGCCGCCGTATGTTCATCAAGAAGCAGCAGTTTCGGCTTCTGAATGGACGCCATCAAAAGGGTGATTGCCTGACGCTGTCCACCGGACAAAAGTCCTACCTTGCTTGTCAGGCGATCCTCAAGACCAAGATTAAGCGTAGCAAGCAGCTCACGATACTTTTCTCTCTCCGCCTTTGTAATGCCCCAGCTTAAACCTCTGGATTTACCGCGCCTTGCAGCGATCGCCATGTTTTCCTCAATGGACATCGTCGTTGCCGTTCCCGTCATCGGATCCTGAAAAACGCGTCCGAGATACTGTGCTCTACGATGTTCCGAAAGTTTCGTCACATCATCACCACCGATATAGATTTTGCCGGAATCAACCGGCCACACACCTGCCACCGCGTTTAGGGTTGTAGATTTTCCGGCTCCGTTACCACCGATCACCGTAACGAACTCCCCTTCTTCCAGCGTTAAATTCACACCATCCAAAGCGACCTTCTCATTGATGGTTCCGGGATTAAATACTTTTCTGATATTGTCAATTTTTAACATCTCGCTCATCGTTTACAGCCCCCTTGTCGCATTCTTCTTATTCTTCAGATATGGGATAGCAAGGAAAATTGCTACCACAATTGCCGAGAACAGTTTCAGATCGTCGGAAGGGAACTTCAGCCACAGGATGATGCTCAACACCAGATAGTAAATAATTGCACCTGCAATTACCGAAAAAAGCGTATAAGCAAAAGCCATTTTCTTTCCTGCACAAAGTTTTCCAAACAGCACATCACCGATAATAACGGCCGCCAGACCGATGACAATTGCACCACGTCCCATATTGACATCAGCCGCACCCTGATACTGCGCATACAGCGCACCGGATAAACCAACAAGGCCATTTGAAAGCATCAATGCGAGCACTTTGCAGAAATTGGTATTGATACCCTGCGCGCGCGCCATCTGTGCATTACATCCGGTTGCACGGATCGCATGACCCTGTTCCGTTCCAAAAAACCAGTACAATAACGCAACCACAGCAACACAGAATAAAATACAGGTTGTAAATACACGAATCTTCATCGCCGTATCACCGGAAACGTAGCGCAGAGAAACGGTCAGATTATAGTTATCCACGCTGACTGCCTGATTGGATTTTCCCATAATATTCAGGTTGATGGAATACAGTGCAATCTGTGTCAGGATTCCCGCAAGGATTGGCGGAATACCAAGCTTTGTATGCAGCAGACCCGTGATCAGTCCCGCAATCATTCCTGCAGCAAATGCAAACAAAAGTGCCAGCCACGGATTCATATCACTGCGAATCAGCATAACCGCTACTGCGCCACCGGTTGCAAACGATCCATCGACGGACAGATCTGCAAAGTCAAGCAGCTTATATGTAATATAGACTCCCAATGCCAAGAGTCCCCAGATCAATCCCTGTGCAATGGATCCCGGCATCGCACGGAGCAATGCCAAAGGACTCAGGGAAGCAAAATAAGCAGATAATAACACCTTACCCATCCCCCTTAATTAGTTCGTTTCAATTGCTGTATAGTCATCCGGAACAGTAACACCAAGCTGATCACAGATGTCTTTGTTGTACTCTTTTGTTACCTTTGGAGCCGACTCAACCTTCATTGTTGTAATATCTGCACCGTTCACAAGGATATCATAAGCCATCTCTCCGGCTCTGTATCCGATATCATAGTAACTGATGGAAAGTGTGGCAACACCACATCCGCTGCAGATTCCTTCCTCTCCTGCAATAATCGGAACCCCGGCCGGAAGCGCGATATTGTTAATGGCTTCTGTATTCTGTGCCATTGTATTGTCGGTTGGAATATAGATGACATCTGCATATTCGATCGCACTCTGCACAACCGAACCGATATCATTGGAATCGGATGCCGTAAACTCTTTGTAGCTGATAGAATCTTCGTCAAGATACTTTTCAAACTCCGTTGCCTGATACTTAGAGTTTGCTTCTGCCGAGCAGTAAAGGATTGCTACATTCTTAGCATCCGGGAATAACTCAGCCAGCATATTCTCCTGCTCATCAAGCGGAGCAAGATCCGATGTTCCGGAAATATTTCTTCCGGTTGCTCCGGTCCAATCAGACATCTCAAGTGCAGTCGCGTAATCCGTGACAGATGTACCGAGGATCGGAATATCGGTTGTTGCTGCCGCACATGCCTGTAATGCAGTCGTAGCATTTGCAAGGATCAGATCAACATCGCTGGATACAAAATTATTGGCAATTGTTGAAGCATTTGCCTGCTCGTTCTGCGCATTCTGCACTTCAAACTTAACATTGTCGCCAAGCTTGTCCTTTAATGCTGCCTGAAATCCCTCGGTTGCAGCATCCAGTGCCGGATGCTCAAGCTGCTGGCAGATACCGATATTGTATACCTTACCGTCAGCGGATGCGCTTCCTGTCTGTGTTGCATCATTGGATGCAGCCTCTCCGCCACAAGCGCCCAAAGCCAGTACCATTGCTGCCGACATAGCAACAGCCATCAATTTTCTCATCTTTTTCATAAATATATCCTCCACATATGAATTATTATATGTAAAAAAATTACTTTTTCATTTTAACACGCCAAAGCATTAATATGCAAGTGTATTTTAAACATCCACCGATTCCTTTCAAAATAATGCGTACGCTTGCCGCAAACTTTCGTGCGTGGGCGTTTTTGAATCATTTGGAATTAACTTCCCATGACGCAAAAAAAGACAGGCAGCCATGCCACCCGTCTCTTCATTACTTCAGAGTCTTCCATCTTAATCATATAATAATGCAGACCATTCCTCCGTTGCTGTCATTAACGATCTTGTTCATCGTATCCTGTAATTTCAACTGACATTCATCATCCATCTGCATAATCTTACTGCGGATACCATCTTCCATAAGTTCCCCGACGGATTTTCCAAATATATTTGTCGTCCAGATTCCTTCGCCTCTTTCTTCCCCTTCTTTTATGTACGAAATCAGATCATTCGCCTGTTCTTCGCTTCCGACAATCGGTGCGATCTCCGTCTCAATATCGGCTTTGATCATATGAATGGATGGTGAAAGCGCACGCATTTTCACCCCGAATTTTCCTCCGTGCTGAATCAAAACAGGATCCTCCATACGAATATCGGAAAGCCCCGGCATGACAACACCATACCCTTTTTTCTCCACTGCATCCATCGCATCTTTTACCCTCTCATATTCCTTCTTCATCTGCGCCATGGATTGCAGCATCGAAATCATCTGATATTCACCTTCAATCCGGACACCTGTCATTTCGCTGATATAAGAAAAATAATATTTATCATCAATTTCCATTTTCATCGAAATAATTCCGTCCGACAGACTAATGTGCTGCAGCTGAATATCTTGAAAGAAAGCCTCGCCTTCACTCTCATTCATCTGTCCGGCCATATCCTGTTCCGACGCTAGAGCGCCTGCATCCGAAATTCTGTCGATCCTGTTTAAAAAGAGATTTGCGGCATGAAGGATTGCTGCTTTAACCGGATGATCAACCGGCAGCATTTCTGTCCACTTCGGAATATAATAATCAATTCTGGAAACCGGAAATTCCATCAGTATTGCACTCATAATATGTAAAATATCTTCACGGTGCATCTGTTGACAGTTAACCGGAATCACCTTCGTTTTATATTGTGCCTCCATGCCGGCCTGAAGCGTTCTTGTTTCCTCACTGTACGGGCGTATGGAATTCAGCACAATGACATACGGCTTACCAATCTCTTTCAGTTTTTCAATGGTTGTGTTCTCTGCTTCAAGATATGCATCCCGGTCCAATTCTCCAATGGAGCCATCGGTTGCCACGACAATGCCAATCGTAGCATGATCACGTATCACTTTTTCGGTTCCAATCCTTGCGGCATCCACAAACGGAATTTCCGCATCCATCCATGGCGTCTTGACCATACGGCTGGAATCTCCCTCCATGTGGCCATTTGCCCCCGGAACCATAAAACCGACACAATCAATCAACCGGACTTTCATTTCACTCTGATCGGCAAGTGTAATATTTGCCGCTTCCTGAGGAATAAACTTTGGCTCCGTTGTCATAATGGTTCTGCCGGCTGCCGACTGCGGGAGTTCATCTTCCGCACGTTTTTTTGCATTTTCATCCTCCATATTCGGAAGGACAAACAAATCCATAAAACGTTTTATAAATGTAGATTTCCCTGTGCGGACCGGGCCAACGACACCGATATAAATTTCCCCGTTTGTCCGACTCTGGATGTCTTTATATAGATCAAAGTCCTTGTTTTCCCTGCTTTCCATAAAAAATCCCCTTTCTCATATATTCCTAAATATATGGGAAAGGGGATAAAAATATGCTATTTGCTTTCTTTTACTTCTTTATCCGGCTCATTACCCTTATCGGTTTTGACGGCTTTGTTCACACGGCCATACATCTGCATATAATGGTAAAGTTTCTTTGCCACTTTCGTATCAATCTGCTCCGGAATTGCACGCCACTTCCAGTTATTGCCTAATGTAGACGGTGTATTGATACGCGCCTCAGAACCAAGTCCGAGAATATCCTGCATCGGAACGATCGCCATATCCGCAACCGAAGACCACGCAGCACGCATCATGCCCCAATTGTAGCCTTCTTCCTTTGTCAGATTCAGATATTCCTTCGCATATTTAACAGAAGCTTTTGGCGCTGTCTTCATCCAGCCCATAACGGTATCATTGTCATGCGTTCCTGTATATACAACACAATGATTTGTGTATGTATGAGGAAGATAATCGCTCTCCTCCCTGCTATCAAATGCGAACTGAATCACTTTCATTCCAGGGAAACCGGAGTCTTTCAAAAGCTTGTGAACCGATGGCGTCAGGAATCCAAGATCCTCAACAATAATCGGAAGCTTACCAAGCTTCTTCTCAAGTTCACAAAACAGATCCATTCCAGGTCCCTGTTTCCACTGACCGTTCTTAGCCGTATCATCCTTAGCCGGAATCGCATAAAACGAATCAAATCCACGGAAATGATCAATTCGAATGATATCATACAATTCAGACATTGCCTTAATCCGGCGCGTCCACCAGGTATATCCATCCTTTTTCATCACATCCCAGCGGAACAACGGATTTCCCCACAGCTGTCCGTCATCGGAAAATGCATCCGGCGGACATCCGGCGACTTCGATCGGATTCAAATTTTCATCCAGATAAAACTGCTCCGGATTGGCCCATACATCAGCACTGTCGCCGGCAACATAAATCGGAACATCACCGATAATCTCAATACCGGCTTCATTCGCATATGCCTTTAACTCATTCCACTGCTGATAGAACAGATACTGTAACATCTTATAGAAGCGGATCTCCTCAGAATATTTTTCTGTTGCCTCTTCCATAGCTTTCTTCTCGCGAAGACGAAGCGACTTGTCCCAATTCGACCATGCCTGCCCTCCATTGGCATCTTTTAACGCCATAAACAACGCATAATCATCGAGCCACTGCTTCTCATTCTCACAGAATTTTTCAAAATCCTGTGGTTCCTTCTTCGTAAAGCGCGCATACACTTTACGCAAAAGTGCATAACGTGATTCGTACATAATTCCGTAATCAACGTATTTTGGATTTGAGCCCCATTGAAAAGACTCACATTCCTTCTTCGTCAGTAATTTATCCTTGCAAAGATACTCCAGATCAATGAAATATGGATTACCGGCGAAGCTGGAGAATGACTGATACGGAGAATCTCCGTAACTTGTCGGACATATCGGAAGAATCTGCCAATATTTCTGGCCTCCCTTTACCAGAAAATCGACGAACTTCCTAGCCTGTTTTCCCATCGTTCCGATACCGTATGGTGACGGAATCGACGAAATAGGCATCAGTACGCCACTTGTTCTCATAAGTTATACCTCCTGCTTTGTTTCCTTCTTATATACTATATCACTTTTCTGTCCTCTTGTAAAAACCTTTCTTGAATGATAGTATAAAAATAACAAATTAAGAGGTGAATCGTTATGAATGATGTTATCAGACACAAAATAAAACACAATGCACATCGTGCACTTGTCTCTTTAAAATGGATTATTTTTGCAATTATTGTAGGAATCACCGTCGGACTGTGCGGTACTGCATTCTATTTTGCTTTATCGCTTGTCACTGTTCTACGCACACAAAACAGCTGGCTGATATTCCTTCTTCCACTCGGCGGTGTCGGAATCGTTGCGATGTACCGAATCCTGCATAACGAAAAAGATACCGGAACCAATCTGGTCATTTCCGCGATTCATTCGGATGATGAGCTTCCATTCCGCATGGCTCCACTTATTTTCGTTTCCACACTGATCACGCATCTTTTTGGCGGATCTGCCGGTCGAGAAGGTGCAGCTTTACAGATGGGCGGAAGTATCGGTAATGCATTGGGCAGACTGTTCCGTTTTGATGACAAAGACAAGCATGTTATGATCATGTGTGGTATGAGTGCCGCATTCTCTGCACTGTTCGGAACACCGATGGCAGCTGCTATCCTTCCGATGGAAATGGTCAGCGTCGGCGTTATGTACTATATCGCTTTGGTTCCATGCGTGATCAGTTCCCTTGTTGCTCACGGAATCGCATACTCGTTCGGTGTATCAAATGAAATGTTTATCATTCGCTCGATACCTAAATTCGGAATCATTTCTTCGATTGAGATCTCCGTTCTGGCAATTCTCTGCGCTTTGGTCAGCATTCTCTTCTGTGTTCTGTTACATAAGAGTGAGGATCTGTACAAACGTTTTTTTGCAAATCCATATGTCCGCGCGATTGTAGGTGGATGTATCATCATCGTACTCACACTTCTCGTCGGCAATCAGGATTACAACGGAACTGGCATCAATATTATCGCCCACTGTATCAACGGAACGGTTCGTCCGGAAGCGTTCCTGCTCAAGATGATCTTTACGGCACTGACACTTGGTGCCGGATACAAAGGTGGCGAGATTGTACCTTCTTTCTTCACAGGAGCGGCATTTGGATGTCTGTTCGGGAACCTTCTCGGTTTTTCTCCGACACTGTGTACCGCAGTCGGAATGACCGCAGTGTTCTGTGGTGTAACAAACTGCCCGATTACTTCGCTTTTGATCAGTTTCGAATTGTTTGGATATGACGGAATGCCATATTTCTTATTGGCGACTGCCCTCAGCTATATGCTCTCCGGCTACTTTGGATTGTATCGCAGCCAAAAAATCGTATACTCCAAGTACAAAACCAATTACATTAACAAAGCGACTCACTAATGTGAGCCGCTTTTTTCTTATCCAAAATGAAATTGTTTTATTCGTCTTTCTCCGAAAGTAATAACTTGTTCATAGTCCCCATTCTGCGAATGATTCACCATATCCTTATATCTGTCCTGTCTTTTTCTCAAACACTAATTTGAACTTGAGCAGTTTGCCGCATCGATTGCGATTGTCAGCATCAGTGCCATAATCTCATCCGCCGGATCAACAATGTTGATCACATAGGTATCGCCCCAATGCAGAATCTCTTTCGAAATGTGTACCGCAACACTGCATCCGGAATACACATCATAATCCCATGCCAGAAAATCTCCCTCACATCTCCAGCCATTATAATTGAGTTCATACTTCGGTTTAAAAAATGTGAATTCCTTCTGCACTGTTCCGAAGTCTTTTCCACCGATTTCAATATCAAAGACCGGGAGCAATTTGAACACACGCTCCTTTACCACGCCGATCTCATTCTGATTCATATCATATACATGAATGCGATGTCCCAATGTGAAAAATTCCGCTTTCACATAATATTTCGGATTACCGGATTCATCATACACATCGTACGTGTCTGTCCAAGAAAATACTCTCTGTTTAATTAACAATTTCAAAGTACCATCCCCCTTTTTCTTTGGGTGTATAACGTCTTTCCACTCTCAAGTCATAAGCTTTCGTTTTCATGCCAAAACACTTAGAAATTACTTCCGTTCCATCCCCAATCATTCACACCGTGGTAGGTTACATAAACTTTGTCACCCGGAATCGCAAGTTCCTCCTGCAGGATTTCGCAGATTGCCCCTGTCATCTTCTCATAATCCGCAGAAGATGCACTTCCAAACAGGCTTACCGATACATAAGCACCTTTTTCCAGTTTATTTCCACCCATGTACAGATCATAATCATCCTCGAAGCCCACCATAAGATAAGTTTCTGACTTATGCAGAAGACTTACCGCCTGTCCAAGACGTGCTTTAATGCTCTCCTTTTTATCATCGGTTAATTTTACGGTTACTTTTGAATCAATAAATGGCATTATTTTTCCCTCCTTATTTCCAAACTCTACTACAGATCATATCATATATATCCCAATAATTACTATAACAATTCACAATTTATCAAATCAATAAAATTCGGGGTTGCCGTGATCAGATAGACTTTCTAAAGCGGACGATACCAGATTCATAAGATAAGATTCGAAAATTAGCAGTAGTTCATTTAAAAATGACGGACTTTGAACGATACCGACTTTCTCTCAGCTTTTTCTGCCGGTCATATGATTTCAGATCTTCTTCTTGAACAGATTTCCACTTTTCTCTCAGGGTCATTTGGTCGTGGGCGCAGTGAAAAGAAATATTACATAGTGCCCCACTTGACAAAATTTATAAGAGGGTGCCCATATGCCGGAATATTTTGAAACTGATTTCCTGAATAGAGAAGTCTGTTTACTTGTCTACATTCTTAATGTGATGTAAAAACTGAATATTTGCAAATTCATACCATTTTATTGTCGAATCCTATTTTGCCTATACAATTAGCGTGAAGTAAAACGCTAAAATACTAAAAAACATACCATTTTTAAAGAAAAAGTGATTTCGTCTATGGTTGTAGTGTGAAGTAAATATGCTAACATGCTGGAAAACATCCCGTTTATGTAGAAAAAGTGGATTTGCCTATCATTATAGCGTGATGTATCTATCAAAAAATTTCTAAAACATCACAACAAATTACTCCTTGTTCAAAATACAACTGCGGCAGAAAAAATTTGTATTAGACAAATCACGCGCGGAGAAATCTTACGTTCACTTATAAAATAACACCGCGCGTCAATTTTTATTATCTACTATGAGGCAAATTTTGACGTGCATCAGATATGATATTTCCAATCCACAGATACCGAATGCCAAAATATAAAAAAGAAAATTAACAGCAAGCGTATTCGACCAACAGGGCTTTGCATGATTTTAATGACCAACTATTTCTTGTTACAGGCATCGGAGCCATACTTATTTTTGCAGGACAAATTTGCAACTGCTTCACCGTTCCATGGCCTATGGCTAATTGCGCCTATCTCAGCCAACTATCCAAAATCGCTGGTGAAGTTGATTTGCAAATTTTCCTGAACAAAATAATCGTATGGTTCGATGCCGTAACTCTGAGAATTTTCCAGTCATTGAAATCGTTTAAAGTCCATCAGTTCTCAAACATTTACTGCTAATTTTCGAATCTTATCTTATGAATCCGGTATCGTCCGTTTTAGAAAGCCAATCTGATCACGGCAAACCCGGATTTATTTATTTGTCGAAATCTTCATATTTACAGATTCCCTGCCGATACCAATTACAATTGGCACAACTTTCAGTAAAAACTCTCTCCGTCAAATATTGGCGGGAATGTTGTAACAATTCTCGATACGTATAAGTTTCTCCTTCTGACAAATGCAAAGGTGCAAGCAGATTTCGATCCTTACTTGCCACATGGTTATCACTGTTTGCACACGAATCGGTTCCAACACGGTTCGGACAATCCGCACAAATCACGTCTCCTTTTGCAACAAGCCGCAAACACTGATCCGGATTCGCTCTAAGATCCGATACAACGGCAGTCATGTTTGTACAGAAATCGCCGCTATATCCAAGCCCTTGATACAACTGTGTGCATAAAATGTGATGTACTCGAAAATCTTTTCTATTAGGCATTGGCTTTGTTCTTATTCTCCCAATCAAACAGGTTTGTTGACTTTAAGGCCTGACGGATGGCAATAGCAACAATGTAAGCACCAATCATGGAAGCAATGTCTTTTATAAGATATGGTACCGATCCGACAAGTGCTGCATTTGCCCATGTCATCTTAGCAACAAATTTCAGCTGGATAATTCCTAATACATGGCAGGCAGCGAGTCCGAGTGCTGAAAATCCAATAAGCCATACGATGCCCACTGCGCCTTTCTTTTTATTACTATTTGCGATTCCACATAAGAAAGTCATAAAAATAAATCCGAAAATATATCCGCCTGTCGCTCCGAATAAAACTCCAGGTCCCGCTGACATTCCCGCAAATACCGGAACACCGATTGTTCCAAGTAATACATAAATGATGGTTGAAACTGTACCATACTTTGCGCCGAGTACATAACCGCTCAAGGCCATAGCTGCTGTCTGTAAGGTAAACGGCACACCCCAAGGTGTTGGAATCTGCATAATGGATAATACAGATGTTACCGCTGTGAGCAATGCAATCATACAAATAGTTCTAACGTTTAATTTCATAATGTCCTCCTTGGCATATCTTTCGTATGCATTTTTATTCCGAAGACTATATTATGCTATCTCGTTTTTATTGTCAACCTATTTTTGTATCTAAGTTAACATTAGAAAACGATTCAAATGTCAATTACTACAAACGATCCAGCCTGCATAAAAGACGATATTCCCACATTTCATCTTTTATACCATTTTAGATACCGTTCTTAAGCATTCGTCATTTTCACAAGCTGGTCTAATACCCCGACAGCCTTGCCGGAATCAATGGTCCGGGCTGCCAGAGTAATACCATCCTTGATTGAGTCTGTCTTGCCGCCTATATAAAGTGCCGCACCCGCATTCAACAGTACAATATCGCGTTTTGCTCCCTGTTCCTTGCCGGCAAGAATATCTTTTGTGATCTGCGCATTCACAATTCCGTCGCCACCCTGCAATTTATCGATTTCACAGCAGGATAATCCAAACTGTTCCGGTGTCACTTCATACGTAGTCACTTTTCCGTCTTTGATTTCTGATACAGTACTCGGTCCGGTCAATGTAAACTCATCCATATTATCATGTCCACTAACAACAAAGCCACGCTCAACGCCAAGATTCATCATTGTTCCGGCGATCACTTCTGTCAGCTTCGGCGAATAAACACCGACCACCATTGCTTTCGCGCGGGAAGGATTGGAAAGAGGTCCTAAAATATTAAATACGGTACGGATGCCCATCTCTTTTCTGACCGGTCCCACATATTTCATTGCCGGATTAAAATGCGGTGCAAACATAAATCCGATACCAACTTTCTCGACGCACTGCTCCACCACCTTCGGATCCGCGGAAATATTCACGCCAAGTGCCTCTAACACATCACCGGCTCCGCTTTTCGAGGAAATGGAACGGTTACCGTGCTTTGCAACCGGGACACCGGCCGCCGCCACAACAAAAGCGGACGTCGTGGAAATATTAAAGGAATAGGTGCAATCTCCACCTGTTCCGACAAAATCCACATAATGATCAATCTTCGGAGCGATTGTCTGTGCCTTATCGCGTAAAACGCTTGCCAGTCCGGTAATCTCATCCAGCGTCTCACCTTTCATGCGGAGCGCCGTAAGAAAACATGCAATCTGCGCCTGTGTTGCCTGTCCGGTAAGGATCAATTCCTGTGCCCGCATTGCCTCTTCTTTTGTCAGATCATTTCCGTCTACTAATTTGCCGAGAATTTCTTTCATTGTATTATCCTCCTGATGATTTGATTGAACCCAGAATCATTGAAACCAGCCTACCTCTGCTTCTTTGTAGTATCGCCAATTTCATGTGATCTGTTAATTGCACTCTAGAGTCTATTCAATTGTTTTTTAAACGTACTGCAATACTCCGCCGCTGTATTTGCATCGAAATTTGATTCACGCATCAAATTGATAAAATGAGATCCGACGATTGCACCATCGATCATATCCTTCATCGGACGTACATCTTCTGCCGTACGGATTCCGAATCCCATCATGACCGGAATCTTCGATATCGCTTTTACATCGCTAAGATACTTGATCACTTCCTTGTGGAACGTTGCCTCCTGTCCGGTAACCCCCATAGATGATACGCAGTAAACAAAGCCTCTCGCCTTCTCCAAAATCTTCTTTACACGCTCCCCCGATACCGGAGATACCAGCTGAATAAGGATTGTCTCATCCGATCCGCTTAATGCATTCTGCAACTCTTCCTGTTCCTCAAACGGGAGATCCGGAATAATCAGTCCATCCACACCACATGCCGCGCATTTCTTGGCAAAAGCCTCTACTCCATAATGAAGAACCGTGTTGTAATACATCATAAATACAATTGGAATCTGTACATTTTCTGAGCGGAGTTCCTGCATACAGGTAAATGTTTTTTCCAGATTTGCTCCACCTAAGATGGCATCATAGGAAGCAGCCTGAATGACCGGTCCATCCGCAACCGGATCCGAAAACGGAATTCCAAGCTCAATGATATCTGTTCCTGCTTTTTCCTGCACCTTGATAAGTTCCTTCGTCTTGTCATAATTCAAAAGACCTGCAGTAATATAGGTGATAAATGCCTTCTCATTCTTTTCTTTTAATGCGGCAAGTGCCTGCTCGATTCGATTCATTTCTTGTTCCTCCTTCTTGCGCTTCAGCCATTTAAAATTGCCCTCGGCATGTTGCGCTACCTACTTGAGGTAGCCGCCCGGCTGACGCTTGATAATGACAATCGTTAATTCAAATACCCTTCACCAGCAAGATAACTTGCGATCGTGTTGACATCCTTGTCGCCACGTCCGGACAAACAGACAATCATGCTCTGATCCATCGTCATCTCTTTTGCCTTCTTACATGCATAGGCAACCGCATGTGCACTCTCAATTGCCGGAATGATTCCTTCCAATTTGCACAGCTCCATCAAAGCGTCCATCGCTTCAGCATCTGTGATTGCAACATACTGCGCGCGTCCACTGTCACGCAGATAGGCATGTTCCGGTCCTACCCCCGGATAATCAAGACCGGCGGAAATAGAATGTGCAAGCTGAATGTTTCCGTCTGTATCCTGTAGCAGGTATGACTTCATTCCATGTAAGACACCAGGCTCTCCGAGAGCCATCGCGCTCGCATGCTTTCCGGTCTCAATTCCAAGTCCTGCCGCCTCGACACCAATCAGTTCCACGTCCTTCTCATCAATGAAATCCGCAAACATTCCGATGGAGTTGGATCCACCACCAACACAAGCCATAACCACATCCGGATTCCGTCCTTCCACTTCCATATGCTGACGCTTTGCCTCGCGGCTGATTACGCTTTGGAACTCCTTTACCATCTTCGGATACGGATATGGTCCGACCGCCGAACCGATGACATAAAACGTATCCTCCGCCGTCTTCGCCCATGTACGGATAGCCTCGTTCGTCGCATCCTTAAGCGTATTGCTTCCGGATTCTACGGATACTACTTTTGCTCCAAGCATCTCCATACGCATCACATTTAACTTCTGGCGCTCGATGTCCTCCTTGCCCATATAAACAGTGCATTCCATGTCAAACAGCGCTGCACCTGTTGCCGTTGCTACACCATGCTGGCCTGCACCGGTCTCAGCGATCACTTTTGTCTTGCCCATTCTTTTGGCAAGAAGAATCTGCCCGATTACATTGTTGATCTTGTGCGCTCCGGTATGATTCAAATCTTCACGCTTGAGATAGATCTTCGTTTTGTATTTCTCCGACAGACGCTCCGCATAATAAAGAGGAGTCTCTCGTCCGACATACTGTCGAAGATAATAATGATACTGTTCCATAAATTTCGGATCATGGATGGCTTCCTCGAATGCCGCATCCAGTTCTTCCAATGTGTTCATCAGCGACTCTGCCACATACTGGCCGCCAAACTGTCCATAATAAGCTTTCTTATTCATATTCTCTCACCTTTCTTATAAATGTACGAATTTTATTCGGATCCTTACCGCTGATTCCTTCTACACCGGAACTGACATCAACGATATCCGGATGAAATCTTCGTATTCCTTCGGTAACATTTGTCACGTTTAATCCGCCTGCCAGAATAAATTTTCGTTTTGCCAAAGCAGGCATCTTTCTTATTTTATCATTTTTTCCCCAATCAAAAGTCTCTCCGCCTCCGTATCCGGCACCATCCACAACGATTGCCGCAACTTTGTTTCCAAGTTTCTCCGGAAGTGACTCCAAAAACCGGATTTTTTCCCGAAGCTTCGTATCGTCTGCGATATTGATTGCAAACCAGACCGGAATGTGGATCAATTCCAACAGCTTTACATCCAAAGACTTATGTACCTGCAAAATATCAAACCCGGATGCTTCAATTTTCCCGACGAAATCAACCGTCGGCGCAACCGTAACTGCCACCTGCTGAATATTCGGATCTAATTTTTTTCTGATTGCCTCTGCCTGTGCCATCGTAACATTCCGTTTACTTTTCTCATAAAAAACAAAACCTGCATAATCGGCTCCCGCCTCATTTAAAAACTCTGCCTCTTTCAGATCCGTCAGCCCGCATATCTTAACTTCCATATACGAGTGCCTCCCTCTTTTTTCTGCCCATTCATTTTCATCATCGAATTCCTGATTTCCGTAATGCCCTATGCTTCTTACATTGTCTTCCACTTCTTTGCAAGCATTTTCGGATTCTCCGCTTCCATAAATGCGCGCCCGATCAGGAATGCATCCGTATTACACTCGCGCAGGAACTTCACATCCTCATCATTCATAACACCACTCTCTGCGACAAAAACTTTATTCTCCGGCACATAGTTCCGAAGCCGTTTCGTTGTCTCAAGTGTGATCGTAAAGTCTTTTAAATTCCGGTTGTTCACGCCAATGATTCGCGGATCAATCTTCATCGCCCGCTCAATCTCCGCTTCATCATGAGTTTCCACCAGCACATCCAGTTCCAATTCTCTTGCAAGCTGATAAAAATCGTACATCTGCACATCGTCAAGAATTGCCGTGATCAGGAGCACGGCATCCGCGCCAATTGCTTTTGCTTCATAAAACTGATATTCCCCGATCATGAAATCCTTGCGAAGAATCGGCAGATCCGACCTGCATCGAATCTGTTTTAAATCATCTACATTGCCGTGAAAATAATCTTCCTCCGTCAGACACGAGATGGCGTCCACCGATGCATTATAATCTTCAATACGATCCAGAAGATTTATTTTACTCGTTATGGCTCCAAGACTCGGAGATGCTTTCTTAAACTCTCCGATCATTGAAATCCCCGGTTTTCTTAAATTGTTGTAAAAACAGTCCTTACTTCTCGTTGCAGTTTCCTCTGCAAGTCTTCTCATTGAACTTTCATCGATTCTTTTTTTATGTTCCAAAAGCCGCTTTCTTTTGGCTTCCACAATTTCATCTAAAATCATTGCACTCCTCCTACCAGGCAAACGCCATTTAAAGTTGTTTCACATATGCGCTACATTGTTCCATTTACGAAGTTCTCAATCATACGTTTGCCGTGTTCCGTGTAAATAGATTCCGGATGAAACTGCAAGCCGACAACCGGATATTCTTTGTGACGGATTGCCATAATCTCTCCATCTCCGGTTCTCGCCAGAACTTTTAAGCATTCCGGAAGATTCTCCTGCTGTACCGCCAGCGAATGATAACGTGCAACCTTGATTGGCGAATCGATTCCGGTAAAAATACTTGTTCCATCATGCTCGATGACAGACTGTTTTCCGTGAAAAAGTGCCTTTGCATAGGATACTGTTCCGCCAAGTGCCTCGCCGATGCACTGATGTCCGAGACAAATACCAAGAATAGGCTTTAAGCCGGTAAATTCTCTGACAACATCCATACAGATACCGGCCTCTTTCGGACTTTTCGGTCCCGGCGAAAGTAAAATACGCTCCGGATTCATCTCCCTGATCTCATCAATCGTAATCTTGTCGTTACGAACCACCTTGATATCCGAATCAAAGATTCCCACATACTGATACAGGTTATAAGTAAATGAGTCATAATTATCAATCATTAAAATCATAAGTTTCCCTCCTCGCATGAAACGTCAGCCATTCCCATTGCAATGCCTACATATCAAGTTTTCTTTGAAAACCTGACGTATGAATCAGCGTCTTTGCCAAAGCCATCACTTTGTTGCAGCACTCCTGATACTCGTTCTCCGGAACAGAATCTGCAACAATTCCGGCTCCCGCCTGCAGGTATACTTTATCGCCTTTTTTGATCATCGTGCGGATTGTAATACAGAAATCCATATCACCCGAGAAATCAATATATCCGGTTGCTCCGCCATAAAGTCCTCTCTTCACATTTTCCAGTTCATCAATGATCTCCATCGCGCGGATCTTCGGTGCTCCACTTAATGTGCCTGCCGGAAGGAATGAAGATATCAGATCAAGCGGATGAAACTCACCTTTTTTCCTTCCCTCAACCATAGAAACAATATGCATCACATGGGAATAATTCTGTACCTCCATAAACTGCGTTACTTTGACTGTTCCAAACTCGCTGATGCGTCCCATATCATTTCTCGCCAGATCCACCAGCATCACATGTTCGGCACGTTCCTTCTCATCCTGCAAAAGTTCGTCCCGAAGCAATGCATCTTCTTCCGCATCCGCTCCTCTCGGACGCGTTCCGGCGATCGGACAGGTATAAACACGATTTCCCTGCTGTTTTACGATCATCTCCGGCGAACTTCCGATCACTTCAAAGTCTCCGTAATTGAAATAATACAGATATGGGGACGGATTCAGTTCACGGAGCTCCTTGTATAACTCAAAGCCGCTCTGTGCGGTCTGTACCGTCCATCTCTGAGATAATACGGTCTGGAAAATGTGTCCCTCTCGGATATATTCTTTGATCTTTTCGACTTTCTTACTGTATTGTGCCAGGTCATCCGACTGATGAATGATGACTCCGTCGTGTACAAAATTCTTCGGGTTTACCTGATCGGCTCCGTTTCTCGCTTTCTCGATCAACTCTTCCGCTTCCTCAAGTGATTTCTTCTTACCTTCCTCAGTATCCTCGCCAAGGATGATTCCGGTCAAAGTCTCAGCAACATGATCAACCATAATAAATTTTGTCATCAGCATCATCTGGATCGTCTCGATTCCGATTTCATCCGGGTTATCATCCGGAAGCACTTCCGCATAGCGTACGAAATCGTATCCCAGATTTCCGACCAGTCCACCGGAGAAGGATAATTCCTCATTGTCTTTTACAATATCAAACTCACTGTAATATTCTTTCAGAAGTTGAAGAGGATTTCCCTCACGCACATCTTCGCTGCCGTCATTCTTGGTGATGACCAAAGCATTTCCTCTTGAGCTGATGATTTCTTCTGGCTCCCTTCCAAAAAATGTATATCTGTCATAATTTTTGTCATAACTTTCCAGAAGAAACCCTTTGTGATCCCCGACAAGGTTTTCATACATTGCAGTCGCCGTCTCATTGACAATGCTCACTGTCTTCTTATAAATCCTAAGTCTTCTCTTCATGCTTCTTACCTCCTGAATTTTCTCAAAAAAAATCCCTGAAATAACGTTTCCGTTATTTCAGGGACGAATGATCGTGGTGCCACCCTTGTTCGTTGCCCACCAGCTTCTCCCCGATGCCAAAACGACATTCCACGGGATAAAAAAAAGCAGATATTCCGAATTAGAAATATCTGCCACCAATTACGCAACCTCTGTGATACAGAGACAAAAATGCCTCGATATCCTCGCCCCTATAACGTGGGGAAACGGATCAGCTACTAGCGAATTTCTTCGCATTCACCTCACTTCTCACGAACCCATTCCAAGACAAACTATCTTATCAGCTTCCACCATCCGCCGACTCTCTGTGAAGAATCATTTGCTGTACTTACTTTCGTTCAACGAATTCACTTCATTCAATTAACTTGTTAATATAGTATACTAACAAGGTAGGAATGTCAACACCAAATTGTAATTAAAAAATGCGAAAGTTGCTGACAACTTTCGCATTTTAACCATTCTTTTAGCAGGACTCAACCTTTGCTTCAATTTCAGCAAATAACTTAGCCTTCAGATCCTTAACGAAGGTAAGCGCATCGGCTACCGGAATCTTCTCCTGTACAGCCTTATCTCTTGTTGTGATCTCAACCACACCTTCCTTTAAGTTACGCGGGCTGACAACCACACGGATTGGAGCACCGATCAAATCCGCATCGGAGAACATTGCACCCGGACGAACATCGCGGTCATCATAAATCACTTCTACATCCGAATTCTGAAGATCCTGATACAGTTGGTCTGCAACCGATTTTGTCTGCTCGTCATCCACACGCAGGCAGCACACTTCTACTTCCCATGGTGCGATCGAAATCGGCCAGATCGGACCATACTCATCATGGTGAGCCTCACAGATGGAAGCCGCCATACGTCCGACACCGATTCCGTAACAGCCCATGATCGGAGTCTGCAGTTCTCCGTTCTCATCGGTGTACTGCATATGCATCGATTTGGTATACTTGGTTCCGAGCTGAAAAATATTACCAACCTCGATGCCTCTCTTGATCGTGATGGTTGGCTTACCGCAGCATGGGCAGATGCCCCCTTCTCTTACTTTTGCGATATCAACATAGTTGACCGCTCCGAGATCACGCTCTAAATTAAGACCGGTATAATGATAGCCTTCCTTATTTGCTCCGGCCACCATGGAATCAATGCCTTTTAATGAGAGATCACAGAAAAATGTAACTTTATCGGAAATATTGTAAGGTCCGATATATCCTGCCACAAGAGGTGAATCCTCTGTAATTTCAGCCGGATGAATATCCTCACCGACAAGGTTGCGAAGCTTTGTCTCGTTGATTTCATAATCGCCGCGGACAAATCCGACAACAAATGCATCATCTGCATTTTTCTGATACACAACAGCCTTGCAGGAAGACTTCACATCACTCTTTAAGAAGTTGCAGACATCCTCGATCGTCTTGCAGTTTGGAGTCTCAATGCACTGCAGCTCTTCGAGATTACCGGTGCTCTCATTGATAACTTTATTCTCAGCCGCTTCCATATTGGCTCTGTAGTCACACTCGGTACATAAAACGATCGAATCTTCTCCAACCGGTGTGAGAAGCATATACTCATGGGAAATATTACCACCCATCATGCCGGAATCCGACTTGACCGTAACAACTTCCGGAATACCGGCTTTCTGGAAAATACGATTATATGCGTGATAACATACATCATAATACTTCTCCAAATCTTCCTGAGACGTATGGAACGAATAGGCATCCTTCATCGTAAACTCACGCACACGGATCATTCCGGCTCTCGGTCTCGCCTCATCACGGAACTTTCTCTGAATCTGATAGATCATAAACGGATACTTATTGTAAGACTGCGCATACTCACGTACCAGCTGTACCGCCGCTTCCTCATGTGTCATTCCAAGTACAAGCTTGGAATCATTGCGGTCTCTCAACCGGACAAGCTCGCTTCCGACACTCTCATAACGGCCGGATTCTTCCCACAGATCTGCCGGCATAACGACAGGGAAAAGTACCTCCTGTCCGTCGATGCGGTTCATCTCCTTGCGGATGATATTCTCAATCTTTGCCGTAATTCTCTTTAACGTAGGAAACTCCGAATAGATTCCGTTGCCAACATATTTCATATAGCCGCCGCGAACCATCAGTGCATGGCTGTCGATCACACAATCTGCCGGTGTCTCCTTAAATCTCTGTCCTACTAACTTTGATACCTTCATTTCTTGTTTCCTTTCTTTCGATTTACTTGCTCGTACCTAAAGGCATATGATGAAATAAAAAGCCCCAGGCACTGTGTTCATTTACAATGCCCAGGGCGAATAAAAATCCGTGTTACCACCTGGTTTCAGGCATCTGCCTGCACTCATCTGTGGGCTGCTACCCACACTGTCTGCGATAACGGCGACCTCCGGCAGGACTTCATCAGATATCTGTTTTCCTCCTGCAGCTCCCAGACTGGTTCCCGATCTCTACACAAAAGTCTCGCACCGGCCGACTTCTCTCTGTATGCTTGAAATCCGTACTGTTTCTGTTCAAAGCTTTTCTCAAAAATACCATAAAATTTATCAAAAATCAAGAACCTTCTTATGTCCCTGACAGTTTTTTCTTCTGCTGATGCCCTGCAATCGCAATGTATACAGACTGTGGAATAAATCTTCCCAAAGTTGTGGCTGCTTTTAACGTAAATGTGGGAACAATGACAACCTTGCGGCGCTTCATCTGATCAATCGCGTAATTTGCACAATACTCCGGTGTAATTCCCGGCAATGCGAACTCCACATTGGCAACAGAATTAAATTCTGTCTCCACCGGTCCGGGACATAAAGCCCCGATGTATACTCTGCTTCCTTCTTCCTTCAACTCTCTTGCTACCGCACGCGTCATACTGGCAACATAAGCCTTCGTTGCATAATAAGTTGCCATATAAGGGCCTGCCGGAATCAAACCTGCAGATGAAGCAACATTTAAAAGATAACCGCATCCCTGCGCTTTCATCTTGCGAAGCACAAGCTTTGTGAGAATATGCACCGCACGCACATTGACATCAATCATATCAAGGTCTTTATCCAGAGACGTCTCTGAAAATCTTCCGCAATCTCCAAAGCCTGCATTATTAATAAACACTCCTATCTGCTTGCTTCCCAAAGCCGACATCAGTCTCAGGCACTCATTCTTACGTGACAGATCCGCAATCTCAATCACTACCTTGGTTCCGTTTTTCTCCAGTTCCTCCGCCAATTGCATCAAACGTTCTCTTCTTCTTGCAACAAGCACCAGCGCATAGCCTTCCTTCGCCAATCTTCTTGCAAAACATGCACCAATACCGGAACTTGCACCTGTGATAACCGCATATCCATTCTTCATTTTACTTCCTCCCCCTCAAACATCATCTAAGAATCCATCATTGGTTTATTTTCCACTGCCGAATCACGTGGTGACACATCAATGATTACATTTTCCGATTGTTCCTTTGCTTTTTCTAAAATTGTAAGCCAAAGCATATGGATTTCATAAGCGAGCATCTGATCCAGTTCCACCGCATACGGGGCTAACATATCGACATCAAAAAAACGATTTCCCAATGGAGGAACAAACGCCAGATTATAAGATTTCGTTTTCTCTTCACAAGAAGCGATCTGCTCATATGTAATCAGTAAAAATTCCTCATCCTTATAAATGCAATGATATGACACAAAACACTCATCGAGCATCCATGATTTTCCTTCCATGACTTCTCGCGGTTTCTCCGACGGATCATTGTATTCCGTTGTCTGAAATTCTATTTTCCACTGTATTTTATCCTCTTTGGTTTCCTTTACCAGATCCGGTAGTTTGCGTAATAATTCTTTGCCTTTTTTCATGTTATTCCTCTTCTTCTAAATTGATCCGCTGCTCAAATTTTTCCGTATCGTGAGTGTCTTATCCCGATAAAGCAACATGTACAGTAACAAACGCGACAACATTGTCGAACGGATATTTTATCATCTACCATCAGTAATCTGAAATTTACCAAATGTATTTACTGTTAACATGGTGGTATCTCCCTTCCCTTAACTTTTTCTATTATATCATTCGCCCCATCAAAAATCTATGAAAAAAAGCGATATCGAACCGATCGACACCGCCTTCTTATTTCTACCCTCTTACATAAATGTTGGAAAGATTATCCATAATTGCCCCCGCAACATCCGGCTTATTCATTGAATAAATATGAATGTGATTTACTCCGTTTGCGATCAGGTCAATGATCTGTTCCGTTGCATAAGCAATACCCGCCTGTTTCATTGCTTCCGGATCCTCTCCAAAACGATCCACAATACTTAAAAACTTAGCCGGAACAAGATTTCCGGTAAGTGACACCGTTCTCTTCACCTGTGCAGCGTTCGTTACCGGCATAATTCCCGGAACAACCGGTACATGGATGCCCTTTTGCAGAGCCTTATACATAAATCGATAATATATATTATTATCAAAAAACATCTGTGTTGTCAGATATTCACATCCGGCATCCACCTTTTCCTTCAAATGCATAAGATCCTCATCCATCGTTGCGGCTTCCGGATGTCCCTCCGGATAGCAGGCACCACCAATACAAAAATCGCCGGAATCCTTGATTTCCCGAATGAGTTCAATTGCATGATGATACTGATCAGGGAGCGGAAAATCCGCATTCTCCGGGATGTCTCCGCGAAGGGCAAGAATATTTTCAATCTTACGCTCTTTTAACTGGGCGATCACCGACTGCACCTTTTCCTTGGTGGAAGAAGCACAGGTCAAATGGGCAATTGCAGGAATATGATAGGAATTGATCGTATCTGCGATCTCAACCGTATAATCACTTGTTCCACCGGTCGCTCCATAGGTGCAGCTGATATAGGACGGTTTCAGTTCCGCCATCTTTCCGACGATTGCCTTATAATTATCCAGCTGTGATCCTTTCTTTGGCGGAAAAAGTTCACAGGAAATCGTCACTTTGTCTTCTTTTAATAATTCTGATACTTTCATAATGATCCTCTGTCTTTCATAAATTAGAATTTTCGTAACTCATCGGTGCCATCATCCACTGTATTTTCAATCTTTCTGATTTCAACAAAATACGAATAACTGTCATTTACATTCACTTCACAGCGGTCACCAACTTTATGTCCGAAGATTGCTGCTCCAAGCGGAGACTCGCGGCTGATCAGATTCTTCAGCGAATTGCTGCGAACCGTTGTCACAATCTTGTAAGTTTCTACCATATCGTCGTCCTCAAAATACAGATCAACCGTATTGTTCATGCCGACTTCATCCTCCGGCGAATCCTCCGATACAACGACGGCGGTCTTGATCATCTTCTCAAGATAACGAATACGGCTTTCATTTTCATTCTTAAATTTCTTAGCTGCTTTGTATTCAAAATTCTCGCTCAGATCACCTTGTGCACGAGCCTCTTTGACATCCTCTAAAGCTTCTTTTCGAACAACCAGTTTCCGATGCTCGATTTCTGCTTCCATCTTTTCAATATCTTTCTTCGTTAATTCATCATGCATGATATCACCTCTACATATAAGCGTTATTTTATCATCGAATTTTGAAACATGCAAGTTTCAAATCATAGCGCATAACTATGTTATAGCGCAAGCGTCTGATCAAATACCTGTAACGGACCGCACTCTGTCTGTGTACACACTGTCACATAATGCGCTTCATCCGGCTGTATCTGCTGATAAAAAGCCCCATCCATCGTATCAATATGTTCCAGTCCGATCGATAAACCGCTTCCGATCATCTTGGCATAACTCTCCTTACGTGTCCAGATTTTAAGCAGTTCCGATGCTACAGCTCCGCTTTCCAGCCAATGTTTGCGTTCCTTATCCGTCAGAATCCGTTTTGCAATACGCTGCACCCGGTCCGGCTGTCCGTCCAGTCTCACAAGAGACTCAACATCCACGCCGACCGCCTCATCACAGATTGCGCACACCGCATAATTTCCTGCATGACTGAGGTTGAAATGCATCTTATAATGCAAAATATATGGTTTTCCGTTCTCACCATAGGAAAAAGCCACATTTTTATAAGGAATGTGCTCCGCTTCTAGCGCGATGTCCAGCAATCTGCTTGCCGCGAGTCCTCTCAGGCAATCATCCTTCTGCTTTAATTTTTCCAGTTTTTCTCTTCGCTCTGCGCGCACCAGCGCCATGTTCTGCGCTCTTTTCCTATCATCACGCAAAGGCACTATATTGGCATAATAAACTTTAAGCATGAATCACGCCCACAATTCCCGCAAGCAGTACGATCACGCCAAGAACAATGCGATACCATCCAAACACTTTAAAGTCATGCTTTTTAATATATCCCATCAAAAACCGGATGACGATCAGCGATACCACAAAAGCGACCACCATTCCGACTATCAGGATTACGGATTCCCCCATCGTGAAGTCAAATCCGAATTTTACCAGTTTCAAAAGGCTTGCCCCAAACATAACCGGAATTGCAAGGAAAAAGGTATACTCTGCCGCAACCGTTCTGGACACACCGATCAAAAGAGCTCCGACAATGGTGGCTCCGGAACGGGAGGTTCCCGGAAAGATGGCTGCGATCAGCTGAAACAGGCCGATCAGTACGGCTGTATCATATCCGATATCTGCAATGGTACTGATTTTTGCCGATTTTCCTTTATGGTAATTTTCAATCACAATAAAAGCAATACCAAACAGAATCAGCATAATCGCTACGGTCGTATAATTGTAGAACCATTTTTCGAACAACTCATCAAAAAGGATGCCAACGATTGCAGCCGGCACACAGGATACCAGTATATGAAACCACAATTGAAAAATATCCGTCTTGATCCAGGCTCCAGCTGGGTTTATGATACGTGCGAGAATGCCTGTCTTACCGTTTTCCTTTTTCTTCAATGCCAAAGGAGCCGCATTATTCTTTCTTCCAAACGGCCAGATCTGGCTCCAGAACAGGATGACCACCGCCATAATGGCTCCAAGCTGGATCACCACCTCAAACATACGGTAAAATTCTTCACTGACATCAAGAGGCAGAACCTCATTTAAAAGGATCATATGACCGGTACTACTGATCGGCAGCCACTCGGTAATTCCCTCAACGATACCAAACAATACCGCTTTTAAAATTTCAATCAGCTCCATATCTAATTATCTCTTTCCTTTCCCCAGAAAAATAATGCAACCGTTCCCGGCCCTGTATGACTTCCGATCGTTGTTCCGATCGGATTGATCTCTACCTTTCCGTCCAGCTTTGGGAAACGCTTTTCAACAAGATCCGCCACCGCCTGTGCATCTTCCATGCATGCAGACTGGGATATATAACATTTTCCGGAATAATCCGCCCCATCCGTTGCAAGTTCTTCCATACGATCCACGATCGCGGTCATCACTTTCTTCTTGGTACGGACTTTCTGGCGCGGAATCAGCTTACCTTCAAAGTCTACGTTAAGAAGCGGACAGATATTCATGACGCCACCAATAAATCCGGCAGCCTTTGAGACTCTTCCCCCTTTGATAAAAAACGTGAGATCACTGGTAAAGAACCAATGCTGGACTTCCTTCTTGTGCTTTTGGGCCCATTCATGAATCTCATCGATACTTTTCCCCTGATCACGCAGATCCGCAAGCTTATCCATAAGAAGTCCATAGCCGGAAGAGGCTGCAAGCGAATCCACAATATAAATCTTTCTCTCCGGATACTTCTCCTGCATCATCTCCTGCGCGATACACGCCGAATTATAGACACCGGAAATACCGGATGAAAGGCACAGATGCAGAATATCTTTGCCCTCCTTCAAAAATTCTTCGAAATACTCACAAAATTCATCGGCATTAATCTGCGAAGTCTTGGTATCCGCACCCTCCTTCATGGCCTGATAAAAGCGGTCAAACGGAATGGATTCGCCCAGATCATCCCTGTATGGCTTTCCATCCAGTTCAAAATGGAAACATATGTAAGAAATCTCTCTTTTGTTAAAATGTTCCTTTGTCAAATCTGCTGTCGAGCAGCAGCTGAGTATAAAATCAGACATTACATTCTCCTCTTATTTTTTCTATTCAAAATATGCACTTGTTAATTTTAGTATAAAAAGCATAGAATAGCAATACAACTTATGTTATACTAAAGATAATTATTTCATATGGAGGGATCGTATGAGCGAAAAAGCATACAAAACTATGGGAAGTACCGGAGCCGGAACCCTTGCGATCGGTATCTGCATCCTGGTGACCGGAATCGTATCCGGCATTCTTTTAATCGTAAACGGAGCACGATTATTAAAAAACAGAGAGAGCCTGACTATCTAGGCTGCTCTCTGTTTTTTTATTCGCCACTGTATGACGCAAACGAAATACATTCCATATAAAGATCGGAAAATGCCGGATGCATGGATAATTCCAGATAATGCATTTCGCTTCGGATCTCTAAAAGATGATTTCTCGCATCGTTCGAGATCGCTGCAAAGACTGCGCCTTCTCCGGCTGCATTGCCTACCGCCTCGGTAACCGGAAGCAATTCTTTCGGAATCAGACCGATTTTTGCAGCACTCTCTTTATTTAAAAAGCTTCCAAATCCACCGGCAAGCAAAACCCCCGTTACATCTTTGTATTCAAAAGCTTTCTCTTTTAGCAGGATCTCAATTCCGGCAGCGATCGCCGCTTTGGCAAGCTGAAGATTTCGCACATCCTCCTGTGTCACGCAGACTTTTTCCGTAAGCCAGACACACGCCTGCCCTTCATATCTTCCAATATAATGCCTGCATTCTTCCGGCACTTCTTCCTCATCCATGAGCATACCGCTCTCGTCCATCAGACCGGATTCCAGAAATACCGCCAAAGCGTCCAAAAGTCCTGATCCACAGATTCCGACTGCCTCCTTTTCACCGATTGTCCCGACAGATAGTCTGTGATTCTTATACGTCACAGATGCGATAGCACCATCCGCCGCCGGCATTCCCATTGTAATCTCCGCCCCTTCAAATGCCGGTCCGGCCGCCGTCGCACAACATACATAACCTTCCTTCGCATTGCCAAGCAGCATTTCCCCGTTTGTTCCGATATCAAGAAGCAGCCACTGTCCCTCATCTTCCGGCACTGCCGCAAGCACATCCGCGGTAATATCAGAGCCGACATATCCGGCAACACAGGGCAGAATATTCACGATTTCACAACAATCGATTCCAACGCTGCTTCCCGTATACTCTTTTCCAAACAATTCTTCCGGCATAAAAGGTGCCACTCCTATTGCTTCCGGCGACAATCCTGCAAACAGATGACACATAACGGTATTCCCCGCCACAGCCAGTCTCTGAATCTTTTTTTTCTTCTGTGACTTTTCGCACATCTTCTCCAGCATCGTTTCGATCTGTCCTGCGATGACTTCGTGCAGTTTCTGTAACTCCCCCGCTCCTGCCCGTTCAATGCGCGATACAACATCCGCACCGTAATTTTTTTGTGCATTCGAAGCACTTTCGGTTGCAATAATATTTCCGGATATACCATCAATCAGATGACACACCACGGTTGTCGTTCCGATATCACATGCAGCAACTGCTTCTTCCAACGCGTCTGTTGAATACTGATTATGACATTGCCCGGTCTCCGCAATCTTTGCATGCTTCTCTTTGCCAATGATAATATGCATGCCATCCGCCACAAGAGTTTTACAGGCAAGGACCTCTCCCCTGCCGACGATTTCCACTTTGCATTTGCCGCATCGTCCCATTCCCCCACAGGGAGCATCAACCCCTGTAATATGGTTCAACTGCAGAAACGTAAGAATTGTCTGCCCTCTTCGCGCTGCATATTCTTTTGTCTGTCCTTCCTTCGTAATCGTTACGTTCATTTCTTTTCCTATTCCAATTCTGTCATTCCGCCAAGCAGTATTCCCACATTATCGCGATAGATCTGATCAAACAGATCCATCGGCAGAGGATTTACGCCTTTTCCGGCTTCAATCGTATATCCCGGCCGGTCATATTCCTGGATAAACCAGTCTTTGTAACCCGCATAACCGGAATCATCCGGAGTATCCTCCACCGCATAACCGCTCATATGAGAAAAATACTGCGCGATCACATACGACTTTTCAGGCTCATAATTTAAATATCTCCAATAGATTACCTCTCCCTGCGTATGATATGCAAGAATCAACGCAAAATCGTGCATTTTTGTAAATTGATACATGGCAACACTCTCCGGCTCACTAAGCGGCATCGGTCCGACATAGTTACGCGGTGCCGGACGCGCAAATCCCAAAGCAGATTTGATCCGCTTTGCTTCCTCCCATCCGGCCGGAAACTGCAGATTTAAATCCACTCCCCGGATATTCGCTTTCCAGCCTTGCGGAAACGCGATCTTCGGATATGCCGACGCAATCCGCCGCGCCTCCCGGTAAAAGCGTCCGGAATCAAGAAGGCCATTGACCAGATCCACTCCATCCGGATTCACAAGAGGAACCAGATAAAGCGTAAACTCTTCCAACAGATTCGGCACATTCACACCCTCATACGGTTCTTCCGCAACATACGATTTCAAGAGCTGCTCCGCAAATTTCAAAAGCACCGGTGTCGTAATGCTTTCGTTTGCATGAAAGGATGCATTATATGCTACCTCCATCGGTCCGTTTCCAATCTTTATATAAGGAATCGGTCTTCCCATTACACTCATACCGATACTCCCGGTTTCCACATATGGATAACGCGCCTGCAAACCATCGATTACACATTCTGTAAAAAAAGATGTATAAGGAATCGTTTCTTCCACCAGATCAAACGGATACGGAATCGTAAGCATCGTTCCGATCTGCAGATGATCCTCTTCTGCTTCTGGATTTGCCTGACGAATCAGCTCTACGGATGACTGATGCATCTTTGCTATATGATAAAGGCTGTCTCCGGATTTTATGATATGTGTTGTAAATCCCCGCAGATACGGCAGAAGTGTATTCCACACCGCATCATTGACAACGCACGCTTTATTCTCACCGATAAAAGACTCCAATGCGCGACAGGTTTTCGAACCAAAATCCCCGTCCACGGCAACTTCATATCCCGCCCGCCTTAAAGCAAGCTGCATATACTTTACAAAAATTCCCTGATCTCCCGGATGTAATTCTTTCATTTTTTCATCACACCTTCCATGCATTCTATTTACATTATGCATTTACCGGTGTTATGTACCTGGTCTTTGCATCACTTTTCGCGAAGTCTTTCTATCTCCTCTTTGTACGGAGGGATCGTCTTTTTTGTCTCACCTTCGGCGCAAAGCCACGGTGTTTCCAAAATCTTTGGTATTTTTATAAAACGAGGGGCGTGCACGATGCGGTGCAAGGTCTCAAAACCGATCGTTCCTGCACCGATGTTCGCATGACGATCCTTGTGTGCTCCAAGCGGATTCAAACTGTCATTAATGTGAAATACCGCGATCTGGTCGAGTCCGATCACTTCATCAAACTTTTGAAATACCCCCTCATAATCATGAACAATATCGTATCCTGCATCATTGACGTGACAGGTATCAAAGCATACTCTCAGGCGTTCCTTCTTGTGCACACCATCGTAGATCATCTTTAACTCCTCAAATGTACGGCCGATCTCACTTCCTTTTCCCGCCATCGTCTCAAGTGCAATATATACCTCGTCCTCATTCCCATCCAATACCATATTCAATCCTTTGACAGCCTGCGCAATACCGGCATCCGCTCCGGCATCAAGTGCCGATCCGGGATGAAGGACCAGGATTTTACTTCGCATTGCCGCCGTACGCCTGATTTCTTTTTCTAAGAATTCTACAGCAAGTTCAAAGGTCTCGGGCTTAACGGTATTCGCCAGATTGATGATATACGGGGCATGTACCACGATCTCATCAATTCCGTTTTCTTTGGCATATTCCCAACCTGCTTCAATATTTAAATCTTTGATTTCTTTGCGTCTTGTATTCTGCGGTGCTCCGGTATAAAGCATCAAAACATTTGCACCATAACTGTGTGCCTCTTTGACCGATGCAAGGAACATTTCCTTGCCTGCCATCCCAACATGGGAACCAATTTTTATTTTTTCCATATGATTACTCCGACAAATCATGACTTTTGTGTTATAATAGCTCGAATGTCAAATTATTTTGACTTTCTTCATCATATAATGGAAACACGCTTTTTTCAATAGAATTCTACAGGAGGAATATGACATCATGAAAAAGAAATTGAGCATATTATTCTGTCTGTGCCTGCTCCTTATCACAGGATGCGGCCAGATCGGCAGCGCGATTCGCTTCGGTGCCGCAGACGTTGGCGGCATGTATTATCCGTTTGCCTCGGCTTACACCGGACTCGTCGCCAAAGATCACGCAGACTACCGGTTTGAGGTAAAAACAACTGCCGGATCCGCGGCAAATTTAAGACTCCTCTCCGGCGGCTATATAGAACTTGGTATCGCACAAAACGATTTTATTGACGCTGCTTACAATGGCACCGGAATTTTTAAGGGAAACCAGTACAAAGGCTATAAAGCCGTTGCTTCTCTCTATCCGGAAGCATGCCAGATTGTCGTTCGCGCAGATTCAGATATCGAGACATTAAACGATCTGCAGGGAAAAACCGTGAGCATCGGCGCCGAGGAATCCGGAACCGAGAACAATGCCAAACAGATTCTGAAAATGAGCGGACTGACATCCGAACTCGTTTCCATGGTTCAGCTTGATTACACCGACGCTGCGGACAAGCTTGCCTCCGGCGAGATCGATGCATTCTTCTGCACCGCAGGCATTACAACAAATGTCATTGAAGAACTTGCCCGTTCCTGCGGAATCCGTTTTCTGGATGTCGATGAAAACTGTAGTGAAAAACTTTTAAAAGCTTACCCGTTCTACAGCAAATACACGATCCCTGCCGGTACTTATACCGGTCAGGACAGCGATGTACAAACACTCGCCGTCCAGTCCGTACTGCTTGCATCCGATAAGCTGTCCACGGACACTGTCAAGGATCTGACAGCCGCGCTCTATGATCACATAGGTGATCTGCAATATGCAACCGCGCTTAATCTGCAGCTTGATGCCTCATCCGCGACAAAAGGAATTACGATTCCGTTTCATCCCGGCGCAGCCGCTTATTATGACGAACAGGGGATTACGGTTCCGACCGAGTAAACATATGACAGCTAAGTATATGCTGGTTTAGAAAGGACTTATATGAAGATTCAGTTAGATATGTATCAAACACTCGCTGTGGCAGTCTTAGTACTTATGCTCGGCAGCTTCTTAAGACGCCGGATCCGTTTTCTTGAGAAATTCTGTATTCCGGCACCCGTGATCGGTGGTCTGCTTTTTGCGATCATGACCTGTATCGGCCATGTCAGCGGACTTGCTGATTTCTCATTCGATGACACACTGCGTGAAGTGTGCATGGTTTTATTCTTTACCTCTGTAGGCTTTCAGGCCAATCTGAAAGTGCTGAAAAGCGGTGGAAAATCCATGGCGGTATTCCTTACACTTGTCATCGCGCTCGTCATTCTTCAGAATCTGGTTGCGGTAGGACTCTCCGAAGCGCTTCACATCAATCCTCTAATCGCTATGTGCACCGGATCCATCTCCATGGTCGGCGGACACGGTACTGCCGGCGCTTTCGGTCCGGTTCTTGAAGACTTTAACGTAAACGGAGCAACAACGATCTGTACCGCCGCTGCGACCTTTGGACTAATCGCAGGAAGCCTGATCGGCGGTCCCCTCGGCAAACGTCTTGTAGAAAAAAAGGACCTTCTTCCGACCGCCGTATCGGAAGACGATAGTCTGCTGGTCGAGGATGAAAAGAAACACGAGCGGCATACCAATATGTATGCAGCCGCCGTCTTCCAGCTCATCCTTGCCATCGGACTCGGAACAATCATCTCGTGGCTTCTTACCAAGACCGGACTTACCTTCCCGATCTATATCGGGGCGATGATCGCAGCCGCACTCATCCGCAATATTGCTGAATACACCGGACACTTTACGATCCATATGGGTGAGATCAATGATCTCGGTGGTATCTCTCTTTCCCTGTTTTTAGGTATGGCAATGATCACATTAAAACTTTGGGAATTATCAGAACTGGCATTACCGCTCGTTGTACTTCTGGCCTCACAGGTGGTATTGATCACGTTGTTTACTTATTTTATTGAATTCAACATCATGGGAAGAGACTATGATGCAGCGGTACTCGTAGCCGGAACCTGTGGCTTCGGTATGGGGGCTACCCCAAACGCGATGGCAAATATGCAGGCACTGTGTGACCGCTACGTTCCATCCGTGAAGGCGTATCTGCTCATTCCGCTTATCGGAAGTCTGTTTGCAGATTTCATCAACAGTCTTGTCATTACATTTTTTATCAATGTTCTATAATTAAGGGGGATATTTATTATGGGATTATTTATGAAATTGTTTCAAAAACATGCTAAATCCGAGAATCAAAAAAAGCATGATTACGATCTGACATATGACAATGTGGCGATTCCGGAGATTCACACGCACAAAGTCGCAGAATCAAACGATACTACATCGGACGCTCCGGATGCCCACTATGACAGTGTGGCGATCCCGGAGGTACATATTAAGAAAAAATAGCTATGCTTGTATCAATTCCTGCATTAATTCGTGTACAGAAGTCATTTTATGAATTCTTCCGACATTTGCCCCGCAGAAAACCAACCCATTTTCCACGTCACCCTTTACCGCATCGATCAAAGCTTTCGTAATGCAGTATGGGACATTTGACGGATTGCATTTTTCAAGGCAATTGTAACATTTCTTAATCGGAATTCGGGCGTCCTTCAAACGATCAATAAACGCATTGTGAAGCGCACGTCCCGGCATTCCGACCGGACTCTGAATAATTTCCACATCCGTTTCTGCCGCCTCCACGTAAGCCTGTTTATATGCCTCTGAAGCATCACACTCATTGGTTGCGACAAATCTGCTGGCGATTTGAACCCCATCCGCTCCCAGTTCCATCGCATGAACAATATCTTCATGATCATACACACCGCCTGCAACAATAACCGGAATCTTTGTATGGAACTGTTCTTCGTATTCTTCTTTACAGGCAATAATCTCCTGCACTTCCCGGTCAAAGTGAATCGACTCCGTATCGTTCAACTGCTCATTGGAAAAGCCAAGATGTCCGCCTGCCTTCGGTCCCTCGATTACAATAAAATCAGCTGTACGTTCATAACGATGTGCCCACATCTTTAAAATCAGACCGGCGGCACGTTTGGACGAAACGATCGGAGCAATCTTTGTTTTGCATTTCTCCCCGATCAGTTCGGGAAGATTCATCGGAAGCCCGGCACCGCTGATGATCACATCTGCTCCGGCAGCAACAGCAGCTTTGACATGCTCCTTGTAATGCTTTAAAGCAACCATAATATTTACACCAATCAATCCGTTTCCACACGCGATCTCCTTTGCGCGCTGAATATGCTTACGAATAGCACGAAGATTACATTCTGCCTGATTGTTTTCAAACCCTTCTTCCTCATACCCGATCTGCGCAGTTGAAATGATTCCGACGCCCCCTTCTTTCGCCACAGCACCCGCAAGGCGGCTCAGGCTTACACCAACACCCATTCCTCCCTGAATGATCGGAAGCTTTGCAACCTTGTCCCCGATTCGAAGCTCTTTTAATTTGGATTTATGCTCTACTGTACTCATTTGTTTCCTCCATACGCAAAAATTGTTTGACTATCAAACATTTTTAGTATAAAAGAACATTGTATCATTGTCAATGTTTTGTTGTATCTTTTTCTATATTACATAGTTTCAAATACTACATTCATTTGTTTTTTGCGAAATCACATAATTTTCGAACAAAGGACCTGACAAATTCCAAATTCGACGGGTAATACAAATGAGCAAATCCAAGCCACAAATTATCCCGATCCATCACACACGGATAGGTTCGTCCTGTCACAGGCTTGATTGCCACACAATCGTCTCCGTTATCGGTGCTGTCAAAATAATGGAATTCGTGCGCACGGATGCACTCGCCATCCGGCAGAAAATTGCTTTTCTTCTCTTTCAATTCAATATAACCGAACCGAACCAGTTGATTTTTGTATGTGCACTGTGCCGCAATCGCACCAACCATCGGATACGTTTCTCCGCTTTGTGTCGTGATTGACTCGTGTAGATACAAAAAGCCACCGCACTCTGCTACTACCGGCATCCCACTTGCAAAAGCGCCTCGTATCGAATCAAGCATTTCCTGATTATGGCTCAGCTGATCCGCATATAGTTCGGGATAACCGCCACCGAGAAGAATTCCCGCGCAGCCATCCGGAAGCTTCTTGTCATAGAGCGGCGAAAAATATACGATGACTGCCCCACATTCTTCTAAGATACGAAGATTGTCCTCATAGTAAAAGCAAAACGCCTCATCCTTCGCAACCGCGAGGATGATTTTCTCCTGATTTTTCGTTTCATCTTCTGAAAAAGGAACTTTCTCTTTCTTTGCAAATAATGTATGTTTGCAGTTCAGATCACAGACCTGATCCGCAAGTGTAATGATCTCATCAACAGAAACTGTTTTTATAAGTTCTTGGGTCAGATTCTTAAGAGATGCTCGAAGATCCGGTATCTCCTGCGGCATCACAAGGCCAAGATGACGGCTTGCAAGCATCCCTGCCTTTTGATCCGGCAGATAACCTACAACCTTTACCGGAAGTTCCGCCTCAATCAGCGGCTTGATCGTATTGTAATACATTCCGGACATACGATTTAAAATAATACCTTTGATCAGATGCTCCTTATCGTATGAGAGGAATCCGGCGATCATCGGAATGATGGAACGCCCCATCCCTTTGGCATCGACAACCAGAATGATCGGCGTCTTTGTAACAACCGCAAGGTGATACGAGGAACCTTCCTCCCGGACTCCGCCCAGTCCGTCATAGAGTCCCATCACACCCTCTATAACCGCGAAATCATTCTCCGTCCGATCCTGCAGAAATAACTCTTTTGTTGCCTCTTCCCCGGTAAAAAATGTATCGAGATTCTTTGACGGAACACCGATCACACTTCGATGAAACATCGGATCGATATAATCCGGTCCGCATTTATATGAAATTACCTGTTCCCCACGATCCTTTAGTGCCTGCAAAAGCGCACAGGTGAGCGTTGTCTTCCCACTGCCGCTTTTCGGTGCAGCAAGCATGATGCGTCTCAACTTCATCCCATTATCCTTTCCTGTATTGATTGTACTCTTTTGGCGGCGCGTTCGGGCTCAGCAGGCTCTGCGGCTGGCTTTTGCGTTGAACACGATTTTAGACCAAATCATTGAATTTGTAAAATCTTCATTTGGCTCAAATTTTGTGTCCGAGCAACGCTTCGACACTGGCGCTTCGGTTGTCCGCATGACACAGATGCGCTCGCGATTTTTAGCCTGCCTAAATGGACGTCCTCAGGAAGTCGATATGAGCCGCCGCGGACAAACTCGCTTCATGCATATCGGAACGCCTCCGTGCTGTGTGCTTCAAACAGTTGCCCCAGCGGCGGCACGTTTCCTTCGGACGTCCATTAAGGCAGACACAAAATCACTCGGACGCATTCTGTGTCAGGCGAACAATCAAAGTGCCATGTCTAAGCTTGAGCGGACAGAAATCATAAAAAGAGCCAAATGGAGATTTTTTGCAAATTCCTGATTTTGGATAACAAGTGGCAACGCAAAAGCCAGCCGCAGAGCCCGCTGTGCCCGAACGCGCCGCTACAAGAGGTTCGCAATTACCTAATTAATTGTGCCTGTCGGATCGTTAAACCGGCTTAAAACAAAATGAGCAGATCCATACCGGATTCTCCGCTTTCATCAGATGATAGGAACCGGCAGCCGATGCACGGCTTACCTGCATCTGCACGATTTCTTCCTGCTCGATCGGAAACGCAGTAAGCACAGCTCTCATCTCACAAATGGTCTCCATACTGATCGCATTGATCACAACGCGCATCGCAGGATTCTTTTTATACAGCACCTCTAAGATTTCTTTTAAGTTTCCTCCGCTTCCGCCTATGAACGCATGTGTCGGAGCCGGAAGGTCATCCATTCCTTCCGGAGCTTCGGCTTCTACGATCGTAATATTTTCAAGCCCAAGTTGCTTTCGATTCCGCTTGATCAAGGCTGTGGCCTCCGGTTTACGCTCGATCGCATACACATAGATGGAGTCGGAAAGTGCCGCCATCTCCATCGCGATGGATCCGGTTCCGCTTCCCACATCATAGACGATTGCACCTTCCTGCAGATGCAGCTTACAGATACTGACCTCACGCACTTCTTCCTTTGTCATCGGAACTTTATCACGGATAAACGTGCTATCCGGCATACCATGTGTTACCGGTGCCGGTTCGGCATCCGGATTTAAGATCAGGCAGATATATAAGCCTTCTTTTGTGCATTCCTTGCATGTTTCGGGAGAAAGCCTCAGGATTTCTTCCTCCGGATACGATAGCTGGTATCCGGCGATCACTGTACAACCGAGAAGACCTGCGTCGGTCAGCTTCTGCCCGATCTCGTGAATATCCTCCACACCGGACACCAGAAGAAATGTCTTTCTTTCATGCCGCACGCATCTCGCCAGATGATACAGTTTCTTTCCATGCATACTGAGGATTGCCGCATCCTGATAACTGATTCCCACGCGGGATGCCAGATACGCCACGGAAGAGATTCCTGGAAGGATCTGCACTACTGCGTCTAAGCTGCCATTCCCGCAGGCATCCTGAATCGCCTCATACAAAGCCGGACACCCACTGTAGAACCCGCTGTCCCCGGAAAACAGGATCACAACTTTCTTTTGTTCCAAAGCCGCATGCGACTGCTGCACCTCAATCAGATAAGGAATGATCTGTTTGGACATATAGTAAGGCTTCTTCTCCACACGCGGCGTAAAGTCTCTGATCATCCTCTTGGCGCCGAGCAGATAATCCGCCTGTTCGACAGCACTTCTTACCTCCTGCGTCATTCCGCCATCCGTTCCCATCCCGACACCGGCGAGCACGATTTCCATCGACTTTGGGAGTGAAATCTTCCTGCCGCAGATTGCCGCAAGCCTTTCGCATACCTTGGCAAACGTCATTCCATCCTCTTCACAGGGTTGTCCGATCACATAGGCCGGAATGTGCGCTCTGTGCGCCGCCTCGATTTTTTCCTGATAACCGCCGTTTGCTCCGCTTTGCTTTGTGACAAGACAGGCAATCTGAAACTGACGGATCAAAGCCTCATTCATCTCCTCCGTAAACGGTCCCTGCATCGCGATAATCTGTCTGCCCGCGATTCCCTGCTCCCTGCAAAGCGTAAGACTCTCCATCCCCGGCAGCACACGTACATACAAACGCTCCTTTAATGCCGGATCCTTACAATATACGGCCAGCTCCTTGCTTCCCGTTGTAAGAAGAATATTTCCCTTCACGTGAGCCAATGCAGCTGCGCAGGATGCGTTATCGTCAAACAAAGTAATACCGTCTTCCTGGTTTCCTGCTCCCGTATCGCGTTTTAAGCGCAGATAGACCGTTCCCGCATCTTTTGCTGCTTTCTTAATATTTTCCGTTACGATCGTGGCATACGGATGCGTTGCATCAACAACAGCTGCATAATCGCCCTCCTTTAGAAAAGCAAGCATCGCTTCCTCATCCATTCTTCCTCTGTGGACCGCCACATGGGAATGTTCCCCGAGCACGATCTCGCCATATTCTGTTGCCACACAGGCTGTATGATCCATCCCTGCCTTTGATAAACACTCCGATAACTGTCTACCTTCCGTTGTCCCCGCAAAAATCAGTATTTTTCTCAATTTGATAACCTCGCTTCGTAACCAGCTTTCCATCTATGATCTCGGTCCCCTGATTGCCGATAAAAACCGTTGTAAACATATTGACCTCGGCATCTTTAAGTTCTCCGAGCGTACAGGTAACTGCCTTCGTGCCTTCTCTTCCGATATTCTCCACATAACCGCACGGCCGCTCCGGTTCGATTACCGTCAGTAAGATATCACACGCCTTTTGCAAATAATCTTTGCGCTTGTGGCTCGATGGATTATAGATTGCCATCGCAAAATCTCCCTCCGCCGCCGCGATCAGGCGTTTTCTTATCTTTTCCCACGGAGTTAAGAGATCACTCAGTGAGATCACACAGAAATCGTGGTTTAAAGGTGCGCCAAGTACGGCAGCCCCGCTGCTTGCCGCTGTAATTCCGGGGATCACGGCCACTTCCGTATCCGGGTATTCCTTCCCTACCTCGTACATCAGTGAGGCGAGTCCATAGATTCCCGCATCTCCGCTGCAGATCAGGCTGACTTTGTGTCCTTTTGCCGCCTCCGCAAAGCAAAGCCTGCAGCGTTCCTCCTCCTGACGCATCGGCGTGGTGAGAAGTGTCTTATCCGCAAACCGCTCCCCGAGCAGCTTAATATATACCGTATAGCCGACAATGACATCCGACCGTTCTAACGCAGCCAGTGCCTCCATCGTCATCATATCTTCATTTCCCGGTCCCATACCGATCACATATACACTATTCTTCATCGAATCCTACACTCCAATCTCTCTTTGCAATCGCAATCGTCATACCATCCTGTGCATGCTTCTCATAGATCAGCTTTCCACCCTTGCCGCATCCGGCAAGCGCCGCCCGCTCACAGACATTGTCGACTCCGACCTGTGTTTCCACAAAGCTTGAGACATGAAATGTTCCGTTCATCTGCGAAAGTTCCTCTGCTGCATAGACCAGAAACGGAATCCGCTTTCTTTCACAGATTGCGAGCAGTCCCGCTTCCTCCTTTTTCTTATCGATCGATGCAAGCGCGTAGACCAGCTCCGGCTCGATATTCTCCTGCTCCAGTGTCTTGCGGTAAAAAGCCATAAGTTCTGCAGAATCCTTATCTTTTCTGCATCCCATTCCTACAACATACTGCTTCGGGCGCAGATAGATCGATGCATCGTATCGCTCCGGTTCTTCCGCAACAACAACATCCACCTTTTCTGTCGGCGGATAATCGATCATACGGATTGCCTGTCCTTTATCTACAAGCGTTTTACTCTGATCCAGATTCGTTTCTTCTTTCGTATTACTGTCATCTGTATCACCCGACTCACGGTAATGTCCGCTTTCGATGGATATCGTAATCGTTTCCCCTGCCAGAACTTTTGCGGACACCTTTGCGATTCCATCCTTATTTAGGATCTGTAAGTGATTTTTCTTTGCAAACAGATCAACTGCAAATTTTTCATGTAGATCCGTTGCCGTAGTAATAACGGCCTCCGCCTCCATCACAGCTGCAAGATAACGTGCCAGCTCATTGGCACCGCCCACATGTCCGGCAAGAATTGGGATCACATACTGTCCCGTCTCATCCATCACAAGCACCGGGACATCATGCAGCTTATCGCTCAGATGCGGTGCGATCGCGCGGACCGCAATCCCGCACGCCCCGATAAAGAGGATTGCATTGCCTTCTATCATTCGCTGCTTTGTCCATTCCCCGAGTGGTTCCTCCACAAATTGAATGTGCGGGTTTTCTTCGCCTTTTTTCTTCTCACCCCCTGCATTTTTCTGCAGTTCAGGCGCATCAGATTCCTGTCCTTGCATATAATGCGAGCACTTGGTATACCGTTTGACATTCAGTTCGCCTGCACAACGAACCACTGCTTCCGATAACGCTATTCCGTTTTCCGTAAAACTGATGATTGCAAGTTTCATTCTTCTTCCTTCTGTTTTGCTTTCCGAAACTCCGTTGAGAAATCCGGCGCATACAGTCTCGACTGTTTATAGTGCTGATGCGTGATCACATCTCCGACCAAAACAAGGGCCGTCTTGGTAATATGGTGCGCTTCCGCGGTATCGGCAAGGGTTTCCACCGTACAGGTATAAGCCTCCTCATCCGGCCAGGTGGCCTTGTACACGATTGCAGCAGGTGTCGTTGCTTCGTATCCGCCTGCGATCAGCCGCCTGCTCAATTCCCTTAACATTCCGGTACTCAGATAGATAGCCATGGATGCCTGATGTGCAGCGAAACTTTCGATACTTTCCTTCGGCGGAACCTTCGTTTTTCCCTCCATGCGCGTAATGATCAGAGACTGTGAGATATCCGGAAGCGTATATTCCAGATTCAGCGAAGATGCCGCACCGAAGCATGCACTCACACCCGGACAGCTCTCATACTCGATGCCAAGCTCGTCAAGTGCATCCATCTGCTCCCGGATCGCACCATACACACTTGGATCACCGGTATGCAGGCGGACGAGCTCCTTCTCCTTCGCATGCGCATCTTTCATAACGTCGATCACTTCATCGAGTGTCATCTTTGCACTATTGTAAATTTCACACTCTTTCCTCGCATAACCTAACAATTCGGGATTCACCAAAGATCCCGCATAAATGATCACATCTGCCTTCTGAAGCAGACGCATCCCTCTTACCGTGATCAGATCGACGGCTCCCGATCCTGCTCCAACAAAGTAAACCATTTCTCTGCCTCCTTACTTTTCGCCAGCTCCCCGAACGCATTGTCGTACATGATGCAATCGATCTGCATCCTGCCGCCTGCTCGCTTGTTTAAATAAAACATAATACGCTCCATCGCATAATCCATCACTTCCTGCTGCTTTCCGGCTTCCCGCAAAAGGCGTACCGCCTCTTCCGTCGTCACACAGCCAAGAATCTGATCTGCCACCCCGGCGCTCACACCTTCGTGTATGGCAAACGCCGTCAAAAGCTCCATGCGGCAGTCACCTTCCTTCGAGTGCGTATTCATAATTCCGCCTGCAACTTTAATGAGTTTTCCGATATGTCCGGTGAGAAGCATCTTCTGAAATCCCATCTCCGCCGCCATATCGATCGTTGCTCCAATAAAATTGCTGCATTTCACGCTGCGGTCAAGATCATATCCATACGTGTTTTTCATGAAATCAAGGCCATAATTTCCCGGTGCAACCGCTACATGCTCCATCCCCTCGGCACGCCTCTGATTTAACTCTACTTTGATCGTATCAAGGAGTGCCTGGTTGCTCATCGGTTCCACAATACCGCTTGTTCCAAGGATTGAGATGCCGCCAACGATGCCAAGTCGCGGATTAAACGTCTGCTTCGCGATCTCTTCCCCCTCCGGCACGGAAATCTCCACACTTAAGCTTCCCCTGTAATCCAATAGCCTGCACACCTCAAGAACTTCCTTTGTGATCATCTCCCGCGGCACATGATTGATGGCCGCATTGCCGACCGGCTGATCCAGTCCGGGCTTCGTCACACGTCCCACACCGATACCGCCGTCGATGCAGACGCGGGCAGTTTCTGCTATCCCACGCTGCGTTTTTTCGTCTTCCCCCCGTACATCACCATCTGCTCGATTCTTCACGGTCATGTTCGATATATCACAGCTCTCCATGAATTCGACTTGCGCATATACAAGCGCTCCGCTTGTGATATCCGGATCATCCCCGCCATCCTTTCTTACCGCGCAGCAAACCCTCTTCTCCCCGCGGGAAATGTCAAGGATCTCCGCCGTATATGGGATCCCTTTCGGTGTCTCGATCGTGATCGTATTCTTTTGTCTTCCGGTCAGAAGCATGTAGGTTGCAGCCTTTGCCGCAGCCGCCGCACAGCTTCCTGTCGTAAAACCATAGCGCATCCCTTTTCCTACCTTGTCAACTCATATAATAATGCGTTGCAGATTGCCGCTGCAACATTACTTCCGCCTTTTCTTCCACGATTCACGATATAAGGCACATCCGATTCGAGGATCAGTTCCTTTGCCGCCTCGACATTAACAAATCCGACCGGTACCCCGATCACAAATGCCGGACGCCAGTCGCTCTCCTGCATCATCTTATATAACTGGATCAAAGCGGTCGGTGCATTTCCCACTGCAAAGATCACCGGCTTATCGATACGGGCAGCCATCTCCATACTGACCGTCGCACGCGTTGTCCCACGCTCCTTGGCAAGCCGTGCCACCGCAGGGTCCGCCATAAAGCAGTGCGCCTCGCCGCCAAATGTGGCAAGTGCCCTCTTGTTAATCCCGGCGAGCGCCATATTCGTATCCGTCACGATATCCGCTCCCTCGCAGATCAGATTCTCTGCAATACGCACCGCATCCTGCGAATAAGTCAGCGTCTTTGTATATTCAAAGTCGGCACTTGTATGGATCACGCGCTTCGTGATCATCTCCTGCTCCTTCGGAAGCACGATTCCGTGCGCTGCAAGCTCCTCCCCGATGATCTCAAAACTTCTCTTTTCAATTTCCTGTGGCTGCAACTGCTCAATTCGATTCAATGCACTCACCTATCGCCTTCCATAATTTTTCGTTCTCTTCCCTCGTCCGCACCGCAATCCGATAATACCCTTCGGATAATCCTGCGAAATTGGCACAGTTCCGGATCAGAATCTTCTTCTCCAACAACCGCTCGAACAGCGGAATCTTCGTGTAGATTAAAATATAATTGGCATCCCCCGGAAACACGCGAATTCCCAGTTCTCTTAATTTATTTTCTAAGAAAAGGCGCTCGTTTTTCACATAATCCACGCTCTCTTTTACATACGCCGTCTCGCAGACCGCAGCAACGCCCGCCGCCTGCGCAAATGTAGAAAGATTCCACTCCGGAAGCTGCGCGCAGATCTGTTTTCGCATTTGCTGATTGGCACACAGCAGATACCCAAGGCGTACCCCCGGTATCGCATAGATCTTCGTAAACGCCCGGACAATGATCAGATTGTCAAACGTTTCAAGCTGATCCATAAAAGAATGCTCCTCACCGGCAAACTCAATGAAGCATTCATCCATCACGACCGTTATGTTCCTGTCCCGACACTGTTTTAGCAGTTTCATTCCATATGCTTTGTCAATCTTTCGCCCCGTTGGATTATTCGGATTGGCAAGAAAAATGAGATCCGTCTCTTCGGTAAGAAATGAATAGAAATCTTCCTGTAATGCAAAATCATTTTCCGCCCTTAATAGGAACGCAACAATCTCACATCCCGCTGCTTCTGCAGCATGTTCATATCCGTAAAAGGACGGAACCGGAAGTAAGATCTTCTTCGGCTTTAACGCATGCACGATCGCCATAAACAGTTCCGATGCTCCATTCCCGAAACAAAGCCACTCCTTTGGAACCGACAGACGGGATGCCAGTGCCTGTGTCAGTGACGCATTTTCCGGATCCGGATATTCGCCAGCATGAGCGATTGCACCCTGCATCGCATCCCGCACCGACTGCGGGATACCGAGCGGATTCGTATTGACCGAAAAATCCATATTCACTTGATTACGGTAGATATCTCCTCCGTGCCGTTGTGTCACAGTCTTTTACTCCTTTTCCGTTATCCCATCAAAAAAATCCCAATCAGCCTATCCAATCGTCAGTCAACGCACCTGCGATTTGCCCGACATACTTTACACCATAGAAACCAGTCCGGCACACACTAGCATCCATCCAAGACACAAGATCTCACTGATCCATGCTGTCACATACATGAGATTGTTCACACGCACGATATCCTCGCGCTCTACCTCGCGCTGCGCATCACCGATATATGGCTTCTTTACCATTTTGCCAAAATAGCTGGCATCTCCCGCCAGACGGATTCCAAGCGCCCCGGCACATACCGATTCCGTCTGTGCGGAATTCGGGCTTGCGTGGTTCCTCCGGTCACGCTTATAGATCCGATGCGCATTCTTTCCGTCAAATGCCTTACCGCCGATATAAGCAGCCAAAATCATCAGATACGCGCTGATGCGCGCCGGAATGAAATTTACCACATCGTCAAGCTTTGCCGCCGCGCGTCCAAAGTACAAATACTTATCATTCTTATATCCTACCATGGAATCCATCGTATTGACAGCTTTATACACAAATCCAAGGATCGGACCGCCCAAAGCGGTATACAGCATCGGAGCGATCACGCCGTCTGACGTGTTCTCCGCAACGGTCTCCACCGCAGCTTTTACCACACCGGTTTCATCAAGCACATCGGTATCACGCCCGACGATCATCGATACGGCTTTGCGTCCCGCCTCAAGTCCTTCGTCTTTCAAGCTCGTATAAACCTTCATACTCTCATCCTTCAAACACTTCGTTGCAAGGATCTGGTATGTCATAACCGACTCGATCACGATACCGGCGGTCGGATGCATCCAATATGCGCCAAGCAGGATGACCGAAGCCGAGATTCCTGTGCAAAGCAGCACCAGCACCACGAATACGATTCCCTTATGTAATTCCTTTTTGTCATCCCGCATCTTAAGATCAAGCAGTTTCTTTTCCAATCCCGCGATCAGCGATCCGATTACACGGATCGGATGCGGCATCCAGTGCGGATCTCCGAACAGAAGATCAAGCACAAAACCACACACAAATGCGATCATATGATATGTTAAAATATGTTCCATTATCAAATTTTCCTTAGCAATAAAGTAGTTCCAATATATTGGATTGTATCATCTTTCTTCTTTAAGAAAGGTTTGCATCAATATACTGAAAATACAGCTTTTTATTTACTTCTGCTTCATGTTCATCATACCACTTAGCAGCTTCTTTCAGTCCAATATCTAACGGAATTGTTTCTGGATAAATTTTTTGTTGAAGTTCAACATCCAATTCATATTCATAGTTATAAAAACTGAAATAATTTCTTTGTTCTATGTCCTCATACACGCATTTAAATTCCGGGATTTTCCCATAACAGGCATAACACTTTGTAACCCAATCCCTAATCGATATTGATTCTGTATTTCCAACATTCAATACGTGTTCTGCAGGCTTATCATTAATAATTACTTCCATTAGTTTGCACAAATCTCTAACATGAAAGAATTGCAATTTCAAATCACCATTTTGGGGCAAATAAAATTTTCTATCCGCTTTTGCACAATCAAATACAAACGCTTCTCTATACACATTATTCATCGGACCATATAAATAAGGCGGACGCAAAATATATGCATCCTTTACCCGATCTAACAAAGCATTTTCTGCCTCCATCTTATCTGTCCCGTATTTTCCCCAAAATTTATTCTCCGCTTTTTGAGTCTTTTCCCTAAATGGTTGTAGCGCATACTCAGGATACACAGCACTTGAGCTAATCATAATATATTGTTCAAATTCACCAAGTGCATCATACAAATCTATTATGTCGGATGCATTATACGCTGTGATATCAGCCACTACGTCAAAGCATTTGTCCTTTAACACATCCCCTAACCTGTGTCTATCCGCCTCTATTAATTGAACCCCTTGCACTTGTGGCTTGGAATTTCGATTAAGTACATATACTTCATAACCAGCCTCCACAAAATATTGTGCAGCATACTTACTTACAAATGTTGTTCCCCCTGTTATCAGCACACTCTTCACATCAATCCTCCTTAAATGTTTTTTCGACTTACAATTTACCCATCTCCTTAATTCGCATCATTCATCTCTATCTTTCTAATAGACTGGAAGCGAATTTCCTCTTCATCCAAATTTACATTACAAATATATCCCGCACCATTTGTAACCTGATAATCAAAATACTCTCCGCCACCAAAGGCGCTGCATAAAGCCATAATCGTTCCACCATGCACAACAAGACCTATCGTTAATAAATCGTTTTCAAACTGTACTATTTTCTCTTTCTTCGAAATAGAAACTTCAATCTGCGAAAACACTTCGCGCAATCCCTTACAACATCGCTGTATAAACTCTTCCCGACTCTCTCCATTCGGAAATGCAAGCGTTCCACCGCTGTCGATCCACGCCTGATAACGTTGGTCTCCATTCAATTCTTCATAATTCTTTCCCTCGAATTCTCCAAAGTCCATCTCCCGAAGTTGATCCACCACAACTGTTTTTTTATCCGGATAGATGATTTTCGCCGTCTCTATGCAACGCTTCATCGGACTTGTAAACAACCGGTCAGTCCTTGGATAACAATTTGCCTCCGCCGATAGTTTCTCTTTTGCTTCCGAACTAAGTGGCTCATCCGTGCGACCAATATACCGATGCTCTTTATTGCCTTCCGTCGCTCCATGCCGGATCAACACCAGCTTCATTTGATTTTCTGCCCGATTCCGCATATGACACGCACCACCTCATCCGCCTGTTCTGCCAGCTTTATCAGCATTCTTCCTGTCCGTTCACGATACTCACGCTCAAACGCATCAACCGGAACAATTCCGTTGCCAATTTCATCACTGATGATCACACAATTTATATCGGTTGCTCTTTCAAGAAATGCCTTCAGTTTTTCTTCCGGATTTCTGTTCTCTTTCAGCTCTTTGTTTACCCACTTATGGAAATGGTTGACAATTAAGATTTCATTCCTATTAGACCGATTAAAAAGTTCTTCCCCATCAGGAAACACGCCATCATAGATCTGATAATTTTCATCCGTCATGTGTTGCAGAACATAATTCAATTTTCCCTGTGTTCTTCCACCGATTACAAGTTTCATTTCTTCATCCTTAATTTCACGCTTTGATACGTTTTGCCATATTGATCCAATGCTTCTGCGCAACAATTTGTTGCATAATTTTAATTCGTTATACTACAAAATCACATATCCCGCAATTGTAGCAGCCACCACCATCGCTGTCTCACAGATCACAACAAAATACCCTGCCGTATCTCCGGTGATTCCACCGAATTCCTTCTTGCTCCGGTACTCATAATAATAGTACGATACAAATGCAGCCACAACAACAGCGATTCCAATTTTCCATGAGATCCAAAACATACCTGCCATACAGATGACTCCTTGTACCAAGAGCGTGCCTTTTACAATGCGCCCCTGTGCATGACTTGCTGCTTCAAAAAGCATGCCATCCCCCCGCGCAGACGGAAGCGTCACCACACCGATTCCGCTCAGGCACCGTGCAAACGCAAAACCGATACAGACGATCAGAAGCGCCTTCGTATCATAAATCTCGGAGAACGCACCTGCATAGATCAAACCGCAGGCAGCCAGCGTAATGACCGCAAAGGCACCGATATGTGAATCCTTCAGGATTTCCAGCTTGCGCTCTCTCGACTGATACGAATGCAGTGCATCCATAGTGTCCATAAACCCGTCCACATGAAAGCCGCCCGTGACCAGGATCGGGATTGCAACTGCAACAAGTACATAGCAGATTCTCCCGATGCCAAGCGCCGCACAAAGCATGCTCCACAAATAGACGCACACACCGATCACCGCTCCGACCCACGGGAAAAAGCAGAGCATATAGTGCATATCTTCTTCTTTCCATTCAAACTGCGGCATCGGGATCTTTGAATACATCGAAAATGCCACAATACATGATTTTAAAATTCGCATTGCATTTTCCTTTCTTTCCAATCATAGAATGCATGCACACTTTTATATTTCAACAGATTTTATCTCTCTGTCATGTCCATCATTTTACGGAAACCGGAATACCGACCACAACTTCCACGACATGATCTGCCAGTTCCGCAAGGCGCGTATTGATTCTGCCAAGTGCTTCCATGTAACGAAGCGTGGATGCATCGTAAGCAATGCCATCCTCAAACACATTGTTGGATACGATCACAAGATGCGTAAGCTGCTTTTCCAAAGCTTCCATCCCCTCTGTAACGCGCCGCACGACCACATCCGTTTCCGGCATCTGTCCGCCCGAAAACATCTCATTTGCAACAAGGTTGGACATGCATTCCAATAACGCAACACCCCCTTGCTTTTCTTCGTTTGTCGCGTCCGTCCTGACGGCTTCTTTTACGCAGCCTTTGTCTTTCTCATTCCATGTATTTCCGGCAATTTTTATTCCTGCCTTTCCAATATCCGTCGGCTGTTCAATCGTCACAAAGCCTTTTCCCGCCCGAAGCCTGCGGTGTCTTTCCACCTTGCGCTCCCCTTCTGCATCGTAGACCTGCATCGTTGCAATATAATATTTCGGTAAATCCGCAGCTGCAGCGAGCACATACTCCTCCGCGTAGGCAGATTTTCCGCTTCCGCTGCCGCCAATGATCAATGTTATCATCTTAAAACCTCTCGTATTGCCCGACGCTGATATCTGCAAAGGTTGTCTCCTCATGATAGATGCACAACGCCATATCCAGCATCGAAAACATCATGACCGCCCCGGTTCCCTCGCCCAAAGCAAGGTTTGCGTCAATGACCGGATAAAGGCTTAACGCCCCGGTCAGCAGTTCCACCGCCGGTTCCTTTCCCTTATGGGAAGCGAGCACATACTCCCGCACTCCCGGAACGATCCGGTCCGCGGCAAGTGCCGCCGCCATGCTGATCACGCCGTCCAGCACAATCGGAACATGATACAATGCTCCACCGATGCACATTCCGGCAAGTCCTGCAATATCCAGTCCTCCGACCGTTCGTAAAACCGTAAATGCATCTGCCTCGTATAACTTATATTTTTTGATGGCAGATTCCACCACTTCCTGTTTTCGCGCAAGTCCGGCATCGCTCAGCCCCGCTCCTCTGCCGACCACGAGCGCACTCCCGCAGCCAAGTAACGCAGCCGCAACCGCGCTGCTCGTTGTCGTGTTCCCGATTCCCATCTCGCCGGTCGCAAGGATCCGGTATCCTTTGTCTTTGCACTCTGCAACCAGTGCGATCCCTGTCTCGATTGCCCGCAGCGTCTCTTCTTCGGACATCGCCGGCTCGATCAGGAAATTTCTTGTTCCATGCGCAATCTTTTTATCCATTACGCCATCGATTGTAATGTCGCTGTTGATTCCGATATCGACCGGAATCGTATCAGCCCCGGCAAAGCGTGCCATCCGGCCGACCGAGGATGCATTCCATGCCATGGATTTTGCCACCGCAAACGTCACTTCCTGTCCCGTCTGGCTCACGCCCTCTGCAACGATACCGTTATCCGCACAGAAGATCAGTACCGCTTTCTTACTTAGATCAAGCCGCTCGTCTCCTGTGATCGCGCCAATCTGTGCCGTCATCTCCTCGAACCGGCCCATACCGTCAAGAGGCTTGGCGATCGCGTCCCAGTTCGCCTTTACCGCCCCACGTATTCCCTCATCCGGCCGCCCGATCATGAGTCTGCCAAGCGTTTCCTTTGTTAAATTAGTCCATATCTGCTTCCCGCAGCATTCCATAGATTTCCTCCATATTCAGATACTCACGAAGTGTATCGGCAAGCTTATCATACTGTTTCTGCTTATACGCCTGATAATCAAGTAACACACCGTCCTGCAGTGCAACACCTTTCTTTTCGGTCAATGCATAAAGTATCGCACTGGCGATGCCTGCCTGGTCAAAGATGCCGTGCACATAGGAACCATAGACATTATGGTACTCTTTCGATTCCACCACATTCTCCCTGATCACAGACCGCTTTACATTTTCCCTCAGAACAGAATCCGTTTCATGGATTTCTTCCACATAGAAAGTCTCTCCCATATGGATCTCATAACCGCTGAATCTGCATCCACTGATTCCTTTAAAAATGCCATCCACTTCATCAACCACGCCCTCAATCTGACAGCGCTTCTTACTCTTTTGTAATATCGTCTCCGTTGGCAGCAGTTCCATACCGCGCATCTGTCCGCCTTCTTCCACATGATCCGGATCAGCAATGCTTTTTCCAAGCATCTGATATCCACCACAGATACCAAACACCGGAATCTCCTCCGCCGCTTTCTTTACCGCGGCTTCGAGTCCGTTCTGGCGCATCCACTTGAGATCGCCCATCGTGTTCTTGCTTCCCGGCAGGCAGATCATATCCGGATGATGCAGTCCGGCAACGGATGTCACATAACGCACCGTCACCTCCGGCATCTGTTCAAACATATTAAAATCCGTAAAATTCGAAATCCTCGGATAACGGATAACCGCAATATCGATGATTCCATCCTGTTTCTGTCCGAATCGTTCCGTCAGCGAATCCTCATCCTCAAGAGCCACCTGCATATACGGCACCACTCCGGCGACCGGTACGCCGCCGCGCTCCTCAAGCATCGCAATCCCCGGGTCAAGAATCGTCTTATCTCCACGAAACTTATTGATGATAAGACCTTTCACACGCGCTTTTTCCTCCTCGGTAAGAAGCATCAGCGTTCCGAGAAGCTGCGCGAACACGCCGCCCCGGTCGATATCTCCAACCAGAAGCACCGGCGCATCGACCATCTCGGCCATGCCCATATTGACGATATCATTTTCCTTTAAATTGATCTCCGCCGGACTTCCCGCACCCTCGATTACAATGATATCCGCATGTTCTTCCAATGCGCGAAACGCTTTCTTAATGTCCGGAATCAGCTTCTTTTTATACGCAAAATAGTCGCGCGCGCTCATATTGCCGAGCACTTCGCCGTTGACGATCACCTGCGAGCCGACATTGTTGGTCGGCTTCAGCAGGATTGGATTCATACACACCATCGGTGCAATCCCGGCAGCCTCCGCCTGCATGACCTGTGCCCGTCCCATCTCTAAGCCCTCGCTCGTGATGTAGGAATTTAATGCCATATTCTGTGATTTAAAAGGCGCTACCCGGTAGCCGTCCTGCCGAAAGATCCTGCACAGGCCCGCGACAAGAAAACTTTTTCCCGCGTTGGACATCGTGCCCTGCACCATAATTACTTTTGCCATAATACATTTCCCATTTATAATATTCCGAATACTTTGCTTCTCAAATATATGTGCAAAACGTAGATGCTGTCTCTCACAATTTTATAAAACATTTCAATTTTATGACAGCTATGCACATATGACTTCAATGCCAAGTTCTCCTGCATACTCCAGCAACTTCCAGTTCATCGCCTCGTAACTTCCGAACGTCTCCCTACAGCAGATTACCCGCTCACAGCGCTCCATCACCGGTTTTGCCTCATCGAATAATTGCTCATTCACCGGTTCAAACGCCGGTGCCGCAATCACTTTCTGCGCCAATGCAGCCGCCACCGGATAATCCAGGTCATTTTCATAAAGGATTCCCGCAGCAAACGGAATTCCCTCTCTCTGCAGCTTCCGGTATACCGTTCTTCCGCTTCCGCCACCGGCGATCACAAATACCCTTGCCTCGCCCCCCGGTGCGGGCAATTCCAGATTTCCGTTGACCTCGTCAAAGCTTCCCGCCTCTATCCGAAACAGCCCCGACAGATAGCCGGGCTCAAAGATTTCATCCGGGCTTCCGTATCGATCCACCCGCGCACCATTTAAGCAGAGGATCTTGTCCGCAATCCGCTCCGCAAGTTCCAGCTCATGAAGCGATAAAATGACCGTCAGTTCCTTCTTTCGGCTCATCTCCTGTAGTACCGATAAAAACTCCAATTTATATTTCACATCAAGATACGATGTCGGCTCATCGAGCACAATAATATCCGGTTCCTGACAGAGTGCCCGCGCCAGCATCACCCGCTGCCTCTGCCCGTCACTGATATAGCGGAAATCCCGGTTTCTGATTTCCGTCACATGCACCAGTTCCATCGCCTCTTCCACAACCCTTTGATCCTCGTCGGTCAGGATTCCAAACCTTCCGGTATACGGATAGCGGCCGGTCGCAACCACTTCCTCGCAGCTCATCAGCTCCGTCTTAAGCCGCTGAGTCAGTACGACCGCCATCTTCTGCGACAGTGCCTCTCCCGACATCCCTTTTAAATCTTCCCTGCCCAGATAGATCGTTCCGCCGAGCAGCGCAAGCTGCTTCGTGATGCTCTTAAGCACCGTGGACTTTCCTGCTCCGTTTGGTCCGATCAGCGTCAGAATCTCGCCTTTTTTTAACTCGATTTCGATTTCTTCGATCAGCGGCTTACGATCGTAACCGACCGACATCTTTTCCGCACGAAAATAGTACTCCATTACAGCATCCTCTCCTTATTCCGCCGCATCATCACAAAGATTACAACCGGCGCACCAAACACTGCCGTCACGGTACTGATACTCAGCTCTGTCGGTGCAAAAAGCATTCTTGCCAGCAGATCACAAAACAGACAGAACACACTTCCGCCCAGAAAGCAGGCAGGTATCATAAGGATCGGCTTTGTTGTCCGAAACAGCGCCTTGACCAGATGCGGCACCGCCACTCCGACAAAGGAGATCGGACCCGCAAATGCCACGATACACGCGGATAAAATACTCGATAAGATTACAAGCAGCACTCGAAAAAGCGGTATATTCACGCCCATATTCTGCGCATACACTTCGCCGAGCTGGTATGCTCCGAGCGGTTTTGCGAGCAAAAATACCAAAAGAAATGTGACAAACACCACACCGGTAATGACCGTTACATTGTCCCATGTCATTCCGGAAAAACTTCCTCTTGACCAGTTGTGAAGGTTGACGATATCCGAATCGCTTGCAAACGTCACGACAAGTTCCGTGATCGCCGAACAGATATACCCGATCATCACGCCGCTGACCACAAGCATCGCCATATGATGGACCTTGTGCGACACGGCAAGTACAAATCCCATCGAAAGCATCGCTCCCACGAAAGCCGCAGCAATAAGCGCCGCAGAACTGACACGGATCGCATTGCCCATCAGAAATACCATCACAAGCGCTACGACCATCTTCGCTCCGGATGAGATTCCAAGCACAAACGGGCCCGCGATCGGATTGTGAAAGAATGTCTGCAGCAGATAACCGGCAAGGCCGAGTGCACCTCCAAGAAGCAGGGCTGCAAGGGTTCGCGGCATACGGATATCCCACAGGATCCGCTCATTTTCGACAGAATATCCTCCGATCGACTTAAGAATATCACGAAACGGAATCTCCACCGTTCCGATACATACATTTAAGATAACAAGTACAAGCGTAGCAATTCCAAGTATGAGAAATGCTGTAATATAACGCATTTTCCGGTTATGTTGCATTTTCAACCTTCTCTTCCATTCTCTTTGTTTTATGACTGCGTATTTCCGGGTGAAACCAGGTCAGACTCTGCGTCCGTTCTTCCTTTCATTTAAATGAAAAAGATACTGCATCGTATCTTCACTCTTTCCCTGTAACATGTTGTGCATATCGCGGATCAGGCAGCCGATCGACATAGACTGCTGGTACATATCGTTCGTTGTGCACCAGACATTGCCCTCTTTGACCGCCTTAAAATCCCTGAGCACGTTACATTTATCTATCAGTTCCTGCACCGACTGCACGCCGCCATCGATGGAACTGTTATATATGATGAAATCCGCATTCTTCGCCTTATCGTAGAAGTCTTCCATCTGCATACTGACCGTCGACCGCTTCGAATCCGGATCTCCGATATTCTCAAAGATATAGTTACCGCCTGCGAGCTCGATCATCTTCGGGACATAATCCTTACTCGATCGCACCTGGATCAGCCCATTGGATGTCACATAGAAGAACGCAATGGTTTTGCCGGTTTTCTTGACCGATGTCGCTTCATCGACCAGACGCACCTCTTCGTCAAACACTTCCTTTGCCTTCTCTTCCTTACCGATGAGCGCACCGAAGAATTTCACCCACTCCACTCTTGCAAGCGGATGTTCCTCGTAACTGGAATACTCAATCATTGTCGGGATGTCAAAATCCGCAAGCATCTCACTGACTTCCGGTGAATGTGTGATCATGGTATTCTCGATTGCCAGCGAACAATTTTCAGAAACAATTAACTCATAATCAGGCTTACTGTATTTTCCGGCATAGAGGATATCGCCTCTTGCCATCGCGTCCTTCGCATCCTGCACGTACCAGTCCTCTTCTTTCTGACTGGAAAGCCGGATCGTATCCATCGCATCCAGCCTGCTGAAGATATCCATGATGGATGATGATACGATATAAAGGTTCTTGACCGGCTGCCTGACGACAATAACATTGTCACCGATTCCATCCGGCACCTGTTTTCCGTCCGGCACAACAAGAATCTGTGTGCCGTCCATAGTAGTTAAAACCTTATATCCGCCCTCATAATCATCGACGGAAAAATTCTTCGCATATTGCAGATCCATACTGCTCTCATACTTAAGATTTCCAAGTGAATCTACCTTTGTACCGTTTTTTGCTTCCGTTTCTATAGATTCCGTAGAATCGGAAGAAGGACTGACGCAGCCGCAAAGCCCCGCCAGTCCCATCATTACGAAACAGCTTAGAATTACAATCTGTTTTCTCCCTATCATATCCAATCCTCAATTACTGCGCATTCTTCAATGTATCGGATAAGAATGTCAGTGTGTATTCGATCTCGTGTGGCTTGCTCATCGCAACCGTATCGCCGATCACGGTAATCGGAGTATCAAAGCCGGCTACCGGTATCTCAAAGACAGAGTTTCCATCGGTATTAACCGGGAACAGTTTTTCCCCATCTACGATCATGTAATCATAATTTGGACTGCTCCACTCCACGGTTGCCGTCATCTTGCCGTCCGCAGCTACGGTCAGTGTAACCGGAGACTGGATGGACGCTCTGCCGCTTCCACCCTCAAATTTAATCTCCACCGTATAGCTTCCCTCTTCTAAGGAATCTTTATATTCCACTTCACTTTCAATCAGAGTATCCTTTGTAGGAGCCTGACTTGCATCCTCGCCGCTTTCGTTGTATCCTGCAACCGGATTTGACACGCTGACCTTGTGATCATACCACTTTCCTTTGGTTCCGAGAATTGCAAGATCAAATTCCTCATCAAGAGCCGGAACCGGAACATCGAATCCATAAACTTCCTCAGAAGTCCCGTCGCTGTATGTCACAATGTCTGTGGTAGGCTCAAGCAGCTTTGCTCCGTCCTTTGCAGCATCCTCTGCAAGTCCGACATAAAGATTTACAATATGAGTAGATGCAAGGGAAATATGGATCGTCATCTGTCCATTCTCTACCGTAAGCTTTCCTTTTCCGTCACAGGCTTCATTCACATGAAACATCGAGCTGTCCGTATTAAATTCTGCGGTATATACGCCATCTGCAAGTTCGGCTTCTTTTTGTGTCGATGCCTGTGCATTTTCCTGTGTACTTGCCTGCTCATTGTCTGTGTTTCCTGCGCACCCTATAAGGAGCATCGCCATCAAAAGCATGGTGACCGCTATATACTTTTTCATTCTGTTCATGATTCCCTTGTTCCTTTTATTTCTTTTCTATTCTGATCAATTGCCTGTCCGTTCACACAAGCATCTCTTATTTACCGATGGCTGCAGCCGTATGTGCTACATAGAGTTTCTGGACACCTTCGATCTCACCAAGTCCGGCAATCTGCGCCGCTACACTTCCAAAGTTTCCGGAAGCCAGAAACATGCTCATCCAGGAGTCATCATCTTTTCCTGCCATATCATTGTTTGCATGATCACCGGCAACAACCATAAGCGGGCGAAGATACACCTTCTTATATCCTGCATTCTTGACAGCCTCAATGACGTTCTCGCAGGAAGTCTCTTCCGGCTCACCCTCTACAGTTCCGATAAATACATTGTCATATCCAAGATCATTCATCTGTGCCTGCATCTGGCTGTAAGAAATCTTTGCTGTATGTGAAGTACCATGTCCCATAAATACGAATGCAGTGCCATCTTCCTTTGCTGCATCCAGGCTGTCAAAGCCTGCTGTCTTAACAGCCTCAGCGGTAAGGATCTCTGCTACAGCCTTCTTGTCATCGTTAACGACGGTTGCGTCATCTCCGACTTCACCGAGAAGCGGCTCGGCAACCTTAACCGACTCAAACTTGTCGCTGTAGTTGTTAACAGCTTCCACGAGTTCGTCATACTCTGCACCATGCATTAAGTGTGTCGGCTGAACAACAAGGTTCTTTACACCGTTTGCCACGGCACGGTCCAAAGCCTGATCCATGTTATCGATTTTCTCACCATCACGTGCCTGTATATGATTAATGATGATCTGTGCGGTAAATGCTCTGCGTACAGACCAGTCCGGATTGGCTTCCTGGATTGCATCCTCGATACCTTTGATATCAGCCACACGGCTGTCATTGAATGAGGTACCGAAACTTACAACAAGGATCTCGTTCTCGCCGATATCATCCTGGTTGCGTGGATCATCTTTGGAAGCATCACCAGTATCTCTTCCGAAATAATCCGGATCCGCATTCTCGCCCTCTACCAATGCCTTCTGTGCATCGGTCAGCTTGTCCCAGGCAGCCTTGGCAGCCTCGCACTGTGCATCCGTATCATCGGTTCTCTCCTGCACATAGATCGCATCGATTAAATCTGCGACTTCATCCGCAGCCTTCTGATCATCGCTTACGCTCTCTGTCTGTGTATCCTGTGTGTTTGCATCCACTTTGTTGTCTGTTGCATTCTGATTGCCGTTTCCGCATCCTGTTGCACTCATAACAATCAGAACAGATGCCATAAGCAGTGTTACGATTTTCTTTTTCATTGTCTCCTCTTTTCTGCAGTATCTTCTGCTTTTCATTTCCAAATATGTACTACAAAAACGAGTGGCCTGATGCCTTATGGTACACAAAAGAAAAACTCTTTTCCCAAAAATAGGTAAAGAGTCTGCACACAATCCAAACGTACAACCTTTTTACTCGTGGTCTGAAACTCATCGTTTCTGTACAGCGCTCAGGCAGGTCTCCCGGCTTATAGATCATCGCATCCACCATCTTCCCGGTTTCCCAGTGATATATTGGCTTCGCTCCTTAATTACGGTGACGAGTTCGTACAGGATTTACACCTGTTTCCCTTTTCACCGGAGCCAATCAACGACATGATTGCTCCGACACCTGATTGCTACATATTCAGTTCTTATCAAATTTATCACACTTTGTCAGTAAGTACAACTATTTTATGAAAGAGATATTGTAGGATATTATACTTTCTAATTTTTGAAAACAATGATTTATTTTTCATATCATACAGATTTCAATAAATTCAACATTTCAGTTTCCCAATTTCGCTTTTTCTGATACCAAACATTTCCTAAGATGTTAGGGATTTTTTCATTGATGCTGGAACAAACAATAATTGGTGTTTTAATATTCTTTGCCTGCATTTTTGCGATAAAATGTTCTCCGGCATCCCAAACTGGCTTTTCACCATACTTCATAGGATAATGCATGTCTGTAATAATCAAATCAAACGGATTGTGATCCATAATTGCATCTTCTATGGTCTCAATGCCATCCGCAACATTCTTCTCCCACACAATATCCGTAATTCCACCGCGATTTAATACTCGTTGAATGTTTGCATATTTCATTACATCGTCTTCTAAATGTAATACTCTCATGGGTTCTTCTCCTTATTTGCTATAAAGTTCCCTAAATCACTTATACTAAATTGTTCTATTTAGTATAGTGATACCTGCATGCCAGTATATACACGTTGCTTTCATCAATTTTGTAGATCAATCGGTCTTTATCGTTAATTCTCCGACTCCAAAAGCCGGACAGATTTCCGGTCAGCGGTTCCGGTTTTCCGATTCCTTCATTTCCATTCCGACATATATCTTCAATCAGACCATTGATCTTTTTCATTGTTTTGCGATCTTCCGTCTGCCAATATATATAATCCTTCCAGCCGTTCTCGGTAAAAACTTTATTCATCGGCATCTGCTCCTGCCAAAAGATCATACTTATGCAAATTTCCGTTTTCAAGCTGGGCTTTGGATTCCATCAGCCAATCATAATTAGCTTTATTTCCCATCACATACACATTTTCGATCAGGTTGTTATAAGATTCCTCTGAAATCATAACCACATTCTTGTTATCTTTTCTGGTAACGATTATCGTCTCATAATCATCGGTAACCACGTCCATATAATGCTTCATATTCTCTCTCAGATTTGTATAATTAACCGCAAGCATAAGCCTCTCCTTCATAACAAACAATAGTTACTGCCTTCTTTATTATATTATAATGTACAGTTTTCTGTACGTCAATTCATTGAATCAACAAATGCCTGAAAAATCTTTCTACTGTCCGCATCTGTTTTATATGCAAATTCCGGATGCCACTGCAGTGCCCACACAAACGTTTTCGAAGGCATATACACTGCTTCGACAAGTCCATCCTCCGACTCCGCCATCGCTTCCAGATCCGGTGCCAGCTTTCGAATCGCCTGATGATGATAACTGTTTACCGCAAGATTCTCTTTTTCAAGTAATTGATGCAACGGACTGTCTTTCACAATCCTGTTCGTGTGCACCGGAATATCATACGGTGCCGTCTGATGATGTTCGACTCCACTCGGATGTTCCGTCGGCAGATCCTGATACAGCGTTCCGCCCAGATGCACATTCAAAAACTGGATACCCCTGCAAATTCCAAGTATCGATTTATTCTCTTCCAACGCACGCTTCATTAAAGCACCTTCCATCTCATCACGCAGTTTGCTGCATATGACATTCGATGAAAAAGCCTCCATTCCATACAATTCAGGCGATACATCATGACCGCCTGTAAATAGAAAGCCGTCACACATCTTTACACACTGTTCAATCGTTACCGGCTCGCTGCTCAGGGGCAGCATAATTGGCATACCGCCCGCTTCTTCGATTCCATGAAAATATCCCGGCAGCATCCACAAGCTTTCTTTTTCATCATCCCACAAGGGTAACACTCCTACTATCGGTTTCATTTTACTTCTCTCCCATCTTTCAATAAAACTATATTATCAATAAAAAAGCAGACAAAGGCATCCATCCGGCACCTTTGTCTGCAACTCTTTCACTACGAATAATTACGCCCACTGCTTCATCTCTTTTTGCTTGTGCAAGCTCAATCGTTTTTAAATCAGCGTCTCTTATCAGAGAGTTCTTTTAACGCTAAAGCATATTCTTCTTCTGTATAATCCTCGAGAATGCTTTCTTTTTTCGCATTATATTCATTGATCATCTTTTTAATTGCTTTTATATTTGCCTGCATGTTTGCTTCTTGCGCAGCTTTCTCAGCTGCCTTTCTCTCATATCGTTCCATTACTTCACACACCGCTTGAAGACCTCCCTCCTGATGTTTCAAATAGTTCATTCGTTTTGTCAACTCCGGAAATTTAGAATCACTTACTTCTTTTTTCAAAAAGTAACCTAAATATTCCGAAATTATAGTTCCATCCTTAACCTGTGTATTTGCAAACACACGGACAAGACCATCATCAACTATCTTTCCCGTCTCACGTATGACACTGTCTACATGATAAATTACTCGACCACCTTCAAAAATATCAAACTGTGATATGTACACAACTATGATATCTTCAATCTTTTTAAAACTTTGCTTTACCTGTGAATCCTTGACTGCAATACTCGAAGCATTAAACCTTACTCTTCGCAAATGATCATCTTTATCTGATCTTTGCACTTCCACATTGCATTTCTTGCCATCTGTGAAAGTACATAACGCATCCAGTCGTACAGAGCGATCATATATATTTCTCTCACTACTTTGTACAACTACGTCTTCAACAAGCAGTTCATTGTCATCCAATAGAATTCTCAACATTTCCTGACAGAAACTTGTATCATCTGTCAGCACCTCGAAGAAAGCATCATCTATCGGCCGAAAATCCTGCACCTTTCTCTTCTTCTCTTCGATGGTCATTCCGTTCCCCATACACATCTTTCCTTTCTTTAGTATAGCATAATGAATCTTTTTTACAACAAAAACAGACCATTTACATTCCCCATATTCAATTTAAAACTCATGGTATTGTAAGTGCATGAATGATTGCACTCTTAATGATTTGTAACCGATGTCAGATACAACATCGAATATGAATTATTTGAGTTTTGTGGATATAAAATAGCGTAGTTACACGCATCTGTCAAGTCATAAAATAAAAACAGACAAAAGCATCTCTCGACACCTTTGTCTGCAACTCATTACATCCTTTGATTCAGTACTCTCCACGCAATCGCATACGCTACAATAAACAGACAAATCAGACATGACATAACCTTGCTGAGTATCGGTTCATACACTCCTCCGATAAGAAATACCAGATAGATTGCAACAAGCAACACAATTGCTGCGATCTTTTGCGCGCGCATTCCGATTTCTACATTTCTTTCATCCGTTGCCTGTAATCTTGCTTCTTTTAGTTTTGCCTCATCCTTGAGCAAACGCTTATTCCGAATCAGGAACGCAATACCACTCGCAACCAATCCGACTCCTAATCCGCAATACACACCAAGCATGTAATCATCCACTTTCATCTTACCGGAGAACTCCATATAATATGCGATCACTGCCGTGATCAATCCAAGCAGGATCAGTCCCCATATACATTTATTCTTTGCCTGTATCTGTTTCCGATACTCCTCATTATTTGTAGCCTTTGTTGCACTCATGAAACAAAATCCTTTCATATGTTTTCATCCTCCTCATCAAATATAAACAGGTCTTCGATCGTCACACCGAAAAACTGTGCAAGCTTATGTGCCAATATCAGGGAAGCTTTATACCTGCCCCCCTCTAAAGATATGATCGTCTGTCTGGTCACATCCACCGCATCCGCAAGTTCACTCTGTGTAACACCACGTTCCTTGCGCAGATCCTGAATCTTTGTTTTCATTATTTAACCTCATCATCCTTTGCATCGGACTCTATCTTGCGAATCTGGGCAAAAAGCGCTACCGATGCAACAAAGTCAATTGCCGCCGGTGCATACGCATCTGTGTGTCCGCTCACGCCCCATACCACAAATCCGATTGCTACCAATAATAAAACAGTTGCTAAAACTTTCATTCCCGACATTTTCATTTCCTTATTCTCCTCACAATTTTGATTGGTTTATTTTGTTAAGTTTGCTTTACATTTCGAAGTATAGTTTACTTTACATAACATGTCAAGTATATTTTACATTTTCTTTTAAATACTTTTTTGTATAAAGGGGACTTATTTTCACGAAATTATCCATAGAAAAAAGAGAAGGTCATCACAACCTTCTCCTTTCATCACCAAAACATGCTTTAATTCTCGGTATACTCACAATATGTCAGCAGCTCAGCATTTTTTCCAGCTTCGCCCTGGCATCCTCATAACTGGCAAACACGATTCCCCGCATTCCAAGCTTTTCACCACCTTCAATATTCTCCGGTCTGTCATCTAAGAATACGCATTCTTCCGGATTCAATTTATAAGTATCAAACAGACACTGATAGATGTCTGCATCCGGCTTTACCATCTTGACCATACCCGAGATGATCTTGCCATCCACAATGTTTGCGAAATCAAGCTGGTTATGTGTATGCAGTTCAAAGTAATTTGCCGGATAATTGGAAAGCAGATAAACCTTGCATCCTCTTTCCTGCAATTCTTCGATCCAGTCTTTTGCATACGGGTACGCTTTGACGACCTTGTCCTTTCCATCTCTGAAGAATAATCGAATATCTTCCTCATATTCCGGAGCGACTGTTACCATCTCATCAATGATCTCCGCTTCCGGAATCACGCCGCGATCCAGTTCTCCCCAAATCGGATTTAAGTAGGTTGCCTGCGCCATCTTCGGAATCTTTTCTTCCGCGATTCCAAGCTCGCGCATCGCCTGATCCGGCTGGAACTTTACCAATACGTTTCCAATATCAAATACAATATTTTTAATCATATGTGCAACTCCTTTATCTTTTTATCCGCCATATGTGACATCCTGTTGGCGATACCATTCCATCGCTTTGATAAAATCATCCTCTTCATAATCCGTACGAATATCCCTGCGCCTTCGACAATCCATGCTCAACTGCCCAGCGGCGATTACCATCCGGTATAATCCCGATATGTTTTGGTATATGTTTTTTCATGCATTTCACCTTTGGAAAAAGATTCCCAAAATCACTCGAAATGATACAATTTTACTTATAACCGTTTTCCTTACTTCCACCCTTTCACAATTCTCAAGTATTTCCACAGATTGATCAAAGCCCGAACGCCCTCGTCCGCCATGACTGCCAGGAAAACACCAAGAATACCAAGCTTGCAGACAAACACAAAAAACGATGCAACACAGACAATCCAGACAGTTCCAAACATCTGCGTATAGAGCATCCATTTTGTGTTTCCGCTTCCTCGAATAGCATTTCCCACAATAATATTTGCCGATTTTGAAAACAGATTGAAACCGATGAGAATCAAATAAATTCCACTCGATGTGATAACATCGGTATCACTTGTAAACAGGGATAAGATTTCGTCTGGAAACGCAATCGCCCCTATAATGATCAGTATCGTCACAAGTGTGCAGATTCCGTAAGCACAGATTGCAGTCCCTTTATACTGGGATAAGTCTTTCTTTCCTGTTGCTTCAGAGGTCAATGTCATCGTGCCGCTTCCGATTGCTCCGATGAGTACCACGGCAAGCACTTCGACACTAAAAATGATCGTATAAATTCCTGCCGCATATTCGTTGATAGAATTCAAGATACGGATCAGAATCAGATTGCCGATATTCCATGCAAAATCTTCCAATGCAATGTTAATTCCAAGTTTTGCCGCATGAAGAAAGCTTCGAACATGTGATGTCTTGACCTCCATCCATGTTGGTCTTGTTACGAGCCGATTACTTCTAAAAAAGACAAAAGCAATATAGATTGCACCCAGATACTCCGCGATCACGGTTCCGATCGCCGCACCCTGAATTCCGAGTGCCGGCAATCCAAACTTTCCGAAGATCAGCACATAATCCAAGATAATATTGATTCCGGATCGAATAATTCCATATACGACCAATGGTTTCGTGTAATTCGATGTCTGTAATATAACCCCAAGTGATCCACTGAGTCCAACCAACAGAAACAATGGCGCATACCATCTGACATAACTCAAGCACAAAGGCATCACATTATCCGCTACGCCCAAAAGCATAAAAACCGGCTTCGGAAAAATCATCCAGAAGAAAAACAAAAACACGGGAATGATATTATTGTATTTCATCATGGCTCCCGCATATTCTCCTATACCATCCTTTTTTCCGGCACCGACACTTTGGCTGATCAGAATGGACGCTCCCATAACCAGTGAATTGCAAAAAGACATTGTCGTCCACACCGGCGAAGACACATTACCTAGTGCACTCATATACAGATCATTTGCATGACCGAGAAAAATTCGGTCAATAATCATCTGCAACTGTGCAATAATATTATTTAGTATGATCGGAACTGCTATGGAGAGCAGTCTTTTCATGTATATACTGTTATTTTTCAAATTTTTAATCCTATTTATTTTCTATCTTTTATTTTACTCTTTAATTCCTGAACCAGTTCCAGATAATCTCTGTGTTTCATATCCGGGAAAGCCTTGATCAGACGTCCCTGACCCACAAATGTATGCTCTACGATGGAACTTGACAACTCGTCAAATTCTTTCTGCAAGTCTGCCTTATTCTTGCGGAGCGTCTCGATGGATCTGCTTACTTTTTCTTCGGCAGCATCCTTAAACTCAGCCTTGGCTAAGGCCGCCTGCACCTTACTTTCGCCAACCTTCTGCGCGGTATCGATAGTTGTTGTTGCCAGAGAATCACTGATTTTATCGCTGATCACTCTCATATTGGCACGGATCGTATCCAGTCGGGTAAGTTTCTTGTTAAGTCCCTGAATGACCGCAACCGTCACAATCAGATCCGCAAGATACAATGCATAAAGTATCGCAACAACGATCCATCCCACAATCGAAGGTGCATGTGCGGAAGTGTGATGCTCCACAAAAGACTGAAATACCTTTACGACAAGCAGGATTGCCACGCCCCAAATCAGCGAGAACTCCAGACAGATATATCCGTGCAGGTTCAGTGGTTTATTCGAATAATCCCACCATCTTGCATGAAAACAAACATCTAAAAGCCATCCGGCAATCAGTTCTACCGCAGTCGCCAGAATTACACCAAACAGGAAGATCATTCCGTCATTCATCGGATAACCGCCGCCCTGAATCGTGTTGATCATTGCAAAAACAGAGAGAACCCCGAATCCATATACCGGACACACCGGTCCGTTTAAAAAGCCACGGTTGATCACTTTACCGCAGGCTACCGCATGATAGACAACCTCAAGCGCCCAGCCTCCAAATGAATAGATCAAAAAGTACCAGCATATCTGGTAATAGGTCATTCCACAAATCATCTTTTGTTCCCCTTGTTCCTATATTTTCCATACTTATGTACACTTTCTATGTTAATAAATTGTCCCTCATTCGTCAACCAAAAATCAGCCCTTAGCGTCTGGTCTATTGCCTGCATTTTTCCATTATACTGTAATCTCAATTTGATTATCCTCAACCGCAACAATGCAGCTTTCGTAATATCCATCCCCTGTAGTCCGTGGACCACTGATAACTTCATAACCATCCGCTTTCAATTCTGCTGTCAATGCATCCACTTTTTCTATGCTTCCCACGCTAAAAGCTATATGCGAATATCCGGTACGAATCGGTTTCTTCGGTAAATCAGCCATTTTCGGCAAATTCATGATTTCAATACGTGCACCATCCTCAAATGTGAGAAAATAAGAACAAAAGCCTGTTTTCTGATTGTGATATCCATCATTTGATTTTGCTCTGAAATATTTCATAAAGAATTTTTTTGTATTTTCCAAATCATTTACATAAAGTGCAACATGTTCAATTCTCATGATTTTTCCTCCACTTCTGTATTGATAAGCTGCTTAATAATCTGCCTTTTTTCTTCTACTATTTTACAGCTTTGTTCCATTCCACTCCCGATTCATCTGTCCATGTATCTTTTCCATCATAAATATAAACAGCATTTATACGATCCACATTTACTGCAAACGGCAATGCTGAATATTCCCGTAAAAAGCAATAATTCAAACACGATTTCTTTCTTTTGAACCTTATAGGCATATCGCTCACGGAAATATATAAATGCAATATAAATTACAATAAGCATACAGCCTATCTGAAGTATACTATACTCAATCGTCAGATCCAATGCAATACTTCCATACCCCTGTCCCTGATTAGATTCGTCAATCATCATATATCGTAGTGCAGAGATAAGTCCTCTGCAGAATGCACACGCCCGCAAGGGTGTATAAGTGCGCCCTTAGTTCCTAAGGGATTTTAGTATTTTGCTCCCTTGGCTTTGTCATGGTTGGTCGCTTCTTTTTCCGTTAAATCTCGGAGATAATGATATTCTTCGGGTAATTCTTCAACTGGCATATTCGGTGCAACATAATTCTTGTTCATTATGGTAATCAGGGGATGATACGCCTGAAAGACGAAAGAAGATTGAAGTATGGGACCTTTCGGGTTTTGAGATGGAATGCTGATAACTGGATTATTTATAAAAATGCATAGATAAAAAAGTTAAAATCGAAATCTCTGTACCGATTGTTATTTTGTATACACAATCTCATCTGTTATGTTATAATTCAATATAATACTTCATGTCTAAAAGAAAGGGGTTTACGAATGAAGAACTGGAAATTAGGTACTAAAATCACACTAGGCATTACCATCATCGTAATCATTTGCATGAGCCTGCTTTACCTTACTGCAAATAAGACAATGACTGGCATGATGCAGGAATCTGAGCTTAATGTTATGAAAAATACCATGAATGCCCAAGCAAGTCTGCTCAACGAATACGTCGCACGTCAGGAATCTATCCTCACTGCTTACAGTAAAACACCTTGTGTCCGCGACTTTTTAAAGGATGTCAATAATTCTGAGCAGCAGGCAATCGTGCAGAGCTATACAGAAGACTATTATAGCGGTCTTAACAACTGGGAAGGTATTTATATCGGTGAATGGAATACGCACATCGTTGCTCATTCCAATTCAAAGGTAATCGGAATGACTACCCGTGAAGGTGATAGTTTAAAAGCCCTGCAAGATGCCATGACACAAAGAAACGGTCTGTATGATGCCGGTATTATTGTCTCCCCTTCCTCCGGTAAACTTATTTTATCCATGTACTGCCCTGTATTTGATACAGATGGAAAAACAATCCTTGGATATGTAGGCGGTGGACCATTTGTAGAAGAGCTTGAAAAACAGTTATATGATTTAAAAAGCGAAAATGACACCCTCCGCTACTATATGGTCAATACCGAAACTAATATGTACATCTTTGCAGACGACAGCAGTTTGATTGCCAGCGATATTCAGGATGATATGCTGTTAAACATTATTGATAAAATTAAATCCGGCGAAACCAGTGGTGATCTTAACTACAAAGAAGGTTCCGATTCTTTTGTGGCAAGCTATCAGTCTATCGCAGAACATGGCTGGGCAATGGTTTCTTATGACAGTGAAGAGAACATTTATGCGAACGTCCACAAAAATATGCGCATCTTAGGTCTGATATGTATCATCTTCGTTTTAATCATCAGTGTACTGGCATTTATCACAATTGCAATCAGTGTCAGACCTCTGTTATATGTCGAAGATGCAATTATCCAGCTTAGCAATTTAAAACTTGAAAAGAGCAAACGTCTTACGCCTTGGATTAATACCAAGAGTGAAATTGGAAAAATTGCAACTGCAATGAATTCTTTATATGATGCACTCAGTGGCATCATTGCCACTTTATCTGACTGTTCAACATCACTTAGCAGCTCTGCGACCGCAATGCAACGTTCTTCAGAAACACTGCTTAGTTGTGTGGCAGACAACTCAAAATCCACGCAGACATTTGCAGAACATTCAGAAGATATTAACGCTACTGTAAACGATGTAGGACAGCAGATTTCCGAAATGACAATGGTTGTTTCTGATATCGAAGAACGTATCCGTCAGGGTAATGTCCACAGCAGCGAGTTACTTCAAAAAGTGGAAAAAATGCAGACCTTAGCTAATAATTCCATGGTAAATACAAATACCCAGATTGCAGAAAATCAAAAAGTTATCGAAAATGCAATGGAAGAATTACAATCATTAATGCGAATTGATGAAATGGCATCTCAAATTTTAGACATTACAAGCCAGACAAACCTTCTGTCCTTAAATGCTTCTATTGAAGCTGCAAGAGTTGGAGAGGCTGGAAAAGGATTTGCTGTAGTTGCAGACGAAATCGGTAACCTTGCATCTAATTCATCCAAAACAGCCACAGATATTCAGGCTATCTGTAATGAAACTAAAAACAATATATCACATGTCAAAACTTGTTTCGATCAGATTATTTTCTTCCTGCAAAATGACGTCCAAACACAGTTTACAGAATTGGTTCAGGAAACCCAGGATTACTACCAATCCATTCAGGAAATTCAGGTTATTATATCCGAAATTACAGAAGAGTCTGAAACCTTTGTCAACACAGTACAAAATATTCAAAACCAGATCCATGCTATTTCAGATGTTCCTGATTCCGACCATATCAGCAGTCAGGATATCTTAGAAAAGGCAAGACAAACAGAAGAAACGACACAGGAAATGTCCGTTATCGTAAATCATAACAAAGAAAATGCGTTGGAAATTAATAATATTGTAGAACGCTTTTCCTGAAAAAATAATTAATATCATATACAAAAATTTATTACAATCAGGGAGAAACTCAACTACTTTTTCATCCGAATCTCTGATATCAGTCTTTTCTGTCAATGACATTTTCTCCTTTTCCCTGAACGAAAAAATCGCTCAGACTAGATTATTTAGGTTCTAAAATAAATGTTGGGGTAACGAATTATATTTGGTATTCGTTATTCCAACATTTTTGCTATGATAAAAGAAAAACCCCCAAGCGCCACCGTCTACCAAACAAACGCACTTGGAGGTACATCAAAGATGTATAGTTATTGTAGCAACAATCTCTTAAACATTAAAGATGTTTTTATAAAAAAAGTTGTTCATGCCGATTTTTATGTTAAAGTTTTCATTGAAACTAAGCCTTCACCACAGACTTGTCCGTGTTGTGGCTCAATCACGAAAAGAATTCATGACTATCGGATACAGACAATCAAGGATACCAACCGAAGGATTCAACAATAAAATCAAAGTCTTAAAACGAACTTCGTACGGTATACGAAACTTTGAGCATTCCACAATTTCATCCTTGGATGAAAAATGCTTATAAAGCGATGGCTTTTTGATACCAATCTTATAAGCAATCATGCTCATGGAAACTCCTGCAAGTCCTTTTTCAATAAAACGAATGTAAAATTTCTTTTACATAGCTTAATTGCGGTCTATTTAGCGTGTTTCCTGACTACTCAGGAAAAATATTTCTACCCTCGCCCCACCTGTATTTTCAGAATTTGAAAGTTTAATACCTC
>CAKRDT010000001.1 GCA_934316545.1 uncultured Agathobacter sp. | reverse complement strand
TTGATTTGGGATAACTAGTGTCAGCGTAGAAGCCCGCCACCGGGTCAGCCCAGCCGGAGCACGCCGCCACAGGAGTTCGCAATCGCTTAATAGTATATAAACAGGGAAGGAGCGTGGAATGATGCCAAAGCAAAAAACGTATATCGCAATCGATCTAAAATCCTTCTACGCTTCTGTAGAGTGCAGGGAGCGTAACCGTGACCCTTTAACGACAAATCTTGTCGTCGCAGACAGAGGCAGGACCGAGAAAACAATCTGTCTTGCGGTAAGTCCTGCGTTGAAATGATGCGGGATACCGGGAAAGGCGCGGCTGTTTGAGGTCATTCAGAGGGTGAAAGAGGTAAATAGCGCCCGCAGATGGAAAGCTCCGGATAGAACGTTTACAGGTTCGTCCGATGATAGTATAGAATTAAAAGAGAATCCTGCGCTGGAGCTTGATTATATTGTTGCCCCTCCACGGATGGCTTATTATCTTGAATATAGTACCAAAATATACAGCGTTTATCTGAAATACATCGCACCGGAAGATATTTTCCCATATTCGATCGATGAGGTATTTATAGATGCAACCAATTATCTGAACACGTATCATATGACCGCAAGGGAGCTAGCGATGACGATGATACAGGATGTGTTAAAAACAACAGGAATTACAGCAACCGCAGGAATCGGAACCAATATGTATCTGTGTAAGATTGCAATGGATATCGTTGCAAAGCATATTGAGCAGGATCAGTATGGTGTGTGTATTGCGGAACTGGATGAAATGTCTTATCGCAGACAATTGTGGAACCACAGACCGATTACCGATTTCTGGAGAGTGGGAAGGGGTTACGCAAAGAAACTGGAGGAATACGGACTTTATACAATGGGGGACATTGCCAGGTGTTCCATTGGAAAGCCCAATGAATTGTATAACGAAGAACTGCTTTATAAGCTGTTTGGAATCAATGCAGAGCTGCTGATCGATCATGCCTGGGGATATGAGCCTTGTACGATGGAGGCTGTTAAGGCCTATAAACCCGAATCGAACAGTGTATGCTCGGGTCAGGTACTTCACTGTCCCTATACCTTCGATCGTGCGAAGCTGGTCGTAAAAGAGATGACAGATCTTCTTGTACTTGATCTGGTAGATAAGGGACTTGTAACGGAGCAGATCGTGCTGACGGTAGGTTATGATATAGAAAATCTGAAGGATCCGGATCGGAGAAGAAAATACAAAGGTGCTGTCACGGTTGACCGTTATGGCAGAAAGGTTCCGAAACATGCTCATGGAACGACAAATTTAAAAAGACAGACTTCTTCCACAAAGCTGATCACGGAAGCTGTGATGGAATTATATGATAGGATCGTGGATGAAAATCTGCTCATCAGAAGAATCAACCTTACAGCAAATAAGCTGGTTGAGGAGAGCATTGTAAAAAAAGAAGAAACCTATGAGCAGCTTGATCTGTTTACAGACTATAAGGCGAGAGAAGAGGCGCAAGCCGAAGAAGAGGCTGCCTTCGTTCATGTCATATAGAGTGTAATTCATGCACAAAAGCCTCATATATAGTAGAAAAGGAGTATAATGGTCTCGGGAATATGGCGCATGGAAATGGGAGCGGCCTGTCAGTCGCTGTCTGTTTTCAGGTACTGATACATATTTTTGAGTGCGTTTTTCTCAAGGCGGGAGACTTGTGCCTGGGAGATGTGGATTTCATCGGCCACCTCAATCTGTGTTTTTCCTTCAAAAAAGCGAAGCTTGATGATTCGTTCGTCGCGGTCGTTCAGACGGGAGAGGGCATCACTTAAAGAGAGGTCCTCAATCCAGTTCTCCTCACGGTTCTTTTTGTCGGAGATCTGATCCATGACATAGAGTGTATCACCACCATCCGTGTAAACCGGATCAAACAGGCTTAAGGGAGTCTGGATTGCATCGAGAGCGTATACGATATCTTCTTTTGGGATGCCGCTCGCCTTGGAGATTTCATCCAGTGTCGGTTCTTTTTGTGAGGTACGGGCAAGCTGCTCTTTGGCCTGCATCGCGTGGTAGGCGATATCGCGGAGTGAGCGCGGAATGCGGTAGCTGCTGTTATCGCGCAGGTAGCGGCGGATTTCTCCAACGATCATCGGCACGGCATAAGTGGAAAATTTGACACCGACGTTGACATCAAAGTTATCAATGGCCTTCATGAGACCGATGCAGCCAATCTGAAACAGGTCGTCCACATTTTCGTTGTGGTTGTGAAAGCGTTTGATCACCGAGAGGACAAGGCGCAGATTCCCTTTGATATAAGTTTGGCGTGCATCTTCGTCACCTGCGTGGATCCGCTGGAATAATGCCTCCTTTTCCTCATCTTTTAATACGGGCAGTTTTGCTGTGTTTACGCCGCAGATTTCGACTTTGTATGAAGACATTTTTCCGTTCCTCCGATTTTTATTTCTTTAAGCGATTGCGAAACTCTTGTGCCGGAGCACGCCGCCACAGGAGTTTCGCAATCGCCTATCATTTCTTAGTAAAAAGGATGGGACTTTTTTTGCTTTTTTATTCACTTGATGATATACTTTTAGAAATTTAAGGGGATATAACGCAGCAGGGAGAATGCACAAATGGAAGAGAAAAACAAGAAAAATCAGGTGGCAGAGGATAAGAAGAATCAGAAACCTGCGAGCGAGGAGTGGGCAACGGAAGCTTTAGAAGAGCTGGATGATTTCATCGAATCGCAGGGAATTTATATCCGCCAGTAGAGAAAGCGGAGCGTTTGCGGGTTATGCCGTAAACCGACATCAGATAAAAGGAAATGTAAGTAAGGGAAGACGAATGAAGCGCGAGGAAACATATGCGAAAGGCTCAATACAGAGAATTGTATTTTATATTGTGATGGTGGCAATTCTGATCGTATTTGTTGCCGCGGAAATAGTGTATCCGGGCGAGTACGGTGGGGCTTCACAGGAAAAAAATCTGATCTATCATGGAGTTTTTGTATGGGAAAAGACGGATGGAACGCGGGAGAAAATTAAAGTCCCGGGGCAGTATGAGGTGCCGGCCGGGGAAACGATGACGATCGTTACGACGTTTCCGGATAATTATAAGGCTACTTCAATCGCCATCCGGTCTTCGCTGCAAAGTGTCCGGTTTTACGTGGACGGAAAACTTCGAACGGAATATGACACTGCCGGTACGAGACCGTTTGGTAAGGACTCGGCCAGCCGGTATGTGTTTTGTCCGACTTACACAAGAGATGCGGGTCGAGAACTTAAAATCGAACTGACTTCCAATACCACAAATTATTCCGGAGTCGTAAATCCGGTATATTCCGGTGACAAAGCAGATATCTGGGCATTTATTTTCAATGATAACAAAATGGAAAGCCTGATCGCGCTGTTCATCCTGTTTGCGGGAATCATTACGATCCTGTTCAGTTTTGCCCTTCGCATTACCTATAGGACAAAGTTTGATATTGAGTATCTGGGTTGGTGCATGCTGATGGGAGCGGCATGGATGATGGGAGAGTCGAAGCTGAGGCAGATTTGGATCTCGAATGTGTCGATCCTTGCGGCACTTTGTTTTATCATTGTGATGATCTGTCCGGTCGGTGTCCTTTTGTATGTAGATACCATACAAAAGAACCGGTATCATAAAATCTACCGTTGGATCGAATTGGCTGCCTACATCAACTTTGTGGTATCGATCGGATTGCAATTGACCGGCCGGGCAGACTTTATTGAAACGCTCCCGGCTTCCCATGTGATATTGTCCGTAACCTTTGTGGCTATTTTGATCACGTTTATAAAGGATATTTTTCATGGAAAATCGCGGGAATATCACCTGGTACTGATCGGAATCGTGATCGCATTGCTATCTGCGTTGATCGAGATGGCATCGGTCTATTTTGTCGTGACGATTTCGGGAATTTTTATTGGAATCGGACTGGTCATCCTGCTTTTTCTCAATCTTATCCGAACGGTTCGGAGTGTGCGCAATCTGGAGCACATCCGCCAGAAAAAGGAGCTTGAGAGCAGAAGAAGACAGACGGAGCGCATTTCGCTGCAAACGATCAAGACACTTTCCGTGACGGTTGAGACAAAGAATGTATATACGAACGGACATTCACAGAGAGTTGCAGATTATTCTGCATTGATCGCAGGTGCACTCGGCTGGGATGACAAGAGAATCAACAATCTGCGCAATGCTGCCTATATGCATGATGTCGGAATGATCGGGATTCCGGATTCCATTGTCAATAAACCGACCAGGCTGACCGAAGAAGAATATGCGATCATTCAAAGGCATACATTGATCGGTGCGGATATCTTAAAAGATATTACATTGATTGAGCATGTAGCCGAAGTGGCGCACTATCACCACGAGCGTTATGACGGAACCGGTTATCCGGAGGGACTTTCCGGGGAAGAGATTCCGATTGAGGCGCGTATCGTGGCGGTGGCAGACAGTTATGATGCAATGAATTCCAAGCGCATCTATCGCAATGCCCTGGAGAAAGATCAGATCATCGAGGAATTCGAACGCGGCAGCGGAACACAGTTTGATCCGGCGATCGCACAACTGTTTGTCCGTCTGATCCGTGAGGGCAAGGTGGATACGGCGTTATTGCCGGCTGAGTCGATCGGCGAAAGCAGAATGGACAATTACGAATCCGAGACGACGAAATTTATCTCCGATATCATGAGTACGATGCAGAGCCAGGAGGACAGTGACAATTATGACTTTTTGACCGGACTTCCGGTGCGCAGCAAAGGAGAGATCCTGATTGCACAGATGATGCAGGAACATGATGGCGGATTGGTGTTTGTGGATATGGATAATCTGAAGAGGGTAAACGATGTGTACGGACACAAAGCCGGCGACCGTGCACTCAAATTACTTGGTAATATACTAAAGGATGCGGGAGACAATTCCATTGCCTGCCGTCTTGGCGGGGATGAATTTCTGCTGTTTCTTCCGGATTATTCGAAGGATGAGATCCATGCATGTGTCAAACACATTTTCTTTGAATTCGCTAAGGCAAAAGAAGATGATGTCGAGCTGCGCTGCGCGGATCTGTCTGCAGGAATGAGCCTGAGTACCAATGGGGCAACGTTTGAAAAATGCTACAGGGAAGCGGATAAAGCATTGTATTTTGTGAAACAGAACGGTAAGGGAAATTACATGTTCTATCATGAGATGCAGCTTGACCGTGGGATGTCCGGCACGGGAAAGGATCTCGAACTCGTCGCGAAGGCGCTTCGGCAAAGCGGAAGCTATAGCGGCGCGCTGGATCTGGATTACCGCGCATTTGCAAAAGTTTATGAGTATGTCAACAGCCTCGGAGAGCGCTACCGCCACAAGTGCTTCCTGATCATGGTTACGATGGAAACGCTTACGGATCGTATGATGTATATCGAGCATATTGAGGAAGCTTTAGGATGCATGGAGCAGGCTGTCCGTGGAAAGATTCGCAAAGTGGATGTCTGTACGCGGTTCAGTTCGATGCAGTATCTGATCATTCTTTTTGAAGCACAGGAGAACCAGATCGAAAACGTGATGAACCGGATATTTACACAGTATAACGAGTTGTACGGTAAGGATGATTTTATCCCACGGTACGACTATATTCCGATGGAGAAGGCTCCAAAAAAGGATGAAAAGTAGAAGACAGGTGACAATTGCGCGTCAGACTCTTGACAAATGAGGGACTGGCGCGTAAAGTATTTCTTGCTGCAAAAGCAGTTATGTCAGTTCGAAACCTTCCTGACAGAAAACAAAACTAAAGGAGACAAAAGAATATGAAAAACAAAGGTGTTGTATTTATTGTTCAGGGAGCGATGATCGCAGCTCTCTATGTGGTGCTTACGATGCTTGCCAACGCACTTGGCCTCTCATCGTACAGTATCCAGATTCGTTTCTCGGAGGCGCTTTGCATCCTTCCGTTTTTTACACCGGCAGCCATTCCGGGCCTGTGGATCGGATGCCTGATCGCTAATCTGATGACCGGAGCCATTATCTGGGACATCATCTTCGGAAGCCTTGCGACTTTGATCGGTGCGGTAGGAACCTATCTCTTGCGCAAGCACAAGTTTGCATGTACCTTACCTCCGGTGATCGCCAATATGGTCATCGTACCGTTTGTGCTTCGTTATGGTTACGGATTTAAGACGATCTATAAGGGAATCGACTGGTCAATCCCGTTTAATGTGGTAACCGTCGGAATCGGTGAGATCATTTCGGTATGCATACTTGGAGGTCTGCTTCTTAAGGTGCTGAGTAAGTATCGCAATGTGCTTTTTGCACAAAACCTGAACCAATAAAAATATAGAAATGAAGGTTGTTGGATCGCATGTCGCAAGGCAGGCGGTCCGTTTTTTTACGGCTTAAAGCGGATCCGATTGGAATTGAGTCGGGGATGTGAAGATATTCATAGAATCTTAAAGAAATCATAGCAATTCTTAAAAGACCTTTCCCTTCACTTATGCTATAGTAATAACCAGCAAGACATGCAAGTTGTAGAAGGAGGAAGTTATGACCAAACGATTGACCGCTGCGGCACTCATATGTATTTGTCTGCTTACATTCGGTTTATTTTTAAAGCCGGTAAGTGTGCATGCGGATGAGACGCAGCAATTCACAGGAGAGGCAACCCTGCTCAAGCAGGACAGCACGTCAGGTACATTTCAGATTACCGTTTCCAATAAAGGAGAAGATTTTGACGGCACAGTCCGTTTTCAGATCGACGTAGACGGCGGTGCAAAAGCATACTCTGCGTTTGATACGAAGATGACCTTGCCACAGGACGGACAGAAGCAGTATATGATAACGGTTCCGCTCGACGATTATTCGTCATCCAAAGGGCTGGCCTTCCTCACGTTTCTTGACGACAAGGGTGAGGCGTTGCAACTGATCAAACTCACCGGAATCCTTGGGGACAAGGCGGGGAAGACAACGGTCGGCGTATTGTCGGACAGCTTTGATAAGCTGTCTTATCTGCAGATGCCGGGACAGACTTATTATGCGAATAACAAGGAACGCAGCATCAATCTCATCGAGCTCTCCTCGGCCGATCTGAAAAAAAGCCTGAGCGGTCTGTATTTTCTTGTCATCGATGATTATGATATGAGCGCTCTGGATTCGAAACAGATCGCTGCAATCGAGGACTGGGTCAATCAGGGCGGATGGCTGATCATCGGAACCGGAAGCAGGGGATCGGATATGATTTCTGCTTTTTCCAATGGATTTCTTGATCTGGCTTATGTTTCCACGACGGAGGCAGGAACGCCGAACGAGGCATCAAAGATTATTAACAAGCATCAGGGAGATTATACGACTTACGTTAACAATGGAGTTAATCTGCAGGATCTGGCATATTCCGAGTTCACCTACAGCGGCACAAGCGGATATTTCAGCTCCGAGCATCCGGGATGGAATATCCAGATCGGACAGGGGTGTGCGCTGGTGCTGGGCATCTCACTTTCGGATCTGCAGGTGCAAAGTGGCAGCGAGAATATCGTTTACTCGCTTTATGATGAGGTGCAGTATAATTCTTTGAAATCGTCCAGCTATACGGATCAGGACAATTGGGCTTATATGGAAAGCCGCGCGCTGAGCGCGATCGACCGTCAGTTTACGGATGTGAATTTTACGTCGCTTAAGGTTTTGATCTTTCTTTATGCGATCCTGGTAGGACCGGTCCTTTACCTGATCCTGCGCAGGGCAAAACGAAGCGAGTGGTACTGGGTGGGAATCCCGATCCTCGGCGTGGTCTTTGTCGGACTGGTCTATCTGTGCGGCAACGGCATGCAGGTAAGAGGGACGAAGATGTATTCCGTATCGGTGCAGCGGGCAGACGGCGAGGCGGATCCGGATGTGAACACATATCTGCTCGGGTATCGTTCCGGTACGAAAGAGTGGACAACCACATTAAAGGACAATTATATGTATGCGGGAAGCGCATTCTCAACATATGTTACAGCCAGCCGCAAGGTACCTGAGTATATAAACCATATTGTGTATGACGGTGACGAGATCCGTATCGGCGCCAATCCGGCAACGAACTTTGAGAGTGAATATATGAAGGCGTTCGGAAGCGGAATTTCGATCGGATCGATCGACACGGATCAGGTGGTACTTGACAGCAACGCACAGAGCGGAAGTGTGACAAACAACACCGATCAGGATTTCCCTTATCTGGCTTTACAGAGCTCGGATTATACACTGATTCTGACGGATGTGAAAGCCGGTGAGACGGTGGACATCGCAGATGCAATCAAGAATAAAAAGTATGTTTATAGTCAGGCGGATGCTTATCTGGATGATGCTTTTGACAAGCTGGTCGATTATTACAATTACGGAGCAAAGACAACGGTTGCGGACAAGGATGTGATGTCCGCACTGATGCTTGGTATGTCGGATGCGAGACAGTATACGGCGGATCAGGCAGATTATGTTGTGGCAACCGGCATCACCAAACAGGGCATGCACAAAGCCACATCGGAACAAAGCGAGCGCGCATACAGTTGTTTCTATGCGATTGCGGAACAGGAGGGCAGCCATGCTTCAAATTAGTCATTTATACAAGAATTACGGCAAATTTCTTGCGGTAAACGATTTGAATCTGCATGTGCCGCAGGGAGATTTATTCGGATTTGCCGGTCCGAACGGTGCCGGCAAGACGACGACGATCCGCATGGTGTGCGGACTGATGCCGCCGACCGCCGGAAGCATCTGTATCAACGGTGTGGATGCGCTGGCAAACCCTAAGGAGATCAAGCGGCAGATCGGCTATGTGCCGGATTTCTTCGGGGTGTATGATAACTTAAAAGTAAAGGAATATATGGATTTCTACGGATCGATGTACCGCATGACCTCGCGTGAGATCGCGCGGATCTCGGACGATCTGCTGGAACTGGTCAATCTGTCGGATAAAAAGGAAGTGTATGTCGATACCTTATCCCGCGGCATGAAGCAGCGTCTGTGTGTGGCGCGTGCTCTTATCCACAACCCGGGACTTCTCGTTCTCGATGAACCGAATTCCGGACTGGATCCGCGTGCGAGAGTCGAGATGAAGGAGCTTCTCCTCAATCTCAAAAGCATGGGTAAGACGATCGTGATCAGTTCCCATATTCTTTCGGAGCTCTCCGAGATGTGCAGCAGTATCGGAATCATGAACAAGGGACAGCTGGTGGCTGCCGGCAAAATCGAGGATGTCATGGAGAGTGTGTTCGGGCATGACCAGCTGATCGTAAATGTGGCCGAAGGTATGGAGGCTGCGGTGCGTATCGCCAAGGAACATGTCGGAATTACAGTGGATTCGATCGGCGAGAAAGAGTTAAAGCTGACCTGCAAGACAACGGAGCAGGAAGTGGCGCAGATGATCGGTCAGATGATCGCACAACAGGTGCTTGTGACGGGGTTCCACAAGCAGGAAGGCAATTTGGAATCCTTATTTATGGAGTTGACAGGAGGTGCGGAACATGCGGCTGAATCCAATCATTAAGAAGGACGTCAAAGTACAGGCGAGAAGCTTTAAGATGTGTGTGGAAGTGTTTGTGTATGAACTTATTATGGCGCTGGTATTCTTTGTCGCACTGCTATATATCACGAGTCAGAACCGGTTTACGGACGGCAATGTCTATAGCCAGATGGTGTGGCTGTACCCGGTGCTTGCAATCGCGCAGTGGGTGATACTCGGAGCAGTCATTCCGATCCATACGTCGTCTGCCATCTCCGGGGAGAAGGAACGTCAGACCTTCGATATTATGATGACAACCAGTATGACTCCGTGGTCCATGATTATGGGCAAAGTCATGACGGCGGTCGCACAGGCGATGATTTTTGTCGTGGCAAGTATTCCGGTCATGGCGCTTACCTTCGTTGTGGGAGGACTGTCATGGAGTTATCTGTTCTGGTTTATCGCGGTGGCACTATTGGTATCGCTTTTTGCAGCGAGCATCGGCATCATGTGTTCTTCATTCTGCCGCAAAAGCATTACAGCGGTCATTGTGTCCTATGGAATCTATATCATATTCTTTGTTGTGACGGCGCTTCCGGCCTATCTGATTTGTATTCTGACGGATTATGCAAAAAGCGAGAAAGACATGATCGGATTCTTTTTGTTGAATCCGGTGGTCTATATCACGGAGTTTGTAGCAAAAAGCATGACGGATGCATCCTGGATCGCGGATATCATCGGACAGACGAAGTCACCGCTTTTGAACTGGCTCGCATCCGGATCGGTGTGGATGATCCTCTCAACGATCGCTTTCCTTGCGGTTTCTTTCCTGTTTTTGCTGATCGCAAAGAAGCGGATCTCTCCGGTATCAAAGCGTAAAGCAAAGAAGCTTGCCGGAAAGCAGATGACACAAATAACGGAGCAATCGAATGGATGAACGAAATTATCTTCTGCAGGAGATCAGGCGGAGCAGACGAAAACTAAATATGGCAAAGACACTCGATACCTGCACCTGCGTTCTGGCGTGTGCAGGTGTTGCTGCAATCGTGCTTGAGGCGGCATCAATATGGATTCCGTTTTACTATGTGCATCTGTGCGCGGGTATCGCGTTACTCGTCGCTTTTCTTGCGGGACTGGTGTATTCCATCGTAAAGAGAGTCGGTATGCATGAGGCTGCGAGACGGATCGATACCTTCGGATTACAGGAGCGTGTGCAGACTGCGTATGAGCAGATGGAAGATGAGAGTACGTTTGCCTGTATGCAGAGGCGCGATGCGGCAGAGAAGCTGCGGGGTAAGGTCGAAAAAAAGGAGATCCGTATCCGTTTGCTTCCGGACAAAAGGCATCTGACCGCGGCGGCGTTATCACTTGTGCTTGCATGCGGTCTGGCTTTCATTCCGTCACAGGCGCGAGAGACCGCAAGCCAGAGACATGCAATCCATCAGGAGGCGAAGGAGAAGCAGAAGGAGCTATCCGAGCTTACGGATGCCTTGGAGCAGATGGATACAAGTACGCTTACGGATGAGCAGAAGGCGAAGCTTTCCGAGTTACAGGAGGCTTTAAACCGTTCGATGCAGGAATTGGCGCGCGCGGACAGCAGGGAAGCACTGGATGCGGCGAAGAACAAGCTTGGATTTAAGCTGGAGCAGACAAGCCAGAGTCTGGCAAATCTTGCGAGTCAGATGAGCAAGGAGCAGCAGGCGGCAATCGCTCAGGCACTGGCCAAGGCGGCCGCGGACGCAGCTGGGAAGTCGTCCGGAAGCAATGGCACACAGAGTGCATCAAACGGTGGAAGTAACGGAACGCCCGGTGCAGGCAACGGCAGTTCCGGCGACGGAAATAACGGAAGCAACGGAAACGGATCGAATGGAAATAACGCTAACGGAGAGGGCAACGGCTCGGATGGAGATAACAATGGAAACGGTTCGGGCAACGGAAGCGGAGACGGTTCAAACGGAGATGGTTCAAACGGAAATGGATCCGGACATGGAAATGGAAACGGAAATGGATCCGGCAATGGCAGTGGACGGGGAACCGGACAGGGCGGTGGAACACACGATTATGTCAGTGTGCCGAATGCGGTCGGAAACGATGAAAATCTGACCGGAAACAAGACCGGCGAGGAGAACGGGGATTCCTACCGCGCACAGAACGGACTTGTGTGGGAAGGGGATCATGTAAGCCTCGACTCTGTCATCGGTGATTATACGAAGGATGCCTATGAGGGAATCTCGTCCGGACGTTATCCGAGCGGAATGGAAGATGTGATCAAGGATTATTTTAAGAATCTGAGTGAATAAAGGAGAAACTATGACAGAATTTGAAAGCTATCAGGAAAAAATCATACAGTGTGAGCAGGAAATCGGCAAAGGCATCATCGGACAAAAAGAAGTCATCCGACAGGTTATGCTTGCGATGCTCGCGGGCGGAAATGTGCTGCTGGAGGGTATGCCGGGACTTGGAAAGACGATGCTCGTGCGCACGATCAGTAAGGTGCTGGCACTGTCTTTTAAGCGTATCCAGTTTACACCGGATCTGATGCCGAGTGATGTCACCGGAACCAACATTATGGTAAAGGAAGAAGGAAGGAGCAGCTTCCGGTTCGAGAAGGGACCGATCTTTGCCAATCTGGTACTTGCCGATGAGATCAACCGTGCGACACCAAAGACACAGTCTGCCTTGCTTGAGGCGATGCAGGAGCACACCGTAACGGTCGGAACCGAGAGCCATAAATTGGACGAACCGTTTTTGGTGCTCGCAACACAAAACCCGATCGAGCAGGAGGGAACCTATCCGCTTCCGGAGGCACAGCTGGACCGATTTTTATTTAAGATCTTAGTGCCGTTTCCGGATAAGGAGGAACTGCGCGGAATCGTCAATCTGACGGAGGGCACAGACAAGCCTGTCATCACTTCGATCATGAGCGGGGAAGAACTTCTTGCTGCAAGAAGTCTCGTCGCACAGATTCCGATCGCGGATGCGGTCATGGATTATATTCTGGATCTTGTGATGGCAACACATAAGGAGAATCCATATATCAGAGAGGGCGCAAGCCCACGTGCGGCACAGGCAATCATCCGTACGGCGCGTGCGCGTGCGTTTATGGAAGGACGTTTTAACGTTGCTTTTGAGGATGTCAAAAGCGTGGCCTATCCGGTACTGCGCCACCGTATTTTATTAAGCTTCGATGCCATCTCGGAGGAAATTACCGAGGATGCGATTATCGAGAAGCTATTGTAAGGCTGATTCAAAGATTTTTGATTGACAAAGCTGGCGCAGCAGCTGTTTGGAAAAAGATGCAGATGCGTGCGTTTGGGGAGAGGAACAATGTTTGATTCAGAGTTTTATCATACGCTGTCGCAGCTTTCGCTTGCGATGACGCATAAAAGCAATAGGAATATGTCCGGAAACCGCAAGTCGGTACAAAAAGGTGTCTCGGCAGAGTTTTCGGATTTCCGTGAGTACATGCCGGGCGATGATTTAAGACGTCTCGACTGGAATGTGTATGCGAGACTGAACCGCATGTATATCCGGGAGTATATGGAGGAGAAGGAAGCCTACGTTACGATCCTTCTCGATACGAGCGCCTCGATGGAGTATGGAGAACACAAAAAATCCGAACTCGCCACGATGCTGGCAGCTGTGGTGGCATATATCGCTTTGGCGAATATGGACCGGGTGGTACTGGTCGATACGGCGGAGCTTATGCGGCCGCTGTCGGTCGGAGGCGGAAAGAAAAGTTTCCCTCGCGTAATCCACTGGCTGGAAAACCGGACGTTTGGCGGGGAGAGTGAACTGCTTTCATCCGTGCGAAAGATTCCGCTGACCGGAGCGGGGGTTACGGTCGTGATCAGTGACTTCCTGCAGGAGCCTCTTTTGGAAGAAGAGGATCGTTCGTACGAGAAGATGTTGCAGTATCTCCGGTACCGCAAGCAGCGTCCGGTCATGCTGCAGACACTCTGCGGCGAGGAGCTTCATATCGATATGGAAGGAACAAGAAATCTTATTGATATGGAGACGGAGGATAAGCTTCGTGTCACAATGGACGCACAGGCGATCGAAGCCTATGAAGAGGCGCTTTCTGCTCTGACCGGACGCCTGAAGAAAGGATGTGCATCTGGTGGCGGCGCGTATGTGCTGTGTGACACGGCGCGGGATCACAAGAAGCTGATCTATAAAGATTTGAGGGTATTATATGACATTTGAGAGTTTATGGCCGCTTGCGTTCCTGCTTGCGGTACCGATCATCATCATTTTTTATCTGCTTGTTCCAAAGGGAAAGGACACGAAGATTTCTTCGAACCTGTTGTGGAATAAGCTGTTTGTCAACCGGCAGTCGAAGACATTTTTAGAGAAATTTTTGCACAATATTCTGATGTATTTACAGATCGTTGCCGTATTGCTTCTGGTGCTCGCGTTAATGACACCATACATGAACCGTAAGGGAAATTCGAATGCCAATGTGATCATGGTTCTTGATACGAGCGGCAGCATGCAGAACGTGGATGCGGGCGGTAAGTCCAGACTGGAACGCGCGGTGGATGCGATGAAGCAGCAGATTGCCGATTCCCAGGGAAGTACGTTTTCCATTGTGACGACACATGAGAATAAAACGGAGCTGCTCGCGGTAGGCGCGACGGACAGCCGGCAGCTTACGCAGGCACTCGACGGAGTGACCTGCAGCGATGCGGACGGCTCGCTTTCCGATGCGGAGGATACGGTGGATTCTCTCGCTGCGCAGCAGGAGGATGGAAAGAAGACATCCGTTCTGGTCTATACGGATGGTATCGGTGCGGCGGATGCGGATCCTCTGGTGCAGAGGTTTCATGCGGATATCTGCGTGATGGGGGAGGCAGCAGAGAACGTGTCGAATGATTTTCTCTCCTGTGCGAAGGATGAGAACGGCTATCAGGCTGCTGCGGGACTGACAAATTACAGTGACAAAGAAGCGTCGCTTGAAATCACACTGTATGAGGAGGATACCCCTCTTAGCGTGCGAAGTGTGATGGTTCCGGCGAAGGAAAGTTATACGGTTCTGTTTGAGGATATCAAGTGGGGCGGAAAGCCTCTTAAAAGTGAGATCTCTGCGATTCGTTTCACGGGAAGTGAGGCGAAGGATTCGCTTGCGCAGGACAATGTCACCTATGCGATCGAGGATCAGGCGGCACAGTATGATGCCGTATTGATCGGAAAAGGCAATACGTACATCGAGAAAGCCTATGAGGCGATCAGCGGCGAGAGTCTGGTGCGTGCGGAACGTGAGAACACACTCGAAGAGGATGATACAAGGGTGCGCATCTATGATGCAGGAACTGCCGGACAGCAGAAGGATGCGTTAAGCAGGATGGTATTTGCGGATCCGTCGGATGCGACAGGCAAGGAAGAACATATCGCATTAACGGTGTCGGATACAGAGATTACATCCGGAATCAAGGATTTTTCGGTCGGCGTCAACGAGACCTACACGTATGATGTGCCGGAATGGGCGACCGGTTTCCTGTGGGCAGGCAAGAAATGTGCCGGTTATTACGGCGAGCATGACGGCGTGCGTGTCGTGGTTGTGGGCTTTGATATCCGTGAGTCGGATTTTCCGCTGCAGGCGGAGTTTCCGGTCTATATGGCAAATGCGCTCAGCTTTTTAAATGACAGTTCGCTTCTGGCACAGAATGTGTATGTGGCAGGTGAGAAAATCGTCTACCATCCGCAGTCGGATGTGGATGTCAGTACACTTTCCGCAGCGACCGATACGGCGGGGCTTTTTACGGTTGAGGCAGGTGATAAAAAAGAAGCGTATGTGGTGCGTTTTGCAACGGGTACACAGTCCGATGCGTCGGTTACGGCAGCATCGAGCGGGGACGGCGTGACGACACAGGGCGGAATGACAAAAAAGTCGCTCAGAAGTCTTGTCATTCTTCTTGTGGTCCTGCTTCTCATCCTTGAGTGGATCGTTTATGTAAAGCAGATGCGTTATCGGGGCAGATTTTACCTGGGCGTAAGATTGGCCGGTCTGGTGCTTCTTGTTCTCGCTGCAATCGGGATTTCGATTCCGAAGAGAGCGGATTTAAACACCACGATTTTTCTGGTCGATGCATCGACGAGCAACGAGACGAACCTGTCCGATATGGATTCCTACATCGCGGATGCAATTCAGAAGATGCCGAAAGGCAATCAGTATGGAATCGTGACCTTTGGCAAGAAGCCGATGGTGGAGCAGTTCGTGACGAGGGAGAAGAACTATTCCGGAATTCTTTCGACACCGGATAAGACGGCAACGAATGTCGAGGAGGCGGTGTCCAGAGGCCTCTCTATGATCCCGGAAGGCAGCGCGGGGCGCATCGTGATCCTCACGGACGGACGGCAGACGCGTGGCAATATCGATAGTACGGCTTCTGCGGTCGTATCGCGCGGCGCGGAGTTGCTTTCGGTCGTCTACGATACCGCGCAGGGCAAGGATGCCTACATCGACAATGTCGAGATGCCGAGTTACCTGTATGCGGGCGATGCATATTCGATGACGGTTTCCGTGATGAGCAACTACGAGACGGATGCGGATCTTGAAATCTGGATGAGCGATAAGAAGAAGTCTGTTACGCCGGTGCATCTGAACAAGGGAAGCAATTCGTTTGTATTAAAGCAGAAAGTATCCGGCGAGAATATTGAAAGTTTTACGGTCAAGGTGAATGCCAAAGGCGATACATGCGAAGAGAATAATGCGTATAACGCCTATTCGGTTATCGATGCGATGCCGAAGATCCTTGTCGTGTGTGGCGTGACGGAAGATTCTACGAATTTTGCGGCGCTTCTTGACAGTGCGGGCTGTAATTATACGATCGTTCCGGCCGGTGGTGCACCGACGACACTCGAAGGACTGCTTAAGTACAAGAGTGTGATTCTCGAAAATGTACATTACGATGATCTGCCGGAGGCTTTTGTCGGGAATCTGGACACGTATGTCAAAGATTATGGCTGCGGGTTGGTCGCAACCGGCGGCAAGGAGAGCTTCGGGCTCGGACTGTACCGGGATACGGAACTGGAGACCATTCTGCCGGTTGACATGATGCCGCGCAGCACGAATGAGGTGCCGTCGCTTGCGATGGTGATGGTCATCGACCATTCGGGCAGTATGTCCGGTGAAGAAGATGTGGATTCCGGGGCAACGAACCTGGATCTTGCGATCACGGCTGCCAATCATGCGGTGGATGAACTGACGGAGAATGACTATGTTGGCGTGGTCACGTTTGATGACCGGTACAACTGGCAGCTGCCGATCACGAAAGTGGAGGATAAAGATGCCATCCACAAGGCGATCGAGAGTGTTTCGGACGGTGGAGGAACCACGATCAAGCCCGCTTTAAATGCGGCATTAACTGAAATCGTAAAATGTGATGCAGACATCAAACATGTGGTACTGTTAACTGACGGACAGGGCGAAGACCGCAATTTTGCAGGCATCATAAAGGATTACGCGGACAAAGGCGTCACGCTTTCGACGGTAGCGGTGGGAACGGATTCCGATCAGTCGCTGCTTAGGACAATCGCACAAGGCTGCGGCGGCCGTTACTATTATTGCGATAACGGAACAGATATGCCAAAGATCTTCGCGCAGGAAGTGCTCTTAAGCGGGGAAACTTATATACAGAACGGAACCTTTTCGCTTGCGGTCAATTCGTCCAATGCGATCACAAAGAATCTGTTTGCAGATGGCTGGCCAACGATCAAAGGATATATCAGTGCCACGCCGAAGAATGCAGCAAATGTGCTGCTGGCTTCGGACAAGGACGATCCGATCCTGTCCGTGATGCAGTACGGTCTGGGACATACGGTGGCATGGAATACGGATGTGACCAATGCCTGGACTTCGGGGTTTGCAAACGAACAGGATTACGTGCAGCTTTGGAAACGCATCATTGATTACAGTGCCGGAAATGCTTCGCTGGGGGAGGATTCCCTTGAGGTGGAGACGAGCGGCGAGGTGACAACGATCCGGTATAAGGCGCAGGATTACAAGGAGCGCACGGGTGTCGAGGCGGTCTACACCGATCCGGAAGGTCAGACACATACGGTTAAGCTTTCGGCACGCGCACCGGGAGAGTATGAGGCAAAACTCGATACGGATATCCCGGGAATCTATAACTTAAGTGTGCGAAGAAGTGATGACGGCGAACTGAAAAATGCGATCACCACAGCAGCGGTCGCACAGTATTCGGATGAGTATAAGTTTGCGGCGGACAATGAGAGCTTCTTAAGCTTTATGAACCGGTACGGCAGGGTGATAACGCCGAAGGATTCCTTCTGGAAGAAATTAAAGACGACTTCCCGGGCCGCATATGATCTGACAAAGCTGTTTCTGATCCTTGCAATCGTGTGGTTTCTTCTGGATGTGGCGATGCGAAGATTCGCGTTCGTGCCACAGGACAGCCGGCTGTACCGTTTGGTAAAGAGCCGTCGGATGGCGCACAAGAACAAGGCTGCTATGATGGCTGAAAAGAGAAAATACATGCCGGGTGCAGAGGGCATCTCCGGTGCGCAGCATGCCGATGCTGCCGGTAAGGCTGACGTGCCGCAGGCTCAGGGCGTGAAGGCAACTGAGAATGTGGCAGAACAGGCCAGGAAAACTTCAAACAAAAAGACTTCAAAGAGGAAAAAGAAGCAGGAGGAAGTGACACTCGATACTTCTGCATTGCTTAAGAAAAAGGATTTAAGAGACCATTAGCCGAAATGTTTCATTGACCGATGAGGGAAAGAAAACTTGACGATGGATTGCGAAGTTGATATAGTAAAATTAACGACTAGGTAGCCTGCGCCACTTTATAAGTGGTGGAGGCTATTGTCGAATAGTAAGTAAGGAAGAGGATTTACTTGGAAGAGAAAAAACGTAGGGGAATTTTATATTATTATGAATTGGCGGCACTGATCGCATTGGAGATTACGCTGGCCTTTTCCGCATGGGGATATATCCGGCTGGATTATATCTCAATTACCTTTGTGTCGTTGGTTGTATTGGCGGCTGCTTATCTGCTTGGTCCGTGGGAGGGAAGTGTTGCCGGCATCATTTTTGGCCTGACCGGCATGTGGAAAGCCACGATCGTGACGACGGAAGCCACATACGTGGATCTTATGTTTTCACCGGTCCGGAGCGAGAAACCGATGCAGAGTGTCTTATTGTGTCTGGTTCCGAGAATTCTTTTAGGATTTGTGGCAGGGCTGCTCTATGCAAAAGCAAAGAAGGCCGGCAGACACAGAACACTTTGGGTCGCACTGGCAACGTTTGGTGTGCAACTGTTACATATTCTTCTGGTATTTGGCATGATGCAGTGGCTTTTCCCGGAAGCCGGGGTCAAATGGTGGAGTCCTGTCAGCAGCTGGCATACAAACGGTATGCAGATTGAAATGATGTGCTCGCTGATTGCTCTCGTAATGCTGCACTATATGTGTGAATCTGCCTGGGTTAAGGACAAAATCGACAAAGTCCGGGAAGGTGTCCTGGCAAGTAAATATGCGAAGGTTATATATTGGCAGTGGATCGCACTGATTGTGATCGGCATTTTGGGATTTAGCGTGTGTATGGATTTCAGAAACGGGATCGATGATATTGTCCAGATCTATGACGTTATGCCGGGAGAAACATCGAGGGATGTGTTACAGGCATTGCTGGTGCAGTTTGTTGTGGCGCAGTTTGCACTCTTTGTCCTGATTGGAATCATGCAGTCGTTCATCTATTATTATTATGCGAGTGCGGAAGTGCGTTCACGGATGGATATGATGACGGGAGCGTTTAATCGTGCGACACTCATTCAGACGATCGAACATGATCTGCGGAACCTCAAGGAGAAACAGAAAGTGCTCTTTATTATGATGGATGTAGATTATTTTAAGCAGATCAATGATACCTACGGGCATGATTTCGGAGATCAGGTACTGATTCGTCTGGTACATATTCTGCAGCGGAATTTTGCCGGAGATGCGTTCGTAGGACGAATGGGCGGCGACGAATTTGCCATCTATTGCAGACATGCAGAGATTGAGAGAAGACTTCCGAATATTATGAAGCAGGTCGAGCGTGAGTTTGCGCAGATCGCTGTGCCGGGGGATCGTATCGGAGTACTGAACTTTTCATACGGAGTCAGCTGGGGCAAGCCCGGCATTGAATTTGAAGAACTCTATAAGAACGCGGATCAGGATTTGTATGCGCATAAGCATATAAGACGTGAATACGTTGACAATTCCAAGGGGAATGTATAGAATAGTCCCTAGACTGAGAATAGGAGAAAACAGATGAAGACATTGATCGACAGTATTTCCGCTGAAGTGATGAAAGCATTCACGGACAACGGATATGATGCAAAGTACGGAAAAGTGACATTATCCAACCGCCCGGATTTGTGTGAGTACCAGTGTAACGGTGCGATGGCGGCTGCGAAGGAATATAAATGTGCACCATTTATGATCTCGGACAAGATTGCAGAAGGCTTAAAGGATAACGCCATGTTTGAGAGCGTAGAATCCGTTAAGCCGGGATTTATCAATTTGAAACTGAGCAAGGATTATCTTGCTTCGGTTGTAACGGTCATGAAGGAAGATGAGGGAAGATTCGGATGTGATAAGGCTGAGAATCCGAAAACCATTATCGTAGATTACGGCGGAGCCAATGTCGCGAAGCCTTTGCATGTCGGACATCTCCGCTCGGCAATCATCGGCGAGAGCGTGAAACGTATCGGCAGATTTATGGGACATCATATGATCGGTGATGTGCATCTTGGAGACTGGGGGCTTCAGATGGGACTGATCATTGTAGAGTTGAAGGAACGTAAGCCGGAATTAGTATATTTTGATGAAAACTATGAGGGTGAGTACCCGAAGGAAGCGCCTTTTACCATCTCTGAGCTGGAGGATATCTATCCGACCGCAAGTAAAAAGAGTAAGGAAGATGAGGCGTTCCGTGAGGCTGCGATGGAAGCAACCAGTGAGCTTCAGGCAGGACGACGCGGCTATCGTGCGTTACTCGAACATATCTTAAATGTATCGGTAACGGATTTAAAGAAGAATTATGATAATTTAAATGTATCGTTTGAACTGTGGAAGGGTGAGTCCGATGCGCAGCCATATATCCCGGGAATGGTGCAGATGATGAAGGACGAAGGCTATGCGTATATGAGTGAGGGAGCTCTGGTTGTTGATGTCAAAGAGGACACCGATACAAAGGAGATTCCTCCATGCATCATTTTAAAGTCGGACGGTGCATCTTTATACAGTACCACGGATCTTGCAACGATCGTTATGCGTATGGAAGATTACAGCCCGGACAGCATAATCTATCTGGCAGACCAGAGACAGAGCATGCATTTTATCCAGGTATTCCGCTGCGCGAGAAAGACCGGACTTGTGGATGATCATGTGAAACTGATCCATATCGGATTCGGTACGATGAACGGCAAGGACGGAAAGCCTTTCAAGACAAGAGATGGTGGCGTTATGCGTCTGGAGTATCTTCTCGATGAAATCAATGAGGAGATGTTAAAGAAGATCACCGAGAACCAGAAGGAAAAAGAGAATCTGGATATCAGTGATGAGGAAGCAAAGAAGACTGCCGGAATGGTGGCTCTTGCAGCTGTCAAGTACGGCGATCTCTCGAATCAGGCGAGCAAGGATTACATTTTTGATATCGAACGTTTCACTTCCTTTGAAGGAAATACGGGACCGTATATCCTTTATACGATTGTTCGTATTAAGTCAATCCTTGCAAAGTATCAGGCAAACGGAAAGGATCTTCCGAACGGAGCGATCCTGCCTGCACATTCAGCAAGCGAGAAGAATCTGATGCTGGTTCTGGCCCGTTTTAATGCGATGATGGAGAATGCATACGAGGAGCTTGCACCGCACAAAATCTGTGCTTACATCTATGAGCTTGCCAATGCGTTCAATGGATTCTATCACGAGAATAAGATTCTTTCACAGGAAGATGAGGCAATCAGGGATTCCTACATCAGCCTTCTTGTGCTCACGAAGAGCGTACTTGAGACCTGCATTGATGTGCTTGGATTTTCTGCGCCGGATCGCATGTAAATGATACGCATATAAATTCAGATTACCACATATACATGAGTCATAGGGACAATCCCCTATGGCTCTTTTTTTCGCTGTCTTTCACAAAGTGCCCCTCTTAGGCAGACTAGAAATTTTGAGCGCATCTGTGTCAGGCGGACACCGACTCGGAATGGTTCAAACGTTGTCGTACACAAAAATCAAGAGAAAAATGTGTTGCTGCCAAATTCAGCAATTCCATCTGAAATCGCAGAAAAGAAATCGGTGGGCACGGTCTCTGCAAAAATTCTATAAACATATTGGCGAAAAAAGAGCAATAGATGGAGGTGGTAGTAATGGACATGATACGGTATCTTCCGAAGGAGATGCGCCGGAGTGTGGACAGCGATACGGTGGAGAAAGCCGAGGAGATCAGGCTTCGGGTCGGACAGCCTCTTGAGATCGTGATGGGAGATGAGGGCGTAGAAAGGTACGGCAGAGTGACGCTAAGACAGATGCGGGAATGTATCAATTATCTGACGGGATATTCACCGTATGCTGTGGAAGAAGAGATGCGGCAGGGCTTTTTTACGATTGAGGGAGGCCACAGAGTAGGCATCAGCGGCAGGGCAAGTTATCATCGGGAAAGGAATGGCGCAGTAACTGACTGTGTGAGCGATATCAGTGCGGTCAATATCAGGGTTGCGCATGAAGTGAAGGGATGCGCTGCGCAATTGATTCCGTGGATGAAGAGAGAAAAAGGATGGTATCATACGATTCTGTTTTCGGAACCGGGAGTGGGAAAAACAACCTGTCTGCGGGATCTGATCCGAATTTTTTCAAGCGGAGAGGGCTTACATAGAGGATATAAAGTCGGGGTAGTGGATGAAAGATCGGAGATTGCGGCGTGCCATATGGGAGTGCCACAGAACGATCTGGGACCGAGATGTGATGTGCTGGATAATTGTCCGAAAAGCGTTGGAATGCGGATGCTGCTGCGTTCTATGTCTCCCGAAATACTGGCAGTGGATGAACTTTCCGGGGAAGAGGATTTTGAAATGGTACAGGAGGCGATGCGCAGCGGCGTGTATGTGATCGGAACGATGCATGCAGGAAGCATCAAAGAATTGCTTTCACGCAAAGAAATGGAGATAGGGAAGATGGAACAGGGGGCAATACGGCTGATTGAAATCGGCAGAAAACAAAAAAAGCGCCGATATCATGTATATGACCAGAAAGGGGGACTTCTGTGGGAAAGCTGATCGGGAGTCTATGCATTCTTACAGGGTGCACCGTATTGGTGGCAAGCTGGATGGAACATATGAAAAGAAGAGGGCAGTGTATGCTGGAAATCATACGTTTTCTGGGTGATTGGGAGTATTGTCTTCAGATAAAGAAGATGCGTGTTCCGGCATTTCTGGAGACCTATCCGTTTGCTGTGCCGGAATTTCGGCTGATGATGGAGGATATAAGAACCGGATTACTCTCGCATTCCTACCCGACCGGTCAGGAGGTGTGGAGAGGAGCACTCGAAAAACATAAATCTGCGTTAGGACTGCCGGAGGAAGCCTGTCAGATATTGATGCGGTCCGCAGATGGCTTCTTTTGGGCTGGCAGCAGACAAGCGCAACAATGCATCCGGACGTGCATACAGATGATGGAAAGTGTGAGTGAGCAGGAACGAAAGAATTATCGGGAGAAACGCAAAGTGTATATGCCGGTAGGAATGCTTACGGGAGTCATGATTGTGATTTTGCTGCTTTAGCCGGCGGAAAGGGAGGATATGGGAGTAACGATTATATTCAAAATCGCTGCGGTGGGGATTATCGTGACGGTATTGAGTCAGGTATTAAAGCACAGTGGCAGAGAGGAGCAGGCGTTTCTGCTCAGCCTGGTGGGGCTGATCATTGTTTTATTCTGGATTGTTCCGTATATCAGCGAACTGTTTGAAACAATGGAAACGCTTTTTGTTATGTAGCATATGATGATAAAAATCGGTATGATCGGAATCGCAGCGATCCTGCTTGCGATGCCGCTTCGAAAAGAAAAGGGTGAATTCGCCCTGCTGCTTATTCTGACTGCGGGAATGCTGATATTTGTATATTCGCTTGCCTGCATGCAGACGGTTTTGGATTTCCTGAATGGACTGATTGAGACTCTGCCGATTGATGCTGTGTATCTGGTACCCTTATTCAAAATGATGGGCATTACCTATGTGGCAGATTTCGCGGCTTCGTTTTGCCGGGAATCAGGCTATTCTTCGGTTGCCGGGCAGATGGAGCTTTTTGCCAAATTATCCATTATTGCACTTAGTATACCGGAACTGAACTATCTTGTGGATGTGTTGGAGAATTTTTTGTAAATGAAAGAGTGGATGAAAAAAATCGTAGTGGGAATGATAATCGCAACGCAGATTCTTCGTGTTCCGCAGGTGATAAAAGCAGAAGATTATGTGCAGGAACTGATGCAGGAACTGGAATTGGACCAACTCGACGAGGCGTTGAAAGAGAACAAGCTTTCGGATAAGCTGAGTTTTTACGATCTGGCAGAAGCGTTTGCCAAAAATGGGTGCGAAGGAATGGACGGGCAGATGCTCTGTGAGTATGTATTTGAACTTTTTTTTTACGAAGTGGCAGAAGTAAAACCTGTTTTCTGTCAGATGATTGTCCTTTCACTCCTTTTTGCATTGTTTGGGAAGCTTCTTGTAACAAGAGGGGGATATGTTTCGGATATGGGGTTTTTCCTGGTATATACAGGGATTGTATTGCTGCTGCTTCAGTCATTTACATGCCTCGGGCAGATTGTCGAAGACGGTGTGGATAAGATGCTTTCTTTTATGACTGCATTTGTGCCGGCCTATGCCGCAACACTTATGATCTCCGGTAATGCTGCAAGTGCAGGCTTCTTTTATGAGGTTGCGCTGGGGATCATTTATCTGTTGCAGCTTATCATGCGATTTGTATTTATTCCGGGGGTGCATATTTATGTGCTCCTTGTTATGATGGATCACTTGTTTGAGGTGAGCCGTTTCCAGAAACTGGCGGGACTGATAAAAAGTGCCGTGCGCGGACTGCTTAAGTTTGGTCTTGCGATCGTGATGGGGCTTGGGGTGGTACAGTCCATTTTGACTCCGGCAAAGGATCGGTTGTCAACGAGCACACTTTATCATGGGATTCAGTCGATCCCGGGTGTTGGAAACACGGTCAGTGCAACCGGTGAGCTACTGCTCGGCTGCGCGATCATGATCAAAAACAGCGTCGGTGCCGCTGCGTTAGTGGTTTTGATCATTTTGTGTGTCGCTCCGCTTGGCACGTTATTTTGCTTTACCATGATGTATCGTGTGGCTGCGGCGCTTTTAGAACCGTTTTGTGATAAGCGGATTGTTGAGTGCATTGCCGGAGTGGGGCGGGGAAGCGGGCTTTATTGCAAAATTCTATCAAATGCAATGCTTTATTTTTTTATTACCATCTCAATGATCAGCGCGTCGACAAGCTTTATTTTTTAGGAGAAACCGATGGATACGATTTTGGAATTTGTCAGAAACTATTTCATTTTTCTTTTGGTGCTGTATCTGATTTCCTATCTGGCTCCGCAGGAAAGTTATCGCAGATATTTTCATTTTTTTATCAGCGTGCTTATGGTTGCGGTACTTATGAAACCGGTGCTTGGATTCCTGCAGAAAGACGTAAGGGATGAGGCACGGCAGCAGCTGGATGCTATCGAGGAACAATGGAAGCAAAATCAGTATGAGGGGAAAGGAGAGGATGTATTTGAATGGTTTTGTAAGCGTGAAGGAGTGGATTACAAAGCAATTGAAGGGAAAAAGTAAAGCGGACGGAATTGTGCTGATTCTGATCGGCATGCTGGTGCTTGTTGTGATGATACCGACAGGCAGTAAAACAGGCAGCGGAGAGGAACCGAAACAGGATAAAACCTCTTTGCATGAAAGTACAGAAAATATGCAGACGGACAGTGCGTATGTGGAGGCACTTGAGAAACAGGTGCAGAAGCTTCTTGAAAGCATGGAGGGCGTCGGTAAGACCTGTGTCATGCTGACTTTGTCCGATGATGGTCTTACGCATCTTGATAAAGATGTCAGGATACAGGAAAAAACGAAAGAGGAGACAACCGTCATTTATGATATGGGAGATACCAATGAACCATATGTGATTCAAAAAGAACGTCCAAAGATAGAAGGCGTTGTGGTGGTGGCGCAGGGCGGTGACATTCCGGGGGTAATTACGGAAATAACAGATGCAATGCAGTCATTATTTGACCTTGAAATGCATAAAGTGAAAGTAGTTAAAATGTCAGTGCAGGAGGAATAGCCGTGAAGAAAATCATTCATAAAAATCAGGTTGTAATCACAACACTTGCGGTGCTTATCGCGATCGCCGGATATGTGAGTTATGACCGTAAAAATGCGGATCCGGAAGAAACAAAAACGGTAGCAAACACCGATTCGGATATCGCATTGGACCAGACAAAAGACAACTATGATGATATCGTGACCGATATCAGTGATGGGGAGAGCGTAGCACTTGCGTCTACAGAGGATGCGGATGATCCAAAGAATCCCGGAGAGACGGTGTTGACGAGCGCAGTGGCGGAGAATGCGGATTATGCAGCGAAAGTGAAACTCAGCCGTGAACAGGTTCGATCAAAAAATAAAGAAACTTTGCAGGCAATCATCGACAGTACAACGGTTGATGAAGCACAGAAAAAGGAAGCCATCGATGAGATGGTTACAATGACGGATATCGCGGAGAAAGAATCCAGTGCGGAGATGATGCTTGAGGCGAAAGGATTTCATAATGCTGTGGTCAGCATTACGGATGAGGAGTGTGACGTTGTGCTTGATATGGGCGATGTGACGGATGCCAAGCGTGCGCAGGTGGAAGATATTGTAAAACGCAAGACCGGAGTGGGTGCGGAGAATATTGTGATTACACCGATTCAATAAACAGTTGAAAATACATACTTTTTAGGGTAATATAAAATTTGATATGCATTTATATCAAGTTTTGGAGGACGATTGTGAGCAACTTAAGAAAAGAAATAGAAAAAAGACGTACTTTTGCAATTATTTCCCACCCGGATGCAGGTAAGACAACATTGACAGAGAAGTTCCTTTTATATGGAGGAGCAATCAATCAGGCAGGTTCGGTCAAGGGAAAGGCGACTGCAAAGCACGCGGTGTCCGACTGGATGGAAATCGAGAAACAGAGAGGTATTTCGGTTACTTCTTCTGTGCTGCAGTTCAACTATGATGGATATTGTATCAACATTCTGGATACTCCGGGGCATCAGGATTTCTCGGAGGACACTTACCGTACACTGATGGCAGCCGATTCCGCTGTCATGGTCATTGATGCAAGCAAAGGCGTAGAGGCGCAGACACGTAAGCTTTTCAAAGTCTGCGTGATGCGCCACATTCCGATTTTTACCTTTATCAATAAGATGGATCGTGATGCCAATGATACCTTTGAACTCCTCGATGATATCGAGAACGAGCTTGGTATCGCAACCTGCCCAATCAACTGGCCGATCGGTTCCGGTAAGGAGTTTAAGGGCGTCTATGACAGAAATACCAAAAAAGTCATGACGTTTGCCGATACGCTTAAGGGAACAAAGGAAGGTTCCGAGAAGATCATCGATATCGATGACCCGGCTTTGGCAGAGGAGATCGGTGCGGACAAGAAGGCACAGCTTGACGATGAGATTGAACTTCTCGATGGAGCCAGCGCAGAGTTTGACATGGAGCTTGTAACAAAGGGAGAGCTTTCACCGGTATTTTTCGGATCGGCATTAACCAACTTCGGTGTGGAAACCTTTCTGCAGCATTTTTTACAGATGACTTATGCGCCGATGGCACGCCGATCCGATCGGGGAGAGATTGATCCGTTTGGAGAAGATTTTTCGGCTTTTGTATTTAAGATTCAGGCGAACATGAATAAAAACCACAGAGACCGTATCGCATTTATGCGTATCTGTTCCGGAAAGTTTACCGCAGGAATGGAAGTGTACCATGTGCAGGGAGATAAGCAGATCAAGCTTGCACAGCCGCAGCAGATGATGGCAGATGAGCGTAAAATCGTGGAAGAGGCTTATGCGGGTGATATCATCGGTATCTTTGATCCGGGAATCTTTTCAATCGGAGACACCCTGACCACTGCTAAGGAAAAATTCTGTTTCGAGGGAATACCGACGTTTGCACCGGAGCATTTTGCACGGGTACGGCTGATCGATTCCATGAAGCGAAAGCAGTTCGTCAAAGGTGTGACACAGATTGCGCAGGAAGGTGCAATCCAGATTTTTCAGGAGTACAAAGGCGGTATGGAAGAAATCATCGTCGGCGTAGTCGGTGTGCTGCAGTTTGATGTACTGAAGTTCCGTCTGGAAAATGAGTACAATGTGGAGATTCGTCTTGAGAATCTGCCATACGAGCACATCCGCTGGATTGAAAATAAGGATGAAGTTGATGTGGACAATCTGACCGGAACATCCGATATGAAGAAGATCATCGACATGAAGGGAAATCCGCTTCTTTTGTTTGTCAATGCATGGAGTGTCGGTATGGTGCTTGATCGAAACGAGGGACTTGTTCTGGCTGAATTCGGTACAAACTAGGCGCTGCAGGACGTTAAGCGTGTGTCGGCAGCTGGGAAAAACTGACGTGCAGCATCAGCACTTTTACGAGACGGATCGAAAGGGCTGAGATTTAAGAAGGAGGAATTAAGATGAGCGTAGTGGTATTGACAAAAGATAATTTTGAGCAGGAAGTGCTTGGGGCTAAGGTTCCGGTACTGATTGATTTCTGGGCGGCATGGTGTGGCCCATGCCAGATGCAGTCACCGATTGTGGATGAGATTGCGGTGGAATTCGGGGACAAAGTGAAGGTGTGCAAGGTGAATGTGGACGAGCAGCCGTCGCTTGCATTAAACTATCAGATTACAAGCATTCCGACACTTGTTTTTATGAAATATGGTCTGTTTCAGCAGAAGATGATCGGTCTGCAGAACAAAGAGACGATCAAAGAATATCTGAATACTTTGCTGGAGGAAGAATAGAACCTTCAAATTCCTTTCTTACATGGAATTTCGGTTGACAATTGATTTTTGCATCGGTATAATAAGGACAGTTGCGTAAGCAGCTGTCTTTTTTATTTTCCCAACACCGTTTTAAAATTAATGATTGACAATGTAACCAAAGTATACTACTATTAGAACATAGAAACGAACATAAGTTCGGATTAAGGAGACTGTTATGGCAAAAGAAGATAAATTAAAAGCGTTGGATGCTGCGATTGCGCAGATTGAGAGACAGTATGGTAAGGGATCCGTCATGAAACTCGGTGACAATTCCGCGAATATGAATGTTGAGACGGTTCCGACCGGCTCACTGAGTCTTGATATTGCATTGGGGCTTGGAGGTCTTCCGAAGGGAAGAATTATTGAAATCTACGGACCGGAATCCAGTGGTAAGACGACGGTTGCGCTCCACTGTGTGGCTGAAGTACAAAAGAGGGGCGGTATCGCGGGATTTATTGATGCGGAGCATGCGCTTGATCCTGTTTATGCGAAGAATATCGGTGTCGATATTGACAATCTCTATATTTCGCAGCCGGATTGCGGTGAGCAGGCACTTGAGATTACAGAGACAATGGTTCGCTCCGGTGCAGTAGACATCGTAATCGTCGATTCTGTTGCAGCCTTGGTTCCGAAGGCGGAGATTGATGGTGATATGGGAGATTCCCACGTTGGTCTGCAGGCCCGGTTGATGAGTCAGGCGCTTCGTAAGCTGACCGGTGTCATCAGCAAATCCAACTGTATTGTAATCTTTATCAACCAGCTGCGTGAAAAAGTCGGTGTGATGTTTGGTAACCCAGAGACCACAACCGGTGGACGCGCGTTGAAGTTCTACGCATCCGTCCGTCTGGATGTCCGCAGGGTGGAAGCCTTGAAACAGGCTGGTGAGGTCATCGGTAACCATACCAGAGTAAAGATCGTCAAGAATAAGGTCGCTCCGCCATTCAGAGAGGCTGAGTTTGATATTATGTTTGGTCAGGGAATTTCCAAGGAAGGTGATATCCTTGATCTGGCAGCGAATGTCGGAATTATCAACAAGTCCGGTGCATGGTATGCCTACGAAGGGGATAAGATTGGACAGGGACGTGAGAATGCGAAGACTTATCTGCGTGAAAATCCGGAGTTTTGCAAGATGATTGAAGAACAGGTGCGGGAACATTATTTTGCACAGGACGATGAGGAGGAAGCCGAGACTGCTGAGAGTACAGATGCAGGTAAGGAAGCATAATTTATGATTTATGTTACAGAGTATGAAGCTCTGGGCAAAGGGAAGCTCCGTATCCGTTTTGATAACGGTGCGGAGCTTTCTGTGTACCGCTCGGAGGCAAAACAGTTTAGACTTGCTGAAAATGCGGCGATCGGGGAAGAAAATTATCGGCGCTTGATCGATGAAGTGATTACCAGGAGGGCAACGAAACGTGCGATGCATTTGCTGGAACGCATGGACAGAACGGAGTATCAGCTGCGTGAAAAACTTGTGATGGGCGGGTATCCGGATGAATGCATTGAGGCAGCGATGGAATATGTAAAGAGGTATCATTACATAGATGATCTGCGCTATGCATGTACTTATATCAGACTCTATCAGGAGCGTTTCAGCAGATTACAGATCAAAAGAAAACTTTCCAAAAAAGGGATTGCGCGGGAAGTCATTGACAGGGCGTTAGAAGAAGAGTACGAAGCAGAAGAAATGAAACAGATTTACCGGTTACTTGAGAAACGTCATTATGTAGCGGAAGATGCGGATGAGAAGGAGTTTCGGCGTACCTATCAATTTTTGTTAAGGCGGGGATTTGGCAGTCATGATATTATGAAAGCGATGCGGGAATCAAAAGTCTGATTCCCAAAGTTGCACAAAACAAATCCGAATACCTTGACATAATTAAGCAAAAAGGATAAAATTGTTATGTTGTAAGTTTATGACATGAAAAGAGTTTCTTTTTGTTATATGTACAATGAAAATTTAATAAAGGAGGTGCTCCTGTGCTGCAGATTATTATAGCTGTTGTTATCACACTTATAATTACTGCAATTGCTACCTGGTTTATCTCTGCAGAATACCATAAACGTGTCGCCAACACGAAGGTCGGTAATGCGGAGGAGAAAGCAAGAGGCATCATTGATGAAGCTGTAAAGACAGCGGAAGCAAAGAAGCGCGAAGCGACCCTTGAAATCAAGGAAGAGACCATTCGATCCAAGAATGAGCTTGACAAAGAAATCAAGGAACGCAGAAATGAAATTCAGCGTAACGAGCGTCGAATTGTCCAGAAGGAAGAAAATCTGGATAAGAAGATCGAAGCGATGGAAAAGCGCGAGTCCAGCTTTAACGCCAAGGAAGAAGAGTTAAAGAAGCAGAAAGTTGAGATAGCAAAGCTCAATGAACAGCGGGTACAGGAACTGGAGAGAATCTCCGGATTAACCTCTGAACAAGCAAAAGAATTCCTTTTAAAAACCGTTGAAGAAGACGTCAAAATTGACACTGCGAAGATGATCAAGGAGATGGAGGCTCAGGCAAAAGAAGAGGTCTCTAAGAAAGCGAAGGAGTATGTTGTTACTGCGATTCAGAAATGTGCTGCGGATCATGTTTCTGAGACGACAATTTCAGTCGTACAGCTCCCGAACGATGAGATGAAGGGACGTATCATTGGACGTGAGGGACGTAACATCCGTACCCTTGAGACAATGACAGGTGTAGATCTGATAATTGACGATACACCGGAAGCTGTTATCTTATCAAGCTTTGATCCGATTCGAAGAGAAGTTGCAAGAATTGCTCTTGAAAAATTGATCGTTGACGGACGTATCCATCCGGCCCGCATCGAGGAGATGGTAGAGAAGGCACAGAAGGAAGTTGATACTATGATCCGTGAGGAAGGCGAGGCTGCTGTACTTGAAGTCGGCATCCACGGAATCCATCCGGAGCTTGTACGCCTCTTAGGAAAGATGAAGTTCCGTACCAGTTACGGACAGAATGCGTTAAAGCATTCCATCGAGGTTGCTCAGCTTACCGGTCTTCTTGCTGCAGAAATCGGTGAGGATGTTCGTATGGCAAAACGTGCCGGATTATTACATGATATCGGTAAAGCAGTCGATCATGATATGGAAGGTTCCCATATCCAGCTGGGTGCTGAGCTTTGTAGAAAGTACAAGGAGTCAGCATTAGTGATTAACGCTGTTGAGTCTCATCATGGAGATGTTGAACCGGAGTCATTGATTGCGTGTCTGGTACAGGCGGCTGACACAATCAGCGCTGCGAGACCGGGTGCAAGAAGAGAGACATTGGAAACATATTCTAACCGCTTACAGCAGTTGGAAGATATTACAAATGGTTATAAGGGAGTCGAGAAATCTTTTGCTATTCAGGCAGGTAGAGAGATTCGTATTTTAGTTGTTCCTGAACAGATCAGCGACGCTGACATGGTATTGCTGGCTAGAGACATTTCAAAACAGATTGAATCTGAATTGGAATATCCTGGACAGATCAAGGTTAATGTCATTCGTGAATCGCGTGTCGTTGATTACGCAAAGTAAGAACAAGCGTAAGCTTAAGTTATTAAAGGTGCTGAAACTCAAGTGTTTCAGCACCTTTTTTTATACATAGTGATAAGGAAAGGGTATATTTTTATGAAACATTTTTTGATTGATTATGAAAATATAAAAGCTGATGGAATTAAAAATATCTCTGATGCGAATAAGGATGATGTATTTTATATTTTTTACTCGGAACAGTGTAAGAATATAAGTCTTGAGGTTGTTGAGAACTTGACAGCACGGGGAATTGGTTTGCATTGTTATAAAGTGAAAACAGGAACAAAGAATGCATTGGATTTTCAATTGGCTTCTTTTCTTGGATATTTGATCGGAAAAGGAAATCAGACAGATCAATATCATATTGTATCAAACGATAAGGGATTTGACTGTTTGTGCGACTATTGGCAGGAACAGAAGCAATCAGTAGATCGTCTCGGAACAATCCAGTTGCAATCGCAAAAGCAGACGGTTATATCCGATGTAGCTCCAAAGAAGAAAAGGAGTAAAGTGCTGGAAATGGATATAGCATCGCTTGAGGAGATTAGGAATTATCTTGCAGATGACGAAGATCCGGAGCAGGTGCTTGCGATATTTAATCAGTACAAATCTAAACAGGCAATCTGCAATGGAATGGCAAAGAAATTTAAGGATAGTAAAAAGACAAGCGTTATATATAAAAAATTAAAACCGCTGCTTAAGGAAAAGCATAAATCTTAGAGAAATCAGATTTAGAAGAGAATGAGTTAAATCTACTTGAACTTGCTTTTTATGAATTTTACCTTGTTAACATAGTTTGAATTCGATATACTATATTTTGATGGCGAGGAAAAACCAAGGAGAGGTGCTGAAATTATGATAGAAAGAATGAAACGTTTAAAGAGAGAACTGATGTACAAAGGATCTATTCTGGATATCTACAGGGATACGATGGAATTTGCAGGCGGCAAGCAGGAGGAGTGGGATTTTGTCTCGCACCGGATGGGGGCGGCAGCCATTCTTCCGGTACTTCCGGACGGAAGAATCGTTATGGTGCGTCAGTATCGTAATGCTTTGGAGCGTGAGACGATCGAGATTCCGGCCGGAGCAAGGGATAGCAGGACAGAAGATACCAAAGTGTGCGCAACGAGGGAGCTTGAGGAGGAAACCGGATACCGGAGCCACAAGGTAGAGTTCCTGCTTTCGCTGCGTACTACCGTTGCCTTCTGTGATGAGCATGTGGATGTATATCTGGCCACGGATCTGGAAAAAATCGGTGAGCAGCATCTAGATGATGCGGAGAGCATTGACATTGAAATCTATACGCTGGACGAACTGTGCGAGATGATCTATGCGGGCAAGATCGAAGATTCTAAGACGGTTGCGGCGATTATGGCTTATGGTAATAAATTGAGAGGCTAGGACATATTCTAGATAGAAGAGATTTTTGGGATAGAATATGAAAAAAGAAATCGCGGTCGGAATATGCTTTTTGATAGCAGGGATTCTGTGTGCATATTTTTTTGGACATGAGTATTTTTCAACATATGGATTCCTAAATGAATATCATATACAGTCATATGCAAACACTCATATGGACACGAGGATACTGCTTGGCAATATTTTGTGGGAGAGAGGCAAATTGTTTGTTTTTTTGTGGGTTCTTTCCTACACGCCGATACGTAAAGTGATTCTGCTTATGCTGCAGTGCTGCATCTGTTTTACGGCAGGGGTGTTTTTGGCTGCATGTATGATCAATATGGGGATTGGCGGACTGGTATTTTTTGTGGTCTCGTGGATTCCGCACGGTATCATTTACCTGATCATGTTGTATTTGATGCTGCGAAGCGACCGGCATCGATATTACCGGCATAGTGAGCCGATACCGCGGCGAATCGCCGGGGCAGTTGGAATGATTACCATGTTTGTTTTTGGCTGTGTTTCAGAAGCGACGGCAGGAGTGTGGCTGATGCAAAAGATGATGATCTTTTTGCTAAAATATTAGAAAGTTAAGATATGTGTACTAAGAAAAGTAAATAATTCAAAAAAATGGATGATGCAATTTACATTGCACCATCCATTTTTTTAATCTGTAATTTGAGCAGAAGTAATAGTTAATCCGTCAGCGGATTCAACCGTTAAATCGCCAAAACCAATTCGGTCGGTTGGGTTCTGGGTATAGCTCATGGAAAGCTCCAGAGTATTTGTGCCATCACCACCAATTAAGTTGGCAACACCACAAGAAGAAAAAGTTACAGGCTGGTTGAAAGAAATTGTCAAGGTCTGCGCATGACGCGTATGATCTGCATCATGAGTTGCACTGATCTGGATCACATAATTTTTACGACTTTCAACCGGAGTCTGATTAATTATAGTTGCATCAATGGTATAACAACCGGTACCGCTTGCTAAATAGACACCCTCTGATAAAATGTCATTCGTAACAATAGTAGGTTTTGTATATTCCTGATTCATTCTATTCCCCCTCTTGCTTCGATGAAATTTTCTTGATTAAAGTGTAGCATAGAGGGGTACGAAACTCAACACTTAATTGTATTAAGTTGGCATTAGTTGACTCATTTTGCGCGAAAATCATTTCGTTCTACTATTTTGCGTTTGCTTCGGCAATTTCATAGATCAGTTTCTTGGAATCTTCCCATCCGAGACAAGGGTCTGTGATGGATTTACCATATACATGCTCGCCGATTGGCTGGTTGCCTTCTTCAATATAACTTTCAATCATAAGTCCTTTGACTAAGCTGCGAATATCGGAAGAAATCTGACGATTGTGCATGACTTCCTTGACGATACGGATCTGTTCTTTGAATTTTTTGCCGGAATTCGAATGGTTTGTGTCAATGATAGCGGCAGGGTTTACAACATCCATTTTTTCGTACATTTCATGAAGACGGATGAGATCCTCGTAATGATAATTCTGTACCGTATTACCGTGTTTGCTGACTGCTCCGCGAAGAACCACATGTGTGAGTGGGTTTCCGGATGTCTTTACTTCGTATCCGCGGTATACGAAATGATGCGGATGCTGAGCTGCATATACAGAGTTTAACATGACGGAGAAGTCTCCGCTGGTTGGATTCTTCATGCCGGATGCTACGTCGAAGCCGCTGACGGTCAGACGATGCTGCTGGTCTTCAACGGAACGTGCGCCGATTGCAACGTAGGAGAGAAGATCTTCGACATAACCCCAGTTTTCAGGGTAAAGCATTTCGTCTGCACAGGTAAGTCCGCTCTCTGCGATGGCACGGATGTGCATCTTACGCATGGCAATCAGACCTTCAACCATGTCAGGCGCCTTTTCCGGATCCGGCTGGGATGCGATACCCTTGTATCCCTCGCCGGTTGTACGCGGCTTATTGGTGTATACACGCGGGATGATAATCAACTGATCTTTTACGTCTTCTTGAATGCTGGTCAGGCGGCTGACATAGTCGCATACAGAGTCTTCGTTATCTGCAGAACATGGCCCGATAATAACAAGAAAACGTGAATCTTTGCCGGTGATCACATCGGAAATCATGGCATCACGCTGCTTTTTTAATTCTTTTAATTCCGGGGCAAGCGGGTAATCACGCTTGATTTCGTCCGGAGTCGGTAATTGATTTAAAAATGTAAAACTCATTTTGTACTCCTTGTATCTTCAAATTGTAGTTAAGCGATTGCAAAATTCCTGTGGCGGCGTGCTCCGGCTGGGCTGACCCGGTGGCGGGCTTCTATGCTGAACACGATTTTAGACAAAATCATTGAATTTGCGAAAATCTCTGCTGGGCTCAATTTTTATGTCCGAGCAATGCTTCGACTGTGGCACTCCAAGTGTCCGTCTGACACAGATGTGCTCAAAATTTCTAGTCTGCCTAAGAGGGGCACTTTGTGAATTTTGATTGTGCCCACTCTCGGTTAATGTCTCCCCTCATAGAATTGTGGAGAGCCATTAAGTTATGAGGTCGCAAACACGACCCGTGGGCACTCGTTCACAAAGGTGCCCCACGTAAGGCAGACACGAAATCCATCGGACACATTCTGTGTTCAGACGAACATTCGGAGCGCCACTGTCTAAGCTTGAGCGGACAAAAATCATAGAAAGAGCCCAGCGGACATTTTCAGCAAATTCTTGATTTGGGATAACTAGTGTTCAGCATAGAAGCCCGCCACCGGGTCAGTCCAGCCGGAGCACGCCGCCACAGGAGTTTCGTAATCGCCTGTTAAATTGTAGTATATTTATACACTCGGTTATATTAATCGAAAAAGTCTGAAATGTCAATTTTGTCGCAGTATTTCCTTTCTTTTTCTACATATAACTGTTATAATTTACATTGGTCCGCGGGGAGTATGAAAAGGAACCGGTATGGATGCGGACGAGCGTTTATAGCGGGAGGAACAAAATGGAGAATCTGCTTTGTATTAAGGGACGTGTACTCGGCAAAGGGAAGCCGCTTGTATGTGTGCCGATTATGGAAACAAATAAAGAGGCGATTATAAAAGAAGCCAAACGCTTGGCGTGGCTTCATGTGGATATGGTCGAGTGGAGAGTGGATGCATTTGATCAGGCAGAAAGCGTAAATGCAATCCGGGAAGTGTTAAGTGAATTAAAACCGATAGTTAAGGATACAATTTTAGTGTATACATTCCGTTCTAAGAACCAGGGGGGACTTATGGCATTAGAACCGGATAAAATTTATGATATCCATCAGACGGCAGCGGAGACGGATGTGGTCGATTTTGTTGATCTGGAATATTTTGAAGCCGCTAAACCGGAAAAGGAGATTCGAAGCCTTCAGGAGATGGGAGTTCATGTGATTGCATCGCATCATGATTTTGATGAAACTCCGGATCGGGGAGTGATCCGTATGCTGCTTGAACAGATCCGTGAAAGTGGTGCGGATGTCGTGAAATTGGCGGTCATGCCGAAATCGATGCAGGATGTGCTTGATTTGTTGGAAGAGACGAATGCTTTTCACGAGAAGTATCCGGATAAAGCGCTTATTACGATGTCTATGGGGGCGCAAGGAGCAATCTCGCGCGTGACGGGAGAATTCTTTGGTTCTTGTGTGTCGTTTGGCGCAGGAGAGCGGGCAAGTGCTCCGGGACAGCTTCCGATGGGAGAACTTGAACAGGTACTTGGTATTATGGATAAAAGCATCAGCCGTTGACGAACTCGGCAAGGTATGGTATGATTTATAAACGCGCAGATGCGTGAACGGCAGATGAATTTCTGCTACTGGCAGCCGTAGTATAATGGATAGAACGTAGGACTCCGACTCCTGAGATGCGGGTTCGATTCCCGCCGGGTGCATAATGCGGTAAGGAGGGACCCAACGAAAGTTGGGAGGATGCCTTATCGCCTGCGGTAAGAGGGGACCCAGCGCAGCTGGGGAGATTTCTTATCGCTCATGGTAAGAGGGGATCCAGCGCAGCTGGGGAGATTTCTTATCGCTCATGGTAAGAGGGGACCCAGCGCAGCTGGGGAGATTTCTTATCGCCCATGTATTGAATATGGAGGTTCAAATGCAGATGGACTTTTTGAATAAATATAAAAGATATATGATCGCTGTTGTTTTATTTGTCGCTTTTGTTTTCGTGCTTGTGAATTGTACAGGACCAAAGTCCGATACCGATCCTACACAGAACGGATCAGAGACGGTAGCAACACAAGCGGCGACAGAGTATGAATTGAACGGAAAGCTTGAAAAGAATGCTTCGCAGGAACTGGTGGATTTAATTACAGATTATTATACTGCATATGCAGCCGGTGATACGGAATCAATGGAACAGTTTGTTTCTCCGTTTACCGATAATGAGAAGAGCTATATTGGTGCGTTGGCGGATTATTATGAGAAATATGAGAATATTACCTGCTATTCTATGCCGGGAGCGACGGATGATTCTTATTTGGTTTCAACCGTGTACGATCTGAAATTTTATGAAGTGGATACACCTGCACCGGGAATGGATTTCTTCTATGTGGAGCGGGACGGCAAGGGTAATCTGTATATCAATAATGCATATTCTTCCTATAATTTTACATTCCTTGAGAATGACCTGGATGCAAATTTATATTCGCTGGTGTTAAGCTATGAAAAGTCAGAAGAAGTGACGGCTTTACAGAGTCAGGTGCAGACGAAATATGATGAGGCTGTGGCTGGTGATGATAAACTTGCCAATATGGTAGGCGGGACACTTCGTACTGTTATCTCGAATTGGAGAGATTCTGTGGCAGACATGAAGACAGATGACTCACAGACGGGAACGGAAGTAGACAGTACACAGGCAGCGGATACACCAAAAGAAGACGACAATCAGCCGCAGGATACGTCAAAAGCAGATGAGGCCAAGGACGATACGCAGAAGGCGGATAGCGATGAGTCGGATTCCAAAGCCGATGATACGAAGAAAGATGACAAAAAAACAGAGACGACCAAGAAGAACACTAAGGTAAAGACAAAAGATATCTGTAATGTGCGTGCCAAGGCGAGCACGGATGCAGAGATACTTGGCAAAGTTGATATCGGTGTAAAACTGAAAAAGCTGGGGACATCCGGTGAGTGGACAAAGGTTAAGTTTCAGGGACAGACAGGATATATTAAGAGTGATCTGTTAAAAGAAGTGAAAGTGAAATAAAGATACATGGCGGAGGCTGTAACAGTCTCCGCGTTTTTTGCACGTGAGGGTATATTGGTGGAAGTCAGAATAAATAAGTTCTTAAGCGAGGCGGGGGTGTGCTCCCGAAGAGAAGCGGATCGGCAGATTGAGGCCGGAAATGTAACGATCGACGGTCGTGTCGCACAGATGGGGGACAAAGTTGAACAGGGGCAGACCGTGTGCTTTCAGGGACAACCGGTGTCCAAGGAAGAGGAAATGGTACTGATCGCTTTTCATAAGCCGGTAGGTATCGTTTGTACTGCAGAGAAGAGAGAAAAAAATAATGTAATTGACTATATCAATTATCCGAAGCGTATCTATCCAATCGGAAGACTGGATAAAGATTCGGAAGGTTTACTCCTTCTTACCAATAACGGTGAAATTGTCAATAAAATGATGCGCTCGGGAAATATGCATGAAAAAGAGTATATCGTAACCGTAAATAAGCCGGTGACGGATGCTTTCGTACATGGAATGGCGAACGGAGTGCCATTGACAGAACTGAATACAACAACGCGAAAATGTCTGGTACAGAAGATTGGCAAACGCCAGCTTCGTATTGTGCTGACGCAGGGACTGAACAGGCAGATTCGGCGAATGTGTGAATATTTTGGATATCGTGTGCAGAAACTTGTACGTGTGCGTATTATGAATATTGAACTCGGTGATCTGCTGTCGGGGCAGTATCGGGATGTGACGCCGGAAGAGTATAAGAGATTGACGGAGTTGATTGCGTATTCCAGCAATCAGCCGGTACGTGCAGGAGAGAAAACCCCGCGTGATGAGAGACCGAATAAAGAGAAACAGCCGGCCCGTCGCAGACAGGGCGATTCTTACGATAAAAAATCAAGGAACCGTTCCGAAGGAGAAAAGAGAACGGCGCATAGAACCGGGACGTATCGCACAGACGGAACGGATGACAAAAAGAAAAGGATAACACGATCGAGTCGACCGGAACAGCACGGTACATTTACGATCGTGAACAAAAACATAGATCGAGAGAATAAGCATGGAAGACAACAAGAAACGAATTGAAGATCTTGTAGAACAATTAAATAAGGCATCGGCAGTCTACTATAACGGGCAGGATGAGATGATGTCCAACTATGAGTGGGATGCAATGTTTGATGAACTGACCCGACTGGAGAAGGAGACCGGTTATGTTCTTTCGGACAGTCCGACGCAGAGAGCCGGTTTTGAAGAAGAGGGGAGCGGTGAGAAGGAAGAACATGAGTATCCGGCGCTTTCTCTCGCGAAGACAAAGCAGATCGAGGAGCTTCAGTCCTGGGCCGGAGCACGACCGATCTGGCTTTCGTGGAAACTGGATGGTTTGACGCTTGTACTTACTTATGATGATGGAACGCTTACCAAAATCCTTACGAGAGGCAACGGTACGATCGGCACAAACATTACGTTTCTGAAAGGGGCAATCAGTGGATTCCCACAAAAGATTGCATACAAAGGACATCTGGTTGTGCGTGGTGAAGCGGCAATCTCTTATACGGATTTTGCTTTGATCAATGATACGATTGAGGATGATGATGAAAAGTATGCGAATCCGCGCAACCTTGCATCGGGAACATTAAATCTCGATGATCCGGCGGAAGTGAAGGAACGGCATGTGTGCTTTCATGCATTCACACTTGTGCATATGGATGACCCGATGATTTCCTGGGGAGAGCGGATGGATTATCTTGCAAAGCTTGGTTTCGATGTTGTGGATCGGGAGGCAACCGATGCTGCGCATCTGCCGGATGCAATCGATCGATGGACAAAGAAGGTGGAAAGAGGTCAGATGGATATTCCTGTGGATGGTCTTGTCATCTGCTATGATGATACGGATTATGCCGCGTCCGGCAGTGTGACGGGGCATCACGCAACGCGTGCGGGATTTGCGTTCAAGTGGCAGGATGAGTCTGTTGAGACGAAGCTTTCCTATATCGAGTGGTCGTGTGCAGTGTCGACCATCTCTCCGGTTGCAGTATTTGAGCCGGTACAGATTGAGGGAACGACGGTAAGCCGTGCGTCGCTTTGTAACATCAGTGAGATTGAGCGACTTGGACTGGGAAAAGAGTGCACACTGGAAGTAATTAAGGCGAACAAGATTATTCCGAAATGTATTGCGGTCAAGGATGCCGTCGGAGAGGTCGAAATTCCCAAAGAATGTCCGGTCTGTCATGCACCGACGGAAATCCGGATCAGTAAGCACAGTGGTACGAAGACACTTCATTGCACGAATCCGGATTGTACGGCAAAGAATGTAAAAAAATTTACGCGTTTTGTCAGCAAATGGGGCATGGATATCGATGGATTATCCATTCAGACAATGCTGAAATTCATAAACGAAGGTTATATTCATGAGTTTGCGGATATTTATCATCTGCGGGAGCATTTTGATGTCATCAGCCAGATGGAAGGCTTCGGGGAGAAGTCTGTAAAGAATATGGACAAATCCATTGAAAAAAGCCGGAATGTCCACCCGGTCAACTTTATCTTTGCATTGTGTATTCCGCTGATCGGTACGGACGCGGCCAAGAAAATCGTGCGTACGATCGGATTTGATGCTTTCCTGAAGCGAATGGATGATGGCGAAGGCTTTGAGGATATTGAGGGAATCGGAGCGGAGCGTTCAAACTCCATCCTGAAATGGTACACAAATGAGCACAATCGAATGTCGCTTTCCAACTTGCTGAAAGAACTGGAAATCGAAGAGGTCGAGCCACAGGATACTTCCGAAGGTCTGTGTGCGGGACTGACCTTTGTAATTACGGGCGATGTGCATTATTTCAAAAATCGTGATGAATTTAAAGCCTATGTGGAGAGCCAGGGCGGAAAAGTCGCCGGAAGCGTATCCAGAAAGACAAATTATCTGGTTAACAATGATGTAGAGTCCAATTCATCGAAGAATCGCAAGGCAAAGGAACTGGGTGTACCGATCCTGTCGGAAGACGCGTTTGTGGAGAAATTTGTTCGATCTTAGAAGAAATGAAAAAGAGAGAATGAATCAAACATATGAATGATATGCGAGATCGCGGATGGAACAAAATGCCGGAAAGTGAGGAATCATAAGTTATGCCAATCAGAACACAAAGTGATCTGCCTGCAAAGGAGATCCTTGAACAGGAAAATATATTTGTAATGGATGAAAATCGTGCGATGCATCAGGATATTCGTCCGATCAATATTGTGATCGTTAATCTGATGCCGCTTAAGGAGGATACGGAGCTTCAAATTCTTCGATCACTGTCAAATACGCCGTTGCAGGTGGATGTGTCATTTCTGACACCGGCATCCCATGCATCGACCCATACCTCCAAGAGTCATTTGAACAAATTTTACCAGACGTTTGATGAGATAAAAAAGCAGTATTTTGACGGATTGATCATCACGGGAGCTCCGGTGGAGCTGATGGAGTATGAGGAAGTGGATTATTGGCCGGAAATCTGTGAGATCATGGAGTGGTCCAAGAAACATGTGACTTCGACGCTGCATCTTTGCTGGGGGGCACAGGCGGGACTGTATTACCATTACGGAATTCCGAAGCATATTCTGGATGAGAAGATGTTCGGGGTATTCCGCCACAAGGTAATGAACCGTAAGATTCCGCTTGTCAGAGGATTTGATGATTATTTCTATGCGCCACATTCGCGTCATACGGAGATACGCAAGGAAGATATTCTGGCACATGAGGAATTGACAATTCTTGCGGAATCCGAGGATGCAGGAGTGTTCCTGCTGATGAATCAGGACGGAAGCCAGATTTTTGTGATGGGACATCCGGAGTATGATCGTATGACGCTTGATAGCGAATATAAGAGAGATAAAGCGAAAGGGTTGCCGATCCGTCTTCCGGTAAATTATTATCCGAACGATGATGATACGCAAAGACCGCTTCTGCAGTGGCGTTCTCATGGTAATATTATGTATGCGAACTGGTTGAACTATTATGTTTATCAGCAGACACCGTATCAGTTTATTGATGTGGCTGAAATCATCGGAAAATAATTCCGGAACTCAGGGAATCAAATGAATGGGGAAATTAATATGGATATAAGAAAAACGGTCCGTTTGTATGATGCGGATGCATATAAGACAGAATTTGAGGCAGAAGTGCTTGCATGTGAAGAAGTGGAGAAGAAGGAGGGAAAGGTCTATCAGGTATGGCTGAACCAGACGCTTTTCTTCCCGGAAGAGGGCGGACAGAGCCCGGATATGGGATCCATCAACGGTGTGGAGGTGCTTGATGTACAGATTCGGGATGAGGTGATCACACACACGCTTGCAGCACCGCTTGCGGTTGGTACAACGGTAAAAGGCGTCGTGGACTGGAAGCATCGTTTTTACAATATGCAGCAGCATAGCGGAGAACATATTTTTTCCGGTATCGTACATAACAGGTTTGGATATGACAATGTCGGATTTCATCTGAGCGATTCTGTTGTGACGATGGATTTTAACGGTGTGATTTCTTCGGAGGATCTTGAAAAGATCGAGACAGAAGCCAATCAGGCAATCATCGAAAATATTCCGGTGGAAGTCAGCTACCCGACCAAGGAAGAACTAAAGGTGCTGGAATACCGCAGCAAGATCGAAATCGAGGGACAGGTTCGCATCGTGACGATTCCGGGATATGACGTATGTGCATGTTGTGCGCCGCATGTCAGAAGAACCGGCGAGATCGGCATGCTCAAAGTAATGAATGTGCAAAGTTACAAAGGTGGTGTACGAATCAGTATTCTCTGTGGGTTCCGTGCGCTCGAAGCATTCCGCCAGAAAGCAGATATCATCACAGAACTGATGGCACAGTTTAGCACGAATCAGGAAGCGCTTGTTGAGAATGTCACAAAATTAAAGAATACAAACCAGACGATGAAGAATCAGCTTGCATCAGCCAAACAGGAACTGATGGAATACAAGGTGGCAGCAATACCGGAGGACTCCGAGAATGCAATTTTGTTTGAATCGGATCTGGACACACCGGTTGTGCGTAACGTGGTAAACGGACTGGTGGAAAAATTCACAGGCATTTGTGCTGTGTTTGTCGGGAATGATGAGAGTGGCTATCAGTTTATCATCGGAAGCAAAAATAAAGATTGTCGTCAGATTGCAGCGGCTTTGAGAGAAAAACTTTCTGCAAGAGGTGGCGGAAGCGATAAGATGATTCAGGGATCCATTGCTGCAAAACAGTTACAGATTGAAGAGTGTCTGGCTACGTTGTAGATTGGCAAAATCAAAACGTCGTAGATTGCAATAGATTTGTGGGAAAAAGGATGGACAACCGGGGCACTTTAGAGTGCCTTGGTTGTCCATTCTTCGCAATCCCAGATATCGGTTACGATATCTTCGTAGAATTCCGGTTCGTGACAGATGAGAAGGATACTTCCTTTGTATGCGATCAGCGCACGCTTTAATTCTTCTTTGGCATCGACGTCCAGATGGTTCGTTGGCTCGTCGAGAAGGAGAAGGTTCGTCTCGCGGTTGATCAGTTTGCAGAGGCGTACTTTCGCCTGTTCGCCGCCGCTTAATACTTTCATCAGACTCTCGATATGTTTGGCCATCAGTCCGCATTTGGCCAGTGCGGAGCGCACCTCATACTGGTTCATGGATGGAAATTCATCCCAGATCTCTTCCATACAGGTAATGTTTGTCTCATATTTTTTCTCCTGCTCAAAATAGCCCGGATACAGGTAATCACCAAGGTGTGAGCTGCCGGAGTACGGTTTGATATAACCCATGATACTTTTGAGAAGCGTCGTCTTTCCGATTCCGTTGGCACCGATCATCGCAATTTTCTGACCACGCTCCATAATGAGATTGAGCGGGCGGGAGAGAGGCTCATCGTAGCCGATCACAAGATCTTTGGTCTCAAAGAGAAACTTGGACGGTGTGCGCGCCTCAAGGAACCGGAATTCCGGCTTTGGCTTGTCGGCGGCAAGTTCGATGACATCCATCTTATCTAACTTTTTCTGGCGGGACATCGCCATATTTCTTGTCGCAACTCTTGCTTTATTTCTGGCAACGAAGTCCTTTAACTCACTGATTTCCTGTTGCTGCTTCTTGTAGGCGGCCTCAAGCTGCGCTTTTTTCACCTCGTAGACACGCATGAAATCGTCGTAGTTTCCAACGTAGCGTGTGAGCTCTCCGTTGTCAATGTGATAGATCAGATTGATGACACTGTTGAGAAACACAATATCGTGTGAGATCAGGATGAACGCGTTCTCATAATCATTTAAATAGCGTTTCAGCCACTCGATATGCGATTCATCCAGATAGTTGGTCGGCTCGTCAAGTAGCAGGATATCCGGCTTCTCAAGAAGAAGTTTGCCGAGGAGAACTTTGGTACGCTGACCGCCGCTGAGCTCCGTGACGTCACGCTCAAGTCCGATGTCGATCAGTCCCAATGCACGGGCTACCTCCTCAATTTTCGTATCGATAATATAGAAATCGTGGGAGTCAAGCGTGTCCTGAATCTCGCCGAGCTCCGCCATCATGGCATCGAGTTCCTCCGGCGATGCGTCGCCCATGTGATCACAGATCGCATTCATTTTTTCTTCCAATGCAAAAAGCGATGCAAAAGCCGCTTTTAGCACATCATAGATCGTCTGTCCCTTCTCCAGTACCGCGTGCTGGTCGAGATAGCCGACGTGAATATTTTTCGCCCATTCGATCTTGCCTTCATCCGGCTGTAAGTGTCCCGTGATAATATTCATAAACGTGGATTTGCCCTCGCCGTTTGCACCGACGAAGCCGACATGTTCGCCTTTTAACAGGCGGAATGTGACGTCCTTTAGGATAGCGCGGTCTCCGAATCCATGATTTAAGTGTTCAACATTTAATATACTCATAATTACCTCACTTTATGGGGAAGTCTGCCGTTACCATTCATGCGTTTGCAGCGTATCACAAATATCTTGAAACGGCTGATTTGCAAAGCGTATTTCTAATTCTATCATGTCAATTGAAATTTGGAAAGAAATTTTGTTTTTAACCTCTTGTCGGGGTATTAAAATGGGTATATGATTGTAAAATCGATAATAGAAAAGGTGAATTCAGATGAGTAACACAAGCAGTGATTTAACCGTCGGAAAGCTCCCAAAACAGATTTTGTTTCTGAGTCTTCCGCTTATGATGTCGAACCTGTTGCAGGTTCTGTTTAATATATCGGATGTGGCGGTGGTCGGCAAATTTGCCGGCGCCAATGCGCTCGGATCGGTTGGTTCTACCTCGATCCTTCTTACACTTTTTCTTGCGGTACCCATTGGTCTGGCGGGAGGAATCAATGTATTGACGGCTCTCGCAATCGGATCCAAGTCGAAGAAGGATGTTTCGGAGACGGTGCACTCGGCTGCAATCATCAGCCTGATTGCGGGACTTATGCTTCTGACGGTTGGGATGGTGTTTGCAAGGCCTATCCTGCAGCTTTTGAATACGAAAGAGGAACTGATCAATGGGGCAGTGGCATATCTGCATATTTACTTTTTGGGAATGCCGGCGTTGTCCCTTTACAATTTCGGCAATGCCGTATTCAGTGCGGGCGGGAATACGAAGAAACCTCTGCTGTATCTTACGATCGCAGGTATACTCAATGTGATCCTGAATCTGTTTTTTGTGATTGTTTTAAAGATCGATGTCCGGGGTGTGGCAGCGGCATCTGCGATTTCACAGTATGTGTCTGCATTTCTGATCGTAAAGGATCTGTTCCGCAGTCATGAACTCTACCGGCTCCGGTGGAGTGAGATGCGTCTTGCAACCCAGAAGGCAAAACGTATTCTGCAGATTGGTATTCCGTCTGCGTTTCAGTATATGATTTACAGTGTGGCGAATCTCTTTGTGCAAAGCGGTGTCAATTCGTTCAGTGCCACGGTTGTTGCCGGTAATTCGGCGGCGATGAATGCGGATAATCTTGTATATGATGTTATGGCGGCGTTTTATACGGTGTGCGGTACTTTTATGGGACAGAACCTCGGTGCGAGGAATAAGGATCGTGTAATCAAAAGTTATCTGATCAGCTTATTGTATTCGACGCTGATCGCTGTCATTGTGGGACTTCTTCTTGTGCTATTCGGTCATCAGTTCCTGGGGCTTTTTGCAAATGAGAAGAATGTGATTGCGGCGGGAATGGACAGACTTGTGATCATGGGGCTGTGTTATTGGCTGTCTGCTCCGATGGATTGTACGACCGCAGCTACGCGTGCGCTCGGCAAAACGGTTATCCCGACCATCATTATGATCCTCGGTTCGTGTGTATTCCGCATTGTCTGGATCTATACCGTGTTTGCAGCATTTGGAACGACGACATCCATCTATCTGCTGTATGGGGTATCGTGGCTGATTACGGGTATTCCGGAAGTGCTTTATTTTGTTTACATCTATCGCAGGACGGTGCGCGATCTGAATCTGTAATCTTGCATGGAACAGGACTTTTCGGGCACAACGTAAGATTGGTATCCGCATGATATCGGCGTTGGATTTTAGCGGGGCATCTGTTATAATGAGCGTAGCAAAGCACCGCGCCGGACCATGGAAGAAAGGGGAAGCGGTGATAAGGAGAGGAATAGAATGAGTGAAGTGTATGACAAGCTGAAAAGATGTTTTGAGAGCGTGCGCACGCAGACGGATTTTGTGCCGGAAGTTGCGCTTATACTTGGTTCCGGACTTGGCGATTATGCCGGGAATATCCGGGTGGAAAAGGTGATCGATTACCATGACATCGAGGACTTTCCGGTGTCGACGGTTCCGGGACATGCCGGTCGGTTTATCTTTGGCTATGTAGATGAGATACCGGTTGTGTGCATGCAGGGACGGGTGCATTATTATGAGGGCTATCCGATGACGGATGTGGTGTTGCCGACGAGACTGATGAAGCTGCTGGGAGCGAAAACCCTGATTCTTACGAATGCAGCCGGGGGTATTCAACAGGGCATGCATGCCGGTGATCTGATGCTGATTACGGGACAGATCGCAAGCTTTGTGCCTTCGCCGCTCATCGGACCAAACATCGATGAACTTGGGGCACGTTTTCCGGATATGAGTGAGATCTATGACCGGAAACTGATCCTTGCCGCAAGAAAATGCGCCAGTGAACTTGGCATTGATCTAAAGGAAGGAACGTACCTTCAGTTTACGGGACCGGCATACGAGTCGCCGCAGGAGGTTGCGATGGCACGCATTCTGGGAGCCGATGCGGTAGGAATGAGTACGGCATGCGAGGCGGTTGCAGCCAACCATATGGGAATGCAGATCGTGGGAATTTCCTGTATCTCGAATCTGGCGTGCGGTATCTCGCCGGAACCGTTATCGCATGAAGAAGTGCAGAAGTCGGCGGATGCTGCGGCACCGAAGTTTAAGGCACTTATTACTGCTTTGATAAAGGAGATTGGAAGAGCATGCAGGTAATTTTTATACATCACAGCTGCTTTCTTGTGGAAGTGGACGACAAGGTACTGATCTTTGATTATTTCAACGGAGACCGCGTGAACGGGTATACGTTTACCGGCAAGCTGCCGACCTATGAGCCGGATACGAAGATCTATATGTTTGCCAGTCATAAGCATCAGGACCACTTTGATATGGATATCCTGCGGATGGCGGATCAGTACGAAAATATTCATTACATTTTATCAAAGGATATCCGGATCAGTCCGAATTTCTTAAAAAAACACGGAATCGACCCGAAGGTGCGTGAGCGTGTGACGTTTGTTGTGCCGGAGAAGGAATATGAGATCGATGATCTGAAAATCCGTACACTGACTTCCACGGATGCCGGAGTTGCTTTCTACGTGACAACGAACGGAGTCAGTTTGTTCCATGCGGGAGACTTAAGCGACTGGAAGATGGAAGGCGTCGGCGAGCTGATCAATGGCAAGATGAAACGTGCGTATCAGCATGAAATCCGCAAGCTCAGCGGAAAACCGATCAATATCGCTTTCGTACCGGCAGATCCGCGGCTCGGCGAGTACCAGTTTAACGGGCTGGATTTCTTCCTTAAGAACACCGATGCGGAATTTGTATTTCCGATGCATATGTGGCAGGACTACAGTGGCATCAGGGATTACAAGAAGCGGATCACAAACCTTGGGATGGCGAACCGCCTGATCGAGACTCTGCGTGAAAATCAGGTTTTCCCGTTTGGTGAGATGTAACGCGTGGTTAGATATTGAATTTTGCAAACAGTTCATTTATAATATAGTAGTTTAGGAGGTAGCAGTATGGGTGACTTTTTATTATGTATCGCACAGTATCTGTTGATTATGGTTGTATTGGCTGCAATTGGTGGACTTGGGGGATTTATTGGTGTCCGTCTTCGCAGAAAAAAAGATGCAAAGACAGCAGCACAGACACAGGCTGCTTCAAAGACAACAGAAGAATAAAACAAACGGTTAACGACCGGGTTTGGAGGAATTGGTAATGAAAAAAAGTTATGGCGTAAATGAGCTGCGCCGGATGTATCTTAACTTTTTCGAGAGCAAGGGACATCTTGCAATGAAAAGCTTTTCATTAGTGCCGCACAATGACAACAGCTTATTACTGATCAATGCGGGAATGGCACCGCTGAAGCCATATTTTACAGGACAGGAGATTCCACCGAGAAGACGTGTGACGACATGCCAGAAGTGCGTGCGTACCGGTGATATCGAGAACGTGGGTAAAACAGCCCGTCATCTTACTTTTTTTGAGATGCTTGGTAACTTTTCTTTCGGTGATTATTTTAAACATGAGGCGATCACGTGGTCATGGGAATTCTTAACAGAGGTTCTCGGACTGGAGAAGGATCGTCTGTATCCTTCCATCTACGGAGAGGATGATGAGGCATACGATATCTGGACAAAGGAAGTCGGTGTGCCGGGAGACCGTATCACACGCTTTTATCGTGATCCGGAAACCGGAGAGTGTGATAACTTCTGGGAGCATGGAGCAGGACCTTGCGGACCTTGTTCCGAGATCTATTACGACCGTGGAGAAAAATACGGATGCGGCAAGCCGGATTGCAAGGTAGGCTGTGACTGTGACCGCTTCATGGAAGTATGGAACAACGTATTTACACAGTTTGAGGGAGACGGCAAGGGTGGTTACACCGAGCTGGCTCAGAAGAATATTGATACCGGTATGGGACTGGAGCGTCTTGCGGTTGTTATGCAGGATGTTGATTCCGTTTTTGACATTGATACGATGAAGGCTATCCGCGACAAGATCTGCGAGATGTGCGGCAAGAAGTATCAGGTCGATGCGATGGATGATGTATCCATTCGTCTGATCACAGACCATATCCGTTCTTCAACATTTCTTGTATCCGACGGTGTTATGCCAAGTAACGAGGGAAGAGGCTACGTTCTGCGCCGTCTGATCCGCCGCGCGGCCCGCCACGGAAAGATGCTCGGTATCGACGGATTATTCCTTGCCAAGCTTTCAGAAACCGTTATCAATGAGAGCAAGGACGGATATCCGGAACTGGAAGAGAAGAAGGATTTCATCTTCAAGGTACTGACACAGGAAGAAGAGAAGTTCAATAAGACGATCGATCAGGGACTTGCAATCCTCTCGGATCTGATGGATGAGATGAAAAAGGAAGGCAAGAAGGAGTTATCCGGAGCCGATACCTTTAAGTTATACGATACTTACGGATTCCCGGTAGACTTAACCGAAGAAATCCTTGAGGAGAAGGGATTTACCTACAACGAGGATGAGTTTAAGGCATGCATGGAGGAACAGAGACAGAAGGCGAGAAACGCCCGTAAGGTGACAAACTACATGGGTGCGGATGCTACTGTTTACGAGCAGATTGATCCGGCGATCACAACCGAATTCGTTGGATACGATAACCTGACATACAAGTCCAACGTATCCGTTATGACAACCGAGAGTGAGATCGTTGATGCACTTTCTGACGGAGACAACGGAACGATCATCGTGGACAAGACTCCGTTCTATGCGACCATGGGTGGACAGCAGGGAGATAAGGGTATCATCCGCACCGCGGACGGTGAGTTTGCAGTGGAAGATACCATCAAGCTTCTCGGCGGCAAATACGGACATATCGGACATATGGTATCCGGCATGATTCATGTTGGCGAGGAAGTAGAGCTTGTTGTGGATGCGAAGCTTCGTGCACAGACCTGTGCAAACCATTCCGCAACACATTTGATGCAGAAAGCGCTTCGTGAAGTCTTAGGAACACATGTTGAGCAGGCCGGTTCTTATCAGGACAGCGAGCGTACAAGATTTGACTTTACGCATTTTGCAGCAATGACACCGGAAGAACTCAAAAAGGTTGAGGATATGGTCAACGAGAAGATCAACGAGGCGATTCCGGTAACAACCGATATTATGACCGTTGATGAGGCAAAGAAGACCGGTGCGATGGCTCTCTTCGGAGAAAAGTACGGCGAGACGGTCCGTGTCGTATCGATGGGCGATTTCTCCAAGGAATTCTGTGGTGGTACCCATGTAAAGAATACCGCAGATATCAAGGCATTCAAGATCCTTTCGGAGAGCGGTGTTGCAGCAGGAGTGCGCCGTATTGAGGCGTTGACCGGTGACAACGTACTTGCTTATTATAAGAAGATGGAGGAGGAATTTGAGGCAGCCGCTAAGGTTGTGAAGTCCACTCCGGCTAATCTTGCAGAGAGACTGGAGCATCTGACTGCTGAACTGAAAGCTTTACAGAGTGAGAATGAGTCACTTAAGAGTAAAGCTGCCAAGGATGCACTTGGCGATGTTATGGATCAGGTACAGGAAGTGAAGGGCGTGAAGCTTCTTGCGGCAAGCGTCGCAGGTGTTGACATGAACGGACTGCGTGATCTCGGTGATCAGCTGAAGGAGAAGCTCGGCGAAGGCGTTGTTGTGATCGCTTCCGAGTGTGACGGCAAGGTCAGCCTGATCGCGATGGCAACCGATGCAGCGATGAAGCAGGGCGCACATGCAGGCAACCTCATTAAGGCAATTGCCGGTAAGGTCGGCGGTGGCGGCGGCGGACGTCCGAATATGGCACAGGCCGGAGGCAAGAACCCGGCAGGTATTCCGGATGCAATCGCAGAAGTTGCAAGTGCGTTAGAGGGAATGTTAAAGTAAAAAATTATCAAATTTGATCAAAGTTGTTAAAACCTATTGACAAATCGCGATAATTTGCTAAAATAATCGATAGTGCAATTAAGATTACCTTACAGTTGATGCACAATACGCAACTGGAGGGAGGTTAGGTGTAGAATGTCTAGTGTAATCGTAAAAGAAAACGAGACTTTAGATAGCGCATTACGTCGTTTCAAGAGAAACTGCGCTAAGGCTGGTATTCAGCAGGAGATTCGTAAGAGAGAACATTACGAGAAGCCAAGCGTAAAGCGTAAGAAAAAGTCTGAAGCTGCTAGAAAAAGAAAATACAACTAGTATGTATTGAAATACCCCTGGGATTTTCCCAGGGGTGTTTTTTAATATCCGAGTGATTCCCCGATGAGAATGACTTTGATGCGGTCAGGGTTTCCGCTTCGTCGTGTGATGACAATCTGGTTGCAGATGCCTTCCGGTGAGAGGCAGTCGGCACATCTTCCGGTTGCCGCACAAGGTGTCTTTTTATTAAGACGGATGCAGTTCGGCGGCGTCGCACAGTTTCTGACGCGGCGGATACCGTCCTCTACGTTTGCGGTAACTTTATTGAGTCCGGCAACGATAATCACCTGATCCGGTCCGTAGATGAGTGCGGCGATACGGTTGCCGTTGCCATCGATATTGATGAGTTCACCGTCGAGGGTGATGGCATTGGTACTCATAAAGTAAGTGTCGGCGGAGAATGCGTCACGGTACATCTGCTTTGTTTCTTCCGGTGTCTTTGCATTGTTGCGGTCAATCAGATGAATGTCGCTTTTGGCGCGGAGCGCATCCAAAATACCGCTTTCTGCGAGTGTCATGGAACCTCCGAATGCAACGGCTGCATCGGCGGCAACGAAGGAGAGTGCCTTGGCTTTGGCTTCTTCTATGGTTGCGCAGTAGAATCCTTCGATCTGGCGTTTCTTAAGATTCTGAATCAGTGTATCTGCCAGAGTTTTGTTATATTGTTCTTTTACGGTCATTGTAAAACCTCCTTATCAGTAAGATGTGATACGCTTAAGGTGCTTTTTATGATAAAACTTTCATAAGTTTTTGACAAGGCGCAAAATCGTTGTTAGAATATCTAGGCAGTTCGAAATGAGGATGGTTGAATTTTAGAACCGCGAGGAAAGGTGAGAAAATTATGAATCAAAATCTGAAAAAAATGATTGGCTACTATAAGCCATACCTAAAAATATTCTGGGCGGATATGTTTTTCGCAACGCTCTCTGCGGCGGTTGCGCTAACGATTCCGCTTGTTGTGCGCTATGTGACTTCCACTCTGATCTATCTTCCGGCAGATGAGATCATAAGACAGATTACTTATATCGGAATCGGTCTGGTGGTGCTTCTTGCAATTGACTGCTACAGCCGGTTTTTTATCGGAAACTACGGACATGTGATGGGTGCAAAGATGGAGTATGACATGCGTGCGGAGTTGTTCGGACATATGCAGAAGCTGTCGTTTTCGTTCTATGATGATGCAAAAGTCGGACAGCTGATGAGCCGTATCACATCCGATCTGTTTGACATTACGGAACTTTTGCACCACGGACCGGAGAATATTATTCTTTCTGTGTTAAAGATCACGGGTGCGTTTGTGATCCTTGTAAGCATCAACGGCTGGCTGGCACTCGCTGCATTTGCGGTGCTTCCGTTTATGTTTGCTTTTGCACTCATTTTAAATAAGAAGATGCGACGCGCATTCCGCGCCAATCGTGTGAAGATCGCAGATATCAATGCGCAGATCGAGGATAACCTCTCGGGAATACGCGTGGTCAAGTCGTTTGCCAACGAGGATATCGAAAATGAGAAGTTCCGTGTCGGAAACGATGGATTCTTGGCAGCGAAGAAAAACAGTTACCATTATATGGGAAGCTTTCAGGCGGGCGTGGGTGTCTTTACGACGATGATTCAGGTAAGTGTGATCCTTGTCGGAACGGTGCTGATCGCACATGGTCGTGTGGATATGACGGATCTTGTGACATTCCTTTTATACATCGGAGTTTTTACCGATCCGATCCGTACTTTGGTTGATTTTACGGAGCAGTTTCAGAATGGTTATACAGGATTTGAGCGTTTTCAGGAGATCATGAATATCAGACCGGACATCGAGGATGCACCGGATGCCACGCCTATTGGTATGGTCAAGGGCGAGATCGAGTTTGATAACGTATCGTTCCAGTATAAGGACAATCAGGAGAATGTGTTAAATCACATCAATCTCAAGGTTCCGGCAGGGGCGTACATGGCACTGGTCGGTTCATCGGGAGCCGGAAAGACAACGCTTTGTTCGTTGATCCCGCGTTTTTATGATGTGACGGGCGGACGCATTATGATCGACGGCAAAGATATCCGCAGCGTGACGTTAAAAAGCCTGCGCGATCAAATCGGAATGGTACAGCAGGATGTGTATCTGTTTGCCGGCACGATCTTCGAGAATATTCAGTACGGCAAGCCAGGCGCGACGCGCGAGGAAGTGATCGAGGCGGCGAAAAATGCGAATGCGCATGAGTTTATTATGGCATTTCCGGACGGCTACGACACGGACATCGGACAGCGCGGCATCAAGCTTTCAGGAGGGCAGAAGCAGCGTCTTTCGATCGCGCGTGTGTTTTTAAAGAATCCACCAATCCTGATCTTTGATGAGGCGACTTCGGCTTTGGACAACGAGAGTGAGAAAGTGGTGCAGGATTCTCTGGAAAAACTTGCCAAGAACCGTACGACATTTGTGATCGCGCATCGTCTGACTACGATCCAGAATGCCGAACAGATTCTGGTGCTGACGGAGGATGGTATCGCCGAGTCGGGAACGCATGAGGAGCTTTTGGCGCAGGGAGGATTGTACGAGAAACTGTATCATATGCATGCATAAGTTTGGGATGCATTGATTCAAAATTTCACATACATCCGCAAAATCGATTCTGGAAGTATCTTATATTTGCAAAAGCTTGACAATCCGTGTAAAATATAAGTTTGTAGTGCATTGTTACAAAAGAATACAGCTTACAATTTGTGTAGCTGCCCTATAAATATAGAAAAGGAGAGATCTATTATGACAAAGATTGACATTATTTCAGGTTTCTTAGGAGCTGGTAAAACTACTTTTATTAAGAAGATGATCGATGAGGCGTTTCAGGGAGAGCAGATCGTGCTGATCGAGAATGAGTTCGGAGAGGTCGGAATTGACGGTGGGTTCTTAAAGGATGCGGGAATCCAGATTACAGAGATGAATTCCGGATGTATCTGTTGCTCACTGGTCGGCGATTTTGGCAAGAACTTAAATGAAGTGATCACAAAGTATCATCCGGATCGTATTCTGATCGAGCCATCCGGTGTCGGCAAGTTATCCGATGTTATGAAGTCGGTTATCGATATCGAGAAGGAGCAGGATGTCAAGCTGAATGCCTTAGTTACGGTTGTCAATGCGCTTAAGGCAAGCAAGCAGATGAAGGCATTCGGCGAGTTTTTCAACAATCAGATCGAGTATGCAACAACGGTGATCTTAAGCCGCAGCCAGAATGCAACACCGGAGCAGCTGGAGTTCTGTGTAAAGCAGATTCAGAAGCTGAATCCGAATGCAGCAATCATTACAACCGATTGGAACGCGATCGGCGGCGAGCAGATTCTTAAGGTTATGGAAGGACAGGACAACCTTGAGATGAAGGTGCTTGCAGAGGCACGTCATGCGCAGGATGAGGAAGAACATGAACATGAGCACCATCACCACGATCACGACCATGAAGAGCACGAGCATCACCATGATCATGACCATGAAGAGCATGAGCACCATCATGAGCATGGTGAGAATTGCACATGCGGATGCCATGATCACGAGCATCATCACCATCATGCAGATGACGTATTTACAAGCTGGGGTAAGGAGACACCTCATAAATTCGAGAAGTCCAAGATCGAGGAAATCCTTAAGGGCTTCGTAGATTCTGACAATATCCTTCGTTCTAAGGGTATGGTTGAGAGCACGGACGGAAGCTGGATTTACTTTGACATGGTTCCGGGCGAGTATGAGATCCGTGAGGGTGAGCCGGATTACACCGGACGTATTGTAGTAATCGGTACCGAGATCCATGAGCATGAGCTTGAGGAATTATTCGGTCTGGCTTAAATTTAGAAGAAAAAGGAGCAACTATGGCACAGGAAATTCCAGTATACGTGTTTACCGGCTTCATGGACAGCGGTAAGACTTCTCTTGTAGAGGAAACGCTTTTTGAAAATGAGTTCGGGGACGGCGCAAAAGGTATCATCATTATGTGTGAGGATGGTGAGAAGGAGTACGACGAGGCAAAGCTTGCCACCGTCAATTTCAAGCTGGTCACAATTGATTCAGAGGAAGAATTTACACCGGAAAAGCTGCAGGAGATTCAAAACTCCTACCTTCCGGAGCAGGTATTTATCGAGTACAACGGAACATGGGGAATGGACAAGCTGCTTGAGGCAGATCTCCCGAAGGGGTGGGTAATTGTACAGTCACTTGCAACTGTTGATTCCACCACATTTGATATGTATATGAACAACATGCGTGCGATGATGCAGGAGCAGGTATTCTCCAGCGATGTTGTCATCTTCAACCGCACGGATGACGACACCGACCGGGGACATCTCCGCCGCTCGATTAAAGCAATCAACCGTAAGGCACAGATTGTTTATGAGCGAAAAGACGGCACCATCGATGAGCGCCCGGAGGAGCTGCCATTTGACATCAATCAGGATGTGATTGAGTTATCCGACGCGGATTATGCAATCTGGTACATGGATGCGATGGACAATTACAAGAAGTATGATCACAAGAAGGTCAAATTCCGCGCACTCGTTTATAATCCGGATAAATTAAGAAAAGGTGTTTTTGTTCCGGGGCGTTTTGCGATGACCTGCTGCATCGAGGATGTCACATTTATCGGATTTAAATGTAAGTACGACAAGGAAAACGAGATTCCACACAAGTCGTGGATTGACATTACCGCAGAGGTACGTGTTGAGTTTGCGCGTGAGTACAAGGGAAAAGGCCCGGTACTGTATCCGATCTCTATCGAGAAGGCAGAGAAACCGGAAGATGAGCTTGTTTACTTCTCATAACATATAGTTATGGAAATAATGTATAATTATTCTTTGACATTGATATGCTTTTTCGATATGATTGAAATAGCGTAGATTTACGAGGGATTAGAAAACACTAGGAGGAAAATTATGTATCCAATCGTTCGAAAGGAAACATTGGCGGAGAACATTATCCTTATGGATATTAAGGCACCACGTGTTGCCAAGGAGTGTCTGCCGGGACAGTTTATTATCGCAAAGACAGATGAAGTGGGAGAGCGAATTCCGCTTACCATCTGTGATTATGACAGGGAAAAGGAGACCGTTACCATCGTTGTACAGACTATCGGCGCAGGAACAGAGCGTATGATGAGTTTAAACGAGGGTGACGTTTTGGAAGATTTCGTTGGACCGCTCGGTTGTCCTTCTGAACTTTGTCAGGAAGAAAACCTTGAGGAAACCAAGAAGAAAAACATCGTATTTATCGCCGGAGGTCTTGGAACCGCACCGGTATACCCACAGGTGAAATGGTTACATGAGCACGGTATTGATGCCGATGTTATCATGGGATCAAGAACCAAGGATCTCTTATTCTACATTGATGAGATGAAAGCTGTAGCTGGCAATGTCTATGTGACAACGGACGATGGATCATACGGATTCCACGGAAACGGATGCCAGCAGCTTGAGGCATTGGTCGGTGAAGGAAAGCACTACGATGTATGTGTAGCGATCGGACCGATGATCATGATGAAATTTGTTACCATTCTGACCAAGAAGCTTGAGATTCCTACGATCGTTTCCATGAACCCGATCATGGTTGACGGAACAGGAATGTGTGGCGCTTGCCGTCTTATGGTTGGCGGAGAAGTCAAGTTTGCATGTGTTGACGGACCGGAGTTCGACGGACATCTCGTTGACTTTGATCAGGCAATGAAGCGTCAACAGCAGTACAAGACAGAAGAAGGCCGTGCAAAGCTTGCATATGAAGAAGGCGACACCCACCACGGTGGTTGTGGTCATTGCGGAGGTGACAAATAATGGATGCAATGGTAAGAGTACCGGTTCGTGAGCAGGAGCCTAAGGTTCGTGCAACGAACTTTGAAGAAGTATGTTATGGATACAACGAGGAAGAGGCAGTAGCTGAGGCTTCCCGTTGCTTAAATTGTAAGAATGCCCAGTGTATGAAGGGATGCCCGGTTTCCATCAATATTCCGGCATTTATCGCACAGGTGAAGGAGCGTAACTTTGAGGCTGCTTATCAGATCATCTCAGAGTCATCCGCACTTCCTGCAGTCTGCGGACGTGTATGTCCACAGGAGAGCCAGTGTGAGGGCAAGTGTATCCGCGGAATCAAGGGAGATCCGGTTGCAATCGGTAAGCTTGAGCGTTTTGTAGCGGATTGGGCAAGAGAGAATGGAATCAAGCCTAAGAAGACAGCTGAGCCAAACGGACATAAGGTTGCTGTCATTGGTTCCGGTCCTGCAGGTCTGACCTGTGCCGGAGATCTTGCAAAGCTTGGTTATGATGTTACGATTTTTGAGGCGCTTCATATGGCCGGCGGTGTATTAAGCTACGGTATTCCTGAGTTCCGTCTTCCAAAGGATAAGGTTGTCGCTGCGGAAGTAGAGAACGTAAAGTCTCTCGGTGTCAAGATTGAGACAAACGTAGTCATCGGAAAGTCAGTTAAGATTGATGAGTTGATGGCTGAGGAAGGATTCGAGGCTGTATTTATCGGCTCCGGAGCAGGACTTCCTAGATTCATGGGAATTCCTGGAGAACAGGCCAACGGCGTATTCTCCGCAAATGAGTTCCTGACAAGAAATAACCTGATGAAGGCTTTTAAGGACGAATATGAGACTCCAATCTCAAGAGGTAAAAAAGTTGTCGTTGTCGGCGGTGGTAACGTAGCAATGGATGCTGCAAGAACCGCACTTCGTCTCGGCGCTGAGGTTCATATCGTATATCGTCGTGGTGAGGAAGAACTTCCGGCTCGTAAGGAAGAAGTACATCACGCAAAAGAAGAGGGCATCATCTTTGATCTCCTTCAGAATCCGACAGAGATCCTTGTTGATGAGAACGGCTGGGTCAAGGGTGTTCGTGTCATCAAGATGGAGCTTGGTGAGCCGGATGCTTCCGGAAGAAGAAGCCCGGTTGAGATTCCTGGTTCTGAATATGAGATGGATTGTGACACGGTTATCATGTCACTCGGTACTTCTCCGAACCCACTCATTTCTTCTACCACAGCAGGACTTGAGACAAACCGCCGCAAGTGTATCGTGGCTTCCGAGGAGAACGGAGCAACCAGCAAGGCTGCCGTATTCGCAGGTGGAGATGCCGTAACAGGTGCCGCTACCGTAATCCTTGCAATGGGGGCAGGCAAGGCTGCTGCGAAGGGTATTGATGAGTATCTTTCAGCAAAATAAATTCGGCTTTGTCGTGATCAGATAGGATTTTTAAAACGGACGATACCGATTATAGATTTACAATAGAAAATTAGCAGTAGATATTATAAAGTCAACGGACTTTGAACGATTTCAATGACCGAGGGAGTTCTTCAAAATTACGCCATCGGACGATACAGTTATTTTGTTTAGGAAAATTTGCAAATCAACTTCACCAACGATTTTGGATAATTGGCTGAGATAGGCGCAATTATCGATAATAATGGAACGGTGAAGCAGTTGCAAATTTGTCCTAAAAAAATAAGTATGATCCGATGCCGGTAAGTTGAGAGATACGGTCATTGAAATCCATTCGAAGTCCTGTTGTTCGAATGAACCTACTGCTAATTTTCTTTTTTACACTTTAGGAATCCGGTATCTGTGTATTGCAAGTAACCTATCTGATGCACGACAAAAATTTGCATCATAGTAGATAATAAAAATTGACGCGCGGTGTTATTTTACAAGTAAATGTAAGATTTCGCCGCGCGTGATTTATTTTATGTGTAGTGTTAGCGAACAAGCAAAATTTGTAAGAGAGTGACCGTAAAATAAGTCTCTGATTAATAAGCACCATCTTCGGCAAATGTCGGTTTGGGTGTTTGTTTGTATCCCAAACTGGAATAACAACTTTACGGTATAAAGTTCACTGTTTTCTCAAATACCAAAAAGTATCGAACGACAGTGAAAAGGGTATAAGCAACGAAAATTCTGCTGTTATACCCAAATCAAAAGACCCCAAAGGGTATATAGACGGGAAAAACTCGCTGTATACCCAAATCAAAAGACCCCAAAGGGTATATAGACGGGAAAAACTCGCTGTATACCCAAATTAAAAGACAAGAAAGGGTATACTGACGAGAAATCCCACTATATACCCAAATTGAAGTATGCGACAGGGTATAGGTCTGAAAAAGTCTGCTGTATACCCAAAATACAACTTAAGAAATCTATCATCCAGTATCATCCGTTTTAGAAAACCAATCTGATCACGATAACCACGAATTTGCAGATTTGGTTGCCTGGGAATATTGGATTGTTATATGATAAAAGAAGAAAGTGTTCCGGGATGTATAAAAAGGTTTTACCCAAATGGAGGAGTAAAATGCTTTTTGTAAAATCTGCGATTGAAGGTTATTATTACATGGTCGGAGGAGGTGTTCATATGGGAGAGACTTCTCTGTGGTGGTATGCGAAAACTTTTTTAAGGGTAAAGGAGGCGATTCCATGAATATTCAAATTTTCGGAACGAAAAAATGTAACGATACAAAGAAAGCAGAGCGCTTTTTCAAGGAACGCGGCATCAAGTATCAGTTTATCGATATGCAGGCTAAGGGGATGAGCAAAGGAGAGTTTAATTCGGTTGCGCAGGTGAACGGTGGTCTTGAAAACATGATCAACTGGGACGGCAAGGACCAGGATCTGCTTGCGCTGATCAAGTATATTGCGGATGAAGACAAGCTGGAAAAGGTGCTTGAAAATCCGCAGGTAATTAAGACTCCGGTGGTTCGAAGCGGAAAGCAGTCGACGCTTGGTTATCAGCCGGATGTGTGGAAAAAGTGGGAGTGATGCGAATGAAGCAAAAGAAGAAACTATGGTTGATCGTGGCAGCACTTTTATTGATGCTTTCATTTTTGTTCTCAAGGATATCCATATCGACAGATGGGATTGGTGGATGGGTGCTGCTTGGAATGGGGGGATTGTTTTTTGCTCTGGCAATCCTTTTGCTCGTTGTCCGCGGCAGAAAATAGGGAATGTCCAACGATTCGCGGTCTGTGGGAAAGACAAGAAAGCTTCGAACTGATATCCTAATTCAGGAGGTGATACAGATGGATTTGATTAAGATTGGAATTTTTATAGCGGAACTCAGAAAAAAACAAAAACTTACGCAGGAACAGCTTGGTGAAAAACTGGGAGTGACCAACAAGACTGTATCCAGATGGGAGACCGGCACCTATCTGCCACCGGCGGAGGCGCTTCTTGCGATGAGTGAGTTGTTTGGTGTAAGCATCAATGAATTGTTAAGTGGAAAGAGGCTTTCAGAAGCAGAATACAGACAGGCGGCGGAAGAAAACTTAAAGCAGACGGTTAAAACAAGCAGCTTCACCTTAAAAGACAGAATTGATTTCTACAAAAATAAATGGCTCAAAGAACACCGTGTAATCATGATTTTGATCGGCATCGGTATCGCAGGAGTTTTACTTGTCGGAATCGTATTGAAAAATGCATGGTTCATTGGCGCTGGTTTTATACTGCTGCTTTTGGCACATGCATGGAGAAACAATACAATGATGGCGTATGTGGAAGACAATGCATTCGACGGAAGGGGAAAGCAGGAAAGCCCATGACCTACAGGGGGAAAATGAGATCCAGGTCAAGAGGAAGGCCGAAATCATATGACCTGCAGAAGAAAATTGAAAATAGGACCATGTTTTTATCATTTTGTCACGCTGACCGGGACACTCCCATCCTTAATCCACTTGTTCGCTAATACTTTACATAAAACAAATCCCGCGCGGCGAAATCTTACTTTCATTTATAAAATAACACCGCGCGTCAATTTTTATTATCTACTATGCAGCAAATTTTGGCGTGTGTAAATGATTATCCATTTTTAGGTTTCAATTTTTTATCCGACTATTTTTCTCTTACTATGAAGCAAATTTTTGTCGTGCATCAGATAGGTTATTTTTTTATACGCAGATAACGGATTTAAGAATGTCAAAAAAATTAGCAGTAAATTTTCTGAATCAACAGGATTTTGGATGATTTCAATGACTAACTTTTTCATGCTACAGGCATCGGAGCCATACTTATTTTTTCGATAAAATAATTGTATGCACCGATGCCGTAACTCTGAAAATTTTCCAGTCATTGAAATCGTTCAAAGTCCGTTGACTTTATAATACCTACTGCTAATTTTCTATCGTCCCTTTATCATCCGGTATCGTCCGTTTTAGAAAGCCTATTCGATCACGGCAACCCGAATTTGCAGAAATTATAAAAGTTTTGGAAACAATTTGTAAAAAGAGCGAATTTTGATTAAAAAGAGGGTATAATAACAGAAAATACATAGGAAGTGGAAAGTAATATGGGAAATCATACAGAGATGGAAATGGAGCAGAGAATGCCGCTTACACGCGTGCAGGCAGAACCGGGCGTGGGACTTTCTGCGGAGCAGGTGAAGGAACGTTTTGCGTGTCATGCGGATAATTATAAAGTAGAATCGTCCACGATGTCGGTATCGGACATTGTGAAGTCGAATGTGTTTACGTACTTTAACTTAGTGTTTGCGATTATCGCAGTATTGCTGTCGATTGTCGGTGCGTGGCGCGATATGCTTTTCCTGCCTATCATTGTTGCAAATACATGCATCGGTATCGTTCAGGAGATCCATTCGAAGAAGGTACTCGATAAGCTTTCCATTCTGAATGCGCCACAGAGTGTGGTCATCCGTGATGGTAAAAAAGCCAAGATTCCGGCGGATAAACTCGTGTTGGATGACGTGGTTGAGTTTAGCGCGGGAAGCCAGATTCCTGCAGATGCTAAGGTGATTGACGGAGAACTTCAGGTCAATGAATCGTTGATCACGGGTGAGTCGGATGAGATCACAAAGAGAGCGGGTGACCAGCTGCTTTCCGGAAGTTTTGTCGTGTCCGGAAAGGCGTATGCGCGCCTTGAGAAAGTCGGCAAAGATTCCTATATTTCCAAACTGACATTACAGGCAACAAAAAGCAAAAAAGGCGAGCAGTCCGAGATGATCCGTTCGCTGAATTATCTGATCATGGTTATGGGAATTATTATCATTCCGATCGGAATCGCTTTATTCGTGCAGTCTTTTATTTATAACGAGGGTACACTTCACGACAGCATTACCGGAATGGTGGCTGCCATCATTGGCATGATCCCGGAAGGATTATATCTGCTGTCGAGTGTGGCGATGGCGGTATCGTCCGTTCGCCTTGCACAGAAGAAAGTATTGATTCACGATATGAAATGCATCGAAACGTTGGCACGTGTTAATGTTCTCTGTGTGGATAAGACCGGAACGATCACGGAGCCAGGTATGCATGTATACGAGGTAGAAATCCTCGACGGGCTGGATGAGAATGCAACATGTAAAACACTTGCGGACGTTGTGAAAGCGCAGAATAAGGATAATGCCACGATGGAGGCTCTTCAGGCTCATTTTACCGAGGGTGGGGGAATGCGCGCCAAAGAAGTGTTCTCGTTTTCATCCGAGACAAAATTCTCCGGTGCGATCATGGATGATGGAAAGAGTTATGTGATCGGTGCACCGGAATTCGTATTGCGCAATCAGTTTGATGAATATCAGGAGCAGATTGCAGAGTACAGCAGCAAGGGCTACCGTGTGCTTGTGTTCGGAGCGTATGAGGGAACCCTGACGAAGAAACCATTGACGGAACCAGTTGTTCCGATGGGGTTTGTTATGCTTGCCAATCCAATCCGAAAAGGCGCAAAGGAGACATTTACTTATTTCGCGGAAAATGAAGTGGAGATCAAAGTGATTTCCGGAGATAATCCGCTGACGGTATCGGTCATTGCAAAGGAGGCCGGAATTGCCAATGCAGAACGGTATGTGGATGCATCTGTTTTAAAGACAAAGAGCGATTATTATCATGCTGTCGAAGAATATACGGTATTCGGACGTGTGACTCCGAACCAGAAGCGTATGCTTGTGCAGGCACTTAAGGCACATAAGAAAACCGTTGCAATGACCGGAGACGGTGTCAATGATGTCTTGGCATTAAAAGATGCGGATTGCAGCGTGGCGATGGCATCCGGTAGTGATGCGGCTTCGAACGTATCACAGCTGGTACTTCTTGATTCCGATTTCTCACGTATGCCATCCGTTGTGGCAGAAGGGCGCCGCGTGGTTAACAATATTGAGCGGACGGCAGCACTCTATATTGTAAAGAATATTTTCTCAATGCTGCTTGCTGTTTTCTCAGTCATTCTGTTATTGGATTATCCTCTTGAGCCGACACAGGTTTCACTGATCAGTATGTTTACGATCGGAATTCCTTCGTTTATTCTGGCTTTGGAGCCGAATAAGAATTCTATCCGCGGTCATTTCCTGACGAATGTGCTGGTCAAGGCACTTCCTGCAGGACTGACGGATTTTATCGTGGTGAGCGGACTGGTGATCTTTTGTAGAGAATTTTCGGTGGATCTGGATTGTCTGTCGACTTCCTGCACGATCCTTGTTGCCATCGTAGGGTTTATGATTTTGTATCGCATCGCGAAACCGATGAATGTGGGCCATATCATTATGATGGTCGGTGTGGTTGCCGGATGGCTGTTTTGTATGCTTTTTGTCAGCAAATTTTTTGCAATCACAAGTATTTCAAAGCAATGTGCGATGCTGATGATCGTGTTTGCCGTTATAACGGAGCCGACCTTAAGATATCTGAGTGCGCTTGTGGAAGGAATCTATAAAAAGCTCACGGGGATTCGCAGTTGCAAGGAGTCGTAGAATCGATTATAATTAATACATCTGTAATTTTTCGGAAATTATTATTTGCAGGCACAACGCATAGGTGCTTTCTTATAGTTGTTTCTGAATCGTTATCTAAATTATACAAAAGCAGGTGCGGGTGTGCGTAAACGAATCAGGCAGATTGCCAGAGGCAAGTTCGAATACGAGAAACCGTCGCTTTCACTACCGGAGGAAGAATTAAGTATTCAGGTGATTGAGGGGCAGGAATTTGCCGGTAATTTTACCATTACCAGTAGCAATCATGTCCCTGTGCGGGGCGTTGTGTATTCCACCAATCCGAGAATGGAGTGCCTTACGCCGCAGTTTGAAGGCGAAGAAGTACGGATTCGGTATCAGTTTTATAGCAAGGGCCTGGTAGAAGGGCAGGAAGAAAAGGGTGACTTTGTGATTGTTTGCAATCAGAGTGTGTGCAGCCTTTCTTTTTGCGTGTCTGTAACGAAGCTGTATGCGGAGAGTTCGATCGGTCCGGTGCGTAATCTGTACGATTTTACTTGCCTTGCAAGAGATCATTGGGCAGAAGCATATCAGCTTTTTTATCATAAAAGCTTTGTGAATATCATTAAGGCAAAGGAAGTGAAAGAAGCCTTAATTTATCGCGGCATTCTTGGAGCAAAACCATCTCCGCAGAACATGGAAGAATTCCTGATCGGCATTCGTAAAAAGAATAAAATCGGATTCATGTTAGACCAGATGGAGTGCAGATTGGATCAGATGGAAGAAACCCTTCAGCAATCCGTGGAAATCAGGAAGGATGAATGGGGCTATCTTGAACTGCATATCAGCACAGATGCGGAATTTATCCGCCTGTCTGACCATAGGATTACAACGGAGGATTTTCTCGGAAGTGCCTATACGCTTAAGTATCTGATCGATTATGATAAGATGCATGCCGGAAACAATTATGCACGCATTACGGTGCAATCCATTTACGAGGCACATGAGCTTGAGATATATGCATACAAAGGCGTAAAAAAGGAAAACCGAAAACCGTCTGTCCGTACGGAAATCAAAGAATGCAAGGCCGGAATCATGGAGTTGTATCAGGCATACCGGCTGAAGAAGATCGTGACTGGTGTGTGGGCAAACGAGACGGTTGAAATTTTAAATCATCTGCATGCAATCGTTCCGGATGAACCGATGTATGTGTTGATGAAGGCACAGGCTTTGGTCATCAATAGACAGCGGCAGGAGGCAGAATGGATTCTGGATGCGTTCAAGCGGGATTGGGCAGATCGTCACGCACCGGAATGGGGATACTATCTGTATATCATGACGCTGATGGAAAGAGAGCCTTCTTATGTAGACCGGATGACGCATGAGATTGAAGTGATATTTCATGAGAATCCGGATTCTGTACTATTGTTTTGGGTGTTATCATTTCTGGAGGAAGACTATTATAATAATAGTTCGCATAAGCTTAAGGCACTTGAATATTGGGTGATGGACGGATGTGCTTCACCATATTTATATATTGAAGCCTATTATCTGATGTGGCAGGATCCATATTTATTAACCTCTTTAGGAAAGTTTGAAATCCGTATTTTAAGATGGGCAATTCGTCATCAGGTGTTAACACAGGATCTTGCAGCACAGATTTTTCAGGTTGCTCAACCGAATACCGGATTTGATGAGACGGTGTATGAATTATTATGTGCAGCCTATGAGGTGGATCCTAACCCGGAAAATGTCGGATTTATCTGCAGTTACCTGATACGTGCGCAGAAGTTTGATGTGTGTTATCACAACTGGTTCGAGATGGGAATCGAATTGGAGCTTCGCATCACGAGTCTGTATGAGGCATATCTGCTTTCCTTGGATGAGCGTGCGATCGGACATGTTCCGAAAATCATTCAGATGTATTTTCAATATGACAGTAATCTGCCGTACCGCAAGATGGCGATTCTTTACAACAATATTATTGCATCGCGCAAATCGGATCCGGAGACTTATGCGAAATACCAGCGGACAATGGGGCGTTTCGCGATGGAGCAGGTGGAGCAGGAGCATATGGATGATAATCTGGCGGTGCTCTATGAGGACATGCTTGATCTGGGACTTGTTAACGAAGAACTGGCGCATTGTCTTGCACGCATCTTATTTACGCGCAAGCTGGTTGTGTTTGATAAGAAGATGGTGCGCGCGATCGTTTATCAGAAGCCACTTAAGGAGCCGCAGATTGTTCCGATCGTTGACCAATCTGCTTATTTTCAGCTTTATTCGGATCAATATGTGGTTCTTTTTGAGGATGAGAAGGGGCGCAGATATGTCAGTAGTGTTTCCTACCGGTTGGAAAACCTGATGAAACCGGACAATTATCTGGAACAATGCATGCCGCTTGCACCGAATGAACTCGCGTATATTATTCCATACTTTGAAAAAAAGCCAAATTATCTGACCTATAGCAGTGGAGACGAAAAATATTTTGCAAGAATTCTTTTTGCAAAAGAATTAGAAGCTGCCTATCAGGCAGACATGGCACAGGAAATACTTCGTTATTATCAGACGAAGGAACCGCAGAGTATGGTGACGGATTATCTGAAGCAGGCGAATTACGAGACGATGCCGCAACCGGTCCGTCAATATATGATGGAAATGCTTGTAGAAAATCATATGTATGAGGAGGCCTGCTCGTGTATGGAGATCTATGGAATGGATCAGTTTGGCATGGCAGCCAAAGTTACACTTGCAAGCTATAAGATTCGTCAGCTTGCGGACGATGAAGCAGCAGATGAGAAAGTCCTTCTTCTTGCAGCTAACGCATTTGCAAATAAGAAATATAATGATATAATGCTTGATTATCTGAGCCGCTTCTACAATGGACCATCCCAGATGATGCTTCGATTATGGAGAGCGGCAAGAGAGTTTGAGATACCGACGTTTGAATTGGAAGAAAGAATTCTTGTGCAGATGCTATATGCACAGGAAGATTTAAAAGCTGTGGAGAATGTGTTTGCTCATTATTATGAGAGTGATGGGCGGGATCTGGTTGTGCTGGCTTACATCAGTGCACGTGCACATGCGTATTTTGTGGAAGATGAATCGCTGTCGGAGGATGCACTTCTTGTAATAAAAGACAGATATAAGCATCATATGGAATTAAATGATGCCTGTGGTCTCGCGTTGCTGAAGTCTTTGTCTGAGGTCAAACCGTTGGATGAAGAACAGTATCGGATGGAAGACGCGCTGTTATCCGAGTACACATGCAGAAATATGAATTTTGCTTTCTACAAGAAGCTGGATAAACGTCTTGTGCATAAGTATCATTTGTATGATAAGATTTTTCTGGAATATCGGACAAATCCAAAGAAGCATGTGGTTTTGCATTATAGCAGGGACGAGGATGGCGAAGATTTTGTCAAAGAAGATATGCCGGATGTATATGATGGTATATTTGTTAAACCGTTTGTTCTGTTTTTCGGCGAGATGGTGCAGTATTATATCACGGAGGAATACAGCAATCAGGTTGAAGTGACACAGTCAAGCAGGATTACGAGTACAGATGTGTATTCCCAAAAGGATGTAAGCCGTTATAATCTGCTCAATCAGATGCTGATGTCCCAGACGTTGCAGGATGACAAATCGTTATATCATAATATGAAGCAGTATGCCGGATTTGATGAGGTAACGAAGAAAGTATTCAAGCTTTTGTGATGAGGAGTAACAATGGAGAATCCGTACTATATTGGCATTGATCTGAGCGATTCACATGCCATGGTCAGCTTTTATGAATTGAATATGAGTGAGCCTGATACGGTAAGTCTGATTGCCGGAAGCGAGAACTATCATATTCCGACGCTGCTTGCAAGACGCCGGAATGTGGGAATGTGGTACTATGGCGAGGAAGCACAAAAGATGGCGAAGACGAGTGAAGTGATCTGTGTGGATTGCCTATTGCGCCGTGCCGTGGCAGGTGAGGTGATTGGTGTTGGCGGAGAAAATTATGAGGCAGTTGATCTGCTTGCATTGTTTTTGAAAAAAGTCATGGAGCTTCCGCTGAAACTCGGAAACGGGCGCAGCGTAAAGCGTCTGGCGATTACCGTAGACCGTCTGACCAGGGAGAACATGGAAGTGTTCTGGAAGGTGGCAGGCAGGCTGGAACTGACGGCGGACCGGTTTATGGTTGTGGATCACAAGGAAAGTTTTTATTATTTTGCCCTGAGCCAGCAGGAATCCCTTTGGCTTCATGATGTGTTTTTGTTTTCCTGCGAAAAAGACAGTATGTTTTCTTATGACCTGAAGCGTGATATGCGGACAACTCCGCAGGTAGTGTCCATTCATGAATCCCCGCGTTATGTGCTGCGCAAAGATTATGATACGTCGTTTACCGAAATCATGAATCAAGCATTTGAAAATCGTATCATATCCACGGTATATCTTGTCGGTGATGGATTTGATGGAGGGTGGATGAAGAATTCACTTAATGTAATGTGCCGTGGACGCAGAGCGTTCATGGGTAAGAATCTTTTTTCCAAAGGCGCCTGTTATGCGGCTGCTGTGAGGGACAGGCAGGATTGGCCATATATTTATATGGGCGAGAATGAGATGAAGTTTAATTTGAGTCTCAAGGTAAAGGATAAAGGAAAGGTTGCCTTTTTCAATTTGATCAGTGCCGGAAGAAACTGGTTTGAGACAAAGGGCGAATGTGAAGTTATTTTATCAGGAACGCCGGAGATTGACTTTTGGAAGCAGCTTCCAAACAGCCGGGAGGCAAAAATAGAAACCTTGGAACTTACTGATTTGCCACGCAGACCGGATCGAACGACAAGAGTACGTGTGGTTGCAACGCCGATCGCGGACGACAAGGTTTCCATTGAAATCCGGGATCTTGGATTTGGTGAGTTCTTTCGCGGAACCGATAAAGTGTGGAAATATACAATGGTGATGTAGTGTCTGGTGTTGACAGCAAGAGGTTGTTATGGGTGAACTGTTATATTGTCATGAATCGATCGCGGCACTTCCTTACTATGTGGAGGGGATAGGGATGAACCTCTATTCCATGGAAGAATTGAGCTATTATATTATGAGCAATACATTTCTTCTGGATCACTCCTTTATGTGTGAGGAATTATGCACGTGGGTGGAAAAACAGATGGGACTCTATAAACTGGCAGAGCAGCTTCGCGATATCATGCGCGGAAATGGTCTGTTATCCGATTTTGTATTAGCCATCTTAAAACAGAACGGCTATTGCACGATGAAAGAAATGCAGGATATCGTTTTTACGATTCGGCAGATGGAGGAAAAGTCTGATTTTGAATGCAATAAGATTCGTGCGGATCAGCTGATGGAAAAGAAGAAATATCTTGCCGGTATTTATGAATACAGGAGACTGCTTGATTCTCCGGATGCAAAGGAGGCTTCGGCTCTTTTGCGCGGCAATATATGGCACAATCTTGGTACCGCATACGCAAGACTGTTTTTGTTTGAAGAGGCGGGGAAGTGCTATGAAGAAGCATACAAGTTCAACGAGTCAAGAGAATCTCTTCGGGAATGTCTGCTCTGTTTTAAGTGTATGCATGATGAAACAGGTTTTATTCGTAAGGCAATGGAACAGAATATTGATGAGATGGGAATGCAGGAAATCCGAAATGAATTGTCGATCGCCAGCCGGTCGGAACAATTGGAGCAGTTTGAAAATCATCTCGAAGATCTGGCCCAAGCGAATGAAGGCAGCACAAAAAACCAGGCAAAAACTGAGATTGCTGATATTATTTTCCAATGGAAGGAAGAATATCGCAGAAGTTGCAGAGTATAGGTGAGTATGTTTTTTTCAAAAATATTTGGCAGAAATAAAAGAAAATATGTTGTCTCGGATTATGATCAGAGTGAATATGCGAAGTTGCAGACCGAGAATATTGTACAGGAATTAAACCTTTCGGATGAAGCGCAGGCTAAGCGGTATGTGATCGATCTGTGCGAGCAGATGATTGCAGCATCAAAAGAACTGGAAGATGCCAGAAGCGAGTATGATCTGGTCACTTATTATTTAACCGATATCCAGATCATTGAGGAACTGACGGAGGCCGAGCGTGCACCGATTCTGGACTGTGCAATGCATGTGGCAAAATTAGATAAGGAGCGCAATGATTTCCTTAAGACGAAAAGAAAACTGACGGAGACACAGTTTGCACAGATGCAGGAGGAAGAAGCGAATCTTCCAGGAATTATTCGGCGTCTAAAAGAAAATGAGAAGTATATGGATACCGTGAAAAAGGATTTGACATACCTGGATGGGCAGAAGCTCCAATGGGCTATCCTGCGGGATGAAGCGGTACAATCTCAAAAGTTATTGCGCAAGGCTGCGAAATATCTGCTGGCACTGGCTGTGACAATTTTTGTTATGCTATATGTGGGGGCATGGTATTTTAAGATTGACAGTACGCTTCCTTTCACGATTGCTGCATTTGTTGCAGTTCTTGCAGGAACCTGCGTGCTTGTGCGTTATCAGGATTGTTCACATGATATCAAGCGCGCGGATGTGAACCGCAATCATGCAATTGCTTTGGAGAATCATGTAAAGATTAAGTACGTCAATATCAAGAATGCTGTGGATTACACGTGCGAAAAATATCATGCACGCAATTCACAGGAACTAGAGTATGTGTTCGAACAGTATCAGGATGAGGCGAGAGAAAAAGAAAAATTCCGAAAAACAAGTGATGATCTTGATTATTATTCCAAGGCACTGGTGCAGTATCTGACACGTCTTAGAATGTATGATGCGCGTGTCTGGATCAATCATGCGAATGCAATCGTGGACAGCAGAGAGATGGTGGAACTGAAGCATAATCTGATCGAACGGCGGCAGAAGCTCCGTGCCCGTATGGAATACCAGATTCACTCGATCACTGATATGAAGAAAGAGGCAAGAAAGAATATTGACCGCATTGGCAATTGCGGACCGCAGATAGAGGCGATTATCCGAAAAATTGAATCGATTAACCCGGCGTTATAAGATGCGGATGCTTACAATGGCATCCGCACTTTTTATTTTTTATGAAAAAGCTCCATTTCTGACAGAAGCTCATATTATGATAATGAAATATGAACCATACCGAAAGGAACTGAACATGGATCAAGTGAATCAGGCAAATCAATGCGGACCACAGCCACGCCAGACGGAATGCAGCTGGCAGACTCCGGGAATGGCTTATGTACCGTGGCAGCAATTTACAAGGGCGTATGAACCGAAGAGGGCGTTACAGGCAGGAACAATCTTTCCGGAACTTGATAAGCCATTTACCGGTAAATGTATCATGAGGCAAGGAGGCAGACGATGCAGATGAACAGACCAAATTCAGGACAGTCGATGAGCCGGCGGGAACTTTATGATTGGATAGCAATGTTGGGATTCTGTGCCGTGGATATGATGCTATACCTTGATACACATCCGGATGATGAGGAAGCACGCAACTATTTTAATCAGTGCACGCAATTATACCGGAATGCAAAAGCAGCATATGAGAATCAGTATGGATCACTCAGTGCATTCCGTAACGGTGAAGACGGTTGGATGTGGAATGAAGGTCCGATGCCTTGGGAAGGAGTAAGATAGTTTATGTGGAATTATGAAAAAAGATTGCAGTACCCGATCAGAATCAGCACGCCAAATGCAAAACTTGCTTCTTATATCATAAGTCAGTATGGCGGTCCGGATGGAGAGCTGGGAGCGTCCATGCGTTATCTTTCGCAGCGCTTCTCTGCAGCGAACCCACGTGTGGCGGGACTTTTGACCGATATCGGGACAGAAGAACTTGCTCATCTGGAGATGATCGGTGCGATTGTTCGTCAGCTGACGAAAGGATTGTCAGCCAAGGAACTTGAGGCAGCAGGTTTTGCACCATATTACATCGACCACACAGCCGGAGTATGGCCGCAGGCAGCCGGCGGAGTTCCGTTCAATGCCTGCGAGTTCCAATGTACTGGAGATGCGGTTGCGGATCTGGTGGAGGATATGGCGGCAGAACAGAAAGCGCGTAAGACTTACGACAATATTCTTCGCCTTGCAACGGACCATGAAGTCGCGGATCCGATCCGTTTCTTAAGAGAGCGGGAAATTGTGCATTTCCAAAGATTTGGGGAGGCATTAAGAATGGTGCAGGAAGATTTGGACAGTAAAAATTATTATGCTTTTAACCCGGATTTTGATTGTGCAGTCAAAGGACAGGAGAAATAGTATGAAAAAGTGACAGTATTTGAGCGATACCACTTGCTTGTTGAAGGTTAGAAGAGTAATATAAATGTATATGCAACATATGACAAATTAGTTATGATTGGTTTCTTAAGAAGGGGTGTAAGTATGGGAAAAACCAAAGAAAAAGTAAAAAAGATCAAGCAGGGGAATGTACGCCAGAGAGTGCAGAAGTCATTTGACATTGTGACTGTTATTCTTGGCACAGGTTCTCTGATTGGAATTATTGCATTGTTTGCTATGACATCCATCTATGAACATGCATTAACCAATTACGGCTTCTCGCAGGGGGATATCGGTAAGGCAGTGGTGACATTGTCTGAGACGAGAAGTTCGCTGCGTGCTGCGGTCGGATATTCAACGGATGACTCGATTGCAGAAATGAAAGATACTTATGAGCAGAAAAAGGAAGCGTTTGACGGATATTTCGCAGATATTGAAAGTACGATTGTCACGTCCGAGGGACAGGAACTCTATGATCGGCTGACCAGTGCAATGGATGAGTACTGGAAGCTGAGTGATGCTATTCTTGCTTCTGGAAGTACGACAGATCCGGGACAGTCGGCAGATGCACAGAGACAGGAATATTCGGATCTTAAGGCAAAATATGATACAATCTACAGCGATTTTACTTCTTTAATGAATTTGAATGTGTCAAAGGGCGACTCCCTGGAAGTCACACTTCGGATTATAAGATGGATTCTTGTAATTGTAATGTTGGCCCTTCTGATCGGATCATTTATACTCTCAAGAAGACTTGGCGATAGGATTGCAAGCGGAATCGAGAAGCCTATCCAGGAGCTTCAGGCGCGTCTTAAGACCTTCGCCCAGGGTGATTTAAACAGTCCGTTCCCGGAGGTGGAAGTCAAGGATGAGATTGCCGAGATGGTGGAAGAAACCAAGGAGATGGCGGATCAGCTTGATCGCATCATTACCGATGCAGGTGAGATTATGGGAGCCATGGCTGACGGTGACTACACGGTCGGCACCCAGATTGAAAATGAGTATGTCGGACAGTTCGTTGCATTAAAGGATGCAATGCGTAAGATGAACCGTAAGATGAATGCGACGCTCAAAGAAGTTGCAGCGGCATCCGGACAGGTACGTGCCGGTTCCGAGAATCTGGCAGAATCTTCGCAGGAACTCGCAGAGGGCGCTACCGAGCAGGCAGGAGCGGTAGAAGAACTGACGGCTACGATTGAGACGATTACAAGCAGCGTCGAGCAGACATCGGAAGATCTTCTGGTTGCCTATAAGAATGCAAAACAGTATGCGGATGAAGCGGACCAGAGCCGTACGGAAATGGAAGCTATGACGGAGGCCATGAATCGCATCAATGAGACATCACAGAGGATTGCGACGATCATTTCTGATATTGAGGATATTGCAAGCCAGACGAATCTGTTATCTTTAAATGCTGCGATTGAGGCTGCACGCGCAGGAGAAGCCGGAAGAGGATTTGCAGTCGTTGCGGAGCAGATTGGAAGTCTTGCAGACCAGAGTGCAAAATCTGCGGTCGATACAAGAGAGCTGATCGAGGGCGCTTTGAAAGAGATTGAAGCCGGTAATGAGGCTGCCAGGAATGCAACAGAGTCTATGCAGCAGGTTGTTGTCGGTGTAAAGGAGATCGCGCAGTCTGTGAAGTCGTTAAGCGAGAGTTCTGCACAGCAGGCAAAAGCAATGGAAGAAGCAGAAAAAGGTGTTGAGCAGATTTCCGATGTGGTACAGTCTAACTCCGCAGCATCCGAGCAGTGTTCGGCTACCAGCCAGGAGCTTTCCGCACAATCTGAATCCTTAAATGAACTGACAAGTGCTTTTGTTTTAAGAAATGAATAAATTTGAATTAAAATCTGAAAATATGAAGCAGTTGGAAACGGATCCTATCATAAAAAAGTTGATTGCGTCACATACGACGGTTTCCACGATGGAGAGCTGTACTTCCGGTTTGATTGCGTCGATGATCACAGACACGGAAGGTGCATCGGCAATCTTTCCGGGAGGATTTGTGACGTATCTGAATGAGACGAAGATTCTTGTGGGTGTCGATGCACAGGTTATCCGAAAGTACGGTGTGTATTCAAAAGAGTGCGCCGGGGCGATGGCAAGGACGGCGCAGGAAAAGCTTGGCACGGACATCGCGATCGGAATCACCGGAACGACCGGCAATATCGATCCGAACAATGCGGACAGTGTGCAGGGGCAGGCGTTTTTCTGTATTCGGATGAAGAATCAGACCTATTCCTATGAAATCAGGGAAGATGTCACCGGAAAAAGCCGGCATCAGATCAAGCAGCGGTATGCGGAGCGGGTGTTTGAGGCTTTGGAAAGCCTGATCGATCAGAGCACGGATTCTGTGATTGGTGAATAAAGTGCTTACAATGGTTATGTATGGTTATACAATGAGTATAACCATACATAACCATTTTTGTTGCACAATCTGTTTTGAGGAGAAGCGTATGAAAAATCCGAAGGACCGCATCAGAGAAATTGAAAAACGGTTGGAACAGTTGCCGAAAGGAACTTTGACTTTTACCTATCGGGGAACTATTAGCGCAGATCTAAAATTTGATGAAAATGTGTGCAACGCTGCTAACCAAAACGAAGACGCCTTTTGGTAGAATTATTATGTAACTACCAAGAGGCGTTTTTGTTGTATAAAAAATCAAATGGAGAAGAACAGGAGGTTAGCGAATATGAAAAAAGGACGACAGATATTTCTCCGGAAATTCTTAGCAGTATTTCTGTCAATCAGTATGATTTTCGGAGTGTTTCCGGGAAATCTTACGGTTGCACTGGCGGGAGATCGTGAAGAAAACACAGCGATTACCGGATTTGTCGCCGTATATCCGGATTGGAACGATAACGGAGAGCCAAGTTTTCCAACGGAACCTTATTATATGACGGAACTAGGAGGAGAAGTACAGGGAGCAAGAAGCGACTTGTATTTTGGATTTATCGATGAAGCGGGGCGATTTGAAAAAATTACGGATGTCAGCAAGATTACGGCAGGAGAAGGCTTAGAGATTACAAAGCAGACGAACGAGAGCGGAAACGAATCGGAGGATCTGTTTACCGTCAGTTTTTGTGAACTCGGGCAGCATACGTTGACATATAACGATGGAACAAATAATTATATGATAAATGTCAATGTGGTGGAGAATCGAATTAAAATCTATGAGGATGCCGATCATACGAAGGAACTTGCCCGGGATGAGTGGGGAAGCTATCTGTGGGATAATGACGATGCGGGACATTCCGCAGAGTGCAAGGAAGTATATGTCGTGATTAAACCGAATGAGGGTGAGGTCATTGACACAACGGATACGTTCGATTTTTCCGTTGGCACTGATAAGTTATCGATTGAGAAACTTACCGGTCAGGAGAATGAATATAAGATCACTCGCACAGAAGGTTCGATATTGTGTGAGCCGTTTCCTTTTAAAATCACGGGTCATATGAGCGAGGATGCCGAGAATGTGTTTGAACAGGAGATTCAGCTTTGTGTTCATTTTCAGGGAGCGGGACTTCGTGTGACTTCCGAGTTGAACCGTGATGAGTATGGTAATGTGACCGGAGTCGCGGATGGTGCAGCATGGGATGTTGGCATGGGCTGCGATATTAACGGAACAGAGGCTTGCTTTGGTATCGTTGATGCAAACGGTAGTTGTCAAAAGAAAGTAACTGCGGATCAGCTGGAAATTTATGAGGCGCATGAAGAAGACGGTGCGATCATTCCTGATACGAATCCAACAGAAAATGCTTCTATTACGCAAAATGACAACGAAGATTGGGTATCGTTGCACTTTAAAAAAGAAGGCGTGTATGTCATCCAATTGAAAAATACCGATGATCCGGATAATAACAAGGTGGATGTATGGGTAACGATGCCTAATGTAGGCTTTTACAGCCGGCCGGAAATCCGTGCAGATGCTTATCTTGCCGGTGATGTTGCGTTTGGAAAAAAGAACGGAGACAATGTTCTTTATCTGATTGCAAGAGATGATGATTATGCAGCGTATAATCAGGCAAAAGAGGCGGTATTTTCCTGTGATGGAAATTCGAGCAAGGCGGTATGTAACCTTTTTATCGATGTGGAGAAAATAGCGGTTGCAAATGCGGCCAAAGCTTACAAAGTTACCATTAAGAAAAATAAAAATTTTCATTTAGAAGCGCATTGTGAATATCAGACGACGGATCAACAAGAGACGTTTGATAATTATGCATGGAATTTAAGTCTTCAATATCAAGGTGATCAGCCGGATCAGGGACAGGAAGAAGCTCCGAATGGTCTGTGGCGTTATGAAGGAGAAGACGGAGAAGATTATATCGGTTATTCCGGCCGTTATATTACAGAGGAAGCCTATTTAAAGGGAACGATCTGGTTTGAAGATGCAACTCCAGAGAGTATCTGTTACTGGGTGCATGGAAAAACGATTCAGGAAGTTGTAGATAAGCTATTGGAATTGGAAGATCAGAACGTTACCGTATGGGATTCAGTAGAGGAAAAGGAAACCGAGGTAACGATTCATAATTCAGGCTTTATCTATCTGAATATGAGTTACCGTGACAGCCGCTATAAGGCTGCAGTGGAGGCGGAGCAGTATGTGTATGCACCGGCAAGTGTAAAGGGTGTTATGCTTGATACGGCATCCAATTCCTACAGTGTTGCCTTGACTTCACCGGATGGAAGCGTTCATCAGGATAAGGAAAATGATAATAAGCCAATCTATGATACAGTATACGAATTTCCGTTGACGGTAGCAGCACAGTCTTCAATGAAGCAATATGATCTTGCCGGAAAGGAAAGTAAGGTTGTATATGATTCCACAGGCGATGATGGAATTCAGTATTTACATGGTATTGTTTTGCAGGATTGGTATCTGAGCAAAGAGGATGGGTATGGGAATAAACTGGAAACATTATTGGGATTGCAGAATGATGCAAATAAAAATCTGAGAGAGGATCAGCAATCCTCTGCAAAACGTATCATTCAAAAAACAATTTATGATGCATCAACCGATTCATGGAGACAGACCGGCACCTATTATCTGATCTCGGATGATGATATCAAACCGGATGATAATGATGGGAATCATCATGTAGAACAGTATGCGGTATTTCAGAAGGAGCAGCATCGTTGGCCTTCGCTTCATGTGAATGCCAGCACACAGGTACGAGTATTGGGCTTGTGGACGAACGATGCGAATTTATATATCGGATTTTATGACGGTGTAGACAGTGTCAGCACATATATCGGTAAGGATGACGAGGGTAGGGATATAGCAAGTTTTTCACCGAAGGATATCGGAGAAACAAAAAATGTGAAGTATTCCTGCCGGTCCGTGGAATACGATCCTTCATTAAACCGAAATGGGGATGAGAAGACAAACGAAGATAATCATGTCACGGTGCATGTTGTAAAGGCAGAATCGAATACCAAGATAAACGATATCTATTCGGAAGGTGGAAAGTCCGCATCCATTGATATTGAGAAAGAAGCAATCTCGGATCTGGTTCCGATGACGAAAGCAGAGAAAGAAGCTTTGATCGATGGTGCCTCTCTTGATCTTGAGTTAAAGGTTTCCGGCGTGGAAAATTCTGCAGATGCCGATGTGGTGAAAGCGCAGCAGGATATTAAGAGTGTGCTTGGCTCGAATAAGAAAGCGGATTTCTTTAACGCGTTTTTGAATTATACGCTTAAGAAAAGCGATGGAACTGCGGTGACCGACAATAAGATGATCACCGAAGCGGAAGAAGAGATGGTATTATCGTTCCCATTAAAGGAAGCATTGCAGGGAAAGAAAAACTATGTGGTATACCGTTATCATGATGGCAAAGCCGAAAAGCTGAATGCATGGATTGATAAAACAACAGGAAATCTATGTTTTGAGACGGATCGCTTCTCGGTCTATGCGATTGCGGTTGACGATGAGACATCCGGAGGAGGTTCTTCGTCTGGTGGCGGCTCTGTATCCGGAGGAGGTTCTTCATCTGGTGGTGGCTCTGTATCCGGAGGAGGTTCTTCAGCAGGCGGTGGAACGGTCGTGAATCCTGATAATAAGACAGAAGACACAAAGACAGAAGTGAAACCGGATGGAACCAGGGTTGAGACCAAGACGGATACGGTGAAAAACGATCAGGGAAATGAAGTGAAATCAGAGACCACAACGATCAGGAACGCAGATGGAACAGTTGCATCTGTGACTACTACGATTGAAATCAAGGATGCGGCAACAAATACAACGATAAATATGGTTGTGAAGAAGGATGCGGCAGGCGAAGTAACAGAAGCAAAAGCCGAGATAGAAGCGGTTGCCGCTGCAGGAAAGAACGGTAAGGCAAAGACAACGCTTAATGCGGACGCCGCAGAACAGATGATTCAGGCGGCAGGAACAAAGGATGTTACGATAAAACAGACCGTAAGGGATGATAAGGGTAATACTTTGTATACGGTTGAAACAGATGCGAAAAACCTTGAGGCAGGCAGGAAACTTACCCTTGTTGAAATTAAGGATGGTAAGCAGATACTCGTTGCAAAGACGACAAAGGTTGACACAAACGGAAACTTTACCATTCGGGCTCCAAAGGGTGAGTATCAGCTTCTGAACGAAACCCAGATGAAGACCTTGTGCAAGCAGATCCTTGCGACGGTAAAACCGGCAAAAAAATCCGTGACGATCAAAAAAGGCAAAAAGGCAGCCATTTCGCTTAGCAAGAAGCTGGATAAGGCAAATGTTGCAAAAATCACATATCGCTCAACAAAGAAATCGGTTGTAACCATAACTAAGAATGGAAAGGCAACCGGAAAGAAAAAGGGAGCCGCCGTTATTGAAATCACGGTTGTGTTGAATGACGGAACAAAGAAAGTGATAAAAACAAAGGTAACAGTAAAATAGCATAAAATCAATCAAAAACAAAAAGGCGGGTCATGTGTGTTGACCTGCCTTTTGTGTGCGTTAAGGGATACATATAAAAAGTGACTGTCCTGTTTAATTGAGCAATTCTTCGCCAATCTCTTCGAGAAGCGCATTCGTTTCTTCTAAAGTCATCTCATGTTCCAAAGCAAAAATGATCGCTGCATCGAAACGGTTTCTGGGATAGAGTTGTGCGCGTTGCGCAATGGAAAGCATTCTCTGTGTTTCATCCAAAGGAAGTTTTAAAAAGATTGCGATTCGAAGCAGAAAATTGCGCGTCGGATTGCGCCGCCCGCTTAAAATCTGATAGGTGTAGGAACGATCCATGTTCAGATTGATAATGATATCTTTCGGCTGCAGATTATGTGTATCAAGAAGCTGACTGAGATATTCACCGATTCCGATCTTGTCAAAACTTTCTTCTTTTCTAAATTCATCAATGTTAAGTTCTTTTATTTGTCTTAATAATTCATCTGTGGATTTCATAAACGATTCTCCGCCCCTAGAACATCAGTCCATGCAAAATTAGTAAATTATGGCATTACAGTTACCCTATAATTCTAACATAATCGTAATTCATGATGGTGTGCAAAACTGCCTACTTTTCAATTCTGCTCATAGGCGCGCACGAAACCATCCTGATTATCGATCGCTAACTGGACGTTATCGAGAATATCACTCAGACAGAAATTGTAGTCGTTTTCATCCACAGAATCTTTTTTGGCATGAGCGTATTTATAAATACAACTGGTGTCAGCATCACTGGTGCGATAGATGACGATGCGCAGCAGCGACAGGATTTCATTTTGATAATTACTGTAGGAATCGATCGTGTTTTTCAGGCATGCATCGCGATATACAAGGCTTTGCCGGATATGATCTACTGCCGAGCAGTTTCGTACATAATCCGGCAGAGAGTCATAGTTGGCGTAATCCTTGGGTGGATCGCGTGTCAGTTCCGGTTCCTCATACAGCTTCGGAATCAATGTTTCCAAAGCCACGCCGAGTGCATCCGCGTCGTTATTGTAGACGGCGAGAAGCAGGGTATCGACATCATCCTGAAAATCAAACAGATTTAATGGCTGTGATCCTGCACGGTCGGCGATGGAGGCATCGGAATCGACGGTTGCATCGGTAGCTGGTGTGCCGGAAGGATTGGTCTGGGTATCGGATAAGGCGTTTTTGGATGGTTGCTCAACGTTTGCCTGATCTGCACCCGGTTTGGTCGATGCCTGTGCAAACGGGGTGGAAGAGGTCGGTACAAGAAACTTCTGTGAGCAGATCATACCGATTCCGGAGCCGACTGCCGAACCGATGAGAAGTCCGAGCAACAGCAGTATGAAACCCTGTTTTTTCGTGAAATCGGCCGGCTTTTTCTTCCACTTTTCCTGCAATGCGCACAGTGCCTGCTGTAATTCTTTTACGCTGCGGTATCTTTGATCCGGTTCAAAGGCCGTCGCTTTGTGAAGAATCGCGGATAATTCGGTGGAGATCTGTGAATCATCATTCTCCGAAGCGTTCAGCAGCGAGAGAAAGGTCTTGCCAAGACCGTACACATCCGTGCGGACATCGCTCTGGCGGAAACCGAACTGTTCCGGTGCCGCATTGCCGTAAGTTCCGGCAAAAACCGTATCGCGGGATTTTCCCGGTGTGAATTCATGCCCGGCGTCTACGTCGATGAGAATAAGATGGTGTGTATCGGTGGAATAGATAAAGTTCTCCCCTTTGATGTCGCGATGGATCATCGGCGGGTGAAGCGCATGAAGCTCTCCAATGATTGTGCAGCACTCGGTCAAAAGGGGCAGTAACGCCTTTTGAAAGTCACTTTCCAATGGATGGGCTTCACATAATTGTTCCGCGTGATCACAAAGTGGAATGCCCCGGACATAGCGGCGGAGCAGATAGGCTGTGCCGTCCTCTTCGAAGAAATCTACCGCTTCCGGGAAATGGGATGACACAAGCTGATTTAACACGTCGTATTCCCGACGAAGAGAATCGCGCAGGATTCCGCTTGAACTTTTCAGAATAAACAGATTGCCGGACGCGTCGCAAAGCTGATAGATCTTCTTGTCGTCCGTGTCTTTGAAAATGCTTGAGACTGTATAATTTTCTGTAAGTCGTTGCGGGAGTGCCACATCGGACATTATGTGTTCGAATTCATGGATAAATTGTGCACTTTTCGTATCTGGCATAACGTCTCCTTTGCATATTTTTTGCTTTTAGGAGTTTCGCAATCGCTTATTTTTTTGCTTTTTATCTGCTCATATTTTACAACGAAATACTATTTTATTCAACGTTGTTCACACTAATGAAGTAATATTGAAAAATGTTTTTTTAAACACACTATTTTGGTGTATTCTACGTTGCGATTACACCGATTTCGGTGTATAATAATCGCTATGATAATAAAGGAGAGAATATTTCAAAATGAGTAAAGTTAGAACAAGATTTGCACCAAGTCCGACAGGAAGAATGCATGTAGGAAATCTTCGTACCGCATTATATGCGTACCTCATCACGAAGCATGAGGGCGGCGATTTCATCTTAAGAATAGAAGATACCGATCAGGAGCGTTACGTGGAAGGCGCAGTCGATATCATTTACCGCACACTGGCTGAGACAGGTCTCATCCATGATGAGGGTCCGGACAAAGACGGCGGATGCGGTCCGTATGTACAGAGTGAGCGCCAGGCAAAAGGAATCTACTTGGAGTATGCCAAGAAGCTCATTGAAAAAGGTGAAGCATATTACTGTTTCTGTGATAAGGAGCGTCTTGAGAGCTTAAAGACAACCGTAGCGGGAAAAGAGATCTCCATCTATGACAAGCATTGTCTGCATCTGTCAAAGGAAGAGGTAGAACAAAAGCTTGCATCCGGAATTCCGTATGTCATCCGTCAGAATAACCCGACAGAGGGCACAACGACATTCGAGGATGAAATCTATGGAGATATTACTGTTGATAATGCGGAACTGGACGATATGATTCTGATCAAGTCCGATGGATATCCGACCTACAATTTTGCGAACGTTGTGGACGACCATCTTATGGGAATCACCCATGTTGTGCGCGGTAACGAGTATCTGTCATCTTCACCGAAGTACAACCGTCTTTATGAGGCATTCGGATGGAAGGTGCCGGTATACATTCACTGTCCGCTGATCACTGACGAGAATCACCAGAAGCTTTCCAAGAGATGCGGACATTCTTCGTTTGAGGATCTTGTTGAGCAGGGCTTTTTGACGGAAGCAATCGTAAACTTCGTCGCATTGCTCGGATGGAGCCCGGCAGACAACCAGGAGATCATGTCCCTCGACGAGCTGGTTGCAAAATTCGATTATCATCATATGAGCAAGTCGCCTGCCGTCTTCGATTACACGAAGCTGAAGTGGATGAACGGCGAGTATATTAAGAAGATGGATTTTGATGCCTTTTACGAGAAGGCATTACCATACATCAAGGAAGTGATCACAAAGGATTATGATCTTAAGAAGATCGCGAAGATGGTACAGACACGTATCGAGATCTTTCCGGATATCCGCGAGCACATTGATTTCTTTGAGGAACTGCCGGAGTATGACACAAGCATGTACACACACAAGAAGATGAAGACCAATGCCCAGACTTCACTTGAAGTCCTGACCGAGATTCTTCCGATTCTTGAAAAGCAGGACGATTACAGCAACGATGCACTGTATGCCACGCTCCTTAAGTATGTGGAGGAGAAGGGCTGCAAGAACGGTTATGTGATGTGGCCGATCCGTACCGCCGTATCCGGCAAGCAGATGACACCGGGCGGTGCGACCGAGCTGATGGAAGTCCTTGGTAAGGAAGAGTCCTTAAATCGTATCCGCAAGGGAATCGAGCTTCTGACGGCAGCACAGGCATAGTAGGATTGAGGCACTTATGATCGCAGTGCAAAATCCGAATATACCGATATGCAATCATCAGAAATCAAACAAGACAGAGGTACTATGAATTACAGCAAATCACAGCAGGAGGCCATCCGGCACAAGGATGGCCCGATGCTTGTCCTTGCGGGACCCGGATCGGGAAAGACCGCAGTTATCACCCAACGAACCATCCATTTAATTAAGCAGCATCATGTGAAGCCCTCGAATATTCTGGTCATCACATTTACCCGCGCAGCGGCGCAGGAGATGAAACAGCGTTTTCTTGCGGCAACCGGAACCGACCGGACACAGGTGACGTTTGGAACGTTCCACGCCATCTTTTTTATGGTGCTCAAATACGCGTACCATTTTGAGAGCAGCAATATTGTCACGGATGAGCAGCGCTATCAGTTTATGCGGGAGATCCTGTCGTATCATCATCTGGAGTATCAGGATGAGAATGAGTTTATCAGTGATCTGTTTGCGGATATCAGCAGAGTGAAAAACGAGAGGATTCCGCTTGACCATTTTTATTCCAGCCACTGTGGGGAGGACGTGTTTCGCAAGATCTATCAGGCATATGCGAGGAGGCTTTCGCAAAACCGGCTGATCGATTTTGATGATATGCTTACTTATACTTATGAGCTGTTTACGCAGCGAAACGATATACTCTCTGCATGGCAGAGACGTTATCCGTATATTCTCGTGGATGAGTTTCAGGATATCAACCAGATCCAGTACGATATCGTGCGCTTGATGGCGCAGCCGGCAAACAATCTGTTTGTTGTGGGGGACGATGATCAGTCCATCTATCGTTTTCGTGGCTCCAGACCGGAGATTATGCTTTCGTTTCAGAAGGTGTATCCGGATGCCGGGGTTGTGACACTCGAACAGAATTACCGTTGTACGCCGGCAATCGTTTCGGCAGCGGGCAATCTGATCGCGCATAATCAGAAACGATTTGATAAAAAGATCCGGGCAGAGAAGAAGGAAGGTGAGCCGGTACGCTTTTTTCAGTTTGAGGAGCAGCGGCAGGAAAATCAGTTTATTATCGAGGAGATTGCAAAGGCGAAGCGGGAAGGTGTGCCGCTTTCCGGGATTGCGGTATTGTTCCGGACGAATCTGCAGCCGAGGCTTTTAATGGAGCAGATGATGTCGGCGAATCTGGCTTTTACGACGAGGGATAAGATCCCGAATATCTATGAGCACTGGATCGCAAAGGATTTTCTGACCTATATACGGATCGCGCAGGGAAGCACGAAGCGCGCGGATTTCCTGACGATCATGAACAAGCCGAACCGTTATATCGGGCGCAACAGTCTGTGTGAGCCGGAGGTGGCGTTTGACGAATGGATGAAGATGTACGATGAGCAGCCGTGGATCGCGGAGCGGATCGAGAAACTGTGGCATGACACGCGGATCTTAAATTCGCTGAGTCCGTATGCGGCGATCAATTTTATCCGGCGCGGTATCGAGTACGATGATTATATCGCGGATTACGCGGAATATCGCAATATCAATAAGGAAGATCTCTATGAGGTGGCGGATGAAATCCAAAGCAGTGCCAAGGGATACAAAACGCTCGAAGAATGGTTTACGCATATTGAAGATTACAAAAAGGAACTGGAACTTCTCGCAAAGAAGCGGGCGGATGTGGGAGATGCGGTCACACTTGCGACACTTCACAGCGCCAAGGGACTGGAGTTTGAACGTGTGTATCTGATGGATGTCAATGAGGGTATGACACCGTATAAGAAGGCGGTGCTTGAGCCGGATATCGAGGAAGAGAGACGCCTTTTTTATGTCGGAATGACGCGTGCAAAGGAGCATCTGACACTTTGCTCCGTCAAAAATCTTCGAAATAAAGAAGTGGAGATATCAAGATTCTTAAGAGAGGCAGGGGCCGAGATCGGATCGGAAACGAGCGGAAAAAAGAACGGCTAAGGAATTGAGATTCATAGAAAATATAAAAAATGAAAGCGCTGGGAGCTTGTAAACTCTCAGCGCTTTTGTTACATTCTATTCGTCATCATCCATTGCATCGAACATGTTATCATCTAGGAATTCGTCGAATTTGTCAGCAGCGATCTCGTATTCTTCGTCGCCCTCGATCGGATCGATGCTCGGCAGTCCTTCTTCATCCTCAGAGTAGCGGTACAGGTATACATCGCCTGTCTCGTTTCCCTGCTTATCCTGTGGCATTAAAGCGATATAATCGCGTCCGCCTGCCTCAAAGATGGTAAGAATCGAACATTCTACTTCGCCTTCATCTAATTCTAATGTAACACGGATATCGTCTGCTTCTTCCGGTGTAACCGGTGTTGCCTTCTCGTGATCTGCCATAGTGTCCCCTTTCTGAATCGGTTTGTCATCGTTTTGTTACATTATATAAAGTATAAGCAGGCTTGTCAATGAAAGCCGAATGAAAAAGATAGGAGCTTGGAGTATACAAAGGCGGTAAAAAAAGGTATAATCTACTCAATGAAATGAAAGAGAACATAGATATGGCGGTAGAGAATGAATTATAAAATCAAAGAGGGAAATTACGAAAAACAGGGAGTACAGCAACTTGGAAAGTGGACCATCTTCACATTCGAGGGTGAGAAGGAAGATGCATGCAGTGTTGTTTTACTAGATAAAAACCGAGAAATTGTGCATGAAATCAAGGTCCCGGAGGAGTATTGCATGGGATCGCTCCGTTCGATCGCCGTGGAAAATTTAAAGACTGAGGATCTGCTTTATGTATACGAAGTCAACGGAAAACAGATGCTGGATCCGTATGCCTGCCGGATCGTCGGAAGAGAAATCTGGAATGACGAGAACCGTAAACCGGGAAATGTCTGCGCTGCATTTGTTCCGGCGCATTTCGCATGGGGAGAAGACCGCCCGCCGGAGATTGACCGTTCGCAGATGATCATGTATAAGCTGCATGTCAGAGGATTTACAATGGATGCAAAAAAAAGTGCGGCAAACGGAACATTTGCGGCTTTGAGCGCAAGAATCCCGTATCTGAAGAGCCTTGGTGTAACAACCGTCGAGCTGATGCCGGTCTATGAGTTTGAAGAACGGGTTTTTCCGGAGACGAAAACACTTCCGGATTATATACAATGGAAACCGGAAGAAGAAGATATGATCGTGCCGCAGGAGGAGACGACAACGCTTCCAAAGTTGAATTTCTGGGGGTATACCAAGGGGGATTATTTTGCAGTCAAGTCCTCCTACGCAAAAAACCCGCATCTGGAAGCGCAGGAATATAAGGCATTGATCCGTAAGCTGCATCAGAATCATATGGAATGTGTGATGGAGTTCTTTTTTCCAGATGATACGGATCAGAATCTGATCCTTACCGCTCTTCGTTTCTGGGTGATGGAGTATCATGTGGATGGATTTCATCTGCTCGGTGAGAATCTGCCGGTGACAGCAATCGTACAGGACAAGCGTCTCAGCAGGACGAAGATATTCTATACCGATTTTGGGGAAATGGGGGATGCTGCCCGCAATTATCGAAATCTATACGTATACAAAGATGAGTATCAGTATCCGGCACGTAAAATGCTCAATCATTTTGGTTATGATCTCGATGAATTTATCGATCAGCAGCGCAAACAGGGAAGTGTGCTCGGATTTGTCAATTATATTTCGGATAACAACGGATTTACGCTGGCGGATCTGTTTATGTACAATGAGCGTCATAATGAGGACAACGGCGAAAACAACTGTGATGGAAACGCATGGAATTTTAGCAACAATTATGGTGTGGAAGGACCGACGGCAAAACGCTACATCAACAGGCTGCGCAAGCGGCAGTGGCGCAATGCGATCCTTATGATCCTCATGGCGCAGGGGGTTCCTCTTCTTTGGAGCGGGGACGAGTTTTGCAATTCACAGTCGGGTAACAATAATGCATATTGTCAGGACAATCCGACCGGCTGGATCAACTGGAAGACGGAAAGCACGCACAGGGACCAGAAGAAGTTTTTTGGGGCTGTGGCACGGTTTCGGAGGGAACATCCGATTTTGTCAAATCCAATGCCGTTTCAGTTCTGCGATTATAAGGCATTGGGCTGTCCGGATCTGTCTTTCCACGGAGAGAATGCGTGGATGGTGCGTCCGCAGAACGGAGGACTGGCGCTCGGCATGCTGTACTGTGGGGCATATTCGCAGGATGAAGCCCATCAGGAGGATGTATATGTAGCCTACAATTTTTCTTCCTCAGCGACGACTCTGGCTCTCCCGAAGATTGGAAAGCATAGGGAATGGTATCTGACCATCGACAGCTTCGATGAGAAAATGCCGTATCTTGCAGAACCGAAACTGTGGAAGGAAAGCATGATCATGCTGCCGCCGCAGACCATCCGTGTATTGACAGGAAAAGGGCGGCCACATTACAAAAAGAAAGCGGCAGGTAAGAAAGAACAAGGCAGGGACAAGTAAGAAATGGGTAATGCGTGGAAACATTTTGTAACGATTACAAGACATAAGAATCTGGTTATGGGAGGCTGCTTTAAAGTGGGGCTTTATAAGCAGGGACTGCTCCATGATCTGTCAAAATATTCGCCGACGGAGTTTCGCGTCGGCTGCAAATATTATCAGGGAACAATGAGTCCGAACAATGCGGAGCGCATGGATATCGGATATTCATCGGCGTGGCTGCATCATAAGGGACGCAACAAGCATCATCTGGAATACTGGATCGACTACGCGGTCGGAGATCAGAATTCCGGCAAAGTGCACGGAGGTATGGCCGGCATGAAGATGCCGCTTAAGTATGTGGTGGAGATGTTTATCGACCGCGTGAGCGCATCGAAAAACTACCAGAAGCAGAAGTATACGGACCGCAGTCCGCTTGCGTATTTTGAACATGGAAGGGATCATTATCTGATCCACGAAGATACGGAAGCGTTGCTTCTATATCTGCTTACGATGCTTGCGGTGCGCGGGGAGAAGGCAACATTTGCCTTTGTCAAAAATGAGGTGTTAAAAGGTAAAGTACCTTATGAAAAGAAGGAATTGGATCAAAGGATCAAGGCGCTGTAGATGCAGCGCCTTGTACGTTTTTACAGGGGAAAAGCACGAGATTTTGTGTCCTTTCATACAATATAGAAAGCGATGCAAAAAGGTGCTGCGTGAAAACATTTTTGGTTCCACTGTCACCGGAAGAGGAAGCAGACTGTCTGAAACGATGGCAAAGCGGTGAGCAGACGGCGAAGGAAGAACTGATTCTGCACAATATGCGCCTTGTAGCTCATGTAGCCAAGAAATATGTGAATTCCGGGGAAGATCAGGAGGATCTGATCTCAATCGGAACAATCGGGCTGATTAAGGCAACAGACAGCTTTAAACCGGATTACGGAAGTCGATTCGCAACGTATGCCATCCGATGTATCGACAATGAAATGCTGATGTATTTTCGCAGTAAGAAGAAAATAAGGAGTGAGGTCTCTTTGTTTGAACCGATCGGAGTTGATAAGGAAGGAAATCAGATACAGCTTGTGGATGTGCTTGAATACCATGATATCAATGTCGTGGATGATGTACAAAAGAGGGCGCAGATCGAGCAGATCCGAAAAAATATGAAAGATATTTTGTCTGAACGGGAGTATTGTATTATTTGCAGAAGATATGCTTTGTCTGGAAAAAAAGAGTGTACGCAGAAAGAACTGGCGCAGGAATTGGGAATTTCACGTTCTTATGTTTCCCGGATTGAGAAGAAAGCACTCGACAAGTTGAAAAAATTTGTGTGCAGTTTGTAAAAAGATGGATGAAAAAAGATGGATTCTATGTTATGATGAATCTGTCTTTTTTTTCATGCATCGTTCGATGCACATTCCCCAATAGTTGGAATGAGGTAAATATGTATAGTACAGTTATGACTTCTATGCTGTGTGGGATTCATGCAATTCCGATACAGGTCGAAGTGGATATCAGCACGGGGCTGCCGGCGTTTGAAATGGTAGGATATTTGGCATCAGAAGTGCGGGAGGCAAAAGAACGTGTGAGGACCGCCTTGCACAATTGTGGGGTCTCGCTGCCTGCCAAGAGGATTACGATCAATCTCTCGCCGGGGAATATCCGCAAAACAGGAACCGGATTTGATCTGCCGATCGCTGTGGCATTGCTTTGTGCAATAGGGGTATTGGGGGAAGAATACTGCCGGGATAAAGTGTTTGTGGGAGAACTGAGTTTAAACGGACAAATTCTTCCGGTAAACGGAATTCTCCCGGTTGTATCAGATGGATATGAGGAGAATCCGGCAGCGGAATTTATCGTTCCTATGGATAATCTTACGGAAGGACAGCTGGTAAAGAGGGCAAAAGTCTGTGGAGTGTCATCTGTAGCGGCGGTCATTCGATACCTTACAGATGGTGTTAAGGAACCGGTCAGTGATGTCCGGATATTGCCTGAAAAACCGATACCCGTCGATTTTTCTGAAGTGAACGGGCAATCGTTTCTCCGGCGTGCGGCGGAAGTGGCGGCAAGCGGGATGCATAATCTTCTGATGGTAGGACCACCGGGAGCCGGAAAGACGATGATATCCGAGCGATTGGCCTCCATTCTTCCTCCTCTTACGGAAAAGGAAAAATTAGAGCTGTCAAAGATATACAGCGTGTGCGGAATGTTGAATAACCGTAATGCGCTGCTGCAGCAAAGACCATTCCGGAGCCCACATCATACGGTGACGAGGGCAGGAATGACCGGAGGAGGCACAGTGCCGCGCCCCGGAGAAATTTCATTGGCACATCACGGAGTCCTTTTTCTGGACGAACTGACAGAATTTGATAAGGCGACGCTGGAAATCTTAAGACAGCCTCTTGAAGAACGCCAGATTCATCTGACCCGTGCTTTGACAAGTGTGTGTTATCCGGCAGATTTTCTGCTTCTCGCATCCATGAATCCGTGCAACTGCGGTTATTATCCGGATATGCAGAAATGCCACTGCACGCCACGCACGTTGCAGCGTTATGCCCAGAAGGTTTCCCAACCGTTGATCGACCGTATCGATATCTGCGTGGAAGCACCTATGGTAACTTATACGGAATTGATCAAAAAAGGAAATAATGAAAGTTCCGCATCCATACAAAAAAGGGTTGCGGCGTGTCACCAGATTCAGAGGGAACGCTATCAAAATGAGTCGTTTGATTACAATAGCAGAATTCCGGCGGCGAGGATGGAAGAATTCTGTCCATTGGGATCCAAAGAACAAAATTATATGGAGAGTATGTACAAGAAGATGGCTTTGACCGCCAGAACCTACCATAAAATTCTCCGTGTAGCCCGCACGATTGCCGACTGTGAGGAAAGTAAAGAGATCCGTGTCGGACATCTGAGTGAGGCTGTCTGTTACCGGAGCATGAATGAGCGTTTTTGGGGAGGAGTGTAGATGTACCGATACTGGTTTGATAACATAAAAGAAATTACACCTGCAAAGAAAAGAATACTCTATGAGACTTTAGAAAGTGCAGCGAATGTGTACCATGCAAAAGAGAGAACCATCGCAAATGTGGCAGGCATAGAAGCGAAGGATATCGATGCACTTGCAGAAAGCAAACGCAGATGGAACCTGCAGGGAGCATGGACAAGGCTGCAGGAGAGAGGAATCTCGCTTGTAACCCTGGAGGATCCGGAATATCCTGCCAAGCTAAAAAGGATTATCGCGCCTCCTTATGCGCTCTATTACAGAGGTCATCTTCCGTCGAAAGACCGCAGATCGGTTGCGATTGTCGGAGCCAGAGGGCGCAGTGCATATGGAAGTCAGGTGGCGCGTGCTTTAGGGAAAAAACTTGCCCAGGCCGGTGTCGATGTGATCAGTGGAATGGCTTTGGGCATTGATACGGATGGACATATGGGGGCACTTGACGGAGCAGGAAAAACCTACGCGGTGCTCGGATGTGGTGTGGATATCTGTTATCCGGGAAGAAATAAGTATTTGTATGAACAGATTCCGGTGGACGGCGGAATCTGTTCCGAATTTGTCCCCGGAACACAACCGCTTCCGGCACTTTTCCCGCAGAGAAACCGGATCATCTCAGGTCTGTCGGATTATGTGGTGGTCATCGAGGCAAGACTAAAAAGCGGATCTTTGATTACAGCGGATTATGCGATGGAACAGGCGAGAGAGGTTTATGCTTTGCCGGGACGGATTACAGATGAACTGAGTCAAGGGTGCAATCATCTGATACAGCAGGGTGCCGGTGTGTTTGTGAGCGTTGAAGATTTCTTAAAAGAGATGGAACTTTCATGCGCTCGGACAGATGTACAAATGGACTTTCGGAAAAATCTTCTTGAAAAAGACGAAACGTTGGTGTATAGTTTATTCGATTTTCATCCCCTTGGTCTGGGGAGTATGGTTGAAAAAAGTCCTTACTCGCTTCTTGAGGTACTGAATATTCTTGAACGGTTACAGCAGAAGGGCTTTGTAAAAGAAACCATTCCGAATTTTTACGTTAAAACGATCTGATAGACATCAAAGGAGCATTTTCTTATGGCAAAGTATCTGGTTATTGTGGAGTCACCCGCTAAGGTAAAGACAATTAAGAAATTTCTCGGAAAAAATTATGAGGTTATGGCATCAAACGGACATGTTCGTGATCTTCCGAAGAGTCAGCTGGGGTTCTCCCCGGAGAATAATTTTGAACCGAAATATATTACGATCCGGGGAAAGGGGGAAATTCTCGCTAAGCTTCGCAAGGAAGTCAAGAAGGCGGACAAGATTTATCTTGCAACCGACCCGGACCGTGAGGGAGAAGCCATTTCCTGGCATCTGACTAAGGCGTTAAAACTTGAAGATAAGGATACAAGCCGTATCAGTTTCAATGAGATTACCAAGACGGCTGTAAAGGCATCCCTTAAGAACCCGAGAGAAATTGATATGGATCTTGTGGATGCCCAACAGGCACGAAGGATGCTGGATCGAATGGTTGGTTACCGTATCAGTCCGCTCCTGTGGGCAAAAGTGAAGCGAGGGTTAAGTGCAGGTCGAGTACAGTCCGTGGCGCTTCGCATTGTATGTGACCGGGAAGAGGAGATTGATGCTTTTATTCCGGAAGAGTATTGGTCGCTCGAAGCGTGTCTTCTGCCGGAAGGGGAGAAGAAGCCGATTTTGGCAAAGCTTACAGATAAAGAAGGTAAGAAAATTGAAATCTCATCGGAAGAAGAAATGAATGCAATCCTTGATGAGATCAGGGATCAGTCTTTTAAAGTGACGGACATTAAGCGGGGCGAGCGCATAAAAAAGGCGCCGCTTCCGTTTACAACTAGTACGCTGCAGCAGGAAGCATCAAAAGCGTTGAATTTCCCGATTTCCAAGACGATGCGGATCGCCCAGCAGTTATATGAAGGGGTAGATATCAAAGGACAGGGCACCGTGGGTATTATCACCTATCTGCGTACCGATTCCGTCCGTATCTCGGAGGAAGCTGATGCAGCCGCAAGAACGTTTATCGGGGACACCTACGGAGAAGAGTATCTTTCTGCGGGAGACGGAAGCAAGAAGAACGGGGGAAAAATCCAGGATGCGCATGAGGCGATTCGACCAACGGATATTCATCGGATTCCCTCTGAAATCAAAGATTCGCTCAGCCGTGATCAGTTCCGCCTGTATCAGCTCATCTGGAAGCGTTTTGCAGCAAGCCGTATGGCAAATGCAGTGTATGAGACCATGACGGTTCATATTGCGGCGGGTTCTTATGGATTCCGTGTATCGACATCGAAGGTCGCTTTTGACGGATTTATGTTGGCATATACAGAAGCTGATGATGAGAAGGATACCAAACAGGTACTTTTAAAGGATATTGATGAGAATACGAAGCTGTCGCTTGTTGAGATGGATCCGAAGCAGCATTTTACGCAGCCGCCGGCACATTTTACAGAGGCCTCTTTGGTAAAGACGCTGGAGGAGCTTGGCATTGGCCGTCCGAGTACTTATTCTCCAACCATCACAACGATCATTGCGAGAAGATATATTACAAAGGAAAATAAGAATCTGTATGTGACAGAAATCGGCGAGGTTGTCAACTCTATCATGAAAGAATCCTTCCCGACGATCGTAGATGAACATTTTACAGCAAATATGGAGTCTCTTCTGGATAGTGTGGCAGAGGGAAAGCTTCAGTGGAAAGCGGTTGTTGCCAATTTCTATCCGGATCTGGAAGCAGCAGTACAGGCCGCAGAGAAGGATCTTGAAAAGATTACAATCGAGGACGAAGTGACAGAGGAAATCTGTGAAGTATGTGGACGCAATATGGTTATTAAATATGGCCCGCATGGAAAGTTTCTGGCATGTCCGGGCTTTCCGGATTGCCGTAATACGAAGCCTTATTACGAGAAGATCGGCGTTGCATGTCCGAAGTGCGGCAAAGACATCGTGATTAAGATGACAAAAAAGGGACGCAGATACTATGGATGCATTGATAATCCGGAATGCGATTTCATGAGCTGGGGACGTCCGGTAGCCAAAAAGTGTCCGCGCTGCGGAGGCTATATGGTTGAAAAAGGCGCGAAACTTGCCTGCGCAGACGAGCATTGCGGTTACACAGAGGCTAAACAGGAAATAAATGAAAAATAAAATAGTTCAATTGAACGAAAAATATTGAATTGTCAGAAAAATAGTGATAAACTCATAGTTAAATCGAAAACTTTTGTTGAATGACGAAGGTAGTCAGGAGGATGACATGAGTGTACAGCTTCTGGATAAAACACGCAAAATAAATAAACTTCTTCATAATAACAATTCGTCAAAGGTGGTTTTTAATGATATTTGTGAAGTCTTGACAGGAATTCTGGATTCCAATATTCTTGTAATCAGCAAGAAGGGCAAGGTGCTTGGAACGAGTGTCTGCAAAGGTGTAGATGAGCTGCAGGAACTTATCGTGGATGAAGTCGGAGGATTTATTGATCCGGCTTTAAATGAGCGTCTACTTGGAATTCTTTCCACAAAGGAAAATGTAAATCTGGAAACGCTCGGATTCGGCGAAGCGTCAAGAAGATATCGTGCAATCATAACTCCGATTGATATTGCAGGAGAGCGGCTTGGTACATTGTTTGAGTATCGTAGCGAAAAGGAGTACGATATTGATGATATTATATTGACGGAATACGGTACAACGGTTGTCGGACTTGAAATGATGCGCTCGGTAAATGAGGAGAGTGCAGAGGAGGCGAGAAAAGTCGCAATTGTTAAATCTGCGATCAGTACGCTTTCGTTTTCCGAGCTGGAGGCAATTACACATATTTTTGATGAACTGGATGGAAATGAGGGGATTCTTGTTGCCAGCAGGATTGCGGATCGTGTCGGTATCACAAGATCCGTGATTGTAAATGCGCTTCGCAAATTTGAGAGTGCAGGAGTGATCGAGTCTAGATCGTCCGGAATGAAGGGAACCTATATCAAGGTTGTCAATGACGTTGTGTTTGATGAATTGGACAAGCTGAAACGCAACAAGGCAAAATAAAATGTCGAATCGAATATACCATGGAATGGGGATTTTAAAGGGACTTATACAAGATATAGGTCCCCTTTTTGTTTGTAATTATGCCTTTTTTACCAAAAACACTTGTTTTTTGAAAGAAGTATACTATAATTAGTATGATAAAATAATTAGGGATACTAGATGAAGGGAGTTCTTATGCTCAGTACAAATGCTTTTGATTATGTCAATGTATTGGACAAAGCTGCGGATGCAAGCTGGAAGAGAGAAACGGTTCTTGCCAACAATATTGCCAATGTGGATACACCCGGATATAAGAGAAAAGATCTGGATTTTGAAGGGGTGTTAAAACAGGAACTCGGACGTTGCAAACATACGTCACTTGATACGAAGATTGAGAACCTGCATATGGATCACCTGAATCCTACTGTCTATACGGATCTGTCCAATTATTCTTATCGTCTGGATGGAAACAATGTTGATATTGATAACGAGGAAGTGGAGTATGCTTCCGAGCAGTTCCGTTACCAGGGCATTACAGCAGGAATTAACAATGAATTCAATCGTATGAAATCTGTGATCAGTTAAGGAGAATAAGATATGGGTTTATTTCAGTCGTTTAATATCAGCGCATCAGGCATGACTGCGGAGCGTTTCAGAACAGACATTATCGCGGAAAATATTGCCAATGTAAATACAACTTCAACAGAGAGCGGAGGCCCGTACCGCCGCAAGATTGTGACCTTTCAGGAACGTGCGGTGACACCGTTTAGTCAGGTGTTTTCTTCCGCATCGAAGAATCCTGCACTCGGCAACGGTGTCAAGGTGACTTCTGTGCGGGAAGATACGGAGACGGATTTTGTGAAAGAATATGATCCTTCCAATCCGGATGCGGATGAGGATGGATATGTTTCTTATCCGAATGTTAATACGGTTACAGAGATGACCAATCTGATCGATGCGCAGCGTGCGTACGAGGCGAATGCAACTGCGTTTGAGGCCAGCAAGAGCATGGCGCAGACAGGACTGTCTATCGGACAGTAATTGACCGGAAACGTTACGATTGGTGATAAAGTAAGAATTTTTTTAAAAAAGTGTTTCGCCGGAAACAGAGAGGAATCATATGGATATTAATTCACTTGCCAGTGTCTCTTCCAATTATTTGAATACATTCACTCCGAAGACGACGGATGTGGATACCGACAAGAACAGTTTCAGTTCGGTACTTTCGGCCGCGATGCAGTCGATTGATGAGACAAACGATCTGCAGAATTCCGCAGAATCGGAGGAAATCCGTTTCGCACTCGGAGAGGCAGACAACACACATGATCTTTTGATTGCGGAGACAAAAGCAAATATTGCGTTGCAATATACGGTTGCAGTAAGAGATAAACTGATTGACGGATACAAAGAGATTATGCAGATGTCAATTTAATCGGAATTGGTAGGAGAGGAACAAAAGAATGCCGGAACAGATACAGAAAATCCTTAACCGCGTGGTTGAGTGGTGGAAGAAATTTAATACGAAACAGAAGGCTTTGATGATCAGTCTTACAAGTATTGTGATCGTGGCGCTTGTGATTCTCGGTGTGGTCATGACAAGACCGCAGTATACCACCCTGATCGATTGCGAGAATACGAAGAGTGCTAATCAGGTCAAGGAAATTCTTGACGGAGACGGAAACATTGATTATAAAGTGTCAAATTCCACACATTTTGATGTGAATGTCAAGGACGAGAGTGCGGCAAATATGTTACTTGGATCCAATGATATTGCAACTGCAGGATATGACATCTCAAAGGCGGATATTTCTTCTGTTGTAGACGGAAGCTTTTCGCGTACAGAATCGGATAAACAAAAATTGAACAAAGCATATCTTGAACAGAAGCTGCAGGAGGATCTTGCTGCAAATGATATGATCAATTCTGCCAAAGTTTCATTGGATCTGCCTACCGATGACGGAACTTTGATCTCAAGAATGCAGGAAGGCTCCGCAAGTGTATCACTTGATCTGAAAGAGGATATGGATGAGGATCAGGCATATTCCATCGCGCGGTTTGTCGCGACGCAGATTGGTAATGAGTCAACGAAAAATATTACGATTCTGGATCAGAAAACCTCGCTTCTTTTATATTCCGGAGCGGATCAGGATTCCGGTTCTGCGGTTGTATCGACAAATCTGAGCACAAAGCAGAAGACGCAGAATATGGTCAAGGACGAGGTAAAAGGTGTTCTTGTGAAGTCCGGAATCTTTTCCGATGTACAGGTCGGATTGAATCTGGATATGAATTTCGATTCGGTCAAGAAAAATACGACCGTTTATTCTCACAATGAAGGCATGGACAACGGAGAGCTGACGAGCCGTTCGGAGTATACGGCGGATGCGACCGGTGGACAGGCTGCGGTTCCCGGAACGGATTCGAATGATGATACACCGACCTATGTGACACAGGACGGTGAGATCACGGAGTCTTCCGTATCGGATATTGATTCACAGTATTCGCCGAACAAGGAAGAAACGGAAACCATCAGCAATGGAGGCACAATCGACTATACAACAAGTTCTGTTGCAGTCTCTGCAACACGATGGGTTGTTTATGATGAAGATGAACTGAAGGAGAGCGGCCAGCTGGACGGAACAACCTTTGAGGCGTTTAAGGCAGCGCATAGTGATCCTGTTCAGGTACAGGCAGATCAGGAATACATTGATATGATTGCAAAGGCAACCGGCTTTGATGCGGATAACATATCGTTTGTCTGCTATGAACGACCGCAGTTTGTTGAATCGAGCAGTAAGGGAATCGGTCTGACGGATATTTTGCAGATCGCGCTGGCAGTACTTATTTTTGCATTGCTCGGCTATGTCGTTTTCCGCAGCACAAGAAAGCAGGGAGAGGAAGAAATCGAACCGGAGCTTTCTGTGGATGCATTACTTGAGTCGACGGCAGCCGGAGCGGCAGATGAATTAGAAGATATTGGTTATTCTGAAAAATCAGAGACGCGTGTTCTGATTGAAAAGTTTGTTGATGAAAACCCGGATGCGGCAGCACTCTTGCTGCGCAACTGGTTGAATGAGGATTGGGAGTAAGGTATGAGCGAATCTTACACAGGAGTGCAAAAAGCGGCTATCCTTCTTATCACATTGGGACCGGAGAAGGCGGCTACTATTTTTAAGCACCTGAAAGAAGATGAAATTGAAGAACTCACCCTTGAGATTGCGAATACGAGGAGTGTATCCCCGCAGACGAAGGAAGAAGTTTTGGAGGAGTTTTATCAGGTATGCCTCGCGCAACAGTACATTGCCGAAGGTGGTATCGGATACGCCAAGGAACTTTTGGAGAAGGCACTTGGCACAGACAAGGCACAAGGGGTTATTGCAAAGCTGACGGCATCGCTTCAGGTGCGCCCGTTTGAATTCGTGCGTAAGACCGATCCGAGTCAGCTGCTTAACTTCATTCAGGATGAGCATCCGCAGACAATCGCTATGATCCTGTCATATTTGTCGCCGAGTCAGGCGTCTATGGTGCTTGGTGCTTTACCGCCTGAAAAGCAGGCGGATGTTGCAAAACGTATTGCTTTAATGGATCGTACGTCCCCGGATGTGATCAAGGAAGTTGAGAGAGTGCTTGAACGTAAGCTTGCATCGCTTGTTAATCAGGATTACACGATTGTCGGTGGCATCGATGCAATTGTTAATATTTTGAACAGTGTTGATCGCGGAACCGAGAAACATATTATGGAATCTTTGGAGATCGAAGAGCCGGAGCTGGCCGACGAAATCAGAAAGAAAATGTTTGTGTTCGAGGATATTTTATTACTCGACGACCGTGCGATTCAGCGCGTGCTGCGTGATGTTGAAAACGGTGATCTTGAACTTGCGCTTAAGAATACATCCGAGGAAGTTCAGAATGTTATCTTTAAGAATCTGTCTAAGAGACTTGCAGCAATGATCAAAGAGGATATGGATTTTATGGGCCCGGTACGAATGAAGGATGTCGAGGAAGCGCAGCAGAAGATCGTAGGTGTGATTCGAAAACTCGAGGAAGCTGGCGATATCGTAATTTCGCGTGGCGGAGGAGACGATATCGTTGTCTAATTTATTGAAACAGTGTTTTGTGGTAAACACAGAAGGAAACCGGATTATTAATTCGGACCGGTCGATGCAGGAGCGTCTGAAAAAAGAAGAGATGGGACAATATGCACCACAGACCGAAGAAGCGGACAGTGATGCACAGGTGAAGCAGGGCTCCTTGCCTACCTTCGAAGAAGAAAAAGAAAAACTGGAGCAGTTTCGCAAAGAAATGATTGCCGACGCACAGACGATGGCAAATCAGATTACTTCTACGGCCCAATCGAAGGCAAACGGAATTCTTGATGCAGCCAAGTTAAGTGCCCAGCAATTGTTCGAAGAACAAAAGCAGTTTGGATATGAAGAGGGGAAAAAACAGAGCGAACAGGAACTTGCAACGGCCAAAGCGCAGTTACAGCAGGAATATGATCAAAACGAACAACGTTTGCAACTGGATTACAAAGAACGTATGGAACATATGGAATGTGACATTGTTGATGCGGTTGTTCAGGTGATGGAAAAAGTATTCCAGGTTCAATTCTCAGACGAGAGAACGATTCTTCTTGCGCTTGTAAAAAATACGCTGATGGATGTGGATGCGGGAAATAAGGTTCGCATTCACGTGAACGAGGCGGATCATCAGATGCTGATGGAACATATGGATGAAATACAGAAGCAATTGGGGCAGGATGTCTCAATTGAGTTTGCACAGGAAAATAAATTTGAGGATGGACAATGCCAGATAGAAACTTCGTATGGAGTGTTTGATTGTGGTATCGATACACAGTTTAAAAATCTGGTCAAAGATATTCGCTTATTAGTATAGAGCGACCGGGGTACGATTGGGTTGAGTGTAGCAGAGAAATATTTACAGCTTTTGGACAGACAATATTATAATAGCTATGGCAAGGTTGTCAAAGTGGTTGGATTGACAATTGAATCCATAGGACCGAAGGCGCGGCTGGGCGATCTATGCAAGATATATCCGGATGAAGACCGCGAGCAGCATGTGATCGCGGAAGTGGTCGGATTTCATGATTCGCAGCTGATCCTGATGCCTGTTGACAGCGTCGAAGGTGTGGGTGTTGGATGTATCGTAGAAAATACGGGACATCCATTATCTGTATTAGTGGGAGAAGAGCTGCTTGGACATACGCTTGACGGAATCGGAAGAATCAGCGATGGAGAGGCGGAAATACATGGGGAATATTATCCGCTTGAACAGACGCCGCCTGATCCTATGGACAGAGAGATTATCAGTGAGGTGCTTCCTCTTGGCGTGAAAGCGGTAGATGGTCTGATTACGGTTGGCAAGGGGCAGCGTATCGGTGTGTTTGCAGGCTCCGGTGTCGGAAAAAGTACACTTCTCGGCATGTTTGCGCGTAATACGAAGGCGGATATCAATGTGATCGCACTGATCGGTGAACGAGGACGAGAGGTGCGTGAGTTTATTGAACGGGATCTCGGACCGGAAGGCATGGCACGTTCTATTGTCGTGGTGGCAACTTCGGACAAACCGGCACTTATTCGTAACAAATGTGCGAAGACGGCAACTGCCGTGGCAGAGTATTTCCGTGATCAGGGGAAAGATGTGCTTTTAATGATGGATTCTATGACGCGTTTTTCACAGGCGCAGCGCGAGATCGGATTGGCTTCCGGCGAGCCACCGGTAACAAGAGGATATCCACCGAGTGTATATTCCGAAATGCCGAAACTTTTGGAACGTGCCGGAACCAATGACAAAGGATCAATTACCGGATTGTATACGGTTTTAGTAGACGGAGATGATTTTAATGAACCGATCACAGATACTGCGCGAGGAATTCTTGACGGGCATATCATGCTTGACCGCAAACTTGGACATAAGAATCATTATCCTGCAATTGATATCCTGCAGAGCATTTCGCGAGTTATGAGTTCCATTGTTACCAAGGAACATAAGGCGCTTGCTGGTAAGCTGAAAAACGTGCTTGCTACTTATAACGAGGCGGAAGATCTGATCAATATCGGAGCATATAAAAGTGGCTCGAATCCGGATATTGATTATGCAATCCGCAAGATCAAAGATGTGAATGAGTTCCTGTGTCAGGGAACGGATGAAAAATTTGCTTTTGATGAAGAAATTGCATTGCTTGCGGATGTGTTTAAAGATTAGGAAAGTTGTTGATCGTCTATGGCAAAATTTATATATCGGATGCAAAACATATTGAACATTAAACAAAAACTGGAGACACAGGCGCAGATGGCGTACAGTGTCGCCAACCAGAAGTATCTTGATGAACAGAAAGTTTTGCAACAATATCTGATCCGGAGAGTCGGATACGAAAAAAAGCTGAAAGAGGCCATGCAGGGGAATCTTGATCTTGAAGAGGTAGCTCATGCGAGAACTGCTGTGAATGATATGAAAACAATTGTCCGTAGGCAGATGATGAATGTGCATGCGGCAGAAAAGGAATTGGAAGATGCACGGGCTGCGTTGAATGAAGTTATGCAGGAACGTAAGGTGCAGGAAAAATTGAGGGAAAAGGCATTTGATGAGTTCAAGAGAGAACTTGCCGCGACGGAAACGAAAGAGATCGATGAACTTGTAAGCTATACTTATAACAAGTAGAGGAGAACTTATGGCATTCAAAAAGAAAAAGCATGAAAAAGAAATAACGACAGGGCAGGCTCCGGATGAGGAGGAGAAGGCGGGAAGCAAACTGATTCTGGGTTTGGTTACGGTGTTGATTATTGCAATCTGGCTTGGAATTATTGCAATCCTGATAAAAACGGATGTCGGCGGATTTGGATCTTCCGTATTGTATCCGGTGCTCAAGGATGTTCCCTATATCAATAAGATTCTGCCGGCTTCGGATCATGCCGATCTTCCGACGGAAGACACACAGTATCGTTATGGATCACTAGATGAGGCGGTTGCCAGAATTAAGGAACTGGAGCTTGAACTGGATGATGCAAAGGCTGACAAACAGAAAGATTCCGAAACGATTGATAATCTGAATGCACAGATTGATGACTTGTCAAGTTATAAAGAGGACGAGGCTTCTTTTGAAAAAGAAAAAGAAAAGTTTTATGAAGAGGTTGTTTTTTCGGATAATGCGCCCGATATAAATGAATATAAGACTTATTATGAGAGCATTGATCCTAAGAATGCGGAAGTCTTATATAAACAAGTGGTAGAACAGATTACCTACGATGATGAGGTTAAAGATTATGCTAAGACTTACTCAAAAATGAAGCCGAAAGAGGCGGCTGCCATCTTTGATACGATGACAGATAATCTGGGGCTGGTTGCCGATATTATGAAGAATATGGGCACGGAAGAAAGGGGTCAGATTCTTGGCAAGATGGATGCGACGACTGCGGCGAAGCTGACGGAAATCATGGAACCGGAAAAGTAGGAATCTGTAGAATATGCCGGATTTTCCACGGAGAACCGGCATACAACGTTACCTGTGAAGAAATGGTGTATTTGGGTGACGTTCACGGAAAGAAAGGAGGAACGTGTTTGACAAGTGCAAATGTATTTCATTTGGGTTCTGTCAGCCAGAGTCAGAAGTTAAATGCAAATGCTGCAACAAGCAAAACGAAAGCCGGTAATTCAAGCGTGGCGGCTGTGTTTTCGTCGATGATGAATGTTGACTACTCTACAAATTCAAAGGTGGATGCGGATGGCATGACACAGACATCCATCAAAAACGATCATACAGACCGCACGCAGAATTCGTACGCACAGTATTCCTATCGGGATCACAACATAGCTTCGGCGACGATGTCTGATAAGTTAAACGCTGTATCAGACGAATTGAATGAATTTGATAAGAACGTTGTCGCTGAGATTGCCCGGGATCTTGGTGTGGATGAGGATGCAGTACGTTTGGCAATGGAAACGTTTGGACTGACCGCATTTGGAGTCCTTGATCCACAGAATCTAGCACAATTGTCAATGGAATTGACGGGGGTATCTACGCCGGAAGACTTACTTCTGCAGCCACAGTTTGTGGATTTGATGCAGGATATGCAGAAAATGCAAAGTGAACTTATGGAGCAGCTGGAATTGATGCCGGAGGAAATGCAAAAACTGCTGGCACAGATGGAAACAGTGGAGAATCCACAGACAATGGATGCTACGGATTTCGCGGAAGTGATTCAACAATTGGAACAGACGAAGGAAGAACCGGTTGTGAAAACGGATGCAGCAGAGGAACAGATGCAGGAACCTTTGGACGGAAAAAATGTTGTGTCTGAGACAGAAACGGCTGCACAGGAAACCGCAGCACAGGATGCGGATACGGATCCGAACGGACAGGAGAGAAGCGATACAGATGGCTTTCCGCAACAGAAGAATGAAGTCCGCGCTGCGGGGCAAACGGATGCTCATGTGGCAGAACGGACACCGGAGATGGCATTTACAACGAATCAGGCAATGGAAGCAGTGGTCCCACAGACAGAGGATACTTCGTATCTTTCCATCGATACGATGGATCTGATTGAACAGTTTGCCGAAAAAGTTAAAGTGACAATCGCCGGGGAGACATCTTCGATGGAGATGCAGCTGAATCCGGAAAATCTCGGCAAAGTATATCTTCAGATTTCGTCGGAACAGGGAACTGTCCGTGCGCATATTGCGGCAAGTGAAGAAGCTGTAAAGAATGCTCTTGAAACGCAGGTTGCAGAATTGAGAGAAACGTTAGAAAAGTCCGGAGTTAAGGTGGATTCCATCGAAGTGACGGTGGCTTCGCACGAATTTGAGAGAAATCTTGAACAGGGACAGCGCCGTGAATTTGAAGAAGGACAAAGACAGCAGGAACAACAGTCGCAGAGAAGAAATATTAATTTATCTTCGCTGGATGAATTATCTTCGCTGATGACGGAAGAGGAAGCCTTAGTTGCCCAGATCATGAAGGACAACGGCAACTCGGTTGATCTGACAGCCTAAGGAGGAAATGATATGGCAACAACATATACCGCTGCGGTAGATAACGGTAAATTAGTGACGGATTATCGGGCAAAGAAAAAGGCAGAAGAGGCAGAAAAAAATAATGGATCCAAGCTTGGCTACGATCAGTTTTTAACACTTCTCTGTGCAGAGATGCAATATCAGGATCCACTCGAGCCGACAAGTAATACAGAGTATGTTGCTCAGCTTGCAACGTTCTCACAGCTGGAGGCTACATTGTCCATGCAGCAGACACAGGAAAATGAGATGGCAAACGCTTTGGTTGGAAAGCAGGTTATTCTTAAGGTTGCAGATGAGACGACCGGAAAAGAAAACTATGTCAATGGTAAAGTGGATTATATCATGTATCAGGAAGACGGAAGCGTAATGCTCAGCGTAAATAATCGTCTGTATAATATTGATACGCTTGATACCGTTGCGGATGAAAGTTATTATGAAGCAATCACCACTGCAAAAACATTCGGAGATATGATCGGTCAGCTTCCGGATATTGAGAATATTAATGAGAGCTATGAGAAAGCAATCAAACAGATCCGTGATCTGTATGACGGAATGACTTCTTATCAGCAGAAATATGTGGACAGTGATGATTTGACGAAACTTCAAAATTACGAGAAACGTCTTGCTGAGGTAAAAAAAGCGCATGGGAATGATGGCAGCGATAAGACGGATACCGATGGTAAAACGGATACGGATCATACCACAGATACCGACGATAAGACAGGCGGCACTGCGGATGCTGTAAACAAGACAGATACTGATAACAATACCAACACGGAAAGCGGTAAGGATACGGAGGAAAAAGCATGAATCCGATAGCTGGTCAGTTTTCGTCGATCGAGCAGATCAGTGATCAGTATTTAAATCAAAAAAATGTTAATCAATCTTCGAAAAAGTCCGATATATCATTTGAGGAAGTTTTACGAAGACAACAATCTTTGAGCACGGCGGGAAACGGAGAACTTAAATTTTCCAAGCACGCTGCACAAAGGCTTGAGAGCAGAGGCATCAGCCTTTCGGAGGAACAGAACACCAGATTGCAAAGCGGCGTGGAGAAAGCAAGTGCAAAAGGAATTAACGAATCACTGGTTTTAGTCGATTCGCTGGCATTTATCGTAAATGTACCGAATAAAACGGTAGTGACAGCAATGGATCAGACGGAAACACAATCGAATATATTTACAAATATTGATGGCGCGGTAATTATATAGCCGGACCTTATGGAAGCTATGGTTTCTGACTGACAGAGGAAACCAATCCGGCCATCACAGGAGGTCAATGTACTATGATGAGATCAATGTACTCTGCTGTGTCGGGACTTAAGACACATCAGACACGAATGGACGTTATCGGTAATAATATCGCTAACGTTAACACAGAGGCGTTTAAGGCGTCCAATGTTCGCTTTAATGAAATTATGTATCAGACATTATCGTCTGCATCTGGTGGAAATGGTGCAACCGGTATCGGTGGTGTGAATGCAAAACAGGTAGGTCTTGGTGTGACTACGGCATCAACTACTGTTAATATCACCGGTGCAGGAGCATCGGAGACAACGGGTAATCCGTTTGACTTGAAATTTACCGATAGTCAGTCTACAAATTTCTTTATTGTGAGCGATGGAACGAATCGCTTTTTTACAAGAGCCGGTTCGTTTTATGTAGATGGAAACGGATATCTTTGTATGAGTTCTACCGGATACACCCTTCAGGGATGGCAGGTTGATAAGACCACCGGTGAAATCCGTAAAGATATTGTATCAGCGCTCCAGGTTATGGCACCGGAGAACCAGACGGCAGCACCGGAGGCTACAACAAAGGCTTATGTATCGGGCGTTCTGGATAAGAAGGACACAAATGTGACAAGTGAGGATGGTTATACAGTAACGCTTGGCTTGTTTGATAATCTGGGATATTCTTATACTGCAAAGTTTGCAATCAAGCCGCGTGAGAACAGTAAGGTGGATGGAGAGTATCACATTACGCTGACGGATATTATTGATTCAAAAAGTAAGTCTATTATTCCGGGAGCAACAGAGCAGGACAAAAAGAATAATCTTGCCAGGATTTTTGGTGATAATAACAAAGAGGGATATGATATTACCTTTGATGCGAATGAGGGTACATTTGTTACGATTGGCGGTGACAAAACGAAACCGCTGACGAGTCAGATGCTGAAGCTTTCAACCATTCCGACAGGATACACAACAAATGGTCAGAATGGACAGAATAACGTTACCAGTAATTTTCAGAACATTGAGGTTGATTTCTCAAAGTGTATGAATTACAACAATGGCGGAACCTCCACTCTTAAGATGCTCAAGGGAGACACAACGGGAGACGGAGCCGGCAAGAAGCTTGGTGCGTTAACCGGTATCACGGTTGACCAGCAGGGACAGATCCACGGTTCTTATGATAATGGTAATACGATTTTGCTTGGACAGATCGCGGTTGCACAGTTTGCCAATGCATCCGGTCTTGAAAAGGTTGGAAATAACTGCTATCAGACAACACTTAATTCGGGTGAGTTTGATGGAATTGGTGTAGAGATCAGTGCCGATGGAAGCGCGATCAATTCCGGTGAGCTTGAGATGTCAAACGTAGACCTGTCAGGACAGTTCACGGACATGATCGTTACACAGCGTGGATTCCAGGCGAACTCAAGAGTTATCACTGTTTCGGATACCTTGCTGGAAGAACTGATCAACCTTAAGAGATAATTTTGGCTGATTATCCGGTTCGACAGAAAAATACATAAAATGAGATGGGAGATGATGTTTCGTCATTTCCCATCATTTTTATGCTTTTTTTGCCAAAAAGAAAGTAGACAAGAAAACAAAAGTTTAGTAGAATATATAAAAGGGTCACTAGGTTGATTTTGCTTATTAGCCTGACCTGAATTTGTAAAATGGAAGGTGCGTTATATATGGATATAGCATCCTTGGGCGGAATCCTATTTGGATTGGCAATGGTTTTGTTTGGTATTATTAATAGTGGTGGCGGTATTGATGCGCTGGTCAATAACTTTATTGATCTCCCGTCTGTCGCGATCACCATCGGTGGTTCACTTGCCGCAACAATTGGTTGCTATAAGCTGCCGGATTTTATCAACGGATTGAAAGCAATCACTTTGATTTTTAAGGATAAGAAGAGTGATCCGTCAGAAATTATAAAGTCAATCATCGATCTGGCCAATGTCGGGCGAAAAGACGGTCTGCTTGCCCTGGAAGAAGCTGCAAATGGTCTGGAAGATGAATTTCTAAAGAAAGGAATCCTTCTTGTTGTGGATGGTACGGATCCGGAACTGGTCCGAGCAATTCTTGAGACGGATCTGATGTGTCTGGAGGACCGGCATAAGAGTGTGACATCCGTCTGGGAAAAATGGGCAGAGATGGGACCTGCCTGGGGTATGATCGGTACGCTGATCGGATTGATCAACATGCTGCAGAAACTGGATGATCCTTCTGCAATCGGACCGCAGATGTCGGTTGCCCTCGTGACGACGCTGTATGGTTCATTGATCGCGAACTGGCTATGTGCGCCGGTTGTTGGAAAATTGAATACAAATAATAGTAGGGAAGTGGTAAACAGACAGATTACCATAGAGGGACTTCTGTCGATTCAGGCAGGAGAAAACCCGCGTGTGATCGAGGAGAAATTGAAGTCATTCCTTTCTCCTTCAAATAGAAGCCAGATTGGCGGTGACAATGCCGGAGGTGAGGAATAGTGCCTAAGAAGAGACCTGAAGATCCGCCGAAGGGGTCGCCGGCGTGGATGGCAACGTTCTCCGATCTGATGAACCTTCTGTTGTGTTTCTTCGTATTGTTGTTTTCGATGTCTACGGTAGATGCGGATAAATTTCAGCAGGTGATCGCTTCGCTACAGAGCAGTATGAGCATTCTTCCGGCAGGCGGTGCCAGCATCGGAGATGGAGAGATGATCTCTGCAGGCGTCAGACAATTGGAATTTCTTGATTCGTATTATAATGAGATCGCAAATTCAGCAGCGGAAGACAGTGACAATCAGACAGATGGCAAGGAAAATGTTCAGGAAGAATATGAAAAGCAGGGGCTTGCCGAGTCGGAAAAGATGGCAGAAGAAATACAAAATGCACTCGATGCTTCAGAGATTGGATCCAAGGTAGATGTGGACTTTAATGCAGAATATGTACAGCTTAATTTAAATGGAGCAATTTTATTTGATTCCGGCCGGGCGGATCTGGTAAGCGGAGCGATTCCGATCGTGGACAAAATTGGAAAAGTCTTAGAAAAATATGATGCGAATGTGATTGAAATCGAAGGTCATACCGATAATGTTCCGATACGCACCAATGGAAGGTATGAGAGTAACGAAATCCTTTCGGTATATCGTGCTTTGGCCGTGACGCAGAGGCTGCGTGATCATACCAAACTTGATCCGAAGTATATCAAGTTCGCCGGGCGCGGGGACTATGTCCCGATAGCAGATAACAACACTCCGGAGGGACGTGCGCGGAATCGTCGAGTGGAGATAAAAGTGTATAATTCTTATAATTCGAAAGTAAATTAGGAGGAAAAGGTTGGCGTTATGAAGAAAAATTTGATTTCAGTACTGATACTTGCTTTGGTGTTTGCAAATTTTGTTTTGACAGCAATCCTGATATTCAGCGTGCTGCCGGAGACCAGAAAAGCGAATACATTGATTGAAAAAGTGTGTTCGGCCATTGATCTGGACTTAAACAGCGGAGCCACAAGCGGAGTTTCGAATGTACCGATTGACCAGCAGGATATCTATAAGGTAAATGCGGGTGAAAAGATTACCACAAATCTTGCAAAAAGTTCTGATGGAAAGAATCATTATGCAGTGCTTAAGGTTTCACTTGTGTTAAACAAAAAGAGTGATAATTATGCTACTTACAATCAGGAGTTTTTTACAAGCCAGGATGAAACGATCAAAAACGATATCATTCAGGTAATCGGAAATTATACAGTGGATGAGTTTGAGTCGAATAAAGAGGACGTTAAGAGTGAGATCCTTTCGGATATGCAGGAATTGTTTGGAGCGGATCTTGTTGTAGGTGTTAACTTCTCTGAATCGACATCTGAGTAAATAGTAAGACGAATCGAGGCGATACACCCTGTGGGGTATCGCCCAAATTGCGATGCACGGAACAGGTGTTGCGCGGGTAACAGGTGGTGAAGACAGATGGGTGACGTATTATCTCAGAATGAGATAGACAATTTGCTGGCGGCGTTAAGCACCGGTGAACTTGATGTAGAAGAAATTAAAGACAGTAATGAAAAACAGGTTAAAGAGTACGATTTTGCCCGTCCTTCTAAATTTTCCAAGGAGCATCTTCGTACTTTGGAGATTATTTTTGAACATTATGGAAGACTTCTTTCCACGAATCTTCCGGTTTATTTGCGCAAGAATGTACAGGTTGAAGTCATGAATTCAGAGGCGGTAACCTATTCGGAGTTTTCAAACGCTCTGTCGAATCCGGTATTGCTTGGAATTGTTAATTTTGCGCCGCTTCAGGGAAATATTATCATTGAGATGGCTTCGACATTGGGATATACGATTGTGGATCGAATGCTGGGCGGGCGCGGAGATCCGATGGACAAAGTGAGGGAGTTCTCGGAAATTGAACTCCTTATCATCGAAAGAATTATGATCGTATGTGTGAATCTGCTTAAGGAACCGTGGGAGAATGTTGTTGACATTCATCCAAGACTGGAACGGATTGAGACAAATTCACAGTACGCGCAGATTATATCACCGAGTGAAATGATTGCGATTGTTACAATCAATATGAAAATTGGTGATGTTGAAGGTTTGATGAATATCTGTCTTCCGTATATTACACTGGAAGATGTGATTGATAAATTGAATACCAAATATTGGTATTCCAATATGCAGGCCCAGGACAATAACAGTTATGCCGATGCGATTGAGTCTTTGATCCAAAGAGCAGAGGTACCGGTGAAAGCAGTGCTTGGAAACAGCGCAATTTCAGTGAATGATTTTGCAATGCTGCAACCGGGAGACATTATTAAACTTGACCGAAACGTTGATGATGAGTTAGACGTCTACGTTGGAAATATTCGAAAATTTACTGCATTACCCGGTTCATCGGGTGATAATTATGCAGTTAGGGTCACTTCGGTGATCAGAGAGGAGCAATAAACGTATGGATGGAATTTTATCGCAGGAAGAAATTAACGCACTGCTGAGCAAACCCGGAGGAGCTGGGAGTACGCCGGCAGAAGCGGAACTTTCAGAAGCTGAGATTGATGCAATCGGAGAGATTGCCAATATCAGTATGGGGACTGCTGCGACAACGTTGTTTTCTCTCGTTAACCGCAAGGTAGAGATTTCAACTCCGGTTGTTTCGTATGCAACCTGGGATGACATTGTGACAAAGTATGAGAGACCGTGTGTGTTTATCCGAATTGCATATACCGTCGGTTTAGACGGAAGCAATATTCTTGTGCTGAAAGAAAACGATGTCAAGATCATCACGGATCTTATGATGGGTGGTGATGGTACCAATACAGAGGGAGAACTCGGAGAACTTCATCTGAGTGCAATCAGTGAAGCGATGAATCAGATGATGGGATCATCCGCAACATCCTTATCATCAATGCTGAACAAAAAGATTGATATCAGCCCGCCGAAAGCAGACCTGGTTGATCTGACAGGTGAAATCGATGAGAGCGAAATTGATGAATTCCTTTCCGGCAAATTTGTTAAAATTTCGTTCCGCATGGAAATCGGAGATCTTGTTGATAGTGAAATCATGCAGCTTTATCCGATTTCATTTGCCAAAGAAATGTGCGCCGGTGTGACACATAATATGGAGATGGATAGCAATAGCATGAAAGAAGAACCGACACCGACTCCTGCGCCACAGCCGGAGCCACAGGCGGCACCTCAAATGAATGCGCAGCCACAGATGAATGCGCAGCCACAGATGAATGCGCAGCCGCAGATGGGACAGCCAATGATGGGGCAGCCAATGATGAGTCAGCCTGTTAATGTACAACCGGCACAATTTACTGCTTTTTCCGGAGGCAACTTTGGAACATATCAGCCGGAAAATATTGATCTGATCATGGATGTTCCTTTGGAAGTTACTGCCGAGTTGGGAAGAACGAAGAAATCCATTTCGGATATTCTTGATTTTGGACCGGGAAAGATCATCGAGCTGAATAAGATTGCCGGCGAACCGATTGATGTACTTGTCAACGGGAAGTATGTTGCGAAGGGAGAAGTTGTGGTGATTGAGGAGAGCTTTGGTGTGCGTATTACGGAAATCGTCAACTCATCAAAGCCACCACAGGCGTAGAAAATGATATGACGATATTGTTATCAAATTCTTTGCATAGCCTGATACAATTGATGGGTGCACTGATTATTTTTGCATTTGTGCTGGGAATTACTTATCTGACGACAAAGTGGATAGGAGGATTTCAGAAAACCAGAAGCAATAACAAAAACTTACATATTGTAGAAAGCGTTCATGTTGGCAATAACAAATATATCAGTATTGTTGAGGCGGGAACGGTATACTTGGTTATAGCGGTTGGCAAAGATGAAGTGCATCTTCTGGCTCAATTGACGAAGGATCAGTTAAGCGATTGGTCCTTTGAACATCCGCAGGAGAACAAAACACAGGAATCTTTTGCAGATATCCTTGGAAAGTTTAAGGATCAATTACCAAAGAAACAGGATTAGTATGAGTAGAGGCAAAAAAATATACTGCGTGGCAAGCTTCGCATTTGCATGCGCTGTTTTAGTACTTACAATTACATTGTGTATGCTGCGTCCGGAAATGACATATGCAGCATCGACGAACCAGAGCAGTTCGACAACGGGAAGCTCGGAAGTGGCCAACCATAGGGATCAGACGGATGGATTGTCTATCACATATAATAATGAAAACGGATCTCTGTCGACACCGGTACGAATGCTGCTGATGCTCACGGTTCTGTCATTGGCTCCGTCAATTTTGATTATGATGACTTCTTTTACAAGAATTATCATCGTGCTCCATTTTGTGCGTACGGCAATTGGTACGCAGACAGCACCGCCGAATCAGATTTTAATCGGACTTGCATTGTTTCTTACCTTATTTATCATGTGGCCGACGTTTCAACAGATGAATACCGATGCGATCCAGCCGCTTGACCGGGGAGAAATCAATCAGACAGAATTTCTGGAGAGAGCAGAGAAGCCGATTCGTGAATTTATGATTAAGGATGCGAAGATACAGATCCGTGATATTAATCTGTTTACGGAAATATCGGGGGAAACGTATGAGGATGAGGATGACCTTTCGGATGTACCCTTCACAACGCTTGTTCCGGCATTTATTTTAAGTGAGCTCCGCAAGGCTTTTATTATGGGCTTTTTAATCTACATCCCATTTATTGTAATTGATATGGTGGTATCCTCCGTGCTTATGTCGATGGGTATGATGATGCTTCCGCCAACGACCATTTCACTTCCGTTTAAAATATTATTATTTATTCTTGCAGACGGATGGAATCTGGTTATCGGTTCACTTGTTCAAACATTTTATTAGGAGGTATCTGTATGATTTCAGAGAGCGCAATACTGGATATTGCAAGGGATGCCATCTATACCATCATTATTACTTCGGCACCGCTTCTGCTTGTTTCACTGATCATTGGATTGATCGTTAGTATTTTTCAGACGGTTACATCGATTCAGGAACAGACACTTACATTTGTTCCAAAAATACTTGGTGTGTTTGTTACGATGATGATCTGCGGATCGTGGATGCTCAACAATATGTCCAGCTTTATTGAACGATTATGGTCTAATTTCAGTTATTACCTGAGTTTGGGATAGTTTCATGGTTAACTTTACATTTACTCTGGATAATTTTGAATATTTTCTTTTGATTCTGGTGCGAATTACTTGTTTTGTATATGTTGCGCCTCTTTTGGGACAGAATGGTATTCCCAATCAGGTAAAAATAGGATTGTCTTTTTTTACCTCAATTCTTTTATATAGTGTGGTTGCCAGACCGGAGTTTTCATACGAGAGCGTTGTTGGTTATGCGGTTGTCGTATTAAAAGAAGGAATTACAGGACTGCTTATCGGTTTTGCTGCGAATATCTGTAATTCTATTGTTTTATTTGCAGGAAGTGTTATCGACATGGATATTGGTTTGTCGATGGCGGCGGAATTTAATCAGGACATGGGAACAGAAGTGACACTGACAGGTAATTTTTATTATTATCTTGTTATGATGCTGCTGATCGTATCCAACCTGCACACGTATCTGCTGCAGGCGATTGCAGATTCCTTTAGCGTTATTCCGATTGCAGGACAGGTATTTGATTGGGATCATCTGCTGAATTCCGTTGCTCGATATATGGGAGATTTGTTTGTACTTGGATTTCGCATTTTTCTTCCGTTCTTTGCCTGTATTATGGTTTTGAATTGCGTTCTTGGAATTATGGCGAAGGTTGCTCCGCAGATGAACATGTTCTCTGTAGGTATGCAGCTTAAGGTTCTGGTTGGATTTGTTGTGATTTTTCTGACGATATTCTTATTGCCGGATGTGGCAAATATGATTCTGAAAGAAATAAAGACGATGGTGAAGCTGATTGCCGAAGGTATGTATTAGTGATGAATATGCTTACAATCAAATATTGAAATTAAATCTGCAGTGGTTTGCCAAGGATGGCGAGGGCGGAGAAAAGACGGAACCGGCAACTGCTAAAAAGTTAAAGGATGCTCGTGAAGAAGGCAAGGTTGCCAAGAGCAAAGAACTTACAGCTGCGTTTGGGCTGATTGTTTTGTTTTTATGCCTGAAGATTTTTATTTCCTACGTGGGAGAAAATTTGATTCATATTTTTCCTGTGATCTATAATTCTATGGCAGATTTTGTGAAAATGAACGAGGGAGCATTGTCGGCGCAGGCAGTGTCATCCCTGTTTTTTGACGTTATTATCCGTTGGCTGTTGATTGTGTTACCATTTTTTGCCTTCGGTTTTGTTATTACGATATTGATCAGTATCATCCAGGTGGGGTGGACCGTTTCCACGAAACCAATGAAACCGGAACTGAGTAAATTTAATCCGATTCATGGTTTTAAACGGATATTTTCAAAAGATTCTTTGTTTCAGCTTTTGCTATCGGTCATTAAAATCGGTCTGATTGTGTATATTGCATATTCTTCGCTGAAAGATCGTGTTCATGATCTGTTTATCCTGTATGACCTGTCGTTGAAGCAGGCGGTGGCTTTGGTCGGAACGTTGATCATTGATGTGGGGCTTAAAATCAGTCTGGTTTATCTGGTTATTGGAATTGCGGATTTTGCATACCAAAAATTCAAGTTTAACGATGATATGAAGATGACAAAGCAGGAAGTGAAGGATGAATACAAAAATACAGAAGGAGATCCGCAAATTAAGGGACGTCAGCGCCGCAAGATGCAGGAAGTATCGCAACGACGCATGATGCAGGATGTGCCAAAAGCGGATGTCGTTATCACAAACCCGACGCATCTGGCGGTCGCAATCAAATATGATGCGAATGTGAGTGCGGCACCGGTAGTTCTTGCGAAAGGAGAGGATTATCTGGCGCAGAAAATAAAAGAGGTTGCAAGAGACCATCATATTGATATTGTGGAAAATAAGCCTCTTGCGAGAATGCTTTACCACAATGTAGATATAGGTGCTGAAATTCCACCGGAATTATATCAGGCGGTTGCGGAAGTCCTGGCGGTTGTTTTTCAGACAAGAAACACATAAGCGGTTAGAACATTAAGAGAAAGGAGGATGTGGATATGCTGAAGAAAGCGGATATCGGAGTAGGATTATATTTATTGGCTGCGGTAGTATTTTTTATTGTGCCGATTCCTTCGATTTTATTGGATGTGATGCTTGCAATCAACATTTCCATATCTCTTATTATTCTCTTTAATGTATTATTTGCAAAAGAAGTATTGGATATGTCGTTTTTCCCGACATTGCTCTTATTTACAACTATTTTTCGAATTTCATTGAACGTATCATCTACCCGTCTGATCCTTAAGACAGGAGATCCGGGTAATGTTGTACGTACATTCGGAAGCTTTGTCGGCGGCGGAGATCTGGTTGTTGGTACGATCGTATTCATTGTTTTGGTATTGATTCAGTTTATTGTCATCAATAAAGGTTCTGAGCGAGTATCTGAGGTAACCGCACGATTCACACTTGATGCAATGCCTGGTAAACAGATGGCAATCGATGCGGATCTGAATACCGGAGCGATCACGGATCAGGAAGCGAAGGAACGAAGAGAGAAGATTCAGCGCGAGTCCAGTTTCTTCGGTGCGATGGATGGTGCGACAAAGTATGTAAAAGGAGATGCGACCGCAGGTCTTATCATTACTTTTATCAACCTGATCGGCGGTACGATCATGGGTGTTATGAACATGGGACTTAGCTTTAACGATGCAATCTCCCAGTTCGGACTTTTGACAATCGGTGATGGACTTGTATCACAGATCCCGTCACTTTTGATATCGCTGTCGACCGGTATTCTTGTCACAAAAGGATCCAATGAGGCTGACTTTTCAGGTGTCCTGGTAAAGCAGTTGTTTGGTGTTCCGCGTGTTTTGTATATTGTAGGAACGGTTATTATTTTTCTCGGTGTTGTAACACCGCTCAATCTGGTTCTTTTTGTTGGACTTGGTGTTGCCTTTTTGATCGCGGGAAGAAGCATCAGCCAGAATATTGGAGAAGAGTCCATCGAAGAGGAGGTACAGCAGGCAGAAACGGAAGCAGAAGAAATTCGGAAACCGGAGAATGTTGTTTCTCTTTTGCAGGTGGACCCGATCGAATTGGAGTTTGGATATGGTATTATTCCACTCGCAGATGTCAATCAGGGCGGAGACCTTCTTGACCGGGTGGTTATGATTCGAAGGCAGATCGCGCTGGAACTTGGCACCGTGGTGCCTATCATTCGTCTCCGGGATAATATCCAGCTGAATCCGAATCAATATATTATTAAGATCAAAGGCATTCAGGTGACGGAAGGCGAAATCCTGTTTGACCATTATATGGCTATGAATCCGGGATATGTAGAGGAAGAAATTACTGGTATTCCTACTTATGAGCCTTCTTTTCATCTTCCGGCGATCTGGATTACGGAAGCGCAGCGAGAGAGGGCGGAAAGTCTTGGATATACGGTTGTTGATGCACCATCGATTATTGCGACGCATCTGACGGAAGTGATTCGAAGCCATATTGCGGAACTTCTTACGCGGCAGGATGTGCAGAATCTGGTTAATAATCTTAAGGAAAGCAATCCTGTACTTGTGGATGAACTTACACCGAAACTGCTCGGCCTTGGAGAAATTCAGAAAGTTTTACAGAACCTGCTGGAAGAGGGAATTTCGATTCGGGATCTTCTTTCAATTTTTGAATCACTTGCGGATCATGCGCAGACAACGCGCGATACGGATGTGCTGACGGAATATGTCAGACAAAGCCTGAAACGTGCAATTTCCAATAAGTATTTTCCGGCAAATGAGACAACCAGCGTGGTTACGCTGGATCCGAAAGTGGAACAGGAAATTATGTCTTCGGTCAAGCAGACGGAACAGGGCGCATATCTTACTATGGATCCGGATAAAACCCGGGCAATTATGGATTCTGTGCAGACAGAAACCCAAAAGCTGGAAGGACTTGGTAAAGCAGCCATTGTTATTACCTCTCCGATCGTGCGCATGTATTTTAAGAAGCTTACAGAAGATTATTTTAAAGATTTGATTGTGGTATCGTATAACGAAGTGGAATCGGATGTGGAACTGCAATCAGTAGGGATGGTGACAGCATAAATGACAATCAATAAATTTCAGGGAAAAACTGAGGAAGAAGCAATTGCAAAAGCAAAACAGGAATTTGGAGAGAATGCAGTCATTATGAATGTGAAAGAGGTAAAGCCCAAAGGGATTTTCCGTGCCTTCAAGAATTCTACGTATGAAGTGACGGCTGCAATGGAAGAAAAGGAGCAGCTTGTCAATCCTAAGCGTGCACTTCAAAATACAAAGGCATTGCATGACAGCATTAATCTGTCCGCAGATGAAACGATTGAGATACCAAAGCCGGATCCAAAGCCGGATTTTCAGAAATTAATGAAAAAGGCAGAAAAAAGTACCATCACTTTTGGGCGTGAACCGGAGGAAAAGAAAATAGAGCAGCGCCTTGATGATCTGTCCAATCGATTGGAAGAAAGCCTTGCGCGGACGCCGAAGGAGGATTCGCAGGAAGCGAAGACGCTTAGGGAGAAGCAGAACTCAGAAGAATTTCATTTTGTACGTATTTTGTACAGCACCCTTTTAAAGAATGAAGTGAACGAGAAATATGTAAACCAGATTCTTGATGAAATAGAAAAACTTATCCGCCCAGGCAATAGCGTGGATATGATTTTGTCTAATGTATATCAGAAACTGATTCTTCGTTTTGGGCAGCCTAAGACGATTGACCTGTCGGGAAACAAACCGAAGGTCCTGTTTTTTGTCGGACCGACAGGTGTGGGAAAGACGACGACAATCGCAAAGATTGCTTCTAAGTATAAAGTAGAGTATGACAAGAAAGTTGCTTTTATTACGGCGGACACTTACCGGATTGCGGCAACCGAACAGTTACAGGTATATGCAAATATTCTGGATGCACCGATGTCGATCGTATATTCCCAGGATGAACTTAACGATGCAATTGCCAAATTCGAGGATTATGATCTTGTATTTGTGGATACGGCAGGATTCTCGCATAAGAATGAGAAGCAGAGAAATGATATGAAATCGTTGCTTGCAGGCGTGCATGAGGAGTATAATAAAGAAGTATATTTAGTACTTAGTGCGACAACAAAATACGCAGATCTTCTTGAAATTGTCGACAGTTATCATGAAATTGCGGATTATAAACTGATCTTTACAAAACTAGATGAAACAACAACTTATGGTAATCTGTTGAATATCAAGCTTGATTCAGGTTCGGATCTGTCTTACACTACAAATGGTCAGAATGTGCCTGACGATATTGAGGTGTTTGATACGCAGAAAATCGTGAAAAAGTTATTGGGAGGCAATTCGTGATGGATCAGGCACAACAGCTGCGCAATGTTATCAAAAAACACAATCAGATCAATCCAAGTATCGCAAGAGTTGTAACAGTTACAAGCGGAAAGGGCGGAGTCGGAAAGTCAAATCTGGCAGTCAATCTGGCAGTGCAGCTTCGCAAACAGGGAAAGCGTGTTATTATCTTTGATGCTGACTTGGGGCTTGCAAACGTTGAGGTTATGTTTGGCGTGATTCCACAGTATAATCTGTCTGATTTTATATATCGAGGCAAAGAAATCCGAGAAATTATTACACCGGGGCCGATGGATATCGGTTTTATTTCCGGGGGATCGGGGATTATCGGACTAAACAATCTGTATCGGGAACAGATTATGTATTTAGTGAAATCGATCAATGAGCTGAATGAATTGGCAGATTTTATTATTATTGATACGGGAGCAGGAATTTCGGATCAGGTATTGGAATTTGTTATGGCGAGTCCGGAGGTCCTTCTTGTGTCGACACCGGAACCGAGTTCGCTTACGGATTCATATTCTCTTTTGAAGGCTCTATACCGCAATCCGAATTTTGTTTCGGGAGGCACCAGTATTCACGTTGTGTCCAATCGTGTGACAAGTACGGAAGAAGGGCAGGCTGTGTATGATAAATTAAATTCCGTTGTTTCACAGTTTTTACATGGCAAATTGAATTATCTGGGGATGATTCCACAGGATGGTTCGCTTGAGAAAGCGGTACGGCAGCAACAGACCATCTCTCTTTTGGAACCGAATTCAAAATCTGCCAAGGCATTTGAAACCCTCGCAGGAAATCTAGTGAATGGTACACACAATCAGATTGCAATGAAACGTGGCATCGGTCAGATGTTTTCCAGTTTTCTTGCGGGACGTAAATAGGAGTACAAGTGTATGGATTTTTCCAATATCATCATTCCGGGTGATAAAATAGATATTCGTTTGGTGCATCAGCTGAATGCAGAAGAAAATGGCGGTCGCAAGGCAAAGGTATACCAGAGTAATGTGAGTGAGTTTATCTCGGAACAGGAGATGGAGATACTGATGCCGATGCAGGGAGGCCGGATGATTCTGTTACAGACTGGTGCGGAATGCCAATTTGTGTTTTACACGCGCAGAGGCCTTTACAGTTGTGATGTGATTGTGCGTGAGCGCTATCGCAAAGACAATTTGTACTTCCTGCGTGTTTTGCTCAAAAAGCAGCCGGCACGCTTTCAGAGAAGAGAATTCTTTCGCATCGATTATGTGACAGAAATGCAGGTGCTTGAAATTACGGAAGAAGTGGCGGCTTTAAAGACTACAGAACAATTATTTGTCGAAAGCCAGGATATTAAATATATTGATCATAAAAAGAAAGCGATGATCTGTGATATTAGTGGCGGAGGTGTACGATTTACGATGGATACATCGGATGCACCTCTTGAAGCCGGCCGTTTTGTTCTGATTACATTTCGCCTTGTGAATGATCATACAGATGAATGCTTTTATCTTGTTAGTCAGATTGTTGCAACGCAGCAAGAGAGCAGGGAACGATACAGCTGCAGAGCAAAGTTTATCTTTAAAGACTTGAAAGACAGAGAAAAAATCGTTCGTTTTGTTTTTGAAGAGGAGCGTAGGATCAGAAGGAAAGAAGTTGGGTGAAGAGTATGAAGAAAAATATATTAGTAGTTGATGATTCTGCACTCATGAGAAGAGTCATATGTGATATAATTAATTCAGATGAAAATTTTCAAGCAACTGATTTTTGCAGAGATGGTCTTGAGGCGTATGAGAGACTGAAAGTGAAGTCTTATGATGGCGTTGTGCTGGATGTGAACATGCCGCGCATGGATGGTCTTCAGCTGTTGGATCAATTACAGAAGGATGGAATTAAAGCTAAGGTTGTTATGGTCAGCACCTTGACGACAAAGGATGCACAAGTAACGATTCTTGCAATGGAAAAAGGTGCAATTGACTTTGTGACCAAGCCGAACAATATTATTGAGGCTAAAGGTGACGATTTTAAAAGACAGTTGTTATCTGTTCTGACAGCTGTATACAATACGCAGCTGTATAAGCGCTCCGTTACGGTAAGCAGAAAACCTGCAGGCGCAGTCCATCACATAAAACCGGTCCGGACAGAACGAAAATTGGTAGCACTTGCCTGCTCGACCGGCGGACCGAAGGCATTGCAGAGTGTGATTCCGTATTTGCCAAAGAATTTAGATGCACCGGTTGTCCTTGTTCAACATATGCCAGCCGGGTTTACTAAATCCATGGCAGACAGGCTGAATGAACTGAGCGAGGTCTCTGTCAAGGAGGCACAGGAAGGCGATCTGCTTGAAAAGGGACATGTATACATTGCACCTGGCGGTATGCATATGGAGGTTGTGAAGATGCGGGATGGCTCGCATAAAATCAAACTTAACGATATGCCGCCAATCGGAGGTCTTCGTCCTTGCGCAAATATTTTGTTTGATTCGTTATCCAATACCGCATACGATGAAATTATATGTATTGTCCTTACGGGAATGGGCGCTGACGGAACAAATGGAATTTTGTCTTTGAATCGAACCAAGCCGATACATGTGATTGCACAGGATGCGCAGTCATGTGTTGTATATGGAATGCCAAGAGCGATTGCTGAGGCTGGGATGGTTGATGAAGTGGTTCCTCTTGATCAGGTTGCTAAAACAATCACAAAGAATGTGGGGGTAAAGTAGTATGGATGTAAGCCAGTATCTAGAAATATTTATTGATGAGAGTGCAGAACATTTACAGACATTAAGTGACTGCATTATGACTCTTGAAAAGGAGCCGGACAACAAAGATACCATTAATGAGGTCTTTCGTGCGGCACACTCTTTAAAGGGTATGGCCGGAACGATGGGATTTAAAAGAATGCAGCATTTGACGCATGACATGGAAAATGTGTTTCAGGAAGTGCGCAGCGATAAGATTCCGGTAGACAGCCCAATGATCGATCTTTTGTTCAAGTGTCTGGATGCGATTGACGGATATCTTGAAAATATTAAAGCCACCTCAGACGAGGGAACGGAAGACAATGAGATCATTATTAAAGAATTGAATGATTTTATTGCAAAGGCAAATGGAAAGGAACCGGAATCTGCTCCGGCGGAAAAAGCTGCAGAAAGCCAGAGCGTTTCATCGGAATCCGATTCCGCAGAATTTGCGAAATTTGAACTGAGCCATTCCGAACTTAAGGCGATCGCTACTGCGAAAGAAAGCGGTTTACATATTTATGGCGTGAAAGTGACGGTTGATCAGGAATGTCTTCTGAAGGCAGCTCGTGCATTTCTTGTTTTTAAGGCTGTGGAAGAATTGGGTGAAATTCTTGTTTATCGTCCGAGTTCACAGGACATTGAAGATGAAAAATTTGAACTCGAATTCAGTTTTTATATAGGTTCGCAGGAAAGTCTTGATAAGATTCTTGCTGCTGCAAAGAAAGTGTCTGAAATCACAGATGCAACCGGCGAAGAAATCACAGATTTTTCGGCACCGGAAGAGGAAACAAAGAAAGAAGAATTGCCGGCGGCCGAGACAAAGGAAAAGGCTGCCCAACCGGTGAAGAAAGCTCCGGCAGAAAAGAAAGCGGGCGCACCGGCCAAGAAAGCAGCTGTAGGTAAGCCTGCAACGAATCGTACCGTCCGTGTTGATATTGAAAAACTAGATGCATTGATGAATCAGGTGTCTGAGCTGATTATTGCGAAAAACAGTCTTGTTTCCATCAGCTCCACAGAGAGCGGAAGCTTGAATAATCAGGGCTTCCATGAACAGATTGAGTATCTGGAGCGCATTACCACCAATCTGCATGAATCGGTTATGAAGGTACGAATGGTACCTATTGAGAGTGTTGTTAATAAGTTCCCGAGAATGATCCGCGATCTGTCTCGTACATTAAATAAAAAGATGGAACTGGTTATGACCGGTGAGGACACGGAACTTGACCGCACGGTTGTGGATCAGATTGGCGATCCGTTACAGCACTTGCTTCGTAATTCGGCTGATCATGGTCTGGAAGAGACCGAAATCCGTATTCAGAGAGGAAAGCCGGAAGTCGGTAATATTTTCCTGAATGCTTATCAGGAAGGTAATAACGTTATTATTCAGGTCGGTGACGACGGAAATGGTATTGATACCGAAGCAGTCAAAGAGAAAGCAATCGAGAGAGGCATTATTACTCCGGAACAGGCTGATGCGATGACGCAGAAGGAAATTATTAATCTGTTATTTATACCAAGTTTTTCCATGGCAAAGAAGATTACAGATATTTCCGGACGTGGAGTGGGTCTTGATGTCGTTAAATCCAATATTGAACAGCTGGGCGGTGATGTGGAAGTTCAGACTAAGCTTGGTGAGGGAACGACTTTTACGGTACGCCTTCCGCTTACACTTGCCATTATTCAGGCACTTATGGTCGAAGTGCGTGATGAAAAGTATGCGATTGCACTTGGCTCTATTGCCAATATTGAAAATATCCCGGTTACAGATATTAAGTATGTAGAAGCAAAAGAGGTGATCCATCTTCGCGGTAATGTAATTCCTCTGATTCGTCTGGATAAGATCCTTGATATTGAACCACTTGAGAATGGACCGGAGAGCCTTACAGTTGTTATTGTCAAGCGGGGAGACAGTCAGGTCGGCCTTGTCGTAGACAAACTGATCGGTCAGCAGGAAATTGTAATTAAGTCTTTGGGCAAGTACATTAATGGTAATAAGCTGATCAGCGGTGCAACCATCCTTGGTGATGGAGAAGTTGCCCTGATTCTTGATGCCAATACTTTGATGTAACGGGGGTGAAGAATATGGCAGAGAACAAAATCGAAGCAACACAGACTGAGACAAAACAGTATATCGTTGTTCAGATCGGCAGCGAAAAATATGGAATTGATATTCGCTATGTAGATAATATTGTGCGTATGCAGAAGATTACACGCGTGCCGAAAGCACAAACATATTTTAAAGGAATTATCAATCTTCGAGGTGAAATTGTTCCGGTGATGAGTATCCGCACCAAAATGGGACTTGATGAAGATGTGATTACGAATGCATCGCGTATTATCATCTTGAAATTAGAGGAAAAAGGATCTCTTGGGGTAATCGTAGATCAGGTATGTGAAGTCGTAACACTTTCACCGGATCAGATTGAAACCAATAACATCAACTCAAGCCATGTCAAAGATTCCTTTATTAATGGAATTGGCAAGAATGGAGATCAGTTGATTTCGTTATTTGAAATCAATTCCATTGTTGACGAGAAAGAGAATGCATAATGATCAATATAGTGAGGCTATGCCTCACTATATATGTTATTGGAGGATTGTATGAGTAATTTTTCATTGGATCATGTGAATGATATGTATATGGATGTCCTGAAGGAAATCGGAAACATCGGTGCCGGAAATGCAACCACTTCATTGGCGAGTATGCTGAATGAACAGATTAACATGAATGTGCCTAAAGTTGAGCTTATGGAAGCGTCCAAACTTGGTTCGGCAATCTGTCCGGAAGATGAGATCATTGTTGGAATTTTCTTAGAGGTGTCGAATGATATTTCAGGAAGTATGATGTTTTTGATGAAAATGGATTCAGCACATTATCTGGTCAACAGATTGATGGGCAAGGATCCGGATAATCAGGATCCGTTTGATGAGATGGACTTGTCGGCCATAAAAGAAATTGGTAATATTATTGCAGGATCCTACCTGTCGGCATTATCCGGAATGACAAATATGACAATTGCACCGTCTGTTCCATATATTGCAGTCGATATGGCAGCTGCAATATTAAGCGTTCCCGCAATCCAGTTTGGACAATATGGGAATAATGCATTGTTGATTGAAACGGAGTTCGGGGATGAATATATGATCAACGGTTACTTTATTTTGATGCCGGAGGAAGATTCATATGCCAAGATCCTGTCATCTCTGGGGATTCAGTTGTAGGAGATAAGGGATTATGGGAGAAATGATTAAAGTGGGGATGGCGGATCTGAGTGTAGCAAAAGCCCCGGATTCGCTGACAACCTTAGGTTTGGGATCCTGTATCGGACTGACACTGTATGACCCGGTTACGAAAGTAGGCGGTCTGGTACACTATATGCTTCCGGACAGTACCAAGTTGAAAAATAATACAAACATTGCAAAATTTGGTGACACCGGTATTCGTGAACTGTTGAAACTGGTTTTGGCACAAGGAGCGAATCAGCGGCGATTGGTTGCAAAGATTGCAGGAGGTGCCTGCATGTTTGAAATGAGCGGTTTGTCTTCTGTGGGGCATGTCGGAGAGCGTAATGAGGAGGAAGCAAAGCTGATTTTAAAGGAGCTTAAAATTCCGCTTGTTGCTCAGGATACAGGATTGAATTACGGAAGAACCGTTATTTTGGATTGTGAAACCGGAGATTTTACCATTAAATCGGTTGGTAAACCGATTAAAGTGATTTGAGGGAATGGGGAACCATGAAAACAAATAATGTACCGGCACTTGTGATGTTGAGTGCAGGTTTTATTGACTGTGTGATCGCAATCAGAACGGGGCAGTCTCTTTGGTCTTTTACAAAGCAGCTGCTGCTTGTACTGATTCTGTTTTATATTTTGGGTTCAATTATTAAAGTGGTATTGGACCGGAATTTCGGCGAGATGGATGATTTTGAAGATGTGGATCTCGGGGAGAATGTTGAACCGTCGCAGACACAAGAAAAGGAAGATGCCGGGGAAAACGCAGAAACGGATGAGCCGGATGAGGCACAGGAGTAAGATTCGCGATAAAATGATGTGGAGCGGGTTGAATGAAAACTGTTGATAGAGAAAAGCTTTGGGAGGCGTATTGCAAGAAGCCGTCCCAGGAGCTGAGAGAACAATTAATAATTGAATATTCACAACTCGTGAAGCTTGTCGCCGGAAGGCTCAGCATGTATCTCGGATACAATGTTGACTACGATGATTTGGTCAGCTATGGCATCTTTGGATTGATTGATGCGATCGATAAATTTGACCTTACGAAGAATGTTAAATTTGAGACATATGCAAGTCTTCGCATTCGAGGGGCAATTCTGGATCAGATTCGTAAAATGGATTGGATTCCACGAACTATACGTCAGCGTCAGCGCAAAATGGACGAAGCGATTAAAACGATTGAGATGAGGACCGGTAAGAATGCAACGGATGAAGAACTTGCTTTGGAATTAGGGCTGTCACAGGAAGAATTGTGCAGTTGGCAGTCGCAGCTTAAGGTGACGAATGTCGTTTCTCTCAATGAATTTGAAGAAAATGGTCCGGAACCGGTTATTGATCAATCTCATCCGTCCCGTTTCTTAAGACCGGAAGATGTGGTTGAAGAGGCAGAATTGAAGCAGACGCTGACGGACTCACTTGAAATTCTGACAGAAAAGGAACGCAAGGTGATTGAATTGTATTATTATGAAGAACTGACGCTGAAAGAAATAAGCAGAGTCCTTGAAGTGTCGGAGTCCAGGGTGTCGCAGCTTCACACAAAAGCTTTAAACAAAATGCGCAAAACGATGGGCGAATATATGAATATTCTTGTGGAATAGGGTGAGAAACATATGGCAATAGGTTCAATTAATATGGCGATGATTCAACGGACAAATGATGTTGAAATGTATAAACTTCAAGAAGAAGCAAAACCTCTTGTTGATCAGCAGAATATTCAGCTTCGGGTTGATCAGAGGGAAGATGTGCTGAGTCATCAGGTTACTCAATCGCAGAATAGTGACAAGACGAAAAATGACGCAGATGCAAAAGAAAAGGGGAATGGACAATACCATGCAGCTTCTTCGAAGCGAAAAAAACGTGAACCGGACAAGGGACGTGTAATCCGAAAAAGCGATCAAAGCGGATTTGATATCAAGATTTGAGGAAGAATCATGACAGTGGTTGAAATTACTTTAATTATAGTGGGAATTGTTTTTTTGCTTGCGAGCTTTTTTGTGCAGGAGAAGCTTTCTCCCAAAGATATTGAAAACATTACGAGGCTGAGTGAAAAAGAACTTAAGATCATTGTGGACAAGCAATTGAAAAATGCAAATGATCAGGTTGAAGATGCGATTTCGGACACAGTTGAGGAAAAGACGGATATAACAAAACGTGAACTGGAAAAGGAAACCAATGAGAAAATCATGGCGATCGATGAGTATTCCAATACCGTTCTTGAATCCATGAATAAAACGCATAATGAAATACTTTTTCTGTACAGCATGTTGAATGATAAGCACACGGAACTTACGGATCTGGCGGCACAGCTGCAACAGTTTTCCGAACAGGTGAAAAATACGGAGAACGAGGTGCTTGAAAATCTTTCGATAGCAGCAAACGAAGTACAGCAGAAAGTGGATGCTACAGTCCCGATTGATGAGGGCGAAGTGATTCGGGCTTCACTTGAGCCGGCGAAGGATGCGCAGGATCAGATTAATCATAATGAACGTATCCTTTTGATGCATCAACGTGGATTTTCGGATGTGGAGATTGCCAGAGAACTTGGCCTTGGACTTGGCGAAGTGCAACTTGTAATAGGATTGTTCAAGGGAGAAGAAGCAATTGAAATTTAAATATTATCTGAGAGGGTGTGGACTTGGTATTCTTTTTGCATCATTGATTCTGATGGTTGCTTTTCATACGCAAAACAAAACGATGGATGATGCTGCCGTCATGGAACGGGCTTCGGAATTGGGGATGATTACGTCACAGACGCAGAGCGTTGATACGGAGACGGATACACAACAGGCAGAAGCAGTGGAACACACAGAAATGGATACGCAAAAAGCTACGGAAAATACTGCCCCAAAAGATGCGGAGCAGGACACTCAGAAGAAGCCTGAAAATAAGAAAAATTCAGATTCGAAAAATAAATCGGACAGAAAGAATGAAGAAGAAACGAAAGTGGATTCCGAAGAAATAAGCGTAACGATTCAAAAAGGTGAGGTTTGCCGGCAGATTGCTGAAAATCTTCAGGAACTGGGGCTGGTGGAGGATGCGGAGACGTTTCGTAAATATATGCAGCAACGAGGGTACGATGATCAGATCCGGGTTGGAACCTATACCTTACAACGCGGAATGACGCAGGAGGAAATCGCAAAAGTATTTATTACAAAATAAGGAAAAGTGGTTGCAAATGAGCCTTTGGTATGATATAATTCCAAAGGCTTTTAATTTAATCAATCACATGTACGGAGGTTTCCGGTGCCGGATCTTGCGCTTTCCGGTGGTAAACTGATTGGAAGTACATGGAAGAAAACAACCAAATGGAGGTAAGTAAAATGAGCGTAATTTCAATGAAACAGTTACTTGAAGCAGGTGTTCACTTCGGACATCAGACAAGAAGATGGAACCCTAAGATGGCTCCGTACATCTACACAGAGCGTAACGGTATCTACATCATCGACTTACAGAAGTCTGTAGGAAAGGTTGATGAGGCATATGATGCAATCTCTGATATCGCTGCTCAGGGCGGAACAATTCTTTTCGTAGGTACAAAGAAGCAGGCTCAGGATGCAATCAAGACTGAGGCAGAGCGTTGCGGAATGTACTATGTAAACGAGAGATGGTTAGGTGGAATGCTCACAAACTTCAGAACGATCCAGAGTCGTATTGCCCGTCTTAAAGAGATCGAGACAATGTCTCAGGATGGAACATTCGATGTTCTTCCTAAGAAGGAAGTTATCGCATTAAAGAAGGAGTGGGATAAGTTAGAGAAGAACCTTGGTGGAATCAAGGATATGAAGAGAATCCCGGATGCAATCTTCGTAGTAGATCCTAAGAAGGAAAGAATTTGTATTCAGGAGGCACAGTCGCTTGGAATTACTCTGATCGGTATCGCTGATACAAACTGTGATCCGGATGAGTTAGATTATGTAATCCCGGGTAATGATGATGCAATCAGAGCTGTAAAGCTTATCGTTTCTAAAATGGCTGATGCTGTTATCGAGGCAAAGCAGGGAACTGAGGAAGTTGCCACAGAGGCTGCTGAGGAGACAGTAGAAGAATAATTTTTGCATAATCATTCGAGAATTGGAGGAAAAAAAGATGGCAATTACTGCTGCTATGGTTAAGGAACTGCGTGAGATGACAGGCGCAGGTATGATGGATTGTAAGAAAGCTTTAACAGAGACAAACGGAGATATGGATGCCGCTGTTGATGTTTTGAAGAAAAGCGGTGCTGCTAAGATGGAAAAGAAACAGAGCAGAATCGCAGCGGAAGGTATTGCAAGAGTTGCAGTAAACGGAAACGTTGCAGTTGTAGCTGAAGTTAACTCGGAGACAGATTTCGTTGCTAAAAATGAAACTTTCCAGGAATTTGTTCAGACAGTTGCTGATACAGCACTTGCTTCAGATTTAAATGGCGGAGCAAACGGTGAAGATATCGAAGCTCTTCTTGCAACAAATGGACTGAATGATCTGCTTGTTGAGAAGACAGCAACAATCGGTGAGAAGTTATCTGTCCGCAGATTCGCAAAGGTGACAGGCGATATTGTTACATCTTATATCCACGGTGGCGGAAGAATTGGTGTTATTATCGCTGCAAACGGTGCTTCTGATGATGCAGCAAAAGAAGCTCTTACCAATATTGCTATGCAGGTTGCTGCAATGAATCCACAGTATATCAGCAGAAATGATATCTCTGATGAGGAACTTGCAAAAATCAAAGAGATTACGATTGACAGTGCATTAAATGATGCAACCACTCTTCCAAAGCCTATTTTAAACAAGTTATTGGATAAGGCTATCAATGAGAAGGTTTGGAGTGATGATGATATCGCACAGTTCAATGAGCATAAGAGCAATATGAACTATGTATGGAATTTCCTTTCTGATGCTGCAAAGGCACAGCTTGCAGAGCTTGCTATGGCAGACAAGGCATCTATCACTGCCGAGAAGATGTTTGGCGGTCTTGTAGATGGCCGTGTTTCTAAGCAGTTGAAGGAAATCTGCCTTCTTGATCAGACATATGTTAAGGCTGAAGATGGCAAGCAGTCCGTAGCTAAGTATCTTGAGTCTGTTTCTAAGGATCTGACAATCACTAAGATGATTCGTTTTGAAGTTGGTGAAGGTATGGAAAAGAAGCAGGAAGATTTTGCCGCAGAAGTTGCTGCTCAGATCAAAGGCTAATTTGTGAATTGAATGTTGAAAGCTCTGGAAGTGTTTTGCTTCCGGAGCTTTTTTCTTGGAAATGACTATTAAAATTCTTTACAAGCGTTAAAAATATGTTAAAATAGAAAAGGATATTTCTCGCGGAGGAACGTAATGAATACAAATGATACCGCAATGATTGAGCAGCAACGTCAACGAAGGAATCGAATAAACCGAATGAAGAGTGCCATCATTCTTACAATTTCTGTCTGGATGATCGTATCACTTATGGCAATTGTCATTCTTTCAGTGGCTGTTGTCCGCTTAAATTGTAAAGTAAATACACTTGCTTCTTCGAAAACGGAATCAATAAAATCCCTGTCGGAAACGGTACAGACGGAGTCGCAGCCGGCGGATTACCAGGAGACGCAACAGAATGTCAGCCGGTACGATCAGGTTGAGACCGGAATTGACACGGCGGATAATATGGCAGAGGCTGCAGATGAACATAAAGTATATTTGACGTTTGATTCGGTTCCGGGGGAGAATACAGGTGCAATCCTGGATGCCCTGAAGCAGTATCATGTGAAAGCTACTTTTTTTGTGTCCGGAGATAAATCGGATGAAGCGAAAACCATATATAAGCGCATTGTGAATGAGGGGCATACTTTGGGAATGCATTCTTTTTCAAACCAGTATAGTACGATTTACGCATCGACAGAAGCTTTTGAGAAGGATTACAATAAGATTTCCGGGTATCTGAAAAAAGTGACAGGTATAGATAGTTTATATTATCGTTTTCCGGGAGGGAGCAGCAATCAGATCAGCAATGTAAATATGGCAGAATTTGTTCATGTGCTGAATGAAAAGAAGGTGTCGTATTTTGATTGGAACGTTTCCGCCGGTGACACATCGGGTGACAGTACGGTTGATGATATTGTAACCAATGTGACGGATGGTATCGTAAATTATAAGACATCGGTTGTGCTTTTGCACGACGGAGAAGATAAGTCAACAACGGTAGAGGCATTAGGTCCTCTGATTGAGGCGTTAGAAAAAATGGATGCGAAGATTCTGCCGATTGATGAAAATACAAAAATTATTCAATATATTAAGGCAGAAAGTGTTGAATAAATATAAAATGGAGGAGAAACAATGGGATTATTTAAAGATTTCAAAGAGGATTTTTCTCAGGCTGTCAATGAAATGATGCCTGGATCGGATGCGCAGGCAAAAGAGGAGAAGACGGAAGATCTGGTAGTTAACACCTTAGGAGAGGACGTAGATGTAAAGACGGAACTGTCAAAATTAGATGGACTCTTAGAACAGGTTAAGAGTGCTCCGGAAGACGTAAAACCTCTTGAGCAGGAATTACCACCGGTGAAGAACGTGGCTTCACAGCCTGAAATGAAAGCGCTAGTACAGGAGGATAAGAAAGTAATGAGTGATATGACAATTTCAAATACAACACCAGTTATGGACACAAAGCCGGTTGCTCCGGTTCGCACAGGAGTTGTGTCGGATGAGACATCTGTAATTACAGCAGGAACGACACTGACCGGTGATATTGCATCGGATGGATCTTTTGATATTCAGGGAACCATCAATGGCAATGTGTCATGTAATGGTAAGCTTGTTGTAACCGGAACTATCAACGGAAACAGCAATGCATCTGAATTTTTCGCTGACGTTGCCAAGATTGAAGGTGAGGTCGTGAGCTCAGGAACCGTTAAGATTGGTTCCGGTTCTGTGATTATCGGCAATATTTCCGCTGCGTCTGCAGTTATCGCCGGCGCAGTCAAGGGTGATATTGATGTGCAGGGACCGGTTGTTGTGGACACCTCCGCAGTAATCATGGGAAACATTAAGTCACGTTCTGTACAGATCAATAACGGAGCAGTCATTGAGGGATTCTGTTCTCAGTGCTATGCAGATATTGATGTACAGGGTCTTTTTGATGGAAGATAGGACATTAAAGATAACGAGGTAAAAATATGAAACGTATTTTGTTAAAGCTCAGTGGAGAAGCGTTGGCAGGGGACAAGCATCATGGATTTGATGAACCGACGGTTACGGTCGTAGCCAGGCAGGTAAAAGAACTGGTAGATGCCGGCGTACAGGTCGGAATCGTAATTGGTGGCGGCAATTTTTGGAGAGGACGCACCAGTGAGACGATCGATCGCACGAAAGCTGACCAGATCGGTATGCTCGCAACGGTTATGAACTGTATTTATGTTTCGGAAATTTTCCGTTCGGTAGGTATGAAGACGGCGGTATTAACACCATTTGAGTGTGGCTCGATGACAAAGCTGTTTTCCAAGGATCGTGCAAACAAGTATTTTGCCCATGATATGGTTGTTTTTTTTGCAGGTGGAACAGGTCATCCATATTTCTCAACCGATACCGCTACGGTTCTTCGTGCAATTGAGATTGAAGCGGATGGAATCTATTTGGCTAAGGCAATCGATGGTGTCTACGATAGTGATCCGAAGACCAATGCAAATGCAAAGAAATATGATGAGATTTCCATTCAGGAAGTCATTGATAAGAAATTAGCAGTCGTAGACCTTACTGCTTCTGTCATGTGTATGGAGAACAAGGTTCCGATGTATGTATTCAGTCTGAATGAAGAAAACAGCATTGTGAATGCAATCAGTGGAAAATTTAGCGGAACAAAGGTTACGGTAGACTAGGAGGAATATTTATGGATAGCAGATTAGCAGTATTTGAGGAGAAGATGGGAAAGTCTCTTGCCAATCTTGAAGAGGAATTTGCAGGAATTCGTGCAGGACGTGCCAACCCGCATGTATTAGATAAGCTTCGTGTAGATTATTACGGAACACCTTCACCGATTCAGAGCGTTGCCAACGTAAGCGTTCCGGAACCACGTATGATTCAGATTCAGCCGTGGGAGGCTTCTATGGTTAAGGAGATCGAGAAAGCAATCATGTGCTCCGATCTTGGTATCAATCCAACGAATGATGGTAAAGTGATTCGTCTTGTATTCCCTGAACTCACAGAGGAGAGACGTAAGGAACTGGCCAAGGATATCAAAAAGAAGGGTGAGAATGCCAAGGTTGCAGTCCGTAATATTCGAAGAGATGCCATCGATCACTTAAAGAAAGTCGGTAAGGAAGAGGATCTCTCGGAGGATGAAGTAAAAGATCTCGAAGATACTGTTCAGAAACTTACGGATGAGTATGTAGCAAAAGTTGACAAGGCAGTCGATGCTAAGTCTAAGGAAATTCTTACGGTTTAGAAAGACATTGAGGGGGCATTGCCATGGGCACATGTCCCTTTAAATTTTGAGGTGCAATATGAAGATTCCAAAACATGTAGCAATTATTCTGGATGGAAACGGAAGATGGGCTAAGAGTAAAGGTATGCCACGTAACTATGGACATACTGTTGGAGCAAAGAATGTGGAAACAGTATGCCGTGCGGCAGATGAACTGGGAATTAAGTATCTGACGCTTTATGCGTTTTCTACAGAAAACTGGAACCGTCCGCAAAATGAAGTGGATGCGCTTATGAAGCTTTTGGAGAGCTATCTTAAAACTTGTATTAAGACTGCCGATAAGAACAATATGCGCGTGCGCGTAATCGGTGAGATCACGCGGCTCTCGGATGCGTTTCAGCAGAGAATCCGTGACCTTGAGACGGTATCGGCCGGGAACACGGGATTAAACCTTACGATTGCGATCAATTACGGAAGCCGGGATGAGATGCTTCGCGCAGTACGCCATATGGTTTTGGATGCAAAGGCCGGAAAACTTGAAACGGAGGATATTAATGAGGAAGTGTTTTCCTCTTATCTGGATACAAGAGACCTTCCGGACCCGGATCTGCTGATCCGCACAAGCGGAGAGCAGAGACTGTCGAACTATCTTTTGTGGCAGCTTGCATACAGTGAATTTTATTTTACGGATGTTCCGTGGCCGGATTTTCATAAAAAGGAATTGGAATTAGCTATTGAAGCGTATAATAAACGTGACCGAAGATTTGGCGGACTTACAAGTGAGTAAAGAGATGCTGTAAACCAGATGAATCAAGTGATAAGACGGAGGATAAAGATTATGTTTAAGACGAGACTGTTGAGCGGTATCGTGCTTGTTATACTGGCATTGGTGCTCATCATTACGGGCGGTGAGGTGCTTTTATTTTCGACACTTGCAATCTCCTGTATCGGAATGTTTGAGTTATATCGTGTTTTTAAAGTGGAAAAATCGATACTTGCGGTAATGGGCTACCTTGCAGCCATCTTGTTCTATTGTGATCTTCAATGGAATTTTATTCCGGATAGGATGATGCTTTTTATGGGATTTATGATTCTTTTAATGTTTGTATTTGTGTTTGCATATCCCAAATATCATGCAAGTGAAGTGATGGCAGTCTTTTTTGGATTGTTTTATGTTGCTGTCATGCTGTCATTCGTATATCAGATACGTACCTTAGAGCGTGGACTTTATCTAGCCTTTTTGGTGTTCTTATGCTCGTGGGGATGCGATACCTGTGCTTACTGTGTCGGAATGCTGATTGGAAAGCATAAGATGTCGCCAAAGCTGAGTCCTAAGAAGTCCGTAGAAGGAGCTGTGGGCGGTGTGGCTGGAGCGGCACTTCTTACTGCGTTATATTGCTTTATCTTCCGTTTGCCGATGAATCTTACAACAACGGAGATCTGGATCATTGCTGGAATTGCGGCTGTTGCAGCTTTGATTTCTATGGTGGGTGACCTGACAGCATCGGCAATCAAGCGTAATTATGATATCAAAGATTACGGACATTTGATCCCGGGACATGGCGGCATTCTGGATCGCTTTGACAGTATGATCATTACGGCTCCGATTATTTATTATCTTGCCTTGCATATTTTGTAGAAGTGGATTGTTTGATTATGACAAAAAGCGATTTATGCTAGATATAACTTAGAATATTTTGTGAGGAAGCTTTCATGAAAAAGATTTCAATTCTGGGATCGACCGGTTCGATCGGAACCCAGACATTAGACGTTGTTAGGGAACATGGCGACATTGAAGTGACGGCACTTGCCTGTGGAGGGAATATCAAGCTGCTTGAGGAACAGATGCGCCAGTTTCGTCCGAAACTGGTAGCGGTCCGAACCGAGGAAAAGGCGAAAGAGCTTCGTATTAAGACGGCAGATCTTGGCATTCCGGTTATGAGTGGAATGGATGGTCTTATTGCTGTGGCAACGGAGGAACATGCTGGGATGGTTGTTACGGCAATTGTCGGAATGCTTGGAATCCGACCGACGATCGCGGCGATTAAGGAACATAAGAATATCGCTTTGGCGAACAAAGAAACACTTGTTACAGCCGGGCATTTGATCATACCTCTTGCAAAAGAGTATGGAGTGCAGATACTGCCGGTGGATAGTGAGCATAGTGCAATTTTTCAGTCTTTACAGGGAAATGAACAGAATGCAATCCATAAGATTCTTCTGACGGCATCCGGCGGACCGTTTCGAGGACGAAGCAGAAAGGATTTGGAACAGATTCAGGTGGAGGATGCCTTAAAGCATCCTAATTGGAATATGGGACGTAAGGTGACAATCGATTCCTCCACATTGGTGAATAAGGGACTTGAAGTGATGGAAGCCAAGTGGCTTTTTGGGGTGGAACTGGATCAGATTGAAGTGGTTGTTCATCCGCAGAGTGTGGTGCATTCTGCTGTGGAATATGAGGATGGAGCGGTGATTGCGCAGCTTGGAACCCCGGATATGCGCCTGCCGATCCAATATGCACTCTATTATCCGAACCGCCGCTTTTTATCCGGAAAGCGTCTGGATTTGTTTGCCCTGCAGGAATTGACGTTTGAAAAACCGGATATGGAAACGTTTAGGGGGCTGGGTTTAGCGTTCGATGCGGCTCGCCGCGGAGGAAATGTTCCGACGGTATTTAATGCTGCGAATGAGAAAGCGGTTGCCTTGTTCTTAAACCATGAGATCTCTTATCTTCAGATTACGGAGATGATAGAAGAATCAATGGAACATTGCACGTTTATTCAGCATCCGGATGTGGATGAGATTTTAGCAACAGAGCAGGAGACTTATAGATTTATAGGAGATAGGTGGTAGTTTGAGTATTGTAAGTTTAATTATTGCGTTACTGATTTTCAGTATCATCGTTATTTTTCATGAGCTGGGACATTTCTGGCTCGCAAAGGCGAATGGAATTCGCGTGAATGAATTTTCTTTGGGACTTGGACCTACCATCATCGGATTTACGAAGGGGGAAACAAAATATTCCATCAAGCTTCTTCCCTTCGGTGGAGCCTGTATGATGGAAGGCGAGGATGAAGATTCAACGGACGAACGCGCATTTGGAAAGAAGTCTGTGTGGGCACGTATGAGTGTCGTATTTGCCGGCCCGTTCTTTAATTTTATTATGGCGTTTGTCTGTGCGTTTATTCTGATGAGCTGTATCGGATATGACAAACCGGTTTTAACCGGTGTTATTGATGGATATGCGGCGGATGAGGCCGGTCTTCAGGCAGGAGATGAGATTGTCAGAATGAATCACTTTTCGGTGCATTTCTGTCGTGAAATCACTGCTTATGCAACTTTTCATGCAGGAGAAGAAGTGGAGGTCACATATCTTCGTGACGGAAAGAAGCAGACGGCGACATTGACACCGAAATATGACAAGAAAGAAGGACGTTATCTGTATGGTTTCAGCTATACGGGACAGGAACGCGTCAAGGGTAATGTTCTTACCAATATTAAGAATAGCTTTTACGAGCTGCGTTATTGGATCTACTCGACGGTAGAGAGTTTAAAGATGCTTGTGACAAGACAGGTTTCGGTCAACCAGATGAGCGGACCGGTCGGCATCGTAAAGAGCATGGGTGATACTTATACGAAGTCGGTATCGACAGACGGATATTATTACGCTTTTTTGAATCTGTTAAATTGGACGATTCTGTTGTCTGCAAACCTTGGTGTGATGAATCTGCTTCCGCTTCCGGCACTTGACGGTGGACGCCTTGTATTTTTGATCGTTGAGGCAATCCGCGGAAAGAAGATTGATCCGAATAAAGAGGGATTTGTGCATATGATCGGTATTCTTTTGTTATTTGCGCTCATGTTTGTTGTGATGTTTAATGATATCCGTAAATTATTCATATAAGATACAGATGTATGTGTATAGAACCTGATACAGATTGCGGGCAGAGACTGATGATAGAATGAGGAATAGAGGTAATCGTATGACGAGACATATCACGAAGGAAGTAAAGATCGGGGATCGCGTGATCGGAGGAAATAATCCGATTGCGATCCAGTCCATGACAAATACCCATACGGAAGATGTTGGGGCAACAGTTGCGCAGATCAAACAGTTGACCAAAGCGGGATGCGAGATCATCCGATGCGCGGTTCCGACGATGGAAGCGGCAAAGGCTCTCCCGGAGATCAAGAAGCAGATTGAGATTCCGCTCGTTGCGGATATTCATTTTGATTATAAGCTTGCATTGGCAGCGATGGAGTATGGTGCGGATAAGATTCGTATCAATCCGGGCAATATCGGAAGCCGCGAGCGGGTAAAGGCAGTGGTTGACGAGGCTAAGGCCCGTAATCTTCCGATCCGTGTCGGTGTCAACAGTGGTTCTCTGGAGAAAGATCTGGTGGAGAAATATCACGGGGTGACGGCGGAAGGACTTGTGGAGAGTGCGTTAGATAAGGTGGCTTTGATTGAGGATATGGGATACGATAACCTTGTCATCAGTATTAAGTCATCCGATGTTATGATGTGTGTGAAGGCGCATGAATTGATTGCGGACAAGACGAATCATCCGCTTCATGTAGGAATTACGGAGGCCGGTACGATCATCAGTGGCAATATTAAATCTGCAATCGGTTTGGGACTGATCTTAAATCAGGGAATCGGTGATACAATCCGCGTATCGCTGACCGGAGATCCTGTGGAGGAGATCAAGTCAGCCAAACTGATTCTTCGTACACTTGGACTTCGCAAGGGTGGTATTGAAGTTGTTTCTTGTCCGACTTGCGGAAGAACCAAGATCGATCTTATCGGACTGGCCAATCAGGTGGAAACTATGGTGGCAGAGTTCCCGCTTGATATCAAAGTTGCAGTCATGGGCTGCGTTGTCAACGGACCGGGAGAAGCAAAAGAAGCAGACCTTGGGGTGGCCGGCGGAATCGGTGAAGGTTTAATTATAAAGCATGGAGAAGTCTATAAGAAGGTTCCTGAAGATCAATTGCTTGGAGAACTCCGTTATGAGTTAGAACATTGGGGGCAGTAATATGACAAAGCCTTTTAAGGAGGCGTTTCCAACTCTGAAACTTGAGCCGGAGCTGGAAAGTCTGTTAGAGACAGCTGAAGTGACGAAAATAGGTGCGAATCATGATCACAATCATATTCGCATTTATTTGCGTGCAAAAAGACTGATCTTTAAAAAGAATATATGGAAGATGGAGGAGGCAATCGTCTCACAGATTTTCAAAAACCAAAATGTTTCGGTCAGGATTATTGAGGCATTTGAGTTATCCGAGCAGTATACACCGCAGTCTTTAATGGAAGTGTACAAGGACAGTATTCTGGATGAATTGAATGCATACAGTGTGCTTGAATATAATCTGTTACGGACGGCTGAGATGGAATTTGATCAGCCGCATCATCTGATCCTTACCATGGATGAGACGATCATCGCGAAGACGCGCACCGATGAAATACTTGAGTTTCTGGAAAAAGTCATTTGTGAGCGCTGTGGCATGAATCTTGTGATCCAGACGGAATTTCGTAAGCCGAAGGAGAGCAAGTACCGCAAGAATTCCGAGAAACAGATCGCACAGGAAGTGCAAAGTATTTTGGAGCGTACAAAGTTTGCCGTCATGGGAGACGAGGGTGAACCGTTACATAAGCCGAACGAGGGCGATTCCGGTGTTGATATAGCTGCTGAGGAAAAAATTGTAGAAAAAACTGCAAAAACAGCACAGAATCCTGCAAAGAAACAGGAAAATGCAGGAAATGCCGCGAAAAAGAGGCAGACCTTCGAGAAAAAAGGTGAATTCCGCAAGAAGTTTGATTATGATAATAGCAAGAAGTCGATGAACCCAGATGTGATCTACGGACGCGACTTTGAAGAAGAACCGATGGATATCGAGAAGATCGACGGACCGATCGGTGAGGTTGTCATCCATGGTAAGATTCTTTCCGTGGATACGAGAGAGATTCGTAACGAAAAGACCATTATTATCTTTTCCATCACGGATTTTACGGATACAATCGTACTCAAAATTTTTGCAAGAAATGACGATGTAAAGGATCTGCTTAAGGAAATCAGCGGGGGTAAGTTCGTCAAAGTCAAAGGTGTGGCGACCATCGATAAGTTTGACAGTGAATTGACGATCGGTTCCATCGTTGGAATCAAGAAGAGTTCTGACTTTACAACGATCCGTATGGATAACAGTGCGGAGAAGCGCGTGGAACTTCACTGTCATACCAAGATGAGCGATATGGATGGTGTGTCGGATGTAAAAGATATCGTAAAGCGTGCCATGAAGTGGGGACACAAGGCAATCGCGATCACGGATCACGGTGATGTACAGGCATTCCCGGATGCGAATCATACGGTAAGCCCGGATGATGATTTTAAGGTAATCTATGGCGTGGAAGCGTATCTGGTTGATGATTTAAAAGGTATCGTAACGGACAGTCATAACCAATCGCTTCAGGCGGATTATGTTGTATTTGACTTAGAGACGACGGGATTCAGTCCGGAGACCAATAAGATTATAGAGATTGGTGCGGTCAAGGTGCAAAACGGTGCGATCGTGGATCGTTTTTCAACGTTCGTTAATCCGGAAGTCCCGATTCCATTCCGAATCGAGCAGCTTACTTCGATCCGTGACGATATGGTGATCGATGCGCCGGTGATTGAGGATATTCTTCCGAAGTTTATGGCGTTCTGTGAGGGCTGCATCATGGTGGCACATAATGCGGACTTTGATATGAGTTTTATTAAGAAAAATTGTATGCGACAGGGAATCGCGTGTAATCCGACAATCGTGGATACCGTCGGTCTGGCGCGTGTGCTTTTGTCGAACCTGAACCGATTCAAGCTGGATACGGTTGCCAAGGCGCTCGGAGTATCGCTTGATAACCATCACCGTGCGGTAGACGATGCGGCATGCACCGCCGAAATTTTTGTGAAGTTTATTGAAATGCTTGAGGAGCGCGGTGTGACAACACTCGATCAGGTAAATGAGATGGCTTCGGCTTCTGTTGAGAATATTCAAAAGATGCCAACGTACCATGCCATTATTCTGGCTACCTGTGATCAGGGACGTACCAATCTGTATCGTCTTGTTTCGCTAGCGCATATTAAGTATTACCATAAGAGACCGAGAATCCCCAAAAGCGAATTCTTAAAATACCGGGATGGACTTCTGATCGGCTCCGCCTGTGAGGCGGGGGAGCTGTACCGTGCAATTCTTAACGGAAGACCGGAGGAAGAAATTTCAAGATTGGTTGATTTCTATGATTATCTGGAAATACAGCCGCTCGGCAACAATGCATTCCTTGTAAGGGATGAGGATTCACCGATCGCGTCGAATGATGATCTCATTGAAATCAATAAGAAAATCGTGCGGCTTGGAGAAGAATTCCATAAGCCGGTTGTTGCAACGTGTGACGTGCATTTCCTTGATCCGGATGACGAAATCTACCGCAGGATCATTATGACAGGACAAGGCTTTAAGGATGCAGATGATCAGGCGCCGCTTTACCTTCGCACCACAGAGGAAATGCTCAAAGAATTTGACTATCTCGGCAGTGCAAAGGCAGAGGAAGTGGTTATTACGAACACGAACCGTATCGCGGATATGTGCGAGCGCATTTCGCCGGTGCGTCCGGACAAGTGTCCGCCGGTCATTGAAAATTCGGATCAGATGCTTCGTGATATCTGCTATAACAAGGCACATAAGATGTATGGGGATCCGCTTCCGGAAATCGTGCAGGAGCGTCTGGAACGTGAACTGAATTCCATTATCAGTAACGGATATGCGGTAATGTATATTATTGCGCAGAAGCTGGTGTGGAAGTCGAATGAAGACGGATATCTGGTTGGATCACGTGGATCGGTAGGTAGTTCGTTTGTTGCGACAATGTCCGGTATCACGGAGGTAAATCCGCTGCATGCACATTATCTGTGCAAGCATTGTAAATACAGTGATTTTGACTCGGATCTGGTAAAGTCGTACTCCGGACGGGGCGGCTGCGATATGCCGGACAAGATCTGCCCGAAATGCGGCAAGCCATTGTCGAAGGAAGGCTTTGATATTCCGTTCGAGACGTTCCTTGGATTCAAGGGAAACAAGGAACCCGATATTGACCTTAATTTCTCAGGAGAGTACCAGAGTAAAGCGCATAAGTACACGGAAGTTATCTTCGGTGAGGGACAGACGTTTAAGGCGGGAACGATCGGTACGCTTGCGGATAAGACGGCATTCGGTTATGTAAAGAATTATTACGAGGAGCGTGGTATCCACAAGCGAAACTGCGAGATCGACCGTATTGTCGGCGGCTGTGTCGGTGTGCGGCGAACAACCGGACAGCATCCGGGCGGCATCGTTGTTCTTCCGATGGGAGAGCAGATTTATACATTTACGCCGATCCAGCATCCGGCAAATGATATGACCGTTGACATCACGACCACGCATTTTGATTACCATTCCATCGATCATAACCTGTTAAAACTTGATATTCTCGGACACGATGATCCGACCATGATCCGTATGCTGCAGGATTTGACCGGTGTGGATCCGACACAGATTCCGCTGGATGATCAGGCGGTCATGTCGCTTTTTCAGAATACATCAGCACTGGGAGTTACTCCGGAAGATATTGATGGCTGCCAGCTTGGAGCTCTTGGAATCCCGGAGTTTGGAACGGACTTTGCGATGGGCATGTTAATCGATACGCAGCCGAAGGAATTTTCGGATCTGATCCGAATCGCCGGTCTGTCACATGGTACGGATGTGTGGCTTGGAAACGCACAGACCTTGATCCAGGAGAAAAAGGCAACGATTTCGACTGCCATCTGTACGCGAGATGATATCATGACTTATCTGATCAGCATGGGGCTGGAATCGGAGGAGTCCTTTAAGATCATGGAGAATGTGCGAAAAGGAATTGTTGCAAAAGGAAAGTGTGACAAGTGGCCGGAGTGGAAGCAGGATATGCTCGATCACAATGTGCCGGACTGGTATGTCTGGTCCTGCGAGAAGATCAAGTATATGTTCCCGAAGGCGCATGCGGCAGCTTACGTTATGATGGCGTGGCGTATCGCTTACTGTAAGGTGTTTTATCCGCTTGCTTATTATGCGGCATATTTTTCCATCCGTGCGACGGGATTTAGTTATGAACTGATGTGTCAAGGCAAGGAGAAGCTGGAAGGATACATGCGCGATTACAAAAAGCGCAAGGATACACTGTCCAAGAAGGAACAGGATACATTTAAGGATATGCGTATCGTGCAGGAAATGTATGCGCGCGGTTTTGAATTTCTTCCGATCGACATTTATTCGTCGCAGCCACATCGTTTTCAGATTGTGGACGGCAAGCTGCTGCCGGCACTCAACACGATCGACGGACTCGGCGACAACGCCGCTGTCGCAATTGCGGAGGCTGCCAAAGACGGAATTTTCCTGTCAAAGGATGATTTCAGGGAGCGCACAAAGGTGTCAAAGACGACCATTGATCTGATGAGTGATCTGGGCTTGTTTGGAGATATTCCGGAGTCGAACCAGTTGTCACTGTTTGATTTCGGAGCGTAGCAAATTAGGGTTTGTCGTGATCAGATTTGATTTCAAATGCGGACGATACCGGATCATAGAGTTGTAATAGATAATTAGCAGTAGTTATTACAAGATCAACGGACTTTGAACGATACAGACTTTCTCTCAGCTTTTTCTGCAAGTTAACTCCTGCAACGATTTTGGATAGTTTTTTATTACGTTTAACATAAATGCAATTATCCAAAACAATGGAACGCAGGAGCAGTCGCAGAAAAGAGCTTCGATAAAGTGTATCGTCCAAAATCCTGTTGGTTGAATGAATTTACTGCTAATTTTCTTTTTTATTTATTGAATCCGGTATCTGTGTATTTAAAAAATACTTATTTGATGCACGACAAAAATTTGCCCTATAGTAAATAATAAAAATTGACGCGCGGTGTTATTTTACAAGTAAATGTAAGATGATTTCTCCACGCGTGATTTTTTATGTGTAGTGTTAGTAAACGAGCAAATAAGGATGGAAACTGACCCTGAGAGAAAATTTGACTATTGAGTCATGAAAAAATATCCATTATTTGACTCACGCAAGAAAAATGAGATCTAGGTCAAGGGGGAACAGGAAAGGCCATGACCTACAGGGGAAAAATGAGATCCGGGTCAAGGGAAAACAGGGAAGGCCATGACCTACAGGAGAAAAATGAAATCCAGGTCAAGGGAAAACAGGAAAGGCCATGACCTACAGGAGAAAAATGAGATCCGGGTCAAGGGGGAACAGGAACGCCCATGACCTACAGGGGAAAAATGAGATCCAGGTCAAGGAAAAACAGGGAAGGTCATGACCTACAGGAGAAAAATGAAATCCAGGTCAAGGGAAAACAGGAAAGGCCATGACCTACAGGAGAAAAATGAGA